>JADWMM010000073.1 GCA_015978205.1 Alkaliphilus sp. NP8 | reverse complement strand
ATTAAGACCAAATAAACTTCGCCATTTTTTTATGCCTAAAAACAGAAAGAAAGGATTGAGAACAATGTCAAAAATATTTATGTATGGTACATCTTTGGAAGTAATAGAACAACTGATGGTTATGGTTCCAAATTTCCAGCCAAGAAGAAGTGGTATAGTTATCAATAATTATTTTAAATGTAAAGGAGGTGATAGAGAATGCAACTGCAATGTTACTAATGTCAATAATAGATGGAATAAATGTTGATACATTGGTTCTGATTTTAAAATTAATGTGGATAGATGTATGTATAAGGATCTAGTCAGAGAATGCTTTGTAAAGATAAATAATTACTTTTTAAAAGAAAGATTAAAGAGTTTAGTAAAAAATTTTAAAGGCGAAATATTTTTAAATCATAAGCATAAGGAAAGATTCTATAATTCTCTCCAAAACCAAGATCAGGACATCTATAATATATCGTCAAGGTATATTGCTATTCTATTTCTTCTAACTGTAGATGAAAGTCTACGGAGAAATTCAGAGGACATAGTAAAGCTTAATAGAATTGACCTTAAACAAATTTGTCTGAAAGAAATAAATGCTGAAGGCTATGCGCTATATCAAACTGCAAAAACCATATTAACTAGGAAGGAGTGTATTAAGATTAATGAACCTGCAGATGAGGAATTAATTGATGATATGACTTTTAAAGCAATCATAAACTCTGCATTAATCAATAGATATGGTGCAGAGATATTCTTAATTACTAAATAGAATGGAGGTAAAAATTGAATATTACAATTAAAAAATCAAGAGATGATAATAAGCTAAATACTATATGGCTCCACATGGAGGAAGAAGAATTAGAAGAGGTGTGTAATGGATTAGGAATAGAAATGACTACAGCACCAAACTGCTATATAGAAAGCAGCAGGGATGAAAGATTTTCAAATATACTGGCTGATAAAAATATAAATATAGATGAATTAAATTATTTAATGAAAAGATTTGATGGATTTAGTCAAAGGGAAATAGAAAAATTTTATGCTGTAGCCTTTGCAGAAGAAACTAATACAATGGCAGATTTAATAAACCTAAATTTTAATTTACACTGTTATAGCCTTATAAATAACTTAAGTTATTTTAATAAGTTAAGCAAGGATCTATATCTAACTGAAAAAAAGGCAGTAGCAAATAAAGAATTAGATGGTGAGTCCTATGCATGTGGAGACCTGTGTGTCGTTAAGAAGAATATACTAACCTGTAAGTAAGCATATGTAATGATAAGACACTCTTTATATACTAAGAGTGTCTTTGTTGTTATAGTGCCTATGCAGATTACGTATTAACCTTCAAATATTGGAAACTAATTATATTAGTGATATCATGTAAATGATATGATTATAAATGTCAAGTTGGTAGTGTAAATTAATCTGTGCTTTAGTGAAAATAAAACTCCTTTCTGGCAATAATTTACAATGACAATTATGCTGGAAAGGAGTTTTAATATGTCAACTTTACCAAAAGAAGTTTTTAGAGAAATGATTAAAGATGGAGGTATAAAATCTGCAGGAAATCTTCACTCTTACCTTAAGGATATGTTCAAAGATGTACTACAGGAAATGTTAGAAGCGGAGCTTGATGCAGAATTAGGTTATGATAAGGGAGATAGAGTTAACAAAGACACTGACAACAGAAGAAATGGACATTCAGATAAAAGAGTCAAAACTAACTTCGGAGATATGGATATAAAGGTCCCAAGGGATAGAAATAGTGAATTTGAGCCTACTGTAGTTCCAAAGAATGTAAGAAATATATCAGGTATAGAAGATAAAATAATTTCTCTATATGCAAGGGGCATGTCTACCAGGGATATACATGATCAATTAAATGAAATCTATGGAATAGAAGTATCTGCTGAAATGGTTAGTAAAATAACTGATAAAATAATTCCTAGGATTAAAG
>JADWMM010000048.1 GCA_015978205.1 Alkaliphilus sp. NP8 | reverse complement strand
GCTATATCTATCGTCACAAAATATAATAAAGAAGTGGACTCAGCATGTTATATAATTAATTGCTAAAAATTTTAAAATCAGCCTATAAAAATTGGTTGTTTAAATAGCAATTAGTCTATAGCCTGAGAAACACTTCCCTATTATAAAAATTATTGCCAAAACTATAATATTTTATGTATATCTAATTATAATTTTGGCAACTATATAAATAAATTTAAAGACAACTAAAATTTATTCATGTATTTAATTGTTGTCAGATCGGAACTATTTAATCTTAAAGCACAAAGTTATTTACAGACTCTGGAAAACAAATAGTATTTTTTAAAGCCTACTAGTTAAATATTAGTAGGCTTTATGCATTATATGGTTGTATAAATTAAAAGAATCTCTGACGCCTTAAATTTACCCTTCTTAGTGTTACCTAATTGCAGTATATCCATTTTAAATTTTAGTAGCTGCATTGAATGTTCCGTATATTACATGATGATCTTGTAATGCGACATAAAAAATACCGCAAATTCATTTCTGAATAATACGGTATTAAATAAAAATTTATATTTTTACTATATCTACTATAGAAAATATGCTATATAAGCTATTAAAAATAAATCTTATAATATAAGTTAATCGAATATAAAGATTTCTTCAATAGGAGTATTTACAGCCCTAGAAATATCTACTGCAAGTTTTAGTGAAGGATTATATTTTTCATTTTCAAGTCTCATTATTGTCTCTCTTCTAACACCAACTATTTCTGCAAGTTGTTCTTGTGTAAGTCCTTTTAATTGTCTATATTTTTTTAGATTGCAAACAAATTCAGCCATATTATTTTTCCTCTAGTATATATAGTTTTATAGCATATAAATTTAATGTAATTACATATGATATTGAGACTAAAATGCAGAGAACAGCAATATTTCTGAACCTCATTACAGCACACCAAATAATAAATAATTCAACAATGGCAAATTGACCAACATATGCTAGTGCAGATTTTCTATTTTCAATATATCGCTCATCTTCTTTGCTTCCACTAATCTTTGCTGTAATAAAGTTTGAAAAGAAAGCAAAGAATACAATATAAGATAAATCGAACAAATTACCAGAATAAAAGTAACGGAAACTTAAAAAGCCTAAAAAACCTACAAATCCCATATAAAATTGCTTTTTTATCATTACTAATAACCTCCTAATTTGATTTATTTGTATCTTATTGAGATAAATATATCACATTTACCTTTAATTGTAAATAAAAAAAGAGAAATATTTATCACTTTTTCATTTGCAAAATAAGCGCCCATTAGGGTAGCTTCATGTAGTTTACATTGCAATTGCTATGAATGTTTTAAATTTCTTAATACCGTATTATTCAGTTTTCAAAGATCATTATTCGCATTTTAAATCTTACCAGTTGCGTCGCATAAATTTCATTATATGCAGCTGCATCTTGATCTTGAAATACAACATATAAAATACCGCAAATTCATTTCTGAATAATAAAGTAAAATATTTTATTTTTTATTCTATCACCACTATATTTAAAAAGTTGTTATATGCAAGAAAAACCAAATCATCAATGATTAAATTTGCATACGATACTTCTCTTTTATTATTGACCTCTAAAACCTCTCCATCTTGCCAAAATGGATAAATACATATCTCAGTGCTTATTTGCAAAATTTCATTGAATATATCTTTCAAAGTTGTAAATTCTTCAATGAAATCATTAAAATCATATTCATTGATTTGATTTTCAAATTCTTCTATATTTATATATATAGAATCTCCTAGTTCTCTATTTATGTTCATAAAATCTTGAAATTCCTTTGAAGCATCTTGATATTCTATAGTATTCTCCAGCTCTCGCCGCAACTCAGATATTCTAGGATAAACTACATCATTAAGTCTGTTGCTTAATTCTTCCTCTGTTAAACTTAATTCTTGTGCCTTTTCAAGTTCTTGAATTTCATAATAACCTATATGCTTTCTTAAGTTTTCTACCTTACTTAATAAAAAATCTCTTCTTTCTTCAAATTCAGTCACTATTTCTTCGTAGTTTTCATCGGATTTTAATATTTTCATATATTCTAATTTTTTTACATTTTCACTTCTCTTTTTTCTCTTATATGAATCAAAACTCTGAATATTCTCATTTTGAAGATTTGAAATCTTACTCCTACAATCACAATGATTCATTGTAGAATAAAATTTATAATTTTCCTTCATATCTGCTACTTTATAATGATCTGTTACCTCAATCATATCCAAGTCATATTTCCGAAAAATATTTATTCTTATCTAATAAAAAAATTATGCTTTTTTTATATTATAGCAAATATTGAAATTTACCTACTAAAACTGCCAAACTAAATAAAGTTAATATTAACTGAATTATTGTAAGCTAAGGATTATCACGATACCTTTCATGTACTGCTGGGATTTTTAAATTAAATTTTAGTATATATTATTTAAGAAAATAATATATATAATCTTAAAAAATATAAATTTAAGCTTCCATTTTTCTCATAACATCTAATATTACATGGTCTGTAACTTGCATTCCTTTTTCTGATAATACACCTAAATTCTTTATAGTATCTTCAGCTGTATCTGCTATCATTCCATTTCTAATAGGTATTACTTGGTTATCCATAGCTAATAAAGCTGATTGAATCGCTGCTGAAGCAGAAGTAGCTAGCTTTGTTGCACAACCTACTTTAGCACCATCACAAATCATGCCACTTAAATTCCCTACCATATTTTTAACAACACCATTTATTTGTTCTTCATTTCCTCCCATTAACCATGCTATAGATACACTTGCACCTGTCGCTGCTGCTACTCCACATCCACATAAAGCTGACAATCTTCCTATATAATGTTTAATGTAACTATTTATTATATGACTAATGGCTAAAGCTTTAGATAATTTTTCATTATTTAAAGGAAATTTTCTATTATATGCTACAATAGGTAAAATAGCAGTAATTCCATTATTTCCACTACCATTGCTACTCATAACAGGCATTGTTATTCCTGACATTCTAGCATCAGAAGCTGCTGCTGTTAACATCATTGCAGTGTTCATTAAATCATCTGACAGAATTCCTTTTTCAATATTTTTAGATATAGTACGTCCTACTGACATACCACAATTTTTCTTTAATCCTTCCATAGCTATTTTTTCATTCATTTCCAGTCCTTCTAGCATAAAGTCAATGTCTTTATGCGGTATTTCTTCTATTGCTTTTACAATATCATATATCTTTGTTTCATATATAGGATTTGTACATTTTATATTTTGTTTATCGTTGTTATTTTCATTTAATATTACATTTCCACTTTCCTCTAAATAAACAAATTTATTATGTCTATGTTTTATTATTACCTTAGAATTTGATGTTTTTGTATAAAGATTAGCTTCTATATATACCTTTTCTATAGTATCTTTAATATCTATAGAAAGTTTGTTGTTGTTTAATAATTCTTTAGATAATATTATATCTTCATCGCTAATTCCATTTAAAACTTCAAGTCCCTTTTGACTTTTTCCTCCTATTACACCTAAAGCCGCTGCAATATGAAGCCCAGCTTCATTAGTATTTGGAATTCCTACTGCTAATCCATTTTTATAAATGTTTGGACTAACTAATACCTCTAGTCTTTCAATTTCCCCATTATTTGCTAATTCTCTAGCTTTTGCACATGCTAAAGCAAGTGCTACCGGTTCCGTACATCCTATTGCTGGCACTACTTCTTCTTTTAATGTTTCTATTATTAACTCTTTTAAATTCATAATATTCGCCTCCATAAATAAACTTTTTTAACTTATAAATTAATAGTGCAAGTAATATGCCAATTTATGATGCTTGAAAAACAGAGGTTTGTTTTTTGGTTTTTATCAAATTGAGAAAAAAGGATTAAAAAAAGTCTCAATTTGATATTGCGTATCAAATTGAGACTAAGATTAAATATTTATTTTATGCTCTTTTATTCTTCTGTATAAAGTAGCTCTACTAATGCCTAATGCTTTTGCAGCGTCTGTTATCGACTCATTTTTATTTTGAAAATATTTTAAAGCCTTTTCAATTTCTTTTTTTTCTAATTCTTTAATTGGTGTTATATTATAATTTAAATCAGGCTTTATATTATTATTTTTTTTCATAAATCTATTAGGTAAATCTTCATATGTTATTGTGTCTTTATTACACATATTAACAGCATATTCTATAGTATTTTCTAATTCTCTTACATTTCCAGGCCAATTATAACTTTGAAAAACATTAAATACTTCATTATCTACATTTTTTATATTTTTATTTAATTTTGCATTACACTTTTTTAATAAGTATTGTACTAATATAAATATATCGTCTAATCTCTCTCTAAGAGACGGTATATTTATAGGTATAACATTAATTCTATAAAACAAATCCTGCCTAAACTCTCCTTCTAACACTTTAGTTTCTAAATCTTTGTTTGTTGCTGTAATTATTCTAACATCTATAGGTATAAGTTCCTTTCCACCTACTTTTTCTATTACATGATCTTGAAGTACCCTTAAAAGCTTAGTCTGTAAATGAAGGGGCATATCTCCTATTTCATCTAAAAAGATAGTTCCTTTATTAGCTAATTCAAATTTCCCCGCTTTTCCACCTCTTATGGCACCAGTAAAAGATCCTTCTGCATATCCAAAAAGTTCACTTTCTAAAAGTTGTTCTGGAATAGCAGCACAATTAATAGGAATAAAAGGTTGTTTATTCCTGTTACTATAAAAATGTATTGATCTTGCAAATAATTCTTTGCCTGTTCCACTTTCCCCTTGAATTAATACAGTAGAATTTGATTTAGCAGCTTTTTTTGCTTCTATCTTTGTATTATTAAAATTAACATTATTTCCTATAATATCATCAAAGCTAGTTGTTATATTGGCAGTAGTAAAGTCATTTACAATATTTAATACATCAGATAATTTGCTAAATGTAACTAAAAAGCCACAACTTTTATCTTTTAAATTAATACAGTTAACATCAAATACTCCCCTAAAATGATATTTATTTTTATGATATGTAAATTCAATATTACGAAGACCTTCATCGGCATTTAATAGTGATTCAAAATCAAAATCTCCAACTAAATCTTTAATATTTTTTTCTCTTATTTTGTTTTCTTTTACCTTAAACAACTCAATTGCTTTTTTATTATATCTAAGTATTTTACCTTCATTATCCGTAGCAAGAATTCCTTTATCTACTGAATTTAGTACAACTTCTAATTCTTTTGCTAAAAGTTTAATTTTATCTGTTTTTTCTTGTTCTAAAAATTTAGATGAAATTAAGTCTGCCATTTTATTTAAAAATTTAATCAAATTTTTTTGATTATTAATAATAGCATTCCGCTGTTCTTCTTCAAAAGCAATTAAGCCAATAACTCCAATTATGTTATTATTAACTTTTATAGGACAGCATACCTCTGCATATTCAGTACAATTGTTTATATTATCACATTTTAAACATGCATTATGTTCTCCGGGATTTTCTATTATAAAGCTTTCTCCTTGTCTTAATGCAAATCCAAAAACAGAATTATTACTTACACTTTCCCCTACTTTATATCTATAACACCCTGTTCCCGCTATTCTATTAAGTTTATTATCTACTACAGTTACATCTACTTTTATAACACTGGATATTGCTTCCGAAATATTTTGAACATTGGAAATAATATTATCTAAACTCATATAAATTCCCCTCTTATTGTTAAATCTTTTTTAGTTAATTTTATATATTTAATAAGATATAGGAAGCCCTATATCTTATTTGTATTCTCTGTATTTTGTTTAACTTCTTTAGATTTTTCTAATAATACTACTGTAGCTAATGCAGTCAATGGTATACATAAAACAAGTCCTATACTTCCTGCTAAAGATCGAATAATCTCCGTCGCTATAATATCTAAATTAATAATCTTAGTAAAATCTTCTCCATAAGCAGTGAATACTAGTAATAAAGGAATTGAACTACCTGTATAAGCTAATATAAGGGTATTTGCCATAGTTCCCATAATATCTTTACCAATATTCATTCCAGACATTAATAAATCTTTTATAGGTATATCAGGATTAGCATTTCTAATTTCCTCCATAGAGGAAGAAATAGACATACCTACATCCATAACTGCTCCTAAAGATCCCATAATTATACCAGAAAATAAAAGTCCTCTAAAATCAAACTGTACCCCCTGTGGTATATACATTAACATTACAGCTTCTTCACTAGACAGTCCTGTAAGCTTAACTTGGGAGCCTATTATATATGAAATTAAACCTGCAACAAATACTCCACCTAAAACTCCTATAATTGCTGCATAACTTTTCCTATTTAAACCTCCAACAGTTAAAGTAGTTATAAGTGTAATTAAAAACGCAATAGCAATAGTTAATAATATAGGACTATATCCTGCTAATAATCCTGGTAACAATCCTTTTATTATAAGTACTATTGTAAGCCCTAAAGTTATTAACGTTTTTAATCCTTTTATTCTTCCAATAATTAATATTAAACCAATAAATATTGCTGCAATAACATATATATAAGTATCTCTTAAATATTCAGATATATACACTTCAACAGTTCCATCTTCTAATTCTTGTAAATTAACTAAGACTTTATCTCCTGGGTCTACTTCAATATCATAACCATAATTTCCTGTTAAATGATGCAATACTTCAAATTGTTCTCCTTTATACTCACTATTTAACATTTCTAATTTAACCATCATACTTTCTGTAAAAATTGGATTTTCCTCATCTGGCTCTAAATATTCAACCTCTAAAATCTTTGCTTTATACAATTCATTTTGTACTTGCTCTGTTGTTTCAAATTCTCCTTCTGCATAAGAGTGACTAAATACAGTAGGACTTATAATTATAGATAATGTAATTAATATCAAAATAAGCTTTCTCAATTTATTGTCCTCCCTACATATTTCTAAAATAATTATAACATAAATTTACAAAATTTATATTTCAAATATATTAAAAGAATCACCTTTTATTTTCCACTTTAAATACCATAGTAAATTCATATTATAACAGATATAACAAAAAAATTCTTTATTCAAGATGAATAAAGAATTTTAAAAATATTATTATTTTTCAATCACATATATTTTTCTAAGAATCTTTTAATTTATGATATCTATATAAAATAGTTATCATTCGTTCTAAAGTAATCGGCTCTTTTGGCATACTACCATCTGTTATATTTACTTCGTTGCTAGCAGCCCATTCCATAGCTGTCTTTGCCCAATCACTTATACCACCTTCGGCATGTTGATTATTTTCATTTTCTTCATTGTATTCTATATCAATTAACTCTAATATTCCTTTTGCTATACCTAAAGCAGCTTTATTTATAAAAGCTTTTTCCTTTAATAATTCTTCTTCTACAGGATTACTAATGAAAGCTACTTCTACTAATGCAGCAGGCATAACAGTTTCTCTTAATACATAAAAATTTGAAGTTTTTACTCCTCTATTTTTAAGTTTAATTTCTGCTACTAGATTTCTATGTATAGATTTAGACAGTTCAATTCCTCTTACAGAGTTAGGGTAGGCGTATGTTTCAGTTCCAAAAGCACTTGTGTTAGTATAACCATTAATATGAATACTTATAAAATAATCTGCATTAATATTATTAGCCATATTAACCCTTTCCGCTAATTCAGCCTTAGTATCCTCATTTCTAGTTAATCTAACATCTACATTATGATTTTCTAATATTCCTTTAACAATAGTAGCAATATTTAAATTTACATCTTTTTCTTTAAGTCCTGAAGGCCCAATAGCACCTGGATCATTTCCACCATGACCTGGATCTATAAATATTATCATTATCTTTTCCTCCTATCTCATATTTAATATTAGCTTAATTCTTGTTATATATAATATATATATGAAAATAGGACTATATAGTTGTATTTTTTAACCTATAAGAAAATCTAATATATTCGATCCATCACTTGTTCTTGCTTTATATAATTCTGTATAACCACACTTTCTACAACTTATAGTAATAAACTTTTTGTTCTGTACATCAAAAAACTTTGCAAAATTTCCTCCAGTTGCTTGAAATTGATCTGATTCATATTCTCTACAGTCACATTTTGAACATATATATTGCTTCTTTTCCATTTATAATCCTCCTTTCAATTATTAGATATTTTAAAAATAATATAAATTATTAAACCTCATGTACTTTCCAGTTTTCATCTACCCATAATCCGATAATTTCATCTACCTCTAAATCCCATGACTGTAATAAGTCTATAGATTTCTTAATATCTTTGATTTGAGTTTCATAGTCAACTCGATTTCCAGCACAATCATAATGTCCCACAACAGATATTACTCTAGATCCATGGATATTAATTGAAATATCTAACTTTCTTTTTATGCTGTTTAACAATTCCGCATCTTCATTCGTTGCTAAAACTTTATTCGGACCTGGCTCTGTAATATTATCTATATAATTTACATCATATTTTTCAGACATGTACTTTATTACTGCTTCTTGAATTCTACCATCCATACAATTAATTACCGTTACAAATATATCTTTTTTCAAACGCATTCCTCCTTTAAATACATATAATACTTAATATTATTTATGCTAATTTAAAATCAAACCTCCAACACTTATCTAATCATCTAACATATCCTTACCATAATCTTTAACTCTGCTACTTATTTTTTTCGAATAATCGATTATTTTTCTTTCATACTCGCAATTCATTAATGGAGAAGAAAGTAAAAAATCTGCTGTAGAACGATTATTTGCAACAGGTATATTATATAAAACTGCAATACGAAGTAAGGCTTTAACATCTGGATCATGAGGCTGAGCTTCTAGTGGATCCCAAAAAAACACCATGAAATCTATATTTCCTTCTGCTATACGAGATCCTATTTGCTGGTCTCCACCTAACGGACCACTTTTAAAAGCTATTACCGGTAACTCAGTAGCATCTGCAATAAGTTTAGCAGTAGTTCCAGTTCCACATAAAAAGTGACTCTCTATCTTTTCTTTATTTTTCTTTACCCAATTTATTAAGTCTTCTTTTCTATTATCATGAGCAACAAGTGCTATATTTTTTTGTTCTTTCATTTTTACTATCGTATAATCATTCACTGTATTCATTTATATCCTCCTATTCTTTGTTTAATTAAATTTTAAACCCTACTTGAATATTTTTTATTAATTATTTATTATATCTTATATTTAACCGATTTCAAAAATAAATATCACATAAGAAGTTTATATTTAATTTTTTTCTAGAAAACCTATTATGTAAAGACGTATAATTTTTTATACAATAAAAACACCTGTAAAGTCAAAAGTCATAAAATACTCTGTGCCATACAAGTGTTACTTAAAATAAACTATATATTTTTATAATAATTATTCTAAATCTAAATCAAGCATCCAATATTTATTTATTTGTATTATCTCTTTCTGTTTTAACTTTAGTGGTTCTTTAAATATTGGTCCATCTATTACTACTGTATGAAATTCTCCATTTTCTCCACATGGATCTATTCCAAGTTCTTCAAATTCTTTTATTAATGATTTATCAAATATTCGCCCTAAGTATTTTTTTGCGAGTTTGTCTCCATTTACAGTATTTATTATGGATTTAAATCCACTATCAACAAATTCTTCAATAACGTCGCTTCTCTTTTCTTTCCAAAGAGGATGAAAAACTTCTATATTAGTATGTTTCAATGCGTTATGTATCCATTCTTTATGCTCTATTAAATCTATGTCTCCAAATATACCCATGTTTATTTCTTTACTTTCAAGTTTAATCATTTTTTCCTTAAATACATTTTCGTATTCTCCCCACTTTGCTCTTCCATGAATATACTTCATATCTAAAAGCTCTGAATACTTTTTCATTATTTCTGGTTTAAGTCCATGACTTCTTGTTCTTGATCCTTCTTCATTAAACATGGTAAATAAGTATTCTACTTTAACTCCTTTTTTTAATGCTCTATAAAGCGCAAGACAAGAATCCTTTCCCCCACTCCAAGAACAAAAAGCTTTATATTCTTTATTCATATTAACCTCTCCTGACATTGTAAAATTCAGTTCATAATTAAAAATATAGTAAAATATCATGAATTTCTTATAAAGTTTAACTGCCCTCTTACTATTTACTTGTTTTTCTACCTAAAATAAGCGAAATATAATCACTATCCTTTATTATATCTTTCCTTTCTGATAAAACCTTTTCTTCATTCCAAGTGCATCGTTTTATATAGTTATACTTAAAATCATTATTTTCAAAAGTATTCAATATATTTTCTTTATTTTTTAGGGTTTTTAAAATACAAATTGAATCTGCATAATTTAATAGTTCTTCTTTAAATTCATCACATAGTATAAAGGTATCTCCCTTTACTGTTAAAGGAGTTTTTGTTCTAGCAGCAGATGCTACAAAAGATGGTATACCTGATACTATTTCTACATCAATTTTTATATTTTCTAGTTCTTCTACTATATAAATGAATGTACTATATACCATTGGGTCTCCAATAGTTAAAAATGCTCCACATTCCCCTTCTGGTATTTCATTATATATTATTTCTGCCGCCTTTATGTAATCTTCTTTTTCTACTTTTCCCATTGGAAAATCTATTAACACTACTTTTTTATTATGTAAATAATCTTCAGCTGTATCTAAGGCAATATTTTTACCTTTATTATTAGGAGCAAATATTACACTTGCTTCCTTTATTGTCTTTACTGCCTTTAAAGTCAGGAGCTCTTTATCTCCTGGTCCAGTTCCTATTCCATATAATTTTTTCATTATAATTCCCCCCCCTGTTCCCTAATTTGTTTCTCTATTAAATCTAAATTATTAATTCCATTTTCATCTTCTCTGCCTATAATTATAGGTACTATACCTAGTTCTTCACATGCTTCTATCTTCTCTATTGTGCCACCTTGCTTTCCACTATCCTTTGTAACTAAATAGTCCGCCTTGTATTCCTTTAGCATTATTTTGTTATATTCCTTTGAAAAAGGGCCTAAAACTGCAACAATATCTTTTAATTGTACTCTATATTTTCTACACTCTTCTATGCTTTCTATTGCGGGAAGTATTCTATATATAAATCTGTTATCACCTTTTACTCTTTCAAAATCTCCTATATTTTTCGATCCCGTAGTAAAAAATACAGTTCCTGAAATATCATATATATACTTATAGCACTCCTCATAGCTATTAACATATATTGCTTTAGATGTTATATCTGTTTTTCCTCTTACATATCGGATATACTTTATTCTTCTATCATTTGCTATTTTTCTAGCATTCTCTGATACTACCTTTGCATATGGGTGAGACAGATCTACTATAAGGGATATTTTGTGTTTTAGTACAAACTCATTCATTCCGTTGTAGTGCATTCTACCTACTATTAGATTCCTAGTACTTACAAATTCTTTACCACCTTCAGTTGCTATAGTTGCTATATAGTTGTCTAAATCATTTATTCTATCTATAAGCTTTCTAAATTCACTTGTTCCACCTATTATCCAAATCATACTATGTTGTAACCCCTTGGTGTAACTATTCGTCCATCTTTTACATAAGTATTACTATTACCTATAATTAGCACACATAGCATATCTACCTTTGTATAATCAATTTCATTTAATGTTGTTATAGTTATTTCTCTTTCTCCACGACCTGAGTTTTTAACTATACCTACTGGTGTCTTTCCATGCCTATGATTAAGTATTCTTTCTATAACTTTTTGCAAATGATCTTTTCTACCTTTAGACCTTGGGTTGTATATGCTAATTATAAAGTCAGCTTCAGCAGCTTTTTCTACTCTTTTTTCTATAACCTCCCAAGGTGTTAACAAATCACTTAAACTAATAGATGCGTAATCGTGCATTATAGGTGCACCTAGTTCTGCAGCTGCTGAAAATGCTGCTGTAACTCCAGGTACTATTTCAACTTCTATACCTTCACCTAACTCAAGGATAGGTCCAGCCATACCGTATAGTCCTGCGTCTCCAGTACTTATTATGGCAGTATTTTTGCCTTCTTTAACAAGCGCAATAGCAGCTTTGCACCTTTCTACTTCTCCTCTCATTCCTGTAGAAAATAATTCTCTTCCTTCTACTAAATCACCTAAATATTCTATATAAGGGGTATACCCTACTATTACATCGCACTTTTTTATTACTTCTACTGCTTTATGAGTCATATGCTCTCTTCCACCTGGACCTATTCCTACTACGAATATTTTAGCCATTTTTATCCTCCTTTGTAATTGCTATTGTTATACCATTATGTTTGCTCTTTTCACATATCATTTGCCCTCCTAATAAATAGGCACAAGGCTCTGAAACTGAATATACACCTATGGTATCGTTAACAAACTGAGATTTTTCAAATCTATCTTCTACTTTTTTTATTTCTTCTATAGTAAAAATTTCAAGTTGGCTATTAAAGTGTTTTGCTGCATCCAAAATACCAGCTTCATACTTTTTCACTTCAACTGTTCCAATATTTTTTATGCTTTTTTCTGAAAGTCTATGTTTCTCTAATGTATTTTTTACAGCCTCTATTATTCGTTTTCCTTCTATACCTTTTCTACAACCTATACCTATATTTATATTCTTTGGTCTAAGAATTGTATGGGGGATATTTAGACTCTCTATTTTATTTGATGTTATTACTATAATTCCATCAATCCATCTATCTATATTTTCTAAATCTCTTATAATTAAAAGATTATCATAGTCTATTACAGTATCCATTTCTGAATAAAATCCTATGTTTTTTCCATTTACCATCATTGAGGTTATATCCTTAACAGATTTCATATCTTCCATATAATAATTATTTTTCTTAGCAAATATATCTATAGCTTCTATTCCCCTATTATCTGAAGCTGTTGTAATAACTGGTATTGCTTCTGTTTCTTCTGCAATCCAATGTGCTAATTCATTTGCACCACCTAAATGTCCAGATAATAGAGATATTGAAAACCTACCTAAGTCATCAACTACAACTACTGCTGGGTCTAAGCTTTTATGTTTTATATAGGAAGAACTCATTCTTACTGCTATTCCTGTAGCAGAAATAAATATTATGCCAGCATATTCTTCCCAAGCATTTTCAAGTAAACTTTTTATTCCACCTTTGGTTTGAGAATTATTAAAATGATAGATTGTATAATTACTTTGATTTATCTTGCTGAGATAGGCTAATTTATCTCCTAATTCCTTTCCTTTATCTGAAAAAGAAAAGCAACCTATTTTCATTTAGAAGCTCTCCTATATTCATGTGTAAATGTGGGATCATATAGCTTTGATCTTGAATAATCAGCTTCAATAAAATCCCCTACTAAAATTTGAGCCATTTTATTAATGCCTTTGCTTTTTACCTTTTCTGCTATATCCCCTAAGTTACCTATTATTATATGTTCATCTTCCCAGGTGGCTTTATATACTACTGCAACAGGCACATCATCTCTTTTATATCCTCTTACTAATTTTTCTACAACTCTATCTATATCCTGAACTGATAAGAATATTGCCATAGATGCCTTATGAGCAGCTAGTTTTTCTAAATCCTCTTTTTCTGGAACTGGAGTCCTACCTTCTATTCTAGTTAATATTATGGTTTGGCTGACATCAGGCAGTGTAAATTCTTTTTTTATAGAAGAGCAAGCCCCAGTAAATGAACTAACTCCCGGTACTACTTCATATAAAATTCCCTTCTCATCCAACATATCCATTTGCTCTCTTATTGCCCCATATATAGTAGGATCACCTGTATGTAGTCTAACTACCTTTAAACCATTTTGTACAGATTCTTCCATTGTCTCTATTACTTCTTCTAATGTCATTGATGCACTATTAAATAACTGGCTTTCTTCTTTGCAAAAATCTAAATGTTCCTTTGATACTAAGCTTCCTGCATATATAACAATATCTGCTTCTTCTAATAATCTTCTTCCTTTCACAGTTATTAAATCAACATTCCCTGGTCCAGCCCCGACAAAGCTAATCATTATTTTTCACTCCTTTTATTATAAATATAGGGTTATTTCCCTTCATTAATCCAATTTTATCTACATAGGATGTTTGTATTAACTGGGTTTCTATATCACTGTATTTATATTTATTAAGTAGCTCTATAAATTGATTTAAATTTTTAAGTGTAATAAAATTCCCACAAAGAATCCCATTAGCTTCAAGGTTTTCATCTAAATAACTAAATATTTGTTCTAGATTTCCACCACTTCCACCTATAAAGCATTTATTAAATTTAATATTAGGTAAATCTTTTGGAGCTTGGCCATGTATTATATTAACATTTACTCCAAACTTGTTTTTATTTTTATTTATTAAATCTATTCCTTCTTTTTCTCTCTCTATGGCCCAGACCTCTACACCATGAAATGCTGCTTCTACAGATATAGAGCCAGTTCCTGCCCCTATATCTAAAAGTTTATCTCCTGCTTTAATAGCTAAGTATCCTATAGTAAGAATTCTTACATTAAACTTAGTCATAGGTATATTCCCTCTTATAAATTCTTCATCTTTAATCCATTTCATTTTCAATTACCACCACCGATAGAGTTGAAATATCTTCTACTTCTTCCCCTATATTTATTTTTATAATTTCTTCATCAGCATAAGATAAATTAAAACCAATATACATAGTTCCTTTTATACCTAAAGTCGATAGTTTTTTAGATATATAAGAAGGGCTATTTTCCTTATCTGTAAGCATTATTACTAAATTATTTTCCCTTACTTCTTCTAAGGATTCTTCTCTACCATGCAATGATACAAACTTAGCATTTTGCCAGCTTTTCTCTAGCTTTGACACCATATATTGAAAAGAAGAAATCCCTGGCAATACTCTTTTGATTAATACATTCTTTCTTTTAAGAAACTCTACAACACCATAAAAATTTGGGTCTCCAGATGCTAATAGTAATAAATCTTCATGGATATTTGTATACTTAATTATTTCATCAACCCTATTTACCTGAATAAACCCCTTACGTATGCTACTTAAGGATTTTGAAACTCTTCCAAATGCTAAAACACATTCCGCTTTTTCTATTGCTTCTTTTACTTCTACAGTCAAATATTTAGGGTTTCCTGGTCCAACTCCAGCTACAGTTATCATATATCAACACCTCTTTCCATTGAATAAATAATTACCTTCACTGGATAATCTTCATCCTTTAAATATTTTCTTATTTTTTCTTCTGCTCCACGTTCCATGTTTTTAACAATTTCACTGTAGCCTGCTTCAATACAAATATTTAGCCCTTCCTCTGCTGTAATTGCATTGTTTACCTTATCTAATAATTCTCTAGGGGCTCCCATTAGGGCTAAATAGTATATAAAAGCTTCCCTTCTGCCATCGCATACCTTACTATGAGTATTGAAAACACCTACTGATAGCTTAGAAAACTTCCCTATATGACCTACTAAAGTCATTGACTTAAATCCTTTATTGTAAATGTATAAAATACTATCTCCTATATAATTAGATATTTTAACCCTACCTTCAGATAACCCTAATCCATCTGATATCTTTTCACCATAATTACCCGGTACTAGAATAATATTATCTAATCCATAGGTTTCCTCTACCATATCAACTTCCATATATATGGTTTTAATCAGTGCATCCTCTGACATAGGATAAACTATTCCTTTAGTACCAATTATAGAAATACCACCTTCAATTCCTATATTTGCATTAAAGGTTTTTTTTGCAATTATCTCACCTTGTGGTGCATATATTATTACATCATATCCACTATTTGAAACATCTCTTACCTCTTTTTCTATCATTTTAAGTGGTACTGGATTAATTGCAGATTGACCTATCTCTCCAAACAAGCCCTTTCTGACTATTCTTCCAATACCATCTCCACCATCAATATTTACCTTACCATCTTCTCTTTTCTTAACTTCTGCAAATATTTCAATACCATCTGTATTATCAGGGTCGTCACCGGCATCCTTTATAATAGAACAAGAAGCTTTATCTTTATCTAATTTTTGATTATGTACCTCTAATTTTAATCTAATATCTGCCGGTGTATCTATTTCAACAAACTTTACTATGTTACCTGACTCGAGCATTATAGCTGCTGCCTTTGCTGCAGCTGTTGCACAAGATCCTGTAGTATAGCCGCATCTTAATCTTTTCCCTTCCTTTATTACATACATATCTAACATTATCTTCCAACCTCCATATATAACAAGGCATTAATTATAGATGCTGCTACATTGCTACCTCCTTTAGTACCTACTGTTGTTATATTAGGTATTTGAAACTCTCTTAAATATTCTTTGGACTCGGCAGCTCCTACAAAGCCTACAGGTACTCCTACTATAAATTTAGGATTTGCCTTGCCCTCTTTAACTAGCTCTAAAAGTCTAAATAAAGCTGTTGGAGCATTACCTATTACAAACATGTCTATTCCCTCTGCTACTGCTAAATCTACTGCACATGCGGACCTTGTTGTAGCTAGCTCCTTAGATAGTGCAAAAACTCTTTCATCATCTATAAAGTATTTTAGCTCACAATTTGCTTTCGATAATGCAGTTTTATTTATGCCCATAGAAGCCATTTTAGTATCTGTAAATATTTTTCCTCCAGCTCTTATACCTTCTTTAGCCTCTTTTATAAAATCATTTTTAAATACGATTATTTTTCTATAATCAAAATCTCCAGTTGTGTGAATCATTCTTTTTGCAACAATAGCTTCTTCTTCAGTAAAAAATGTATCTCCCATTACTTCTTCAATTATATCCATGCTTTTGTTTTCAATTTTCATAGGATTTTTTATATACAACTTTGTTCCTCCTTATATTTAAATTAACGATTATATTATTGCTAAATAACCTTATATGGAATAAAGTAGGGGCAGTCGTTTATTTCATCTCTATATATGTGAGATTCTATTCTAAAAATATCTTTTAGTAAGGTTGACCTTATTATATTCTCAGGATTACCCCATTCAAATATTTCTCCTTCATTAAGAACAAAAATATTATCAGAATATCTAGCAGCTTGATTTAAGTCATGAAGCACCATTACTACTGTCAAGTTTAAAGACTTATTCAATTCTTTCACTAATTCTAAAACTTCTAGCTGATATGAAACATCTAAATAAGTTGTAGGCTCATCTAAAAGTAATATTTTAGGTTTCTGAGCTAATGCCATAGCTATCCATGCTCTTTGACGCTCTCCTCCGGATAATGTTGCTACATGTCTATCTCTTAAATCCACTAATCCTGTTTTTTCTATTGCCCAACTTATAATATCTTTATCCTCCATATTTAACCTTTTGCCAATTCTTAAATGAGGATATCTTCCATAAGAAACCAAATTTTCCACAGTAATATCAGCAGATATATTTTTAACCTGTGGAAGTATAGCCATTTTTTGAGCTATTTTTTTAGTCGATATGTTATTGATATTTTTACCATATAAATTTACTGTACCTTCTGTAACTTTTAAGCATCTAGATAATGCCTTTATTAATGTTGATTTGCCAGATCCATTTGGTCCAATAATAGTAACAATTTCTTTGTCTGGTATATGTAAATTTATATTTCTTAAAATTTCTTTGTTGCCATAATTAACTTTTAAGTTTACTGCTTCTATTGCCATTTTATTTTAACCCCTCCTTATTCCTTAATAAATAAAGAAAGAATGGTGCACCCATGGCAGACATTATTATTCCTACTGGTATTTCTATAGGTGCAAATAAAAGTCTAGCTACAGTATCACAAATAACTACTATTGCTGCTCCAAAAAATATTGTTCCAGGAAATAAATACCTATAATCTGATCCAATAAATAGTCTTGTCATATGAGGCACTATAAGTCCTACAAACCCTAGCAAACCTACTACACTCACAGCACTACCAGCTAGCAAAGATGATATTATTATAAATATAAATCTTGTTACTTCAACATTTACACCTAGCCCAGTTGCTACTTCATCTCCTAGCATTAGAATATTAAGTTTACCTGATAAAAAAGATAGTAAAATAATTCCAGCTAACACATACGGTAAAATCATTCTTACATCTCTCCAAGTTGTGGCAGATAGCCCTCCTACCATAAATCCTAATACTCCGGATACTCTATCTGGAAAAAAAGTTAATAGTGAATTTGTTCCTGCACCTAATAATGAAGATACTGCAACTCCAGCTAATACAAGTCTAGTTGGTAATACTCCTTCCTTCCATGCTAAGCTATATATAAACAAAGTAGTTAAAAATGCACCTATAAAAGCTCCTACAGGCACTAGATAATAATATTGCGGAAATATTATTAAAATTATAAGTGCCACCAGACCTCCACCTGATGACACACCTATAATCTTAGGACTTGCTAAGGGATTTCTCATTACACCTTGAAGAATAGCTCCAGATAAAGACAAGCCTATTCCTACTAATGCTGCTACAATCGTCCGTGGAAGTCTTACATTCCATATTATTTGATAGTTAACTGTATCTATTTCAAAGAAAATAGCTTTTATTATTTCTTCATATGTTATTTTAACTGCTCCATATCCGACACTTATAAAAAAACTCGTAATAAATAATAATACAAAAACTATTAATATCAGAATTTTTTTATATTCTTTTTCTTTTATATATCCTGACATAACCCTACTCCTATATAGTTCATCATTTCTATTGCTCAAATATATCTGGATAAAGATGTTTTGCTAAACCTTCATAAGCTTCTGCATACCTATTATTTGCTTTATATCTGTACAGTTCCTTTGGCAAGAATATATATTTATCTTCTTTTACCGCTTTTAATGAAGCCCAAGCTGGATTTGATTCAACATCTTTTTTTAGTTTATCGTTTATTTTTTCCATATCACTTCCCATTGGTGAAACAAAAATAAAATCTGGATCTTCTTCTATTATTTTTTCTAGACTAAAATTTACATCACTCAAATTACCATTTGATGTATCTGCTATATTAATAGTATTAAGATCTTTCAACATTTCTCCTACATAAGAGTCGGATTCATAAGCTTTTATAGTATTTGCAGATGCCATCATTACCAATACTTTGTAATTTTTATTCTTTGGAGTTTTCTCAATTATCTTATTTATATCTTCTTTAATTTTCAAAGCATTTACTTTATAACTATCTTCATTTTCATTTAATGCAGTGAATAATCTTACAAATTTAAAATAATCATCCTTTTTAAAGTAACTTAAAGCAGTAACTCCAATTCCATTATCCTCTAAAATAGGTACTAATTCCATTTGACTACTTGAATTACCATTTAAAATTACCAAATCTGGCTTCAAGGACAATACTTTCTCTAAACTTATAGATCTTTGTGTACCTACTACCTCAGCATTTTCTGTACCTTTTACTATTTTCTCCTTTGACTCCTCTAACCTACCAACTACACTACCACCTGCATTGGCCCAAATTTCTAGGTAAGAATTTAAAAGTACTACTACCCTTTCTGGATGCTTGTTCAATGTAATCTTCTTGTTCCTAGAATCAGTAAATGTTACTGTTTCTTTATTTATTTTTATTCCATATTCTTCTTTTGTGTTTTCTTCTGTATCTAGTAATGTTTCATTATTTTTTTGTGTATCTAATTTACTTGATTGCTTAGAACATCCTATTATTACAGATGACAATAATATTAATAATAATACTAATGCAATGCCTCTTTTTTTCATTTATCCATCCTCCAATTTTTATCTTCAGCTTAATAACTTTAATTTTTTTCTAATATTGTGTTTAAATGCATTATATATATTTCTTGAATACCTGCCACTTCCCCTAATCCTTTTAATACTACATTTACTTCTATTCCTTCTGATACAAGTTTACTTCTCCAAGAATCCTCTTGTTCTGAGGCCATATCATTTATGGCATGATCTCCTGCTACAAGCATAAATGGAAGTAATATAACTTTTTTAATCTCTTTTTTCTTTAAATCTGGAATTATATCATCTATGGTTTTATTACCTTCTACTGTACCAACATATACGTTTTTGTAACCTTTATCCTTAAATGTTTTTTCTAATTTAGTATAAGATCCATCAGCAGAATGTTCTGTACCGTGCCCCATAAATACTATTCCTTTATTTTGGTTATTTATTTCCAAATTCAATGCCTGCACTACACTAGAATAATCTGAGTCTTCATAAAGTAAAGGCTTACCTACTGTTATATTAAAATCCCTATTTTCCATATTAAATTTGTCAACTTGTTTTAATAATTTTTCATATTCATATCCTGGCACTATATGAAGTGGCTGTATGAATATATTGTATATCCCTTCTTCTTTTATTCTATATAATGCTTCCATTGGATTATCTACATGATAATTATCTCTTCTCTTCAATTTATTTATTACCATCTGAGAAGTAAATGCTCTAAAAACTGAAGTGTCTTTATGCTTTTCTTTTATTTTATTTTCAATGCTTTCTATACATAACTTTCTAGTCAACTCATATGTTGTACCGAAACTAACTACAATAATAGCTTTTTTCATATAATCTCCTCTTCATATATTAGTTTTTTCTTACTTTATAATAATCAAAATACTTATTTTACTTATTTTTTTTAATACCATAACTAACTAACTGCTCTTCATTTTTAAACAATGGAACCCCTAAAAGCTGGTGCAACTTTACTAGCCAAGGTTTTTCAAGAAGAGCCATTTTTAATAATTCCTCTCTTAAAAATACTTCTTCTGTATATCCTTCACCTAATATTTGTCCTTTTCCTAAAATATAAACATAATCACAAACATCATATATTAGGTCCATATCATGACTTGATATTACAATGTTTTTTTCTGTAGATATTTCTTTAACTATATTTTTTATTTCTTTAGTCATATATGGGTCTAACCCACTAGTAGGTTCATCTAGCAATATTACTTTGGAATCCAACGCTAATGTGCCTGCTATAGCAACTCTTTTTTTCTGTCCATAACTTAAAAAGTGAATCGGTTTATCTTTAAACTTATATGCACCAGATTTCTTTAAAGCTCTATCTACCCTTGCCTTGACTTCATCTTCACAAATTTTTAAGTTTCTTAATGAAAAAGCTACATCATCATATACATTGGAATAAAACAACTGTTTTTCCGGATCTTGAAATACAATATTTACCATTTTTCTATATTCCCTTAAGTATTTCTTGTTGTAACTTATTTCTACCTCATTGTACTTTATGCAACCCTTATTAGGTTTCAAAATGCCCATAATATTTAAAAATAATGTAGACTTTCCACAACCATTAGCTCCAACAATTCCAACAATCTTTCCTTTATTTAAATCAATGTTTATATTATCTAATACCTTTGTACCATCTTCATATTTAAATTCCAAAGCCTCTACTTTAATCATCTAATCACCTATTTTAAATTCTCCATCGAATAATTTACTATCTAATGCTATAACCATATCTTCATACTTAACTAAAACTCTTACAAATAAATGTTTGATAAGTAATGAAATTGACTTACAACTATTTTTAAAACCTATATATCCAAATTTCATTTCTTGTATTGTATATATTTCATTTGCTTCTTGTAAAAAAATAAAAATAAATCTATATATCAAAACTAGTAACTCTATTAATAAATAAGGAACTTTAATTTTTTTAAGCACCCTAATAATATTATTCAACGGTGTAGTTAATCCAAAGAAAAGTGTTGAAGATATTGTTGCCAATACTCTTCCAATAATATAAAAAGCATCTTTTAATGATTGATATGTAATACCTATATAATTATTTTTAATATTAATACTAAAAATAAATATATCTGTATTAGATACACTTATTAATATTGTAATAATGCTTACAACCAAAAAACCAAAAGGAATAACAAATATTTTTAAATATTTATTTAATGGTATTTTAGCAACAAAAGTAGTTAGATTTACCATTACAAAAAATATTAATAAATTTATATATATATTGTTAATTAATATTGCAATATTCAAAGTTCCTATGGCAAAAATAAATTTTGCCATAGGATTAAAATTTTTCAGTTTATTTATATGTGCATATTTATCTATGAGTAGCAATTTTTTTCTTCTCTTTCATAGAGCCTAAAACATAGCCAATTACTCCTGCTCCTATAGCTACTTGTACAGAAAATAATACACTTTCTACTTCTCCACTTGGCGGTTCCCATATACTTTCAAACCAAGGTTCATAGTCTGGATTAATAACTTGAATTAACTCTTCACCCTCACCATCTGCACCTTCAAAAGGAGCACTGCTATTTATAATTAAAGGAGATATTATAATAACAAGTGCTAATAATAAAAGTAATAAATTGTTTTTACTTAGCTGTTTCAAGATTAATCACTCCTTGTTCTTTGTATTCTGCTAATAAATTATAAACAATACCTGTAAGTAGTCCTTCCACTATAGCTAATGGAATTTGTGTAACTGCAAATACAGATAGAAATTGTCCTAATGACCCTAAAAAACCTGAAACAGGATCAGGGAATGCTAATGCTAATTGAAAAGCTGTAATAACATAAGTAAATAAGTTCCCAAGACAAGCGGCTAAAAATACAGTGAAAGTCATATTTACATTTCGTTTTTTTAGTATCTTATAAATAAAATAAGATACTAAAGGACCTGCAACTGCCATAGAAAATCCATTAGCACCTAGTGTAGTTAGTCCTCCGTGGGCAAGTAGTAATGCTTGAAACAATAATACAATTATTCCTATAACTGTCATAGTAGTTGGTCCAAATAATATTGCCCCTAAGCCTACTCCAGTAGGATGAGAAGAACTACCTGTTATTGAAGGAATTTTAAGAGCAGATAAAACAAATACAAATCCTCCAACTAGCCCTAATAATACCTTTTTGTTTGTATCTTCCTTTAAAGTACTGTTTAATCTTCGTATCCCAATTATAAAAAATGGGATAGTAATAATGGACCATAATATAGCCCACTTAGCTGGTAAAAAACCCTCCATAATATGCATTGCATATACAGCTTCTGGAGTTATTACTAAAAGCAATGCAATAAATAGTAGTACTAATTTTTTGTTTTTCATAAAAACCACCTCTCTCTTTTATTTAAAGACATAATTCTACGCCTTTAAGACTTATTACCTGTTACTCTAATACACAAAGACTCAGTTTATATTAAGCAAGTGATATATGGACAATATATGGACAATAAAAAAAGTCCTTAACCTTTTGGTTAGGGACTTTTTGAAATCTATAAAAGTGCGTGCACAAATAAATATGTAATATGTACATATAAATTAATTCCACAATAAATAGAAGTCTTCCTTCCCTCCGAAGGTTACTACATACAAACTATTAGGCAGGTCTCCTGACTTGTGTATTAACCTACTTTCAACACCTTCCCAGATATAATCCAGTGGATAAGTTGATTCCGTACACACTTACAGTAGCGGGGGCTGTATCGGATTTACACCGATTTCCCTATTAATCTTTCTAGAACCTAATGCTTTTTTATTTAGTTTTCTTTTTTCATATTACCATACAATGGAATTTTATTCAATATATAATAAGTTTGTTTAATAGCTTTTATTTCACTGCATATAAAAATTGTACACTAAATTTATATCTTTCTAAAAATTTATTTTTTAATATTTTAATAGTCTAAATATATTTTTTATAGTATAATTTTGTAGTATAATATTATTTACGACTGTCATTATTTATATAGTATAAAAATATATCTTTATAATAATATATTCTAAAATAAAATTGTGAAGGAAAACACTTTGTATAATCCTAGGAGTGTTTTTTTATATGCAATAATATGGAAAGGAAGGAAAATAAAATGATAGCAGAAAAACTGCAAAACAATAAATCTACGAAAGTAAGTTTTTATAATGTTTTATTTAAATTGGCTATTCCTATTGTAATACAAAACCTTATTACATCATCTATAAATATGATAGATACTGTAATGATAGGTAAACTAGGTGAAGTCCAAATTGCAGCTGTAGGTATAGCTAACCAATACTTTTTCTTATTTAATCTTTTAATAGTTGGTATAGCTAGTGGGGCTGGAATATTTATCTCCCAATATTGGGGAAAAAAGGATACAAAAAATATCCATAGAATATTAGGTATAGGTCTAATTTCAAGTATAATATTCTCTATTATTTTTACTGTAATCGCACTTATAATTCCAGAATCAATAATAAGATTATTTAATAACGATCCTTATGTAATTGAACTTGGAGTAAGTTATTTAAGAATAGTATCAATAAGTTATATTTTTACTGCTATTTCTTTAATGTTTGGAATCGCAGCACGTTGTGTTGAAGATACTACTACACCTATGTTAGTTAGTATCTTGGCTTTATTGGTAAATGCAACTTTTAACTATATATTTATATTTGGACATTTTGGATCTCCTGCTATGGGAGTTAAAGGTTCTGCTATTTCTACACTAATAGCTAGATTAGTAGAGGCCTTTGCTTTAGTTTTATATATTTATATAAGAAAAGGGCCTTTAGCGGCTAAATTAAAACATATGGTAGATATTAATAAAAGTTTTTTAAAAAGAGCTATAAGTACTATTACTCCTGTAGTAGTAAATGAAATGTGTTGGGCATTTGCTATGATTATATATAATATAGCCTATGGAAACCTAGGAACACAAGCTATGGCTGCAATGCAAATTACGACAACTGTTCAAAATGTTTTTACAGTATTTGCATTTGGTTTAGCAAACGCTTCTGCTGTAATGATAGGACACCAAATAGGATCAGGAAATAAAAAACAAGTTCATGAATATGCTAAAAGATTTTTAAAACTTTCTGTAGCTGTAGGACTTTTCATAGGTGTTATTCTTGCTCTTAGTGCTACTACTGTACTTTCTTTCTTTAATGTTTCTACAGGTGTATATAATAGCGCTCTTAGAATCTTATATATTACTTCTTTTATAATGGCTATAAGAGTTGTAGGAGCAGTTAATATAGTAGGCATTTTGAGAGGTGGCGGTGATGCAAGTCATGCTCTTAAAGTAGAAGCTTTCACTATGTGGGGAGTTGGAGTGCCTCTAGCTTTTCTAGGATCATTTGTATTTGAATTTCCAATAGAAATAGTAGTAATGCTAGTTGGACTTGAAGAAGTAGCTAAAGTCATATTCTCACTTAAAAGATTAAAAGGTAATGAATGGGTACATGAAGTAACCATGGACTAATAATTAATAAAAAAGCTAAAAATATTAAAAGCTTAGAATGATATCAATATCCTCTAAGCTTTTAAACTATATCTTATTTATAATTAATTAATTCATCTCGTTTTTAATAATATTAATTGATAAAGAATTATTATAGATAATCTAAAATAAATTCATCAAACTCTTTTATAATTTTCATTAAATCTGCATCACTTATAGAGCTATTTATTAAAGAATTATCTTGATGAATATTACTATTAAGTCTATTATTCAAATAACCTTTGAATGCATCAATAAAAGGTTTAAAATCTAATTGACTCGTACTACTATCTAATTTAAATTCACCTGAATATATATCTGCAGTAATATCCCCAAATCTATTTTTAATTGAAATTTTTTTGTCTATTAAAAGAATAGCTTTTTTAACTGAATCAATAAATACTTCTTTATCATTTGGTCCATTCGAATCATAATTAGGAACTCTGATGTCAACAGTTATCGGTTCAATACTATTAGGTTTTTGAAAATAACACCTAAAATGTGCAGCCCCAGTTTCTTCTCGAATAAACATATTAACATCTGTAGACAATAAAGTATTCTGTAATTTTCCCTCTATTTCATTTAAATTAAATACATTTGTTCCTCTATAGTTCTTTTTTGCTACAGCAAACTTACTGTACGTAGAAGAAGCTTTGTCTATTGAATCTTTCATAATTTTATCGAAATAATTTTCTACAGTACTTTTGCTTTGTGTGTCGTTTTTTTGATTTTCTATTTTATTTGTCATCTTATTACTATATATATTATTATTTATAGAAGTAATCCTATTAATATTCATTGTTATGGTATCCTCCTCTTCGTAAGCATTAGTAATAATATTTTACCGTTCCATCAAAATTCGAAATTCTACTCTCAATTTTGAATTACCTACACATTAACATTTTTTTCTTTAAGTGTCAATAATTTGAAAACAGATTACACAATACTTGGTATTGGTAAAAAAATCAGCACCTTTTTTATGCAAAAAAATATGAGACAACTGACAAACTCTTATAAAATATAATCGACCAAAACCACATTTTAAAAGAGTATTTTTTCAAATTGTCTCATAATAATAAATTTTTAATATAAAAATATGAACTTCACACATGACTTCTATTTCATGAATACTGTTTTTTCTATTTTGAATTATTTATCTTTAATTATCTAATAACAACCTTATTTACTAAAAGCTTTATAGTTTTTTCTATTTCTTTTAATTCTTCTATATTATAAGAAGTAAATTTATTTTGCCCACCTAAAACTGTTTCTCCATCTCTAAAGTTTTGAAGAACATACTTTTTACATCCTTTAATTTCTTTAGCTATGGTTTCAATATCTTCTATGCTAAGTAGTTCTTTACATATTGTAGTTCTAAATTCATAATCAACTTTATTCTGTGTTAGAATATTTATACTTTCTTTTATGTTTTCCAGACTAACATATGTTTCTGTAATAGACAAATATTTAGCTAAAGGGGCCTTTATATCCATTGCAACATAATCTATTAGTTTCTCATTTATTAACTTTTTTAACAAATTAGGGTTTGTACCGTTGGTGTCTAATTTTACAAGAAAACCTTCTTTCTTTACTCTACAAATAAATTCATATAAATCCTTTTGAAGAGTAGGCTCTCCACCAGAAATACATAAAGCATCTACGAACTTCTTTCTCTTTTTTAAATAAGTAATAATTTCTTCTTCATCTATATTATTCCCTATATTATTTACAATAGAGCTATTATGACAGTATGAACATTTAAAATTACATCCTCCAGTAAATATTACAGTACAAATATTACCTGGATAATCTATAAAAGAAGACTTTTCTATACCTAGAATATTCATTTATACCTACCCTACATTTATATTTTGTTCAATTTTGACTTCTAAACTATTCATACTAGTATCTGCTTCAAATTCCACACGATCTTTATATTCTTCCTTTTTACCTTTATTCCACGACTGAACAGGTGTATAGAATCCAACAACTCTAGTCCAAACTTCTGTTTCTCCTCCACATTCTGGACATTCAAAATGCTCTCCAGATAAATACCCATGATCCGAGCATACGGAGAATGTTGGACTAACAGTGAAATATGGGATACTGCTGTTTTCCATTACTCTCTTAATTAACATCTTACAAGTTTCTACATCTTTAATCTCTTCACCTATAAATCCATGAAGGACAGTTCCACCTGTGTATAATGTTTGTAGCTTCTCTTGTAGCTCTATAGCTTCAAATACATCTTTAGTGTAATCTACAGGTAGCTGAGTAGAGTTTGTGTAATACGGCTCATTTTCACCTTGAGTATATATTTTAGGATACATTTTTTTGTCCATTCTAGCAAATCTATATGCAGCTCCTTCAGCAGGTGATGCTTCCAGATTCCACATGCTTCCAGTTTCCTCTTGGAATATTTGTATAACACGATTCATAAACTCCATTATTTCTACTGCAAATTCATTACCTTCTTCAGTAGTAATATCTACTCCTAGTAAATTTACACAAGCTTCGTTCATCCCATTTAAACCTATTGTAGAGAAATGATTTTTAAAATATTCTCCACTTGCTGCTTTTACATTATCTAAGTAATACTTGGAATATGGATATAAACCTGCCTCCATATATTTTTCTAATACTTCTCTTTTAGTTTCGCAAATTTCCTTTGCATTTTCCATTAGTCCTCTAACTTGTTTTTTGAATTCTTCTACAGAGTTAGCAGTATATCCTATTCTACCCATATTTAATGTTACAACATTTATAGAACCTGTAAGTGGATTAGCACCAAAAAGTCCTCCACCTCTTTTTCTAAGCTCACGATTGTCTAATCTTAATCTACAACACATAGATCTAATGTCCTCTGGTGATAAATCTGAATTTAAGAAGTTAGCAAAATATGGTGTTCCAAACTTTCTAGTCATATCCATAATGGAGTTAACTACATCAGATTCCCATGGAAAATCTTTAGTTATATTAACAGTTGGTATTGGGAAACTAAAAGCTCTACCTGCTCCATCTCCTTCCATCATAACTTCACAGAATGCAAGATTAAACATATCCATCTGTTTTTGGAATTCTCCGTATGTTTCGTCCATTAATTTTCCGCCAATAATTACAGGTTGATTCTTTAATAACTCATGAGGAGCTATATCTAGTGTAATATTAGTAAATGGAGTCTGAAAACCTACTCTTGTAGGTACATTTAAATTAAATACAAATCTTTCAATAGCTTTTTTAACTTGTTCATAATTTAAATTATCGTAGTAAATAAATGGTGCTAAATATGTATCTATACTTGAAACTGCTTGAGCACCTGCAGCTTCACCTTGAAGTGTATATAAAAGGTTTACTAGCTGTCCCAAAGCAGATTCAAAGTGTTTTGGAGGTCTTGATTCAACTTTTCCCTTTGCACCTTTAAATCCTCTTTTTAAGAAGTCCTCTAAATCCCATCCACAACAGTATGGAGCTAAAAGTCCAAGATCGTGTATATGTAAATCACCTTTAATATGAGCATCTCTGAGCTCTTTTCTATATATTTTATTTAACCAATATTTTTTACTAATCCCTTCAACTATATGATTGTTTAATCCTTGCAGAGAAAATCCCATATTAGAGTTTTCATTTACTCTCCAGTCTTCTAGATTTACATACTCCTCTACCATTCCTTCTGCATCCATAAATAAATTTTTTACTTCTCTTATTTCTTCATGCTTATTGCGATATAATATATAAGCTTTAGCAGTTTTTGCATGTCCTTCTTCTATTAAAACTTTTTCTACTGTATCCTGGATATCTTCCACTGAAGGAACTCCTGATCCATAGGTTTCATTAATTATTTCCACTGACATTCTAGCCAACTTACTTGCCTGAACCTCATTACTTCCTCCTACAGATTTTGCTGCTGAAAATACAGCTTCTTTTATTTTATTACTATTAAAATCAACGATTTCTCCATTTCTCTTTTGAACCTTAGAAACAGCCATGATACCCCTCCTGTTGTGTTTTGTTTTATTAATATACCATATGTTGTATATCATATAATATTACAACTAATTTTTGCAATATTGCTTTAGGCTCATATGAGACTTTTTTTGAAAATTTCCTATCAAATTCTAATGCAAACTTCTTTAATTACAGTTATTAATTTTTTATAATTACAATTTAACATTATATCATATATTTGTTGTTTATTTTTCTTCTTTATTTTTTTCAATTTGTTCCATTAAATCTAATAATTCCATCCATCTTGCCATTTTATATTCTAATTGTTCTTCTGTTTTTTTCTGTTCCTCTAAATATTCTTGTAATAATACGAAATCATTTGCACATTCTTCAATTTTTTTAGCAATATGTTCTAGCTTACATTCTAACTCTTCTATTATATTTTCTATTTCATCATATTCTCTTTGATCTTTATAAGAAAGCTTAGTAAGTTTTTTTGTAGTTAAATTATTACTTTTTGCAGGTTCCTTTTTCCTTTTGTTCCCTTTATCTTTGTTCTCTAAATTTAAGTTTATCTTCCTGTTTTTTATATAATCAGAGTAATTACCTATATATTCTCTTATCTGTCCATTCCCTTCAAAAGCAAGTAGTTTTTCAGCAGTTCTATCTAAAAAATATCTATCGTGAGAAACTGTTATTACTGTACCTGAAAAACTATCTAAATAATCTTCAAGTATAGTTAAGGTTTGTATATCTAAATCATTTGTAGGCTCATCTAATAAAAGTACATTTGGCTCTCCTACTAATTTTCTTAGTAAATAAAGTCGTCTTTTCTCTCCTCCAGACAATTTTCCAATAGGTGCCCATTGAGTATTCGGCGGAAATAGAAATCTTTCTAGCATTTGAGATGCACTTATCTTACTGCCATCTTCAACTTTTATAAATTCACTAACCTCTTTTATATAATCTATTACTTTCATACTATTATCCATTTCTTCACTCTCTTGATCATAGTATGACATTTTCACAGTTTGTCCTATTTCTATTTCACCATTATCTATAGAAATTTTATTTGCTATAATATTTAATAAAGTAGATTTGCCAGAGCCATTTTTTCCTACTATACCGATGCGATCGCCAGGTTGAAAAATATAATTAAAATCTTTTATAATATTTTTTGCATCATAGATTTTATTTACATCTTTCAACTCTAATACTTTTTTTCCTAGTCTACTACTTCCAAGAGCAATATCCACCTTATCTTCTGATGTCTTGAAACTTTGCTCTTTTAATTCTTCAAATCTATCTATTCTTGCTTTTTGCTTAGTAGATCTTGCTTTTGCTCCCCGTTTAATCCAAGCTAACTCTTTCCTAAACATAGATGCGTGCTTTCTTTCAAGAGCTAAATTAGATTCTTGTCTCTCTGCTTTTTTTTGTAAAAATTCTTCATAATTACCATCGTAACTATATAAATTCCCTTCATCTAGTTCTATAGTCTTATTTACAACTCGATTTAAAAAATATCTGTCGTGAGTTATTAAAAGCAATGCACCTTTCCACTTAGCTAAATATTCCTCTAACCACTCTACTGTTTCGTTATCTATATGATTAGTTGGCTCATCTAATATTAAAAGGTCTGAAGGCCTAATTAATGCTCTAGCTAGTGCTATTCTTTTCCTTTGACCTCCAGATAAATTTTCAACTGGCATATCAAAATCACTAATTCCTAGTTTTATTAAAACTCCCTTAGCATTAGACTCTAAATCCCAAGCCTTTTTACCATCCATTTCTTGACTTAATTTTGAAAGACTTTCTTGTAAATTTTTGTCTTCTGGATTATATTTTAATTCCTTCAGAGTCATTTCATATTGATACACTAATTTAAGCAATGGATTTTTACTGTTAAAAACTTGTTCTAAAACTGTGGACCCACTTTGAAACTCTGGATTTTGTGGAAGATACTCAATATATGTTTGTCCATTTACCATTCTTTTTCCACTATCTGGATCAACAATTCCTGCTATTATCTTTAAAAACGTAGACTTACCTGTTCCATTCACTCCAATAAGTCCTATTCTTTCTCCTTCTTGTACACCAAAAGTAATATTTTCAAAAAGTTTTTTGTCAACATAGCTCTTACTTATATTTTCTACAGTTATTAAGTTCATATATTTCTCCTTATTTTAAAATAAAATGTATTTTTATTTATAATTCATATATACATTTTATAATTTGTTTGTTTTTACTGCAACTATTACACAAAAATGTTTATAATATATATTATAAACATTTTTGTGTAAAGGAGATACATATGGAAAATTTAAAAAGTCTTATTTCTAATTCAAAAAATGATCTAATAAAATCTATTCAAGATTTAGTAAGTATTAACAGTATACAAGCTGAAGCAAGTGATAAAATGCCCTTTGGAAAGTGTGTAGATGATGCCTTAAAATTTACATTGAATTTAGGAAAACAAATGGGTTTTAAAACCTTTTATGGAAATGGATATTACGGTTATATCGAAATAGGGGAAGGTAAAGATTTAATAGGAATACTAGCTCATCTTGATGTAGTTCCTGTTGAAAATCCCGCTAACTGGACTCATCCTCCTTTTAGTGGAAAAATACAAAATAATAAACTTTATGGACGAGGATCTGCAGATGATAAAGGACCTTTATTAGCTGCTCTTTATGCTATGAAAGCTATTAAAGAAAGTGATATTAAGCTAAATAAAAGAATTCGTTTAATTCTTGGAACTAATGAAGAAACTGACTGGAAAGGTATAGATAAATATTTAGAGTTAGAAGAAATGCCTTCTTGTGGATTTACTCCAGATGCTAATTTTCCTTTAATAAATGCTGAAAAAGGACTTTTGCAAATAAAGTTATCTTCTAAAGAAAAAAATGATTTTATATTAAAAGGTGGAGGCGCTTTAAACAGTGTACCTGATAGTTGTACATATACAGGATCTAAAATCAGCCATTTAATAAATGGAGTTGAATCTTTAAAATATGAATTTGAATCTTCAAATAATGTTTTAAAAACTATAGGAAAACCTGCGCACTCATCTAAAGCCTTTAAAGGAATTAATGCTATTGGAAGAATGGCATTAGTTTTACAAAAAGAAAATATTAATTCTGCTATTGTAAACTTTATGGCTACAGAAATTGGTGAAGATTATAATGCTAAAAATATATTTGGTAACTTTGAAGATGATGTATCTGGAAAAATAACGGTCAATATAGGAAAAGTTTGCATAGATAATGAAAAACAAGAAATTTATTTAGATATTAGATACCCTGTAACTAAAACTGAAGATGAAGTAATAAATCTATTAAAAAACAAAACTAATAACTACAATTTTAATTTTGAAATAGTTGGTAAATTAAATCCTTTATACGTGCCTATAGATAATTTTTTAGTTAAAACATTGCGTAATGTTTTTAAACATGTAACAAACTTAGACAGCACACCTATTTCTTCTGGAGGTGCAACCTATGCCAGAGCCTTAAAAAATTGTGTTGCTTTTGGAGCTCTTTTTCCTGGCAAACCTAAACTAGCACATCAAGATAATGAATATATTGATTTAGATGATTTGATGAAAAGTGTACTTATATATGCTATGGCTATAAAAAAAATAGGAAGCTAAATAAGCTTCCTATTTAAACTTGTTTTAAATGAGTAAAAATGTATAATTTTCTGTTATAATATAGTAATAATATAATATTTTTATGATATATAAACAAAAAGGTTGTGGTTATAAAATGAAAGAAAATTCATCTAACCTTCCCATAGGAGTTTTCGATTCTGGTATGGGTGGAATTAGTGTTTTAGCTGACTTAATACATGTACTACCAGATGAGAAATATATTTATTTTGGAGACTCTGGTAACGCCCCTTATGGAGTTAGAAGTAAAAATGAAATAAAAGAATTATCCTTTAATGTAGTTGATCATTTGTTAAAGTTTAATATTAAGGCTTTAGTAGTTGCATGTAATACAGCTACTAGCGTAGCCATAGAAGAGTTAAGAGATAAGCTAAGTATCCCTGTTATAGGTATGGAACCTGCGTTAAAGCCTGCCATTGAATTAAACAAACCCGGAAAAATAATAGTAATGGCAACACCAGTCACACTTAGAGAAAAGAAATTTAATAATTTGATAGATAAATTTAAAAATACTACTAATGTTATAAAAATGCCTTGTCCAGGTTTAGTTGAAATAATTGAAAAAGACGGTAACAATGATTTGGAAATAGAGAATTACATAAGAAAAACATTCTCCCCTTATACTCCAGATAAAATAAGCTCAGTAGTTTTAGGTTGTACACATTATGTGTTTATAAAAAGTATAATTACTAATACAATTGGTCATAACGTTTCTATAATTGATGGTAATCTAGGAACTGCTAAACATGTAAAACACTTACTTAATTCTAATAACTCTTTAATTCATATAAGTAAAGACAATTGTAAAGAAACTACACTTAAAATAATAAATTCTAGTACTGATACTAATATGATAAATCTTAGCAAAAAACTACTAGAAAAAAGATTAAAAAACTTAAGTTGGTCTGGACATATTAAATACATTTAATACATAAATAACAAACGACTACATTTGCTTTGTGCTAGTGGATAGGCTATACT
>JADWMM010000013.1 GCA_015978205.1 Alkaliphilus sp. NP8 | reverse complement strand
ACAAAGTTATTTACAGACTCGTAAAAAATGCGACAAGGGGATTATTTTCCTCTGTCGCATTTTTTATTTTGGCACAAACTATAATAGCTCTATATCTACTTTAGAATTTTTTATTGAATAATAATATCATAATCATTTTCATCGTTTATTTTATTATTATTTGCATTTTCTTCAACAGTTACGTACATTTTAGCAGGCAATGCTACAATCATCTGATAAGATTCACTTATCCACCCCATGTTTTCATGAATACCTAAAGGTACTATTTCTTCTGACAATCTGTGAAGCATTACACTACCATCTTTCATTTCAAAACGAGCAGTATATTCTTTCCCATTCATCTCAAAAGGAATCTCCTTAAATTCTGATTCAGGACTATCTACTAATTCAAATCTAGCAATTTCTATGCCATCTACATTTACAACTACTTCTTTTTCAGCGCTGTTGTTAGCTAATAATTTAGGAATAGTAAAAATGCTAGCTATACTGCCAATTATAATAAAAATAATTAATAGTTTGTCTGCTTTAGTCATTATTTTAAACATCTTCTCCACCTCCAAAGAAGGTATAATTAGTAACATAGATTATTATATCTCATTTACTCTGTACAATAAAGTATAAATTTTTAACAAGACTTTCAATAAAAAATAATATTTTATGTTAAAATATTATAGTATAAATAGGATTTAAATACATGGGAAAAAAGTTTTCAAATTGAAAAATAGGAGGGGTATAGTTGTTTAACTTAGATACGTGAGTAGGTTATATAGCAGATAATTCAAGTAAAGTTATCTGTGATGCCTTTAGTAGAAGGTTAATTAAATTAGGTGTAACTAGGGTACAGTGGATTGCTTTATATTATTTAGGTAAAGAAGAGTTTATTAGTCAAAAACAATTGGCTGATAATATGAATATAAAAGAATCATCAGTGGCTCGTCTGCTTGACCGTATGGAAAGAGATGAACTGGTAGAGAGAGTTAAAAATGAAAATGATAAGAGGATTACCAACTTAAAACTTACGGACAAAGGAAAGGAATATAGAATTAAATTATTACCAGAGGGTGAAAAATTCCAAGACCTACTGTACAAAAATATATCTGATGAAGAGATAGAAATTTTCACAGCAGTTTTATATAAAATGGTGAATAACTTAAATGAAAATAAAGATAATAAAAAATGTACACATGAATTGTAAGATGTGTACATTTTTTATTATCAGTTTAATTTATATATAGAATGTTAAAAATTTATTAAAAAAATATTGACAAATTTCGAACATTTGCTATACTAATAATTAGCATGGCAAGTAAAATTCAAAGGAGGAATTAAAATGGCAAAAGATGTAAGACAAATGTTGCAAGATTTTACTGGGGGATTAGAGGAACTAGGAAATACTAATGGGACTCAAGTTGAATCATTTATGAATTTGTTAGGAGCAGCTTATGAACCAGATTCTTTGGACTTAAAAACGAAAGAACTAATTAGTATAGGAATTGCTATTTATAATCGTTGCGAGTATTGTATTGTTTTTCACACTTACAATGCACTAGAAGCAGGAGCTACAAGAAAAGAAATTATTGAGGCAGCAATGGTATCAGTAGCTTTTGGTGGTGGACCTTCTATGGCCTATAGTGTTACATTGCTTAAAGACTCAATTGATGAGTTCGAAAAAGATTTTCAATAGATAGAAAAGAGAAGACAGATATCTGTCTTCTCTTCATATTACAATTAAACTGATAGGAGGAGTTAAAAATGGTATTTGATGTTAAACTAGAAAAATTATCAGGTCACAATAAATCTGGTATCATTGGTAGTATTCATAAGTCAGTAGGAGATATTGTAAAAGTAGGGGACGAAATTTTTGATATAGAAGCTAAAAAAGGAAATATTACTGTTACATCTGATGTGGAAGGTAAGATTGTAAAAATAAAAGTATCTCAAGGAGATAATGTTTCAATAGGTGATGTGTTGTTCACAGTTGAAGGAGAAAAGTCGAGTGCTAAGGGGAATGTTACTAAAAAGAAAGGCTTTAATTATATGGAAAACTTTTTAAAGCCACAAAAAGAAAACGTTGATGGGGATGTTGTTATTATAGGTGGAGGCCCAGGTGGATATGTTGCCGCTATTGAAGGTGCAAAGCAAGGATTAAAAGTAATACTTATAGAAAAAGAAAGTTTAGGTGGAACCTGCCTTAACAGAGGCTGTATACCTACAAAGGCGTTGGTACGTTCATCGGAAGTTTATGAATTAGTTAAGAACTCGGAGGAGTATGGAGTTTTTAAAGATTCTCCTTTATACGACTTTTCTAAAATAATAGAAAGAAAAAACCAGGTTGTAACTGAACTGGTAGAAGGAATTGAATACTTATTATCTGAAAACAATATAACTGTATTTAGAGGTAGCGGAGAAATAGTAGATAAGAATACGGTTTTTGTAAAAGAAAAAAATAAGGAAATAACAATTAATACTAAAAATATAATAATTGCTACAGGTTCTAAAGCCTTTGTTCCAGGTATAAAGGGTGCAGGCTCAGAGAATGTATTAACAAGCAAAGAGATGTTAAATTTAAATGAGTTGCCTAAGAAAATAGTTATAGTTGGTGGTGGAGTAATAGGAATGGAGTTTGCGTTTATTTGCAACACTTTAGATGTAGATGTAAGTGTGGTAGAGTTTGCTGACGATATTTTAATTGCTCTAGATGAAGATATTAGAAATGAAGTTAGAGAAATAGCTATAGAAAAAGGAATAAAAATCTATACTAATTCGAAAGTTGAAGAAGTTATAGATACGAAGGATGGTAAATCTATTGTAGTATTTGATAAGGACAGTGAAAAAGGATATGTAACAGGAGATAAGGTTCTTATGTCAGTAGGAAGAAAACCATTTTATGGAGGTATAGATTTAGAAAAACTAGGAATTGATGTTAATGAAAGACCAATGGGAATAAAAGTTAATAATAAAATGCAAACAACTGTAGATAATATTTATGCTATCGGTGATGTAACAAATATAATTCAGTTAGCTCATGTTGCATCCCACCAAGGTATAGTTGCTATTGAAAATATATTAGGTAAGGATGTGGAAGCTGATTATTCCGTTGTACCAAGTGCAATATTTACAAGTCCTGAAATTGCATCTGTCGGTTTAACTGAAAAGGCTGCAAAAGAAAAAAATATAGAAGTAAATTTAGGAAACTTCCCATTCGCTGCTAACGGTAAAGCTCTTACTCAAGGAGAGAGAAGGGGATTTGTAAAGATAATTGCTCAGAAGGATACTGGTATAATATTGGGAGGATCTATCGTTGGCCCTCATGCAACAGATCTTATACATGAAATTGCAGTTGCTATTAAAAATAAGTTAACTGTAGAACAAGTTATAGATACTATCCATGCACATCCTACAACTGCTGAAGCTGTTCACGAAGCTTTGTTGGCAACTACACCAAAAGGATCAATACATTTTGCAGAATAAAGCAAATATTATTCTTAAAGAGTTAAGGGTTGTTATTTGAGAGTTGCTATAAGTAAAGAAAAATGGAAAATTTAAACAAAATAACTTAATTAATTATGCACAAAATATAATATAAGGGCTTAGGAGCAATAAACATATATGCTTTCTAAGCCTTTAACTTTGTTAAATTTTATGTAATAAGTATTATATTCTTTAAAGTGATAGAAACGTTATTTTTGTAAGCACTATTAATTATCATTTTATTTTGCACCACTAAAGTATATAATATAAAAGGATAACAATAAATAAAAAACTCCAATATTTAATAAAAATACAAACAACTATATAGTATATATGCAAGGAGGGAGAAACAATGTCACATAAAAGTGAATTAGAAAAAACAGCACAATATGCAGCAACTGGAGTACCAGAACTTAAACCTGATGAAAAACGAAAGTGGCTAGGTGAGTTTAGAGAAAGGGTTATATTAGGACTAACTACAGATCAAGTTTATAGAGATGAAGCCAGTACATACGTTAAAGAAGCTTTAGAGGATAGTATGGCACATATTTTAATATTAAATCAAAAAATACCTATGAATATAGTAACTAAATATATGAAATTAGCTAAGGATGCGGATTGTGATTTTAAAACTGTATCTACTAATAGTGAGAAAGCTATGGGACTTGTAGTAGTTAGTCGTGAAGCAGTGCAGAGGTCAAATGTTGAAATTTCAATTCAAAAAGAAGTAGAAGAAAATATAGATAGAATTAATGAAAATTCTGAAAAACAGTCTGCATCTATATGGAGGAAAATAGGCAAATTTTTTAAAAAATAATGTTTTCAAATAATGTATAGACTCTTAATATAGGGTCAATAATTAAAGACAAAGGGAAGGTTTTAGGTTGTAATATAGATGTTTTTTGTCCCCCTTTAACATCATACTACAATTTTAAAATCTTCCTTTTAATATTTATTAGGAGGGATACATTATGAGAAAACATTCTCTAATAGGACTTATTTTTATTTTGCTTGTAGGACTTTTATATAATTCATATGCTCAATCTTCCAAAGACATAAATCTAGATTTTGTAGAAGATGAAGAACTTCTTATGGAAGCCATAAAAGTAGATGGTTTTCAAATAGAAGAGTTAAATACACATACATCAACTTTAATTCCAAATACCTTTCTTACTATTGAAGAATTAGACCAAAAACAAAAACAAATATTAGGTGCCCTAAATATAGAAGGTGAAATCGAAATTATTAATATGGATTCTATGTTAAATTATCAGGATTTTTTTGAAGATCCTTTAGATGTTGAAGCTGAAACTATTTTACAGCAAAGAGTAGAATCTGATGAATATAATGAAATTTTAACAATTGTACCTAATGAACAAGGCAATGTAACTCTAATTAAATTGCTTAGTACGAAAATAATGGGAAAATCTGAAACGCATATTATTCTTGACATAACTAAGAATAAAGGATATAAAGAAATAGTGGATATTAATGATAAAGTTAGAAACATACTAAAAGAATACGGAAGTCAAGTTGAAACTACAATTAATTTAAGTAGCGCATATGAAGGAAAACTTACAAAAGATAAACAAAGACAAATACAAAATCAAGTATTTGATTTTCTAAATGCAGATAAGTTAGAAGTATTAGAAGAAGAAAATTTTATTAGTATTACTGGATATAGTGCACTAATAAATTCGTATATTAATTATGGCGGAAAAAATGTAAACTTACAGTTGGCTATGAGATATAGCAAATATGAAGATAAAACTTATTTATTGATAGGTAATCCTTTGATTACTACAACGTATTAATATATAACTAGATGTAATGCGCTAATCGTATAGAAAGTGAGGAAGGAACATTGTCTAAAATTATTGTTGAAAAAAGTGGACCGCTAAAGGGCACTGTTCGTGTAAGTGGAGCTAAAAATGCTGTTTTACCTATACTAGCAGCAACATTATTGTCAACGGAAAAATGTATATTAGAAGAAGTACCAGCTTTAAGAGATGTTGATGTAATTTGTGAAGTACTAAGTAGTCTCGGAGCAGATGTAAAGCGTTTAGAAAGAGATAAAGTAGAAGTTTTAGCAAGTAGATTAGATGAAGTAGAGGCACCATATGAGTTAGTTAGAAAAATGAGAGCATCTTTTTTAGTTATGGGTCCATTATTAGCTAGAATGGGAAGAGCTAGAATATCAATGCCTGGAGGGTGTGCAATAGGTACAAGACCTATAGATCTTCATTTAAAAGGATTTAAAGCGTTAGGAGCTAATATTACATTAGGTCATGGATTTGTAGAAGCAAGTGCAGATAAGCTTATAGGTACTAAAATATATTTAGATTTCCCTAGTGTAGGGGCTACAGAAAATATTATGATGGCAGCAGTATTAGCAGAGGGAGAAACAATTATTCAAAATGCTGCTGAAGAACCGGAAATAACAGATTTAGCTAATTTTTTAAACAAAATGGGAGCCAATATTAAAGGCGCAGGTACAGATACTATAAAAATTAAGGGTGTAAAAGAGCTTTTAGGAGCTAGTCATCCTGTTATCCCAGATAGAATAGAGGCAGGAACATACATGGTAGCTGCTGCTATTACAGGAGGAGATGTTTTAATAGATAATGTTGTATCTGATCATTTAAAACCTATTATTGCAAAGCTTAAGGAATGTAATATGGATGTAATAGAGAAAAGCAGTAGTATAAGAGTCATAGGAAAAACTAGACCTCAAGCTGTAGATATTAAAACTATGCCTTATCCAGGTTTTCCTACTGATATGCAGTCCCAATTTATGGCTTTAATGAGTGTAGCAGAAGGTACAAGTGTAGCCATAGAAACTGTGTTTGAAAATAGATTTATGCATGTAAGTGAGCTTAAAAGAATGGGTGCAGATATTAAAATAGAAGGTCGTAGTGCAATTATTGAAGGTAGAAATACATTACTAGGAGCACCAGTAAAAGCTACAGATTTAAGAGCTGGAGCAGCTTTAATTTTATGTGGTCTTGTTGCAGAAGGAAAAACAGAAATTTCAAATACTTATCACATTGATAGAGGATATGTAAATATAGAAGATAAGTTAAAAAAATTAGGTGCTAATATATACAGAGAATAATAAAGGATTAAATATTATTGTTATTTCTATGTAAGAAAGAGATAGAATCAGTGGTGCAATGCAGTGCATTCAATGGTCTATCTCTTTCTTTTTGTTCTAAAATAGTAATTTGTCACATATATCTTATAAAGTGAAAATAAACAAAAATTCAGTTAGATGTAATTAAGAACTAAATAAAACTAAGCTTGCTTTATAAGGAGATGTGACAAATGAAAAGTGTTATTTGGGGAATTGTTTTTTTTATTTTTATAACAGTATTTATGCCTATGTTTATAATAAGCAGCTGTGATATATCTGTTAAAAATACTGACAAGCCTAAAGAAAAAAATATTGTAGAGTCAGATTTAATTATAACAATGTACAATGATAATACTGATGAAATAGTTGAAATAGGGTTAGAAAAGTATACTATTGGAGTTGTAGCTGGAGAAGCACCAGCAGAATTTGAAATAGAAGCTTTAAAAGCACAGGCGGTAGCTGCTAGAACGTATGCACTTTGGAGAAGGTCTTTATATAAAGGCAAAGGTCATCCAGATCACCCGGGAGCTCTTGTGTGTAATAATCATGCTCATTGTCAAGAATGGCTTTCTAAAGAACAACTTAAAGAAAGACATGGGGATAATTGGATAGAAAACCATTTACCTAAAATAGAGGAGGCGGTTATGTCTACTAAGGGAATTATTATGACTTATAATATGCAACCTATAGAACCATTGTATCATTCTACTAGTGGAGGCAGGACAGAAAATTCAGAGGATGTATTTTCCACAGCAGTTCCTTATTTAAGAGGTGTATCTAGTCCTTATGAGGAAGGGTCACCAGTATTAGTAGATTTATATGAAATTTCTATAAAAGATTTCATATCTGGTATTAAGGATAATCATGATGATTTCTCAATTAATGAAAAAAGAATTTCATCTGAAATAGATGTATTAGAAAGAACAGATGGTGGTACCATAAAAAGAATAAAAATAGGGAATAAGGAATTTTCAGGTAGAGAAATTAGAGAATTGTTCGATCTTAGATCTGCTGATTTTACAGTGGATGTTAAATTTAATTCTATTAAGTTTACTACTAGAGGTTATGGCCATGGTGTAGGTATGAGTCAGTGGGGAGCAAATGGCATGGCTAAAAAGAATAAAACCTTTGATGAAATTTTAAAGCATTATTATAACGGAACTGATTTAAGTGTATTAAAAAGCTATAATGAATAAAAAATATTAATATTTTAATAAAGAATAAAAAATAAAATAAAACCATCTCTTTTGTATATATCATTTCTATGTGGCAATAATAAAAAAAGGAGGTGGGAGCCTATGTCATTAGAAAATAATAATAACAATGGCAACGAAAACAAAAAAAATAAAAAAAATAACAACAAAAAAAGGTCCTTTTATCAAATAATGGACAAACAAGGGTTTTATATTATTTTAATACTATGTGTAGGTATAGTTGGTGCTACATCTTTTTGGGTAAGCAACCAGGAAAGTCAAGATCATATAAGTGAAGGCCCAAATAATCCTTTTGGAGAAGAAGTAGAGCCAGAAGTACAGTTAGTAGAAGATGATGTAACTGCAGAAGATAATGATGCAGAGCCGACTGGTAGAATTGGCGAAGGAAAGCCAGAAGAAGCTAATAAACCTTTAGCTGTAGAGAATGAAAAATCAAATGTTAGTAAAGAAACATCTGACAATGCAAAAGAAGTACAAGAAATAGTAGAAAAGCCTAAAGAAACTATTAAAAATCCAGATGAAGAATCTGAATCTACTGAAGAAGACATAAAAGATGATAAAAAATCAGAAGCAGCTTCCACATCAGAAATAGGTGAAGAATATTCAACCAATATAAGCATGTCTGTTCCTGTAATGGGAAAGATGTCACTACCTTTTGCTGACGATCGTTTAGTTTACCATAAGACATTAGATCAATGGAGTACTCACAAGGGTATAGATATAAAAGCATCAGAAGGAACGCCAGTAAAGGCTGCTTTAGATGGTGAAGTAGTGGAAGTTATTAACGATAGTATAATAGGAATTACAATTACACTTAAGCATGACAATGATTTGATTACTAGATATAGCAACTTATCAACAGATGCAATGGTTAATGTAGGCGATAAAGTTACAGAAGGACAGATTATTAGTGGTGTAGGAAAAACAGCTTCTAATAAGACATTAGAAGGTCCACTATTACATTTTCAAGTACTTAAGGATGACAAACTTGTAAATCCAGAAAATTATATAGGTAAATTAGAAATGTAAGTAATTAATGAAAATAAGTAGGTAACTAATTGAAATAAGTAATTCTAAATTATTAACTCCCCTCATATTATAGATTAAGACGCTATAATATAGGGGGGTTAGTGTTGTGAAGGACTATATAGAAAAGCGAGCATTAGAAATAGCAAAATACATTGTTGATGAAAGGGCTACTGTTAGGAAAACTGCTCGTGTATTTGGAGTAAGTAAAAGTACAGTCCATAAAGACGTAACAGAAAGACTTCCGAAGATAAACCCTCTAGTGGCTATTCAAGTAAAAGATATACTTGATGCTAATAAGGCAGAAAGACACATAAGAGGTGGTAAAGCAACTAAGAAGAAATATGAATCAATAAACAAAACAAGATAAAAATAATGTTATATAAGATAATCACAAAAAAAGGTCTCTACCTATGGAGGTCTTTTTTTATTTTTATAAAAATCATATTAGTATAAATTATTTTAATTTATACTAAAAATAAATTTATATTAATTATTTTGTGCAAAAAAAAGGGTTTTATATATTTATAAAGAATATTCTTATGAAGAATGTCTTTTTTTGTATAATCTTAGAATTATATACAATTAATTATGCAATTTATAAAAAAATAATATATAAAATAATAAAATTAATATGAAAGTGAGGGTAATAAATGCTTAATTTCGGTTCGGATATAGGTATAGACCTAGGTACTGCAAGTGTTTTAGTTTTTCTTAAGGGGAAAGGTATTATACTTCAGGAGCCTTCAGTAGTAGCTATAGATAAGAATACAAATCAGGTATTAGCTGTAGGGGAAGAAGCACGTAGAATGTTAGGAAGAACACCAGGCAATATAGTGGCTATTAGGCCATTAAAAGATGGGGTTATATCAGATTACGATGTAACTGAAAGAATGTTAAAATACTTTATTCAAAAAACAATTGGTAAAAAGGTATTTTTCAAACCTAAAATTATTGTATGTGTTCCAAGTGGAGTTACTGAAGTAGAAAAAAGAGCTGTTATAGATGCTACTAATGAAGCGGGAGCAAGAAAAACTTATTTAATAGAAGAGCCTATTGCAGCAGCTATTGGGTCAGGATTAGATATTTCACAACCAAATGGAAATATGATTATAGATATAGGTGGAGGTACTACTGATATAGCAGTTATTTCATTAGGGGGAATAGTCTTAAGTAAGTCTATAAAAGTAGCGGGAGATAAGTTTGATGAAGCTATTATTCGATATATGAGAAAGCGTCATAATATTATGATAGGGGAAAGAACAGCAGAAGATATTAAAATTAATATAGGAGGAGCATATCCTCGTAATCAAAATGCTTTTATGGATGTGAGAGGAAGAAATCTTGTTTCTGGATTACCAGTTAATATTAAAGTAAGCAGTGAAGAGATTTTGGAAGCATTAGAAGAGTCTGTGTCTAGTATTGCAGATGCTGTACATAGCGTACTTGAAAGAACACCGCCAGAGTTAGCTTCAGATATTTCTAATCAAGGAATAGTAATGACTGGTGGAGGAGCTCTTTTGTGGGGATTCAATAGACTTATTGAAAAGAGAACAGGAATCCCAGTATATATTGCCGAAGAGGCTATTTCTTGTGTAGCTAAGGGAACTGGTAATGCACTTCACTCTATAGAAATGTTAGAAAGAAGTAGTAGTACAAAAACTAGCTATAAATAATAAAAATGAGTACTTAGTCCTAATTATTTAAAATATGAATTAAATTATAAAGAATATATGGATTGTAACCGATATTATATATGTTGTTATATATATTATAGGTTAATAAAGTGTGAGGTGGATATATGTTTAGAGGACTATACACAGCGGTATCTTCAATGCAAACTAATCAAAAGATGATGGATATATCATCAAATAATATGGCCAATGTTAATACTACTGGATTTAAAAAGGACCTTCTTGTATCTGAAGGTTTTAGAGAAACTTATATACAGAAAATAAATGGAGATTTACCTACAAATTCTATGGATATAGATGGAGCTGTAGAAGTTAATAGAGATGGGGATGGATTCCAGCTAGCCACTGCAAGAGGTTTTTTTACTGTAGAAAGTCCTAGAGGGACAAGCTATAGCAGACAGCTTAAATTTGCTATAGACGAAGATGGATTTTTAAGAACCTATGGCAGAGATAGAAAAGGTAATATAGATACTTCAGAAGGAAATTTTGTTTTAGATGGAACAGGTAGTAGGGTGGCTGTAGAAGGTACTAATATAAATGTAAATGAAGCAGGACAAGTAGAGTTAGGTAATGGTGAATTTATAGATTTAATACATACACCATCTATGAATACTATAGGTACTATTAATGGTGGTCGTAGATTTGAAAGAACACATGTTAATTTTATGCAAGGACAAATAACTGAGACTGGGAATAACTTAGATATTGCCATAGACGGATACGGATTTTTTAAAGTAGATACTCCAGAAGGTGAAATGTATACTAGAAATGGAAACTTTACTTTAAATGCAGATAATATGTTAGTTACATCTGAAGGCTATGCCGTACTAGGGCAAAACGGACCTATTACTATAAATGATAGTAGTTTTGGCTTAAATGAGAATGGACAAATTATTGAAAATGGACAGATAACAGATGCAATAGATATTACTGACATTTTAAATACTAGAGATTTAGATAAACATGGTTTATCCTATTATGTACCTAGAGAAGCGTTAGAGGCTGAAGAAGCACCTTTTGAAGGAAAATTGATACAAGGATTCTTAGAAGGATCTAATATAAATGCAATAGATGAAATGGTAAATATGATTACTACAATGAGAGCCTATGAAAACAGTGGTAAGGCAGTTCAGGCATATGATGATATTATGCAAAAAGCAGTAAATGAAGTAGGAAGACTGTAGAGGGGGAATATTAATGAGAGCTTTGTGGACAGCTGCTTCTGGTATGAAAGCACAGCAGTTAAATATGGATAATATTTCGAATAACTTAGCTAATGTAAACACAACGTCTTTTAAAAAGCAAAAAGTAGAATTTAAAGATTTATTATATCAGAATTTAAGAACTACTAATTTAGTAGATGGAGAAGGAAGTCCTGTAAACTTACAAGTAGGTCATGGAGTAAAGCCTGTAGCTACTACTAGGATGTTTACTACAGGAAATTTAGAAAGAACAGACAATCCATTAGATATGGCTATAGATGGTAAAGGTTTCTTTGCTGTTGAAGATGGAAATGGGAATCGTGCTTACACTAGGGATGGAAACTTTAAATTAAGTGTAGATTATGGAGAGAGTAGATTAGTAACATCAGATGGATATACTGTTTTATCTGACTTTGAAGATGGAATATACTTTGAAGAAGGTATGGAGGATATTACAGTAAATGCAAATGGTCTTGTTACTGCTAAAACTATAGATGGAGAAATTGAAGAAATAGGAACTATTGCACTTTATAACTTTGCTAACCCAGAAGGTCTTGAAGCAACTGGAAGTAACCTTTATGAAGAAACTGTAGCTTCTGGAGAAGCACAACTTACATTTAAGGAAGAAAGAACTAGTGATATTGTGCAAGGATATTTAGAAACTTCCAATGTTGAAATAGTAGACGAAATGGTACGATTAATTACTGCACAAAGAGCTTATGAAACTAATTCTAAGTCTATACAAACTTCAGATGAAATGCTAGGTATAGCAAATAATCTTAGAAGATAGTAGGTGAAAAGTATGATTAATATAAATTCTAATATTTCAGGAATGTTAGATCAAATACAAAGCTCTACAAAATTAAACAATGTATCTTCTAAACAGTTTAAGCAAGAAGATGATTCTGAAAAGTTAAAAGAAACTTGTAAAGAATTTGAAAGTATTTTTATAAATCAGATGCTAAAACAAGCTAGAAGTGCAACACAACAAATAGGTGGATCTGAAGAGAAAAGTAATGCGAGAGAAATATATGAAAGTATGCGAGATGAAGAAATGGCTAAAACTATGGCTGAAGGAAAGGGAATAGGATTAGCTCAAGAACTATATAAACAACTTAGTAGACGAGGATAATAATATAAAAAAGATAAACCATAGGGATAGATAAATTGGCTAGTGAAATATAACCAATTAATTTATAACTGTGGTTTTGTATATTTCTGGAATATTAATTATTTTTTTATTAAAAGATAAGTAATCTAATCTGTTGTTAGCTTATGTTTAGTTGATTAATTTTAGTTTTTTGATTATAATGAATTGAGAGTAAATTAAATAGTTTTATTATATTAAGGGGAGGTATATGTGATGAATACAAAGGAAATTATGGATATTGCACTAGAAATGACTGGATTGAAGGAAATTCCTGCAGATTCTGGAATTATTGTTGAAGGAGAAAACATTAATAAGGTTGCTATAGGTGTAGATATGGAGTTAGCTGAAATGATGCTAGCTAGAGAGCTAGGAGCAGACTTAGTTATTACTCATCATCCAACTGGTGGAAGTCCTAGAATAAACTTACATAAAGTAATGGATAATCAAATTGATAGCATGGTAAGAGCTGGAGTGCCTATTAATAAAGCACAAAAAGCTTTAAGTGAAAAGAAGGGGCAGGTAGAAAGAGGACTTCATGTTTCTAACTATGACCGTGCTGTTTCAGCAGCAAAATTATTAAAAATGCCATTTATGGGAGTACATACTCCAACAGATATTCTTGCAGAGCGTAAGGTTCAAAACTTATTAGATGAAAAGCTAAAGGATAACCCAAAAGCGACATTACAAGATATTATAGATGCATTAGAAACACTTCCTGAGTATCAAAGAACTACTGCAAAACCAGTTGTTAGAGTTGGAAGTAAGGAAGATTATGCTGGAAAAACATTTGTAACTATGGCTGGTGGTACAGGTGGAGGCGTAAATGTACATAAAGCTTATTATGAAGCAGGTGTAGGTACATTAGTAGCTATGCATATGCCAGAGGATGTTATTAAAGCTGTTAAAGAGCAAAATATAGGAAATGTTGTAGTAGCAGGACATATGGCAAGTGATTCTGTAGGTATTAATGAATTTGCTAATGCTTTAGAAGAAAAAGGAATTGAAATAATTCGTATGAGTGGATTAATTGATCCTAAATAAATTAAATCAAAAATAGTTATAGAATTTAAAATTGAATAAGATAAAAAAATATTAATAGG
>JADWMM010000007.1 GCA_015978205.1 Alkaliphilus sp. NP8 | reverse complement strand
ACATTATTATTTCCTCCTTGTTTAAGGTTTTATTTTATTTATTACATTCAAACGATGCCGGGTGTTTTAAATATATATTTAACTTTAATTACACCTAACTATTATTCTACTATTTAAAATGTAATGTTGTCAATAACCTTATATATTATAATATTAAAATTCTATTCATCTCTTGTCTCTAAGTACTTCTCTAATTTTCTTTTAACCCTCTGTAGAGCATTATCTATAGATTTTACATGCCTGTCCAAGTCGCAGGCTATCTCTTGATATGATCTTCCTTCTAAATAAAGCATAAGAACTTTTAATTCTAAATCACTTAATATTTCTCCAATTTTACCCTCTATATGCCCCAATTCTTCTCTACAAATTACCAATTCTTCTGGATCGGTAATTTTATGTCCAGAAACTACATCTAACAATGTTCTATCCGATTCTTCATCGTATATAGGCTTGTTTAAAGATACATATGAATTCAACGGAATATGTTTCTGTCTAGTTGCAGTTTTTATTGCTGTTATTATCTGGCGTGTAATACATAGTTCAGCAAAAGCTCTAAAGGAAGCTAACTTGTCTGGCTTAAAATCGCGAATAGCCTTGTATAGTCCTATCATTCCCTCTTGAACAATATCTTCACGATCAGCTCCAATTAAAAAATAAGATCTAGCTTTAGCACGAACAAAATTCTTGTATTTTTTAATTAGATATTCCAAAGCCTCTAAATCTCCTTCTTTAGCAACTTCAACCATAGCCTCATCTATTACTTCATACTTTCCAGTCCTTTCTTTTGCAATACCAGCATCCACACCTATCGCCTCCAAGCTTTTGTTAAGTCCGCATTTTTATGCTTTCATTATAACCGAATGGATTATGTAAAGTCAAGGAGTTTAATTAATCCGTTCTGAATTTTTTGAGTTTTTCCAAAGTCTTTTTATCAACCCTGTCGAACAATGTGTCTTTCTGCACTTTAGGAGTTTTTATCTTTTTATCTATTTTATTTTTTATTTGATCAAACTCTAGAACCATTTCTCGAACTGAAACTCTAGTAGCTCCTCCTCCTAATACCATTTGCTGTTCCACCCAATCATTCGTTACAACAGATACCATATTCCTTCTATCTTTTGATAAATTTACAATAGTTCTTTCAATATAACTATCTGCAGTCTCTTTTTCTTTAGTAAATACTATATCCACACCTTTTAATTTTTCATTATTTCCTATATTTCCTTTTACTAAATAAGCATCAAATACTATAATAACATCAATTCCTCTGAAAGCAGCATATTCTGCCATATTTTCTATTAGCTCATTTCTTGCTACTTCCAAACTTTCATCCATTAATATCTTTAGCTTAGGCCAAGCATTAATTACATTATAACCATCTAAAATCAAATATTGTTTCAATTTTTTTCCCTCTAACTAACTATCTATTGATCGCTGTCTATATACTTCATACATTAAAACAGCTGCTGCAACAGAAGCATTCAAAGAAGAAACTTGACCTACCATAGGAAGCTTTGCTAAAAAATCGCATTTTTCTTTAACTAATCTAGACATACCTTGGCCTTCATTTCCTATAACTAATGCAAGAGGTCCTTTTAAATCCATATTATAATGCTCTTTTTCTCCAGACATATCTGCTCCAGCTACCCATACACCTTTTTCTTTAATACGATCAATAGTCTGGGCAATATTAGAAACCTTTGCAACAGGCACATACTCTATAGCACCTGCAGAACTTTTCGCCACTGTAGACGTTAAGCCTACAGATCGTCTTTTAGGTATTACAATACCATCTACACCTACAGCATCAGCTGTTCTCATAATAGAACCTAGATTATGAGGATCCATTATCTCATCTAGAATCACAATAAATGGATCTTTTCCCTTTTTATTTGCTGCGTCAAAAATATCGTCTATATGACAGTATTCATAAGCAGCAACAGTTGCTATTATACCTTGATGTACATTAGAGTCTGACATTTCATTTAGCTTTTGTCTATCCACATATTGAATAGGTATGCCTTTATCCTTTGCTTTTCCTATTATTTTTATTAAAGAACCACCTTCTGTTCCTTTAGCAACTAAAATTTTATCTATTTCTCTACCTGATTTTAGTGCTTCCATCACAGGATTTCGTCCTGCTATTTTATCCGTTGACATACTTAATCTTCCTTCCTATATCTTGCTTATATTTCCCCTTTATTCAAGTTTTTAAACTTATTTCTAACACAATCCATCTCTCCGCAGCTCATTTTCCCTTCTGGACACTTTCCATTTATGCATCCAGGACCTGCAATTTTAAAAACATTTGGTGCAACTTCAAGTACAAGTTTTAACATCTGTATAGCAAGCTCTCTAATTTCCCATTGAGCACGGTTGCAGCATCTTTTCTTAAAAAAGTTAAATAAAGCCCTAGCATTCATAGTTACAACTATTTTAGTTTCACAGCTATTTGGCAAAACATATCTTGCATCTTCAATAGCTTTCTTTTCTGCTCCACTCTTTGCTACTTTTTCAGATTGCCCTTTATTTAAATTATCTTCATAATGCTTTTTAAATAAAATGTCAGCTAAATTGTCATAAGCTACTTGAGCATTTTCCATAGACTTTATGTACATTTTTTTTGCTTCTGGCATATCTTCGATATGAGGTGGAACTATATATTCAAAACTTCCTTCTTTAACATATCTTTGACTTTTTTGCGAATAACTAGAACCGATTCGGTGCCTTACCAATTGGTGTGTTAAACTTCTGGAAACACCTTCTATTCCGAATGTAAAATTAATATGCTCAAAAGGCGATTCATGTCCCATAATTGCAAGCATAGCAATAAACTTTTCAATACCTTCCTTGTCTAAGTTATTCATAAGCTCTTCTATACCACTCGGTGAATAGCAAAGCTTAGCAGCTCCAGAAACTACTTTTTCTGGTTCAGGTGTATAAGTAAGTAAACTAACTTTCATATTACTTTCCATCTTTTGTAACTCCCCCTTTAAAATTTAGTTCTTTATTTGTAATTTCCACGGCTTTATTCATTATTAAAGATAACCTTTTATATTCTCCTGTATAAAATAAGTACCCTAATAAAGCTTCAAAACCAGTAGCATATTTATAATCAGTTAAATTTGCATTTTTAGGTACAGTTGCAGATTTCTGATTTCTACCTCTTTTTACTATGGTCCACTCAGCTTCTGTAAGTTCTGACTCCAATGCATGTACTGCATCAGCTTGAGCCTTAGCTTTAACGTAACCAGTAGCTCTTTTATGATATTTATTAACAGAAATTGTATCTTTATTTATTAGATAATCTCTAATAAACATTTCATATATTGCATCTCCTATATACGCGAGAACTAAAGGAGACATCATTTTAACCTCTGTTTCAGACTTTATATTTGAATCACTCTGCATATTTTTCAAAAAATCATCCATCTATAATATTTTCACCTCTATATTCTTTTCCATTTTACACCTTGTGGTGTATCTTCTAAAACAATTCCTTTTTGTTTTAAATCATCTCTTATTTCATCTGCAAGCTTAAAATCTTTTTCTTTTCTAGCTTTTTGTCTTTCTTCAATAAGCCTTTCAATTTCTTCATCTAAAACTTCTTCTTTTTTGTTTAATATACCTAAAACTCTACTTAGTTCCATAAATAAGTCATAGGCATTTTGCAATGTTTTTTTAGTAGTGCTGTCAGATACATTAGTATTTATATATTTTATCAAATCAAAGATAACAGCTATACCATCTGCAGTATTAAAATCATCATCCATAACCTTATTAAATTCTTCTTTAAACTTTCCTAATTTTTTAGTCCAATTCTGTTCCTCACCACTCGGTTCTAGGTCTTTAGCATTATCTAGTAAATATTCTAAATTATTTTTTCCGTTGTATAATCTATCTAATCCATTTTTAGCTGCTGCTAATAATTCCCTACTAAAGTTAATAGGGTTTCTATAGTGTGCAGAAAGCATGAAAAATCTAAGATTTTCTAAATCAAATTCTTTCGCTATGTCTCTTGGTGTAAAAAAGTTATTTAGTGATTTAGACATTTTCTTATTTTCCACATTTAAGTAGCCTACATGAAGCCAATAATTTGCAAATGGTTTTCCTGAAATAGCCTCACTTTGTGCAATTTCATTTTCATGATGTGGAAATACTAAATCTCCTCCTCCACCATGAATATCTATAGTTTCTCCTAAATACTTTCTAGACATTGCAGAGCACTCTATATGCCAACCTGGTCTGCCTTTGCCCCAAGGGCTATCCCAACTAGGCTCACCTGGTTTTGAGCTTTTCCAAAGGGTAAAATCTAGTGGATTTTTTTTCTGATGATTTATTTCTATTCTAGCACCAGACTGTAAATCTTCTAAGCTTTGCTTTGAAAGTTTCCCATATTTTTCATATTTAGAAACGTCAAAATATACATCTCCTTCAGATTCATAAGCATATCCTTTATCTTCTAGTTCTTTAACAAACTTAATAATTTCATCTACATTTTCAGTTACTTTCGGGTGAATATCAGCCTTTTTTATCCCTAAACTTTCTGCATCTGAAAAATAAGCTCTTATAAACTTTTCACTTATTTCCTTTGGAGATACGCCCTCTTCATTAGCTTTATTTATTATTTTATCATCAACATCAGTAAAATTTTGAGCAAAGATTACATCAAAACCTCTATACTTCAAATAATTTCTCAACGCATCAAAGACCATAAATGTTCTAGCATTACCTATGTGAAAATAATTATATACAGTAGGTCCACAAGCATACATTCTAATCTTACCTTTTTCTAAAGGAATAAATTCTTCCTTTTTTCTAGTTAATGTGTTATAAAACTTCATTATCCTTTCCCTCCAACTCTCTAATTTTATTTTCTAACTCTGAAACTTTATTTTTTAAGTAAATCAAATCGTCCGAAACTGGATCTGGCAGCTTAATTTGATCTAAGTCTATGCTACTAATATTTTTAATTTTTATATTATCTTTAATTACAACCCGTCCTGGTACACCTACTACAGTACAATTTGGAGGAACCTCCTTTAACACTACAGCTCCTGCTCCTATTTTAGAACTATCTCCTACAGTAAATGGCCCTAAGACCTTTGCCCCAGAAGCAATAACAACATTATCTCCTATAGTAGGATGTCTTTTTCCGGTTTCTTTTCCTGTTCCACCTAGAGTTGATCCTTGATATATAGTTACATTGTCTCCAACCTCAGCAGTTTCTCCTATCACTACTCCCATACCATGATCAATAAAAACTTTTTTGCCTAGTTTTGCTCCAGGGTGTATTTCAATTCCAGTAATAAATCTAGATATATTAGAAATAATTCTAGGAATAACTACTAACCCCTTTTTATACAGAGTATGAGATATACGATGAATTATAACGGCATGAAGGCCAGGATAACATAACAATACTTCTATAAAACTTTTAGCTGCAGGATCTCGTTCAAAAACTGCATTAATATCTTCTTTAATGGTTCTAAAGAATTTAAACATTATTACCTTCCTTCCATTCTACTAACACAACACTAAATACTATATTCACAAATAATAAAAAACGCCTCTGAAAAAATCAGAGACGTTTAAATAGCGCGGTTCCACTCTGGTTGAATTATTATAATAATTCCACTCAAAGTCTTTAACGGAACTACCCGAATAGTCCTACTAAAATTTCAAACCATAGCTCCCAGATGCATTTCAGTCTACCTTTTCTTGAAAGTTGCTTCCAGCCAATGACAACTTCTCTCTTGCAAGGAGTGTATACTTACTTTTTCTGTTCTTCGCCTTTTTATTAGATTAAATTTTCTCTTACATATTGTATGCGTTTAAATATGTTTTCGCTACCTAAAACTTTTATAACTAAAGGTAAATCCGGTCCGTGAACTTCTCCTGTTAAAACTACACGAATTGGCTTAAATAAGTTTGGTCCTTTAATACCAGTTTCTTTTTGTATTTCTTTAAATACCTTTTTACCAAAGACTTCATCTATAGCTTCTGCTTCTTTCACCTTAGCTTCAAATGCATCTAACAATTGTGGTAAGTGTTCTACTTTAATTAATTCTTTAGATTCATCATCTTTTAATTCAATTTCTGGCGTAAAGAAAATATTAGCTTTTTCTTTTATTTCTGCAACATAAGATATTCTATCTTGAAGCACACTTACTAAATCCTTTAACCAGTCATATCTTTCTTTAGAATCATCTTCTGTAATATATCCTGCTTCTATTAAATAAGGAATAGCAAGATCAGTAATACGATCTACACTAGCTTCTCTAATATAGTGTCCGTTTACCCAATTTAATTTATTAACATCAAAAACTCCACCACTTTTGGAAATTCTCTTTAAAGAAAATTTCTCTTTTAGCTCTTCCATAGAAAAAATCTCTTGATTATCTTCTGGGCTCCACCCTACTAATGCAATATAATTTACTAAGCCCTCTGGTAGGTAACCTTTCTTTAAGAAGTCTTCTACAGCTACATCTCCTTGACGCTTACTTAGCTTTTTATGATCTGAATTTAAAATATTTGGTAGATGTACATATTGTGGCGCATCCCAACCAAAAGCTTCATATAAATAAACATGTTTTGGAGTAGATGGCAACCACTCTTCCCCTCGAATTATGTGAGTAATTCCCATTAAATGGTCATCTACTATTACTGCAAAGTGATACGTAGGAAAACCATCAGATTTCATCAATACCTGATCATCTAAATCTGCAGTATTTACCACTACATCACCACGTACTATATCAGTGAATTTTATATCTTTATTTTCTGGTAATTTTAATCTTATAACATATGGGTGTCCTGCTTCTAACTTAGCCTCTACTTCCTCTTTAGAAAGGTCTCGGCAATGCCCATCATATCCACCAGTAAATCCTTTTTCTCTTTGCTCTTCTCTTACTTCATCTAATCTTTCTTTAGAGCAGAAGCAATAATACGCCTTACCGTTTTCTAATAAAATATTAATATATTCTTTGTAAATATCTAATCTTTCTGATTGTATGTATGGACCAAAATCTCCTTTTTGTTCTAAATTTTCCCCATTTAAAACTACACCTTCATCATGATTAACTCCAGCCCATTCCATTGAAGTAAGCATTCCTTCAATAGCACCTTCAACATAACGATTTCTATCAGTATCCTCTACTCTCAAAATATATTTTCCATTATTTTTTTGAGCAAATAAATAATTATATAGTGCAGTTCTCAAACTTCCTATATGAACAAATCCAGTAGGACTTGGTGCAAATCTTACTCTTACTGACATTTTATCCCTCCAGTTTACCCTTTAATAGCATTCTATCTTCAGTATATTGCTAAACCTATATTTGAATTAAGTTTTCTTTATTATAACTTATTCCTTAATTTCAATCAAGAACAGGTTATTTATTTTTGTCTATTTATTAGTAAACAAACCAAATAAACTGTTAAATAACTCTTTTATCATATCTATAATTCTCTGAAGTAAAGATTTAACTTCTTCATTATCCCTTAATGCTTGATCAATTTTATCTCCTATACCTTCAAGTTGATTTCTAATTTCCTGGGTATTTAAATTCAAATTGTTTATTTTATCCATAAGATTTGTGATATCTTCTATTTGATTTGTATTTAAATTTATATCTAATTCTCCAGCTATATCCACTACTATTCTTTTTATATCCTCTTTATTATCTACACTTTTTTCAACAACTTTTTCTTTTATTATAGTTATTAATTCTGTAGCTTTTTCTTTACCTATTTCATCCCCAAGCTTTCCAGTCTGAACAATTTCTTCATTTGCTATTTTCTTCTGCTCATTACTTATTTTCTGTCCAGTAGCTTTTTCAAACGCCTTTATTATTCCAGTAAGAGCACCTGTTCCTGAAACAGGATATGGAGCTGCTGCTATTACTTTAGCATCTTTTACACCTGCTGTAACTAACGCACTTTGGTACATTTCCTTAGTTACCCAAGATATATTATAAGTCTCAACATCAATACCAGATCCATCTTCTATTATTTCTACGTACGCTGAAGATATGGTTATTTGCCCTATTTGTTCTTCTGGAGCAATTCCTTCTAAATAAGCTCTTTCTTCTTCATTAGTTACACCTATTATACTTACCTCATTTTCACTTACATTGAAAAGATTTAACATATCTGTTCTTTGGCTTTCATTAAGATCATTAGCTAAAGTTACCACTGTATTAGTATCAGCATATATAAAAATATTAAATGTAAAAATGAATATTAAAATTGTAGTTATATACTTAGCCAGTTTAATGTTTTTCATTTCTTCACCTCTTTATGTTTTGTTTTAATTATTTTACCACATAGCATACACTTTATACAGGAACAATGTATGTGATTATAATGCTAATTTATTATACAAAACAACTAAAATGCTTAATAACAAAATTGCCCCTAAACTCTACTGCGAGTTTAAGAGCAATTTCTATACATATTTCAATTTGTATCAATACTATTTATTTTTTCTATACTAATCGTGCTAAAAATTATATACTAATATGCTTTAGCCAAATAAACCATATGCTTTGCTTCTTTACCACAGAACGGACAAGTATGACCTAAATCTTCTTGTTCAAAAGGAATACATCTTATAGTAACACCAGTTTCTGCTTTAATATGTTCTTCACATTCTGCATCTCCACACCACATCGCTTTAACGAACCCTGGTTTTTCTTCCATTACCTTTTTCATTTCTTCAAAACTTTTTACTGTATAAGTTTTTTCATCTCTCATCTTTTTAGCTTTATACAGTAAATTATTATTAATATCTTCTAACAATTTACCTACAGCCCCTTCTAACTTATCTAAAGAAACTGCTTCTTTTTCTAACTCATCTCTTCTAAATAACATAGCTTGATTATTTTCTATATCTCTAGGACCAATTTCTATTCTTATTGGAGCACCTTTCATTTCCCATTCATTAAATTTCCAGCCTGGAGAATAATTTTCACGATCATCTAACTCAACTCTAAACTTATCTTTTAAACTATCATATAGTTCATTAGCTTTATCTAATACTCCTTCTTTATGGGACGCTATAGGTACTATAGCAACCTGAGTAGGTGCTATTCCTGGAGGTAATATAAGTCCTCTATTATCACCATGAGTCATAATTATTCCACCTATTAATCTTGTAGAAATCCCCCAAGATGTATGGTAAGGATGCTTAAGCTCTCCCTCTCTATCGGAATAAGTAATATCAAAAGCTTTTGTAAAGTGTTGCCCTAAATTATGAGAAGTTCCTGACTGTAGAGCTTTCCCATCATGCATTAAGGCTTCCATAGTGTAAGTAGCATATGCTCCTGCAAACTTTTCTTTTTCACTTTTTTTACCTACTACAACAGGCATTGCAAGAAGTTCTTCTGCAGTTTCCTTATAAATATTTAACATTTGTAATGTTTCTTCTTGTGCTTCGTCATATGTTTCATGTAAAGTATGTCCTTCTTGCCATAAAAACTCAGATGTTCTAAGGAATGGTCTTGTGCTTTTCTCCCATCGCACAACTGAACACCATTGATTATATAAAAATGGTAAATCCCTATATGAAGTTAACCACTTTGAATACATTTCACAAATAATAGTTTCTGATGTAGGTCTAATACATAGCCTTTCTCCTAACTCTTCATTTCCTCCATGAGTAACCCATGCAACTTCTGGAGCAAAACCTTCAACATGTTCCGCTTCTTTCTTTAATAAGTTTTCTGGAATTAACAGTGGAAAATAACAGTTTTTATGCCCCGTATCTTTAAATCTTTTATCTACATAATTTTGTATATTTTCCCAAATTGCATACCCATATGGTTTAATAACCATAAACCCCTTTACTGGTGAATAATCAACTAAGTCTGTTTTCTTAATTACATCTGTATACCACTGTGCAAAATCTACCTCCATTGGAGTAATCTCTTCAACAAATTGCTTATTTTTCTTTCCCATCTTAATTCTCCTTCCTAATTTTTATATTAAAAATCATACTTAATTTTTTAGTATATGTTCTTATTTTAACTTTTTTGATTTTATGAATAAGAAAGTATACTTTATTATATAATAAAAAAACCCCTCATCTCTATACAACAATAGAGACGAGAGATTATATTCTACCCGCGGTACCACTCTAATTAACCTAAAAGGTTCTCTTAGTCGTGTAACGGCACGAACCGGAAGAACCTACTAATTCATTTCAATTCTTCACTCAAGGACTGGTTCAAAAATTAAAGCTTAAAAGCCTTTCACCAACGGCTTCCTCTCTGTAAAGCATCATTTTCTACTATTTCCCATCATCGATTTATAATATTTATATTTTTATATATTCTTTTTATTAGAATAGCTAATTATTCATAAAAAGTCAATATATTTCTTATATTAAAAGATTTTATATCTATAATATATTTATTTAATCTTATTTTTTAATAATACTAGCTATTGAATTAGCAGCTATTCCTTCACCTACTCCAGTAAAACCTAACCCTTCAGTAGTAGTAGCTTTAACATTTATATTATCTACTTCAACATTTAAAGCCTCTGCAATATTTTCTCTCATTTTTTCTATATGTGGAGCCATCTTAGGTCTCTGAGCTATAATTGTAGCATCAATATTATTTACAATATATCCTTTATTTTCCATCAATATTCCTACTTCATATAAAAGCTCTAAGCTATTTGCTCCCTTATACCTTTCATCTGTGTCAGGAAAGTGTTTTCCTATGTCTCCTAACGCCGCAGCTCCTAATACAGCGTCTTTAATAGCATGCAAAAGTACATCTGCATCAGAATGTCCTAATAATCCTTTCTCATAAGGAATATTAACACCACCAATTATCAATTTTCTACCTTCTACTAATTTATGTACATCATAACCTATTCCTACTCGCATTTTTATTCTCCTTTTTCTCTATTCTTTAAAATCCCTTCTCCTAATATTAAGTCTTCCGGTGTTGTAATCTTTATATTTTCATAACTTCCATTTATAACCTTTACGATATGCCCTAAATTTTCAACTAACATTGCATCATCCGTAATTTCCATACTAGAATGTTGAAAATTTTCATAAGCATTAATCAGTAATGCATATTCAAAAAATTGAGGTGTTTGTACCGACCACAAAGTGTTTCTAGCGGGAGTACTTTCTACCTCATTGTTAGTATTTATTGTTTTAATAGTATCTTTTACAGGCACAGCAGTAATAGTAGCCTTAGTTTCAGTTACACTTTCTATACCATCTTTTATAATATCTTCCGTAACAAAAGGTCTTGCCCCATCATGAATTAGTACAATATTACACTCTTTATTCGTAGCTTTTAAACCATTGAAAACTGAATCATATCGCTCTTTTCCACCTTCTATAACATTAGTAACCTTTTTAAAATTATACTTTTCTATAATGTCCTCCTTTGCCTTTTTAACTTCTCCCTTACCTACAACTAAAATTATTTCATCTATTAAATTACTTTCCTCAAAGGTCTTTATGGTATGAGCCACTATAGGTTTATCTTTTAAGATTATGTACTGCTTGTTATACCCTTTTCCCATACGACGTCCTTTCCCTGCTGCTACAATAATAACACTTGTTTTTAAAATATCCTCCACCTCCACATATATTGTATATCAGTTTGAATATTTAATAAAAAGTAATCGTTTAATAGTCTTTATTAAATGTAATTAATTTTTTTATTGTTATTGTATCTAAATTTTAAAACATATTTTTTAGAATTTCAAGCTCTTAAGATATTTAAAAACCTCCTTACTTTAATAGTAAGGAGGTTTTTATTAGCTAAATAATATTCAATATTACTTATATAATTACTGTTTTATGCACTTTTGTCAGCTAAAGCTTTTGGTTTAGCAAATATCATACGACCTGCTGCAGTTTGCAGTACACTAGTTACTAATACTTCTATAGTCTCACCAATATATTTTTTACCATTTTCCACAACTATCATAGTTCCATCATCTAAATAAGCTAATCCTTGTCCAGACTCTTTACCATCCTTAACTACTTGAACAAGCATTTCCTCGCCAGGCAATACTACAGGTTTTACTGCATTAGCAAGTTCATTAATATTAAGAACTGGTACACCTTGAAACTCTGCTACTTTATTTAAGTTATAATCATTAGTTAATACCTTACCATTTAATATCTGTGCAAGTTTTAGTAATTTAGAATCAACTTCTGCTATATCTGGAATATCTTGTTCATACATTTCTACTTCAATGTCTAGTTCTTTTTGAATCATATTTAAAATATCTAGCCCTCTTCTTCCACGATTACGTTTTAATGAATCAGATGAATCTGCTATATGTCTTAATTCTTCTAACACAAATCCTGGAATTACTAAAGGTCCTTCAACAAAACCAGTTCTACAAATATCTGCAATCCTACCATCTATTATCACACTAGTGTCCAAAACTTTAGGAATTTTATTAACTTCTTTAGTTGCTGTTGCTTTATCTTTTAATAGATTTTTTTTGAAAATTTCCTGTATATTAGAAATCTCCCTCATCTTTTTTGTTGCAATGTTTATACCTAAATACCCCATAAATATATAAATTAAAACAGATAAAACAGATGCAAACACAGAGATTGGTATAATATCAGTAATCAATCTAGTAATTAAATAAGAAATTATAAGTCCAATAACTAAGCCTATAGATCCTAAAGCAATATCTACTGTAGGTATCTTAGATAGTTCCTTATCTATCCAATTAGCCACATTCCTTCCCTGATTAATTAACCAAGGAGATAAAAGAAATAATCCAATACCACTTAACACTGAAGAAATTATAATACCTATTAAATAAGTTCTAGCATCGCTAGTAATATTTACTAAAGCCATAACATCAACTATATATATATATATAGCAAAACCTGATACAGCACCAAGTAAAGTTAAAATCCCTCGTATAACTTTATTTATCATTAAAACACCTCCTATCTATAAATTATTCCCTTTTTAATTTTTTTTAAAAGTAAATAAGATAAATACTTAATTTTTTTTATAAACTAATAGGAAACTTCTTTTGTAATATCCCAAAATGAAGTTCCCATAAATGGTAAAAGTATTATCTATTTTACGTAGCAGTATTAGGCTCTGCCCCTTCTAAAATAGTCTTTTCTATAAGCTCACAAGCTTCTTCTTCTGAAAGTTCAGCTACAAGTACAACTTCACTTATTAGAATTTGTCTTGCATTACTTAACATTTTTCTTTCACCTGTAGACAGGCCTTTCTCCTTATCCATTAATGTTAAATTTCTTACTACATCTGCTAATTCATAAATATCTCCACTTTTAATCATATCCATATTAGCACGATATCTACGATTCCAATTTTTATGCATAGAAGTCGTATCTGATGATAATAAATTTAATACATTCTTTACCTCTTCAGAATCAATAACTTTTCTAATCCCTATGTCATCCATCTGATCTAAAGGAATCATGACTTTCATGTCTCCAATTGGCATTCGCATTATATAATATTTTCTTCTTTCTCCTAGTATTTCTTTTTCTTCAACAGATTCTATTACGCCTGCACCATGCATAGGATATACAATTTTTTCTCCAATGTTAAACATAATTAACCCCCCAAAATGGTGATTTGTATCTATTACATTATACACTTTTATTTTAAAAATGTCAATTAAAAATAATTATTTTATCACATGAATTATTTATTGTCAAACATTTTTTAAACTTATCAGATATTTTGCTTCTTCGCATTGACAACTGGAATCCATGGCAAGTATAATTAATTTATAATTAAAACTTTTAGGGGTTGACTATATGGGAAAATTTTATTTTGATGAATTTCAAGATCAAGTAGATGAAGTATTAATAAGACACAGAAGTATTTTAGATATTTTAACCAAAATTCAAGAAAGTAGCGGTAGAGTCAATAGAGCAGTAGCAAAGTCTGTAACAGATTGTGGCTGTATTCAAGTTAATAGTCAAAAGCAAAGTATACCAAAAGATATATCATATTCAGAATTAAAGGAACATATGTCAGATCACGTAGATGGATATTTATGTGGTGTTTGTAAAGAAAAAATTGAAGAAGAAATTTGCGCTTCCATATTTTATATAACTGGACTATGCAACTCGTTTAATTTAAATTTAGATGATATGCTAGAAAAACATGCTTCTAAAATAGATATGTTAGGTAAATATGGATTACTATAAGATGTAAATATATGACAGAAGGGATGAAAATATTAGTCATCCCTTTTATTACTTCATAAAATATATAATTATTAACAACTGAGGTTCTATTAAAATACACATTGTTTGAAATTTTTAGCAAATGCTAAAAATTAACTGCTCCATGAGTCCATGCAATAACATGTTCAGAATTTTATATATGTCTATCTAAAAGTACTTGTTCTTGTAATCTTCTTAGACCTTCTTTTATAGCTCTAGCTCTTACCTCTCCTATACCTTCAACTTCATCTAATTGTTCTGTGGAAGCCTTAAGTATTTTTTGAAAACTTGGAAATTGTTCTATTAAATTACTAATTACAGCTAAAGGTAATCTCGGAATTTTATTTAAAATTCGGTACCCTCTAGGATATACTGAAATATCTAAAGCATTAATATCCGAACCATATCCTAATATTTTAGCTATTGCTGATAAATCTAGTAATTCTTCTGAAGATAATTCATGTATTTTCTTATGTATAGTATCTTCCTCTTCTTCAGTATTAATATTATAGTCTTTAACTACATACATACCATCTTCTTTAACATTTGCCACTAGTTCTTCCATCTGCATATTTATTAATCTGCCTTCATTACCTAATTCATATATATACTTTTCTATTTCATATACTATTTTCACTACCATCTCTGTTCTTTGTATAACAGTAGATACATCGTATACAGTGACTAAATCTTCAAATTCTAATGCACTTAAATTTATCATAGCTTGATCCAATACAGATTTATATTTTTCAAGAGTTTGTATAGCTTGGTTTGCTTTAGTTAAAATTTTAGTAGTATCTTGTATAATATATTTAATATTTCCTTTATATAAAGTAATTATATTTCTTCTTTCAGAAATAGCAATTACAACTTGATCTGTTGCCTTTGCAATCCTTTCAGCAGTTCTGTGCCGTGTTCCTGTTTCCGAAGAACGAATAGATGGGTCGGTCATCATTTGTGTATTAGCATAAAGAATTTTTTTACAATCACCACTTAAAACTATAGCTCCATCCATTTTGCATAGTTCGTAAAGATAAGCCGGTGAAAAATCTACATTTATAGAAAATCCTCCATCTATCATACTCTTTACTTCTTCACTATCACCAACAACTATAAGTCCACCAGTCTTTGCCTTTAATACATTTTCCAAACCTTCTCTTAATTGAGTTCCAGGAGCTATTAATTTAATAGCATCAAACAGTTCTATTTCATCGACTTTGGAGTTTTTCAAAGTATCAACCTCCCTTCTTGTTTATTAATTTAAATTTGATTTTAAGATAATAGCTCTAAAGATTCTCTTAATGTATTTAATCCTTTGTACTTCATAGTTTTACCATCGAATTTAAATTTATTTTTTTTAGGTATAATACAATTTGTGAAGCCCATTTTTTCAGCCTCTTTCATCATCTTTTCTAAATTTCCAATAGGTCTTAATTCTCCAGTTAAACTAATTTCACCCATAGCTACCATTTCTTTTGATGGTATAGTTATACCTCGCATACTAGAATAAATAGCCATAGCTATCCCTAAGTCTGCAGATGTGCCTTCTAGTCTAAGTCCTCCAACAACATTAATATAAACATCTTGATTCATTAAAGGTAACCCTATTTTTTTTTCTAAAACTGCAATAATTAAATTCAATCTATTAAGATCTACACCTACTGCTGTTCGTCTTGGAAAACCTGCATTTGTTGGAGATACCAGGGCTTGTATTTCTACTAAAAGAGGTCTTGTCCCTTCTACAGTAACCACTACTATGGCACCTTCAGCTTGAGGAGTTAAGGATTCTAAGAACATAGCTGAAGGATTATCAACTTCAACTAATCCTTCTTCTTTCATTTCAAAGACTCCAATTTCACTGGTAGTACCAAATCTATTTTTTAAGGCTCTCAATATTCTAAATTCTTGAGTTCTTTCTCCTTCAAAATGAAGAACAGTGTCAACCATATGCTCTAAAACTCTAGGACCTGCTAACTCTCCTTGCTTTGTAACATGAGCTACTATAAACATAGGAATATTTTTAGACTTTCCAATTCTCATTAAATTATTAGAACACTCTTTAACCTGTGAAACACTACCGGGAGCTGATGAAAGATCTTCCTTGAATAAGGTTTGAATAGAATCTATAATAACAAAAACAGGAGCATATTCTTCAATATATTTTTCAATAACATCTACATTTGTTTCTGATACTATATATAAATTATCGGAAAGAGAATTTAATCTTTCACCCCTCATTTTTATTTGTTCTTCAGATTCTTCACCAGATACATAGAGAGTTTTTCCATACTTCTCTGCAATAGTACTACTAGCCTGCAGTATCAGTGTAGATTTCCCAATACCTGGTTCTCCAGTTATTAATGATAACGAACCCTTAACTAATCCGCCTCCTAAAACTCTATTTAATTCATTAATTTGAGTATCGTACCTTTCATATATACCAGATTTAATTTTTTTAATAGGCTGAGGCTTCGATTTACTGACTATTGTAGGGGATCGCTTGAAATCTTTTTTCCCTCCTACTATCTCTTCTTCCATTGTAGCCCAATTATCACAGCCTGGACATCTACCTAACCATTTTGCACTTTCATATCCACATTCTTGACATACAAATTTACTTTTAGTCTTGGCCATTTAATCACCTGCTTTTATTTACTATATAATTTTATTGTATCATAAAATTATATCTTTGATCTTTTTCTTATATATATTAATTATTTTAAGTTTAAAATCCCAGTTAATTAAATTCTTATTGTATATATAAATAATACTCCCTCTTTTTATAAACAGCTTTTTTATTTCATCTGTTTATTCCAAGAGGGAGCATATACTAAACCATAAGTAATAAACACTCTAGAGTCTATTTTCTACAAACTTACCTTAGGTTTAATTACAATGTTATTATCATATATATCTACTAATATCTCATTTCCAGTTTTAATGGTTCCTTTTAGTAGTTTTTCAGACAATTGATCTTCCACCATTTTTTGTATTGCTCTTTTTAATGGTCTTGCACCAAATTGCACATCAAACCCTTTATCTGCAATATATTCTTTAGCTTTATCAGTTATATTAAGATCAATGTCTAAGTCCTTTAATCTTTTTCTTAAATCTTTTAACATTAAATCTACAATTTGACCTATATGTTCTCTTTCTAATGCATGGAATACAATTATATCGTCTATTCTATTTAAAAATTCTGGCCTAAAGGTTCTTCTAAGCTCACCCATAACATTTTCCTTCATTTTTTCATATTCACTTTTCACTAAGTCATTTTCATTAACTGCGAATCCAAGGGTCTTTTGTTTTCTAATGGTATGTGCTCCTACATTAGAAGTCATAATAACTACAGTGTTTTTGAAGTCTACAGTTCTACCCTGTGCATCTGTTAATCGACCATCGTCTAATATTTGAAGTAATACATTAAATACATCTGGATGAGCTTTTTCAATTTCATCAAATAATACTACAGAATATGGTTTTCTCCTAACTTTTTCTGTAAGTTGTCCACCTTCATCAAAACCAACATATCCTGGAGGTGATCCAATAAGTCTTGAGACAGTATGCTTTTCCATATATTCTGACATATCAATTCGAATCATAGCGTCTTCATCACCAAACATTGATTCTGCTAATGCTTTAGATAACTCTGTTTTTCCTACTCCTGTAGGTCCTAAAAATATAAATGAGCCTATTGGTCTTTTTGGATCTTTAAGACCTACTCTTGCCCTTCTAATAGCCCTAGAAATAGATTTTATAGCTTCTTCCTGACCTATTACTCTATTATGAAGAATTTCTTCCATATTAAGTAATTTTTCAGACTCTTCTTCCTGAAGTTTATTTACAGGTACACCTGTCCAATCAGAAACAATATTAGCTATTTCTTCTTCTGAAACTGTAGCTTCTTTATCTTTATTTTGCCAATCATTTTTTCTTTCTTTTAACTCTTGATTTATTTGTTTTTCTTCATCTCTAATCTTCGCAGCCCGTTCAAAGTCTTGTGTACTAACAGCTGCTTCTTTTTCTTTAGATAGTTTTTCTATTTTATCTTCTAAGTCCTTTAATCCTGGTGGTGCTGTAACAGTATATATTTTAACCTTAGATGAAGCCTCGTCGATTAAATCTATAGCTTTATCAGGTAAAAATCTATCTGTAATATATCTTGCAGAAAGCTCTGCAGCCGCCTCTAAAGCTTTATCTGTAATCTTAACTCCATGATGAGCTTCATATTTATCTCTTAATCCCTTAAGTATTTTAATTGTATCTTCAACATTCGGTTCATCTACAGTAATCGGCTGGAATCTTCTTTCTAAAGCAGCATCCTTTTCAATGTACTTTTTGTATTCATCTAAAGTTGTAGCACCTATTACCTGCATCTCTCCTCTTGCTAAAGAAGGTTTTATTATGTTGGCAGCATCTATTGCACCTTCTGCTGCACCTGCACCTACTATAGTGTGTAATTCATCTATAAATAATATTACATTAGTAGATGTACGTAACTCTTCCATTACTTTCTTAAGTCTATCTTCAAACTCTCCCCTATATTTAGCTCCAGCCAACATAGATGCTAAATCTAAAGTTACTATTCTTTTGCCTTTTAATATTTCTGGAACATTTCCTTCTGCTATTTTCTGTGCCAATCCTTCTGCTACAGCAGTTTTACCTACACCTGGCTCTCCAATTAAACAAGGATTATTTTTTGTTCTACGACTTAAGACTTGTATAATCCTATCTATTTCTTTACTTCTTCCAATTACAGGATCAATCTTTCCTTCATTAGCCAGATCATTAAGATCTCTACCAAACTGATCTAAAGTAGGTGTACCTTTATTACTATTTTTAGCAGTGCTTTTATTATTTACTGCTTTATTTCCATTGTTTAATAATTTCAATACTTCTTCTCTAACCTTTGGCAAGCTAACTCTCATTGAAGTCAGAATTTTAGATGCTACTCCTTCTCCTTCTTTTATTAAACCTAATAATAAGTGTTCTGTACCTACATAATTATGATTTAAATTTCTAGCCTCTTCAAAACTAAGTTCAAAAATTTTTTTAGTTCTTGGAGTATAACCTAAAAGCTCTGTAGGTTTATTTCCTATTCCTATAGACTGTGTAATCATTGCTTCTATTTTTTGATTTTCTATACCTAAATTTTTTAAAGCCTTAGCACCAATACCTTCTTCTTCTTTGATAATTCCTAGTAATAAATGTTCTGTACCTACATAATTATGACCTAATTGCTGTGCTGTTTGCTGAGATAAAGTTATAACTCTTTGTGCACGTTCAGTAAATCTTCCAAACATTGCCATATATATCCCTCCTAAATTACTTGTATACTCTGTCTTAATAATTCTGCCCTCTTTTTATCTCTTTCTATACCTTTTAGTTGTGACTTAAAGTGCTTCTGTAAGTAGCCTGGTTGTATTAGTACAATAAGTTCATTTAATTGTTTTGTTGAAATTTCTTTAATTAATTTTAGATTAACACCTAACTTTACATCAGAAATTAATTTCATAGCTTCTTCAGATGTTAACAGTCTGGCATTTTTAAGAATTCCATAAGATCTAAATATTTTATCTTCTAATTCAATGCTTTTGCTTTTTAACAACTTTTCTCTAGCATCTCTTTCCTTTTGAATTATTTGTAACGTTACATTATAAAGATTATTTACTATTTCTTCTTCAGAGGCTCCTAAAGTAACTTGATTAGAAATTTGATAAATATCTCCTATATACTGAGAGCCTTCACCATAAATACCTCTAACTGCAAGACCTATTTTACCCGCAGCATGAAAAACACCATTAATATATCCAGTTAATCTAAGTGCTGGCAAGTGGACCATAACCGAAGCTCTAATCCCAGTTCCTAAATTAGTAGGACAAGAAGTTAAATATCCTAATTTTTCATCATAGCTATAGTTTATATTTTCTTCCAATAAGTCATCTATTTTATCTCCTATATCTAAACATTCATTTAATTGTAACCCTGGCATAAGACATTGAATACGTATATGATCCTCTTCATTTATCATAATACTAATAGTTTCCTCTTTATTAACTAATACAGAACCTCCTAATATATTATTAGCTAAAGTAGGACTAATTAAATGTTTTTCTACATAGTTCAACCTATCAATGTTATTAATATCTTTCATTTTTATTAAGTTAAAATCATCTTTAAGATATAAATTACCACTAGTTACAGTTTTATATACTGTATTTATTATATTTTCAGATTGCTCTTTATTTAAATTATGAGGAAAAGGCATAGATTCTATATTTCGAGCCATACGAACTCTACTACTTATAACTATATCTGATTCAGGCCCTGTTTTTTGTAACCATTCAGACATACTAACACCTCCTATATATCATCTATCTCTTTTTCGAGTTTTCTTATTTCATCTCTAACTTTAGCTGCTTCTTCAAATTCTTCTCTTTCAACTAGCTTTTGCATTTTTTTCTTCAAATTATTTATGTTTTTATAAATTCTAATAGAAGCACCACTGCGTTTAGGCACCTTTCCTTCATGTCTAGTATTACCTTGTATTCTTCTAATTAAAGGTTCTAATAAATCATTAAACGTTTCATAACATATACTACAACCTAAACGTCCACTTTGAGTAAAGTCATTATATGTAGATCCACACTGAGGACATCTCCTGCTTTTTTTATAATTAATATTCACATTAGGACTAGAACTACCTTCTAACAAACTTGCCAAGAAATTGTGTATTGAAAAATTGTTTTCAAGATTCGATAATTCTTTTTCATTTGCACATTCTCCACATAGATGAATTTCTCTTTTCATTCCATTTATAATTTTGGTCATATGAACTGTTGCTTCTTTTTTATTACACTCATCGCAAATCATTTTTTCCCTCCTATTTATATCTATATCTATTCAAAATTTTTTATAATATATTATATATAAATAGCTTGAATAAAAAATGTATAGTTATATCATAATTTTAATTAATAATACTATTTAATACAAATCCCCTTTATTACAATAATTCCACAATTTTAATAAGTTTAAACAGTATAGATAAATTAATTAATGATTCTTAAATTTATCATTTGTTTTTTTGATATAACTATAAATATAACCTTAATATTAAAAAATTAATTATCATAATCTACCTAAAAATAAATATATTAAAATATGGACAATTTATAACTTTAACCTGATAATTAAAAATTTAAATTAACAATATTTTGTTATCTACTTGTTTAAAAATGAATTTTGGTAATTTTTAAAAAATAAAAGGATTTAAAAAAGTTTTATAGAATATTCTAATAAATAAAATCTAAAATTTATTACATGATTAGTGAGGAGGAAGGCATATGAAAGAATATCAAGCTGACCATATTAGAAATATTGCTTTTTTAGGACATGGAGGTTGTGGTAAAACCACATTGACAGAAGCAGTTCTATATTCCGCAAAATTGACTAATCGAATTGGAAAAGTTGAAGATGGAAATACTATTTCTGACTTCGATAAAGAAGAAGCTTCAAGATCTATATCTATTGGAACTTCTGTACTTCCAGTAGAATGGCAGAATTATAAGCTAAATATTTTAGATACTCCCGGTTATTTTGACTTCATTGGTGAGGTGCAAAGTGCATTAAAAGCAGCAGGTGGAGCAGTTATTTTGGTAGATGCTACAAGCGGTGTAGAAGTTGGTGTAGAAAAGTCATGGGATTTTATTGAAGATAGTAAAAAACCTACTTTTATATATATTAATAAAATGGACCGTGAGAATGCAAATTTCGATAAAGTATTAAATGATTTAAGAGAAAAATTTGGGAAAAAAATTGCTCCATTCCAAATTCCACTTGGAAAAAATGAAAATTTTATAGGAAATATTAATGTAGCAAAAATGATTGCTAGAGAATATAATGGGAAAGATTGCATTGAAAAACCAATCCCAAAAGATTTAATTTCACAAGCAGAATCTATAAGGGAAATGCTGCTAGAGTCAGTTGCGGAAAGTGATGAAGTTTTACTAGAAAAATATTTTTCTGGGGAAGAATTCACTGAAGAAGAAATTCGCAACGGATTAAGGAAAGGAGTTATAAGTGGTGAAATAGTTCCTGTTATTTGTGGATCTGCTACTAAAAATATAGGTACACACACATTATTAGATATGTTAATAGACTATTCTCCGTCACCTATTGATATGCCTCCAAAGACAGGTGAAAACCCTTATACAGATGAAACTGTAGAACGTACTTTAAAACCAAATGAACCATTCTCTGCACAAGTGTTTAAAACCTTAGTAGACCCTTACTTAGGCAAAATTTCTATTTTAAAAGTCATTTCAGGAAAACTCACATCCGATAGCGAAGTGCTAAATTCAAATGAAGATAAAAACGAAAAAATAGGATCATTATTAATATTAAGAGGAAAAAATCAAATCGATGTCAATACAGTAAATGCTGGCGATATTGCAGCCGTTGCAAAACTTCAATATACAAATACAGGAGATACACTTTGTAGCGAAGATCATCCTGTAGTATATAGTAATATTAAATTTATAAAACCGCAGCTTATTTTAAGTATTGAGCCCAAAGCAAAAGGTGATGAAGAAAAAATAAATTCTGGTCTTCAGAAACTATCAGAAGAGGATCCATCTTTTTCATTTGAAAGAAATGCTGAAACAAAACAAACTCTTATTTTCGGTCAAGGTGATTTACATATTAATATTATTAAAAGTAAATTAAAAAATAAATTTGGAGTCGATGTTGAACTAACAGATCCTAAAGTTCCTTATCGTGAAACTATTAAAAGTTCTTCAGATGTACAAGGAAAACATAAAAAACAGTCTGGAGGACATGGCCAATATGGAGATGTTAAGATAAAATTTGAACCTGCAGCTAACGATTTTGAATTTGCAGAAGAAATATTTGGAGGATCAGTCCCTAAATCTTATATACCAGCAGTTGAAAAAGGATTAAAGGAATGCTTAGAGTGTGGAGTATTAGCTGGATATCCAGTAGTAAATCTTAAAGCAACTTTATATGATGGATCATATCATGATGTAGATTCTTCTGAAATGGCATTTAAAATTGCTGCATCTCAAGCATTTAAAAAAGGAATGGTAGAAGCTAGACCAGTATTACTAGAGCCTATAGTTAAAGTAAATGTATTGATTCCAGATGAATACATGGGAGATATTATGGGAGATTTAAACAAACGTAGAGGAAGAATCTTAGGTATGGAGCCACAGCCTAAAGGCATGCAATTAATAATTGCAGAAGTTCCTCAAGCTGAAATGTTTAAGTATGCTATAGATTTACGATCAATGACTCAAGCTAAAGGTACATTTACAATGGATTTTGAAAAATACGAAGAAGTACCTCAAATGATTAGTGAAAAAATATTAGAATCTAAAAAATAAAAAAGTATTTATATAACTTAAAAGTTCTCAAATCAACAACAAACCTACAAGTAAAAAGCTTGTAGGTTTGTTGTTTTTATATTCTATACTGTAGTTATAATATATGTTTAGATAGTTAAGACTTCACTTCTGTCTTTTCTTTTTTTAACGCAGCCATCATCATAGTTATTGCTGTATAAAGAACAACCGCAATTACTAGATATGTTAGAATTTGTAGTGGTAATGATTTTACTAAATAAGCTGCAATAAATACTCCTATTAATCCACCTATAGTTATTCCCATAGCAGCTTTTCTATTATAAGCCCCTTCTTTTACGAATTTAATTGAAGCAACTGGCATTAAGAATGCACATGATCCCATCATGATTGGGAAAGCAACTCTTGGTGACATACCTAATAAATATACAAGTGCCATACATGGTGCATATAAACCTATACCAGCAGTCATAAGAGCTCCTAATACAAAGTTAACTACTACAGCTATAACTAATTTAGTTCCAACTACACCAATTGGCACACCTAACATTTGTCCATCTACATCCATGTTTGCATATACTAGATTATTTTTAACCCCTTCGAACGCTTCAGTTAATGGAGCTCCACCTCCTGGCATCCAACCAAATTGTCCTGCTGCCATTAAAAATGCAGTTGCTAGTAATGCAATAGCCATTACAATTTGTACCTTCTTCTCTGGAAGCTTAGAGACTAATCCAGCACCTACCCAAGCTCCTATTGTTGCAGCCGCAAGCATAGCAACTAATGTTATCATATCCACATTTATAACTGTTATAAATATAAATGCCTCTGTTATAACTGGTAATGTACAAGAAACATTTAAAGTACCGGGGATAACTCTATCTTCAATTTGTTTAAAACCCCTTAGTAATGCTGTTGTTGGAGCAAAAGATCCTATGCCTAATGTATCTAAAAAGTTAGTAATAAATCCTATCGCCGATACTTTTCCCAATGAATTATTTTCCAAATCTCCTTTATGATGCATAAAATCTTTACCAAATATTACACCAAACCAAGCTCCAAAAGCTCCTAAAACTCCTAAAAGTGCTGTGCTCATTTTTAAACCTCCTATGGATATTTTATTTATAATTTTTAATACATTAAATTATAAATTAATACAAAAATATAATACTTACTCTTATTAAACATACACTGCAGAAATTTTCGTTAAAAAAAACACAATCGTATATATAGATTTACAGTACAAATCCATGTTTAACTGGATCATCTTCATCTATAACATATTGATTAAAGCCAGTAATAAAAGCAGAGCCGGTAATTTCAGGAATTATAGCATCTAATCCACCTACTTTTGTAGTACCTACAATCTTACCTTTAAATAGAGTTCCCGTAATACTTTCATAAACAAAAGTTTCATCTTCTTTAAGCTTTCCTTTAGAATGTAACGTAGCTAATTTAGCAGAAGTACCTGTTCCACAAGGTGATCTGTCTACTTGACCTTGACCAAATACTACTACATTTTTATAGTCTGCTTCTGGGTGAGTAGGTTCATCGTATATTTCGACTAAATCCACAGTATTTATATGACTTAATTCAGGGTGTTGTATTTCAACTGTTTCGTTTACAATATCTCTTATCTTTAATCCTATATCTAATAATTGTTGACTATATTTAGGTTCTACCTTTAAACCTAATTCTTTAGCATGAACTATTGCAAAAAAACTTCCACCAAAAGAAATATCTAGTGTAATTGTTCCAATTTCTGGTACATTAATCTGAACATCTTCTTTATAATGGAATGCTGGAACGTTTACTATGGAAACTTCCTTAGACTTTCCATTTTCTACTTTAACCTTACCTTTTACAATTCCAGCTGGTGTATCCATCGTTATATTAGTAAATGGTTCTTTAATTTCAACTATACCAGTTTCTACAGCAATTGTCATTGCTCCTATTGAACCATGACCACACATATTTAAGTATCCGCCACCATCCATGAATACTATTCCAAAGTCAGCTTCATCATGTATTGGAGCAGTTAATATAGACCCAAACATATCTCTATGCCCTCTTGGTTCTAACATAATTGATGTTCTTAAATAATCTAGATTATTTTGTAAATACTCTTTTTTTTCTGCCATTGTTTTTCCAGGAATACTAGGTACTCCACCAACTACAATTCGTGTAGGCTCACCCATTGTATGAGAATCTACAGCATTTATGCTTTTTACAAATCTCATTATTTACTCCCTCTTTTCTTCATTTTTAATTTTAAAAATGCTAATGCTTTCTTAGAATCTAACTTATCTACGTTGTTTTCACCTAAAACTTCTGTTTCGATTCCTTTTTCAGATTTATTAAAATCTACTATAGTATCCATATATTTGTTTGATACAACAAATTTTGCTTGTTTTCCTATAAAACTTAATCCTACAACTGGTATGCCTCTTTTACCTATTTCTTCTATAGTATTTGCATAATCCACATGAGAATTACCCCAACCATCTACAGATATAATTACTCCATCTGCTCTCATTGCTTCTGTCCACTGAGCTAATCTTTTACCTACAAAATACTTACTTTTATTGTCTTGAGGTGTACCTACCAGTATTATTCCTAAAAGATCTACATCACCATCTTGAGAAACTACATCTAATAATGGATCTCTAAAATGATGCAGTGTAGTTTCTTTAGTAGATGGACCTATGCCCATTTTTATCACCATCCTAAATTTTAGGTCATTGCTCTTAAGGCACCGTCTCTATACTCATTTGGAGATAATATTATTGGTATATTCTCCATATCTATAATAGATTTTCCACCAACAAGTCCACTAGGCTCTTCAGATAGTATATTATTATCACTCATAGCACCTTGACCTGCTATTTGCTTAACAATTACTACTTTTTTCTTGCCTGGTTTTATTTTGTCATAATATTCATAGGACTCACTAGATTCTCTTCCATCTATTTCTTTAAGAATATTTCTCAAGTTTTGAATGAATTTATCACAAACTTTATGTGCAGTTAACGGAAGTTTCCTTTCAAAAGGTAATCCTCCTTTTAAAATAACATCAATATGAATTATATAATCTTCTTTTGAAGGTGTCCCTGCTTTTCCAAATACCATTTGTTCTTCTAAAATTCCTTCTGAAGATCCAAATTCAGCCATTTGTTTCCCCTCTGAATCTATACCTGTAAGCATTACGTATACACCTGTTAAAGTATGTGTAACTCCTTCTCCTATTTCTCCCAGCACTTTCGTTGAAATAGGTATTATATCCATAATGCTATTTACAAATTTATTATGTTGTCCCGGTTCAATTATATCGATTTCTATTTTTTCTATTAATTCTTCTACTTCCACAAATTGATTTAATACAGATTTATCAACTGTAAGATAACCATTTTTTATTGAATTTTGTGAGTTAAATTCAACTTTATTAATATGAAAACTTTTAATTACAAGTCTTCTCAGCTCTCTATCTAAAACCATCTTATTCACCTTCTTTTGACTTTTAATCAAGTCTTATAATATAGGAGAATTAATTTTTTAATTATTTGCCCCTAAAAATTTAGGGGCAAATATAGTTTTATACTTCAGCTATATACTCATATGGAAGTGAAACTATTCTTCCAGGTGTTTGAATCTCAATTAATTGAGCTAAAGAATCTTTAACTATAGCTTTCTGCATTTCTGGATTATTTGGTTCTCCGGCATTTGCTCCCATTGGTACTAATGGAGCAACAACTCTTGGAGCACCATTTTGTCTTACTACTGGAGGAAGAGCTGCAATTATTATTGTTGGCATTCCAGCTTCCTCAATCGCTCTCTGCACAATCACGGCAGAGCGGTGGCAAGTACCTCAGCCAGCTGTTAAGAGTACTGCATCTACACCTTCTTCTTTTAATTGTTTAGCTATTTCTGGACCTGTTTCTTCAGTGAATACAGCAACGTCTCCACCGCCTCCCATAAATCCGAAGTTTACAGGTGCAAGTTCTTTAATGTATCCTTCTTTAGCTAATTCTCTCATTCTATCTATTGGGAACATACAATTAATGTCCTTGTTAACATCACCATTATCATATCCCCCATGTGACACCATTAATTCTTTGCTATCAACATCTCCAGGCACTACTCTAAATGAAGTATCCCCTGCTAAATTAAATCTTTTATCTGATTTTAAATGTACACCAGCAGCTGTAACTAATGCAACTGTCATATCTTTTAGTTCTTTCTCAACAGGAGTCCATACAACTGGAGGTGTAATAGGAACAAATATTTCAGACTGTAGTCCTTTTACAACTGTTAAACTCATAAATTTACCTCCTTCATTTTTTTTATTTTTAAGCTTCTTTTCTTCTTGCTTCAGCTTTTCTTCTTGCTTCTAATTGCTTTTTTGCGCTTTCAGCATAATCTTCATCCACTTTTTTGCTTATTACTTCAGGGAAAGTCATTAAAAATCCAACTTGTTGTCCCACTTTTAAATCATCATCACTTATGACCATTCTTTTAGGTACTTTTAATTGACCTAATCTACCTTTAAAATCTAATATTACTGCTGCATCTGTTACTTCAACTATTATTCCTTCATAGTAACTTTCTGTAGAGATATATTTTAATTTATCCATTTTGATATCTCCTAACCTATATTAGTTTTTATTTATCCTCTGGTTCATATATTTCTTGTCTTTTCTTACTTTTTGGAAGAGATTGCTCGTTTTCTTCTAATTCAATTTTTCTACCAGTTTCTTTCTCTATTAACTCTATATTGTTTAATTTAACATTTGGATTCCATTTTCTTTCAGCTTCTTTTATTTCTTCACCTGCTATTTTTGCTTTAAGCATAGCAACTGCTCTTATTGCATCTTCTGGAGCATGACAGTTATTTGAAAGGATTTCATTTTCTATACCTTGACTAGATTTGTTATTGTCAATCATAGCATTCATGTGTTCATTACCTACTACAAGTTGTCCTTGTACTGCTGAGTAAGTTACACCTACTACTGGTACTCCTCTCTTACCTACTTCATTAATATGACTAGCAAAGTCAACATGGTTATTTCCAAATCCTTCTGTTGTAATAATTGCACCATCTACATCCATTGCTTCTATAGTCATACCTAATATTCTAGATACATAGAATTTTTCAGAGTTAGCTTGAGGTGATCCAACGAATATTACTCCTGCTAAATCTATTTCATCATCATTCATAGCTTCAAGTACTAATGGCTCTCTCCAATAATGTCTTGAAGTTTCTTTAGATGCTGGTCCTATACAAGTTAAAGCATGAATACAACCATCTAATACCTGTAATGGAGATGTAACTACTGGAACATTACCAAGGTCTACATTAGCTTTAGCTCCTATAGTTCCAACTGGCTCAGTAGGCATAATATAGTTATCATGCATAGCTCCTTGACCCATAATTTCCTTAATAACAACTACTTTCTTTCTACCAGGCTTACGTTTTTGAACAAATTCTTCAGAATCTACTACTAAACTTTCATCAGCTTTTTTAAGTGCTTCTCTTATTTCTTGAGTTATTACGTCAGTAGCATCGTGAGCAGCCATAGGTCCTGGTCTTTCCATACCTTTACCTGCTTTGATTTTTACTTCTGTTTTAATAAAAATTTCACCTTTTTCAGGAGATCCAGGTCTTCCCCACATAATATTTCTGTCCATTGCTCCTTCTGAAGATCCAAATTCACCTATTTGAACTCCATCTTCATCAGTACCAGTTACAACAACAACTACTCCATCTAGAACTCTAGTTATACCTTCACCAAGTTCTCCTTCTTCTTTAGCTGCAATTGGTTGAACATCCATAATTGTTTCACTATATTCACTGTATTTATCAGAAGTAATAATATCTAATTTCATATCCACAACTAATTTTTCAGTATTTATAGCATCTTTACAAGCATCTTTTCTTATATAAAGAGTATTACCTTCTATTTTAGTTTCTTCTGCTAATTCTACTTTGTCTATTTTGAAATGCTTTCTTACAAGCTTTCTCATAATTTTTTCTTCGCCTTCTGCTTTAGGCTCTGATTTAGCTTCTATATTGTTGTCAACTTGAGAATCTATTAATTGAGTAGTTGGTGCTGCTCCAACACTTCCCCCAATTGATAGAGGTATTTCCAAATTAATATCTCTACCTTCACCTATGTGAATTTTAACACTGCCTCCAGAAACATTACTTACTGGTGTTACAGGCTCAACTGAAGATACAGCTTCAACTTTTGTTTCTTTATCTTCAGTCTTTTCCTCAACTTTCTCTTCCTCTTTTTCCATTGAAGTAATTCCTTCTACCACCTCTGGAGTTAATGCAGTTAATGCATCAACGGTTTGAATTAACCTTGCACCTAACACTTCTCCAATTTTCAAGCAATTTCCTGGTATTTCTAGCAATCCTGAATCTTCTAAGTCTGGAATTAAATTTGGATCTTCTAAATTAGAAGGGTCAATCACTGTTCCAGCTTCAAATCTACAGCAAGTTATAGCGTTGTCATTAGCATGCTGCTTTGCAGTTTCATTAGTAATAGACATATAACATCCTCCTTTTCCACAATTATATATTTTTTAACCTTTTCTTCTGTATAACTTATGTCCTGTTGCTCTTAACACATGATCTGTACTATGGTAAACTGGAACTCCTAACCTAGGAGCTACTTTCATCACTGTGTTAGTTCAATCCTCACAAGTTCCAACAATTATAGCTTCTGCACCTTGATTTTTTAGATATAATACTTTTTCTGCTTGGCCAGGACATATTCCCGGTAAATTACATCTAAATCTACCATTTACCTCGACCATTCTTTTACATTTAGTAGAAGCAACAATATCTCCATCCATTCCTTCTGCTATTTCTTTATATCTATGTTCTTGAGCTCCACATTCACACTCTATAACTCCTATTTTTCTTTTTTCTTTAGGAAATGGCATACCAACTAAAATACCACCTAAGGTTTTAGAAACTGGAGTATTTTCTTCTCCACGTTTCCCAGTAAATGGGCCACCTAAAACAATTTCTCCATGTGGCTCAATATATCCACCACATTCTTCAATATAGTTTATTATAGGCATACCAATAGGTACATCTAGTATAGCTTTTCCACTTATTGCACCTTTAACTCTCCCAGCTACTGTTATATCTTTAGTTATAACAGGCTTTCTTTCTTCAATAGCTAGCGTGATATTTTTTAATGTTTCTACATTACTTATAATAGCCTTGGCTTCTAGTGGTAATTGGCCTGGTTCCAATTCTATATCTAATAATTCTCTTACTATTACCCTCTCATCTCCTGAAGGATACATATCAGACAAAAATTTGACTTCAATATTTTCTTCATGCTTACATATTTTACCTAATGTTATTATAGCTTTTTTATGTTTAGGTTTAATAGCAATATAACCTTTAGAAGCATTAGATATTTCCATTGCATATTTAATACCTCTAATAATTATTTCAGGATTCTCCTCAATTAATGATATATTATGACCAAGATTAGGCTCACATTCTGCAGCATTAGCAATAACATATTCTACACCTGAATTTACATTAAACTTAATATGAGTCGGAAAACCTGCTCCTCCTGCTCCTACTATTCCTGCTTCCTTAATTGCTTCAAGTTTATTGTCTGTTTCACTAATTTTTACATATTCTTCAGGCTGATTTTCATACGCATCTATTATAATTTTTTCTTCTGTAACTTTTAAAACTTGTCCATATACACTAGAATGTATATTTGCGCCTAATCCATTTGGTTCAGCTACTAATTGTCCTTTTTTTACTTCTTCACCCTGACTAACTATTGGCTTACATGGTGCTCCAACATGTTGTTTTAGTAACAATTCAATGTTCACCTTTGTCACCTCCTCACTAGAATATTATTTGAGTATAAATACAAATATATACTTCATGCTTTTTTGATAAATTGTTCACTTATATATAAAGCAATAAGTGTGCCAACTTTTTAACGAAATTTTAAACCAATTTATAATTCGAGTTGGAATTTCAACTTCATCCACCTTATAAATGCTGTAATCTCAATGCGTATAAAGTTTTCAATCTTCTTTAATAAAAGTAAATTTTATTTGTATAATAGAAAAAAATAATGCTAATTAAATATATATTTAATTTAGTAATATGTCGCATAGTGTCATATTATTGACACTACTTACTCTTATTTTAAACTTTAATAACCTTTTAAACCATTGCATTTGTTAACTTTTTAACATCAATCGTAATAAAAAAACAAGAGTGTTAATTTCTTGACTATTGTCACTTTATTGACACTCTTGTTTGTACATTTATTTTATATTGTAGTGGTTAATCTTATAGTGAAGAGTACTTCTTGGGATGTTTAACAACTTTGCTGCCTTTGCCTTATTTCCTTTAGTTTCATTTAAAGTCTCAGTTATTAATTTTATTTCTAATTCTGTTATAGATTTATTTAAATCAAAAGATTTTTGTTTGTTTTCTAATATTGAAGTCTGTTTACTACTTGTATTATTTTTAATTTCTTCTAATATATGTTTGGGTAACATATGTTCATAAACAATGTTATCATCGCACAATACCAAAAGATATTCTATGGTATTCTTTAACTCTCTTATATTGCCTTTCCATCTGTATTGCTTAAGTATTTCTAAAGCTTCTTTACTTATTTTAGGTGTATATCTATTATTCTTTTTAGATAACTCATTTAAAAAATGATATATTAACAACACTATATCTGTTTTTCTCTCTCTTAAAGGAGGAAGTTCAATTTCTATTACATTCAATCTGTAGAAAAGATCTTCTCTGAAAATTCCTTTTTTAACCATATCTGATAAATTTTTATTTGTTGCCGAAATTATTCTAGCATTTGTATCGACAAACTTTTGTCCGCCTACTCGAGTAAATTGATTATCTTGCAAAACCCTTAATAACTTTGCTTGCATAAACATTGGTAAATCAGCAATTTCATCTAAAAACAAGGTTCCATTATTAGCTAATTCAAAAAAACCTAACTTTCCTTTTTTATTTGCTCCTGTAAAAGCACCCTGATCATAACCAAAAAACTCACTTTCAAAAAGTTCATTAGGTATAGCACTACAATTCACTGGCACAAATAAACCCTTTGCTCCACTATAATCATGAATAGCCCTTGCAAATACTTCTTTACCTGTTCCACTTTCACCAGTTACCAATACGGAAACGTCGCTTTTTGCAACTTGTCTGGCAATTTTAATTTTATCTATTAATTTGGAACTTTTACCTACTATATTTCCAAAATCATCACTTTTAAGCTTTTTAACCTCACCTTGTAGAAATTTTACTGTATCGGTAGCCTTTTCTAATTTACTTATTAAATTAGTAACTTCAGTAATATCTCTATCTGTAGTTAATACACCTTCAAATTTACCATTGGTAAATATAGGTAGTGCATTGATAACAACTTTATAGTCTTTTTTAGGAGAGTGATATGCATTAGTTACTATTTCTTGTGTTTCTAATACTTTTGTATTTATAGCATCTGGAAAAAAGTCTCTTATATTATTATTTATTATTTCTTCTTTTGGTATATCGTATAATTTTTCAGCATTTTTATTCCATATTAATACTTTACCATCTGCATCTATTAAACAAAGAGCCTCATGAATATTATTTACAATCTGATTTAATGTAAAACTCATTTTCTCTAAATTCATATAAAAGTAATCTCTAATCTCTTCTACTCTTATTACTCCTATTAATTTGTCATTTTCTATTACCGGTAATCTTCCTATATTATTTTTGATCATTATATCTCTACAATTTAGTAAAGTATCATATTTAGAAACAAATATCAGGTTTTTAACCATAATATTAGTTAATAATACATCTTCATTTATATTTTTACTATATACGTCACATACATCAGATAAAGTTATGATCCCTTGGATTTCATGATTAGCATTTTCAATGAATACTTCTTCGAAATTATTCTTAAGCATTGTATCTAAAGCTTGTTTAAATGTATTATTTTCTTTTAAAACAATATATTTTGAATCCATTACATCTTTAACTAATATCTCTTGGAATCCAAAAATCATAGTTAATCTCCTCCATATAAATAAAATTTATATACATTAAAGTTATTATATATAAATTCTATTATATAGTTAACAATTTATCAAATGTTTAATTAAACTTACTTCTTTCTTTTTTACTATCACTTATTGTTAAGCACCTAAAAATAAAGTCGGAATAATTATTCCGACCTTATTTACTATCTTATTGGACAAATACCGCTTTCACAGCCATCATTTCCAATATCTAATTCAGTTTCTTCTTTTTCATAATTACCTATAAGTGAAGGGACAAAAGGCTTCATTTTACTCATTCTTTCATTATATTCACCTTCATCTATTGCTTCGTATGGTAATAATTGATAAAAGTTATCGTCTAATGCTAAGAATGAAACTGCCACAACATCATCCCAGTTTTTCCATATCCACTCTTCTACCTCTTCCCATTCATGATTTCTTACATGAACAGTTATAGAACAGTTGTGATCTACATAATTTTCCATGAACATTTTATAATTTTCAAGCTGTTCTATTGCAGAAATATCATATTTAGTTCGACCATTTGGCGCTTTAACAGGAAATTCTACAACTTTAGTTGCACAAGTTTCCCATTCCTGTCCAACTTCAGGATATACTGGATACTCTAAATCTTCACATACCTTTACTAATGGATCATCCGCACTAATTCTTATCCTTCTTATATAGTAAGGAGAATGGGAATAATGAACTCCACTTGATACAGTCGGCAATTGACTTAAAGTTCCTTCTGGCTTTACTGTAGTTACTAATAACGGAGGATTTTGTCCTATCTCTGCCGCATATGTATCAACTTCTTCTCTGGCTGTATCTCTTAATAATTTAAGCAATTTTGCTTGTTCATCTTTAGTCATGGAAGTTGCATTAACCATGTCCTGCCATCCTGTTAAAGAGCATCCAACTAACTTATCTTTTTGCTGTACTAAATTCCAATGAGGTAATTCTAACTCTACACAAGTCATTCTATATCCAGCTCTTACAGATAGCTTTTGAGCTTCTAATAAGTTATCTACGTCTAATGTTCCATCTTCTTTAACAAAAGACATAACATTAATTGTGGTTAAATTACATAATCCATTAGCATCTAATAGAATTTCACCACAAGGGTTTACACCATTCATATTAGGTCTTCTTTTCGCTGCAGCTTCAGAATTAATCCAACCAGGCTCCCCAGAATAACGCATTTGTTGAACCTGCCAATGTAACTGTTCACGTGTAGGTTTTTCTGTATAATAAATTGAATTATTACTCATTTGTCTATGAATAATATTTTGATCCACTATCCATTGACCATCTATCTGCTTATAAAGATTAGATTTAGCTTCAATGCATTCCTTATCATCAGGATCAATTAAAATCATCTCAGCTGTACGTCTTACTCCACCTACAACAACATTTTCACCAATTATATTTGCTATGTCTAAACAATCAACAGGTCTAAGTTTTCCTTTATTATTATCTAATTTATAGATATTTTTAATAGTTCTATCTATTTTATGAAACATATTTTTAAGACTTGTATGCCCACTAGCAGTACCTCCAAATGACTTTAACTTTGCTCCTCTTGGTCTAACATGATCGTAATTTACTATAATCGTTTTAATATGTCTATATTCACTACTATATAACATTTTAAAGAAGAAGTCTAAAGACTGAACCCACCCTTCCTTACTATCTCCTACTGTTATTTTTACAGTATTATTATGAGAAAATTGAAGACTTGTATTATCTTCTCTCTCATTTTTTGGTACAGAAGTATAATCTTTATGTATAATTTCATAATCAGTTCTTATTTTAGGCAGTTTATTTACATCTTCTTTTAAAACTCTAGCCCCTACACCTGAACCAATCATTAATAAATAAAATAAATCCCTAAAAGATCTAAAACTATCAATCACAACAAAAGAACAATTATAATTAGACATAGGATAGTTTTTTGCAACAGACGTTCCACCAACCCAAAAAGTTCTTCCAGATAAAAACTGTTTTAGATTATAAACATTTTCAAATAATTTTTCTGCTTCTTCTCTTCTTGTAGGTATTAAACTACAATTGTATTCAACTGCTCTTTTAACAGTTTCCCACCAGTATTCCCTTCTGCATTCTTCTGGTAGCCATCTAGAATATGTACGATAATACACAAAGTTTCCTAACTGTTTTAATGGAGAAAGTTGATGCTTATATTGACTAATAAATTCATCTGTTAATAATTTTTCATCAGATGTTTTCTGTTTGCTTCTAACCTTAGATCTTTCATTTCTATAAATAATATATCTTTTAGCAACATCTTTTCTATCAGAAGACATTAACATCATTTCGATCATATCTTGTAACTCTTCAACACTAATAGATTTTGATTCACTTTTTAGTTTTTTTTCGACTTCTACTGAAATACTTTCACTTAGGTTTTGATCTACACCTAGCTTTGTTTCTGCCATAGCTTTATTAATTGCATTTCTTATTTTTGCTGAATTAAATTCTGCTAACCTACCATCTCTCTTTATTACTTGCACTAAAATTCCTCCTTATTGGTTTATAAAATATTAAAGACTTCTACGAATTTATCAAAGAAGTCTTTAATATTAACTGTTTAAATTAAAGCATGTTATTAACATTGTATTGTATATATAGTAACCAAATAACATTTCCGAACTATATGTAGTGTTTTCATCGTTCGTACGCACTATATATTGTATCATCTGTATTTTTTAAAGTCAAAGCAAATATACACTAAATAACCTTTTCATTCTTTGTTTTTCGTTTGTTATATATAAATTTGTATGTTTTTCGTGTGTTTTGTCTAATTATAAAAATTCTAATATATATTTATAATTTTAAATATAACCAAGATTAATATTATATGTATAAAATAAAAAAAGAGATGATATTTTTTAAATCAAATGATTATATCCACCTCCTTTTTCTATATTTTAAAACTTAATTATATTTATTTATATATAGTATCTACTATTTCTTTTATAGTATCTTTCACATATTCACCTTTATGATATTTACGTTTTACTACAATATTTTCCACATTATTACCTCTATTTATAACATCTTTAACCACTTTAGGCGTTTCAATAAACACACCTATTTCTTTAAATTCACTGTCTAATATAACAAACGTAGGAATCTTAACCTTTCCACCTAATTTATAATCTTCCATATATTTTTCATTGCCATCTTTAGGTAAAATTTTAAATACAATATTTGAATTTATATCACTTAGCTTTTTTATAGCTGGTAAATTAATTATACAATCGGGGTCCCATAATTCTGCAAAAACTAGTATATATATTGTATTACTTATTGACTTTATTCTATTAGCAATTTCTTTATCAAGTTCTATTCTACTATATACTTCAAATAGCCTTTCAATATTTGCATCATGATAATCACGAGCAAATACTTCAAAAGACATACCAGATTCAAATAACTGTTGAAACATCATTTCTATCCCCCCTTAGTATTTCAGTACAATCTACAACATTATTATATCATTATTCAGTTTTAAATTTAAAGTATTTATTATATATAATATCATATCCTTGTTTTACCATATAATATATATTTTATGTCTATACTATAAATCTATGTTCTTTATATATTTTATTTTAGATTATACTTTATATTCTTAATAAATAAAAAAACCCAGCATGTTATATGC
>JADWMM010000068.1 GCA_015978205.1 Alkaliphilus sp. NP8 | reverse complement strand
GGACAGGGGTATGGAGTAATAAATATATTTTCATGGAAAATATATGAAACTTAAAAAATAATCAATAGTTATATTGTAATAGATTTAATAAAAGTAGAAAGTCTCTTTAAGAAGTAATTTTTTTAAGGACTTCTTTTATTCTTTGTTCTAAAAGTATGTTGAAAATTATGTTTTTTAAAATTGGTATAACATTTACATATGTTGGATATGTTCGAATATCAATGGTGTTATGGTATAATTATTTTAACGATAAAATAAAATGAGAGTTAAAAAATCAGCATTAATATGAATTATAGTAAATCTAGATAAAGAAATAGAAAATACTCTGTTCTTAAAAGTGTATTTGGTAAAGCTTTAGTATATACAAAATCATTACTTGAAGACTTTGTTCTATAGAAGGAACTCGGTTTAAAATGAGAAAAAATCTGACTTGTAAGGGAATATGCGACCTATAAGAAAGATGGAAGGAGGAGTATCTTTGAATAATATTTATAGGTTATTATTAACATTTAATGCAACATCAACAATGGTAGTCATTTATTTGATAAAAGAGAAATATTACTTATTACTACTTCAAAATGCTACGATTTGGTTATCGCATATTTTATTTGCATTAGTACCATTGTTATTTACCTTAATCAGCATTTGGATGAAAGGCTTGTTAAGCAAAGATGACATAAATTATGAAATGCTAAATATTGAAGAAGCAAATAATTCATTTTTACCAAGTTACCTAGGATATTTTTTTGTGGCACTAAGTGTGAACTCAGTAGAAACAATGATATTTATTTATTCGATAGTATTTATATTTACATACTTTTCTCAAACGTCATATTTTAATCCACTGTTTTTATTATTCGGTTATAAATTTTATTATGTATATACAGTAAATAATGTGAAGTTATTTATTATAAGCAAAAAAGATATAAATACAACCAGGGGACTAGAATTTCCTAAACTAAGGCGAATTAATAATACTACATTCATAGACGAGGAGGACAAAAAATGAATCATATTATAGCAAAGATACGACAAAGAAAAAAAGGAAACAAATATCGCAAGATACTTACAGGCGAATCACTCTACAGTTTACCAGAAGATTTGAAGTCACATGTAGAATATAATCCTAATCATAATCTAGATGAAGATAGTTGGTTTGGAATTGAGAAATTTTCACAGCAAGAGTATTGCTTAGGTATATTACAAAGGAATTTTGTATCTGCTGAATATGAAGCAAAGCTTAGTCATGATGAAGCAGATAAAATAGATTTTATATTTTCATATCAGGATAATAATGTTTATTATTTTCAAAATGTGACGAAAAGTCAGTTGCAGAAAAGAAGTTACATAAGCCTAGGAGATGATTACAAGTTTAAATCATCAAGCCGTGACATATCTATTAATGAAATGCCAGATGCAATTTATATAAAGGACACAGACATATTATATTTTAAGAAGTTATCATCGATATCTAGTATGTTTGATGGGATTTCAATATTATATAGAGAAGCAACTGAAAAGGAAACTGAAAACTTTTTAGAAAATAAATTTGTTAGTTTAGAAAATGATTTTTCTGCTGACAATGTGAAAAAAGCTAATAGAAAAAGAATAGCACTTGCAATTGAAAAATTGAATGGATATGATTCTGTTCAGAAAGAAGCAGTATTTAGGTGTATTAAAGATTATTACCCAAAATTGATAGATAAAGAAGGTTCTTTCATGGTTGGCTCAGAGGATGACTTAAAACTTCTTTTGTATGGTATTGATCAAAGGTTCTATACTACACCAGATGGCAGAGAAAAAAGAATTGCAAATTCAGTAATTACAATTAATACAAAAAGTTAGTAGAAATTTTGAATTTTATACTTTTAAATAAGGGCATTGTGCACAAAATATGAACGCAACAAGCCAGTAAAACTTATAAAGCAGTAAGTATAGTTTTTAACCTTTGATTATTAATAATCATATAGACAAAAAAATTAGATAGAAATGAAGGCTCCTTTTTAGTAACTGTAGCTATTTTGATTAAGGCATTAAGCGTAGAAAGGTTGTTAAAAATTAATGATTGAATACTTTAAAACTTTTAACACAAGACAATATGATAAGTTATTTAAGCATAGATTTAATAAAGATTTGATGGTTTCTAAAAATCAAAAAGAGTCAAAATTTTTTATAGATTTAGTAGAGGGTATAGAAAAACAATACAAGGACGATATAATTGCGATAGAAGAAAGTGAATGTATAGAAAAAGCAAACAATTATATAGTAAATGAGAAGATAAGACTTGAAGTTAATATTGATCAATTAAAGAATAAAAAGATAGGTATGAAGTATATCCCAATTATATTTTCTAGTACCATTTCTATTTTCGCTCTTATTGTATCATATATTGTATCTTTTTCTAATGACAGAGTGAAGTTAGCTATAGATAATAAGTTAAATGAATCAATTAACCAGGTTGATAAAGCAAAGGATTTACTAGATATATTCTCGGAGTATTCAAGAAACATGTCTAGTATAATTAGTCATGAATTGACTAGAGTATTAGTAATTGTAACTATAGTATTAATCTTTTTAGATTTATTACATACCATAAATAAAAATAACGTAAATATAAATATTTCATTTGATAAATTTTGTTTTGAAGTATTAAAGAAGATTGAAAAGAGGAGAACAACTTCAAAGTAAAATATGTACAAATTAAGTGCAAATTTGTACAAGTAACATGTTGGTACTATCGATGGAAAAAAAGAAACTAAGAGAGGTGAGTTTCTTGGAGAAAAAAGTTGAATTTGATGAGAAGATAAGAGTCTTTATCAGTTCAAGATGTGGATAAGAAAAATATGATAATGTCAGGATGCGACTAAAATCACTAATAGAAAGCACAGGATTCGCAAAGGTATACTTATTTGAAGGTAGAAGATCATCAACTTTTTCAGCTGAACAAAACTATTTATATGGACTGGATGATAATGATGTGTGCATATTTTGATTGATAATGCTGATGGTGTTCCAGAAGGGGTGCTAAAGGAATATCAGATGGCAAAGGCACATCCTAAGAAATCACTTTATATATTTTGTAATGAAAACCAAAAAAGAGGCAACACATATTCAGAAAGAAATAATGGGTGCAAGTGGTATGAAGTATTACATAACTAATAGTTTTGATGATTGATAGACAATCATTTTGTAATTAGAGAAAGGGCACTAAAACTTTAATACAGTAATGTAGTATTTTACAATTATTTAATCTTACTCAAAGGGAGAACAACAAACAATGCAATCTTTCTTAAGTGAAATACTAAACTTTTTAAGCATAGAGCTAACCGTACTTTTAACTGCAGCTATGCCTATTATAGAGCTCAGAGGTGCAATACCAGTAGGA
>JADWMM010000067.1 GCA_015978205.1 Alkaliphilus sp. NP8 | reverse complement strand
TAAAAAGGGTTGACAATCCAACATTTCCTTAATATAAAAGAAATAGACTTTCAAGGTTAATAAGGAACAAATGCTTAGATACATCTTATATAGATAGAAGTTTAGCTTCATATATAATTAATTATGTAATTATGGTAAATGTTTCGTTAATAGTAATAAGTAATTATTGGTAGTGTACGCTTAAATAAATATATCTGCTATATAAATATAACTTTTTACACGATAAAATAGAGATTATTTATAAACACAATTCAATCATGGAACTTTTAAAGAATTTAGATGTTTTGTTTGTTTCAAAACCTACAGAAAAAGGAATAATGGGAAGACCAAAAATTGAAATAGATGATAAGTTTATAAATGCATATAAAGAATGGAAAGAAAGAAATATAACCGCAACAAAGGCTATGGAATTGGCAGACATGTCCAGGACAACTTTTTATAGAAGGGTTAAAGAATATGAAAAAGATAAAAGAATATTTAAATGTGAGGATTGCAGTTAAAGATCTATTTTTATTTATTGGACAAAGAAGATTATTAAGGAAAGTAGGAGTATAAAAAAGTCTTACTCAATAAGATTAAGGTAGGTATGTATATTTTATATATCAAATTTAATTTGTAAAAAAAATATATAATAGAGTTAAAAATATAAAGTGGAAAGGAGTAGAAATAACTATGGACAATAATATTGAGATAAAATTACAATTAAAGAAACATATAGCACTAAAACCTCTATGGAAGAGAGTGTTTCATTAGTTAAGAATTTGGAGGCAATTGGACTAAAAATAAAACTGAGTATATGAAAATGTTAAGTTCTTCAACCATAGCTTGTATTAAGAACTCTCTATTAGTGATTACTAATTCTGCAGAATATTTAGGAGGGTATTGTATTTTCCCTGATGAAATTCATCCTATAGCAATAAATTTGATGGTGCAGAAATTATAGAAATGCCTGTATAGACTTTATACAGATTAAATTTAGATGTACTATAGGTATACTGCTATTTAATTTATATCTACAACTGAACTTTAAATTACTGATATCTTAAATATTAAGTTTAATGACTTTTATTTTAATACTAATCCCATGAGTTTACCTGTACATCAAGGTGAGAATATCCATTAGATTGCAGTATTAGGCTAGATTTAAAAGGGTAATTTAGGAGTATATATGTTCACTTTCAATACTTGGATATTATATATAAAAAACTTAATATATATTTATACATACAAGAGATATGAATAAGCTTATATTTAGCCCTCACGAAGTAAATCTATAACTAAAGATTGGATTAGAAAAGTTATGACCAAATGCTGTAAGATTGCATATGTACATTTATTTACTAGCAAAGATATTTGTCATGCACACGCTATATATCATTTATACTTGGAGTTAACATAGATGAGATGATGTAGTTGCTAATTAGGATGGAACAATAAAATAATTTAAACTATTAATTCAGCTCTTTATTTATTTTTATTCTACATTTTTAATATAGTTTTTATTTATTTGATAATTTTTATGCTAATTAAATACTCTATTATTTATATTAAGTTCTTAAGTTTGATAAATTATAAAAACTATAAAATTTTTATAGATAGTGATATAATATTTATTACAATTATGGATTAAATTGGTATGTTATTGTTAATACAATTAGAAAGGAGTCAAAGATATGAATTATAAGAAAATATTGGTTATATTACTTGTTTTTTTTATTATTAACTCTTGGTTATGTTTTGCTATTTTAATTAGATCACATGAATATAATAGTAATTCTTACGATATGATATATTCAACAATTAATGATATTAATATAGAAATAGAGGATTTACAGTATTCAAGTAATTTACATGAAACTTTAATTTCTTTAACAGAAATTAAGCAGAATTCTTTGATGGCTGTTAAATTAATTTCTAGTATAGACCCAAAAAGTAACGAGCTTGCAATTGGAGATTTATTAGGATATATATATTTTTTTATCGATGATATAGAATCTAAAAAAATAAACAAACAATTACTTGAAAGCATTACTAATGATTTAACAGAAGTAAATACAGTATTTTCAAAAATTAGTACAAATAACCTAAATGATAGAAAAGAATACTTTAATCTTTTAGTTAGAGAATTAAATAAAAATGTAAATAAATATCCTGATAATCAAATATTAAGTAATTATTTTAACAGAAAGATTCATTGATTCAATAAATGAAATATATATTATAATTCATTTAAATAATATACCTAAAAAAATAGCACTTTTTTCTGGCTATAATTGTATACTATGCTAATCCAGAAAAAAGTGCCGTTTTGATTAACTTCAAACTATTTTTATATTGTATTTACTACTTTATAAATTTTTATTTATATTTAGATAAATCAACACGAAGTCTTGCTTCTTGTGTAATTACTGAAGCCCAACCAACATAAGTATTTGTATATTTATCAAACATTCTAAAACCTAATTCCATGTCTCCATGTACTGAAATATCATCATCAGTAGTATCGTAAGTCACTACAGCAATTTGAGTAGCATATCCTCCATCTGGATCGTCAGCCCAATCCATAAACTCCTCACCAGCTAAATTAATTATAATTTTTCTTCTATACATATCATTAGCATATCTTATAGCAATAGAATCATTTGCATCTCCGATTAATTCAGCAAGTGTAGATAAACCCAAACTTGGTAATCCTACATCATATAAAGCATTGGCTACCCATGTACCTATATCATGAGGTGCTGCTTTTTCATCTGGATGATGTGTCGTAAAGTAAGATTCTTTATCATCTGAATAATAAGTAACATACAGATTCATACACTCTGTATCTTCAAATCTATACTCACTTTGACTTACATCAAACTCTTCTAATAATGCCTCAGAATCATATAAAAATTTTGAAAGTATTTTACCAGTATTACTACCTTCTGTTAATATGTCTTGTACATGTAATTCACCTTTTATAACGGTATGATTTGTTTTATTATTATCTATTTCTTCCCAATCTACATCAACATAATCATAATTAGCCATTGGTGATATTAAATCATCATTATTGTCTTTATTAAATAAATTATTATATATTTCGTTAGTCAATATAGAGTTACCAAATTGAATTAATGCTACTCCTTCTTGTGAATTTAACTTGTTGATTGAAAATGCTAAGTATAGATTATGTTCGGATTTTTCAAAAGAAACAATAATCTCTCTTTCAATTCCATCAATTGTACATGTTCCTGATAAAGTTCCAATATATAAAGTTTCGTTACCATTTATAATTGATTTTTTTACCATATCATTAGATGCCATAAAATTAGCTTGTACACCGTTAACATAAAAAATACCTTCTAAAGTAACCTTAGCATAACTACCATCATTGTTATCTACAATATCAAGATCATATTCAATATTACTTTCATTAGAACGCATTGCTGCTTGATTATTAAGATTAAAAATATTATTAGCCCCTTGTTTCATTAGCTCACTTCCAGTAAATACATTTGCTGTTAATTCTGAACTATTAGTACTATATGCTGATACTGTAC
>JADWMM010000049.1 GCA_015978205.1 Alkaliphilus sp. NP8 | reverse complement strand
AAACTTAGGATTATTTTCTGAAACATAAGCTTCAAATCCAGTAGTATCACTTATTAAAATAGATGCTAAAAAAGGATTAACTTCTTTAGATAAATCTTCGGTAATATCAACTAAGTTATTAAATAAATCATTTAGATCATCTAAAAAATTTATTTTAAATCTTGAAAACTGAGATTTATTAGGAATCTTTAAAAATCCACAAAAACTACGGATTTCAGGAGAAATATGTAGTAGAGAAATTAAAAGGTCAACAGAAGGAATAGATAAAAGATTTTTTAGAATAAAAGTATTAAGCATAGATTCTAGAGAAAATTCTCTTTTCTTCCCAAAACGAGAATAATATTATTGGTAAAAAGAAAATGGAATAAAATCTCTAATATTAATAAATTGATTTAATAAAGAAAGTAAATTACTTTGATTTTGATTATAGAACTTATCAAAATCAGTAGAAACATCACAAAGGTTTAATTGATTAGCTGAAATTGGCATAAGTTTCTCCTTTCTTTTCTTTTAGGTTTGGTTTTGAGTTATACACATCTTGTCAATGTATATATACCCAAAACTGGGGGAAACTTATCCATTTCAATAGATTTTAATGTAGTATTTATGCGAGTTGTAGAGTTCTGCAACGAGCTAAATTGTACCAATATAGGGGGGTATTATGGCTTATAATATAAAGATTAAGGCTTTTGAAGGACCTTTTGATTTGCTTTTTCATTTAATACAAAAAAATCAAATTGATATTTATGATATACCAATAACAGAAATAACTGATCAATATATTTTATATATAGAAAAGTTAGAACGATTAAATTTAGATATTACTAGTGAATTTTTGGTTATGGCTGCTACTCTCATTGAAATAAAGTCAAAAATGTTATTACCTATTCAAAATACAGAAGAGCAGCAACTTGAAATAGATGATATAGATCCTAGGCAGGAACTAGTTAATAGATTATTGGAATATAAAAAATATAAAGCTGCTGCTGAAGAATTTAAAGGTAAAGAAAAACGATATCAAAAAATATTTTTTAAGCCTAAGGAAGAAATTATCTTAGATGAATCAGAAGAATCACTACACAATATAGATTCTATAGATATGAATCAGCTATTATCTGCTCTGAATAAATGTATTGATAAAAAAGCAAAAAAAATAACTCCAGAAAAAACAATAAGACAAATGAAAAGAGATACATTTACAATTGAAAATAAGACTAAGCATATTCTTGAATTACTAAACAAAAAAAATAAAATCCGATTTCAAGATATGTTTTTAGCAGAATACAGTAAATTGGAAATAATCACTACTTTTTTAGCTCTTCTAGAACTTATTAAGTTGAATAATGTTATAGCAAAACAAAAAAACATTTACTCAGATATTATTATTGAGCTTAGAAATTATTAAGGAAAGAAGGGAGTCAGTTTAATGAATAAACATGAATTAAAATCAGCTATAGAGGCTATTTTGTTTGCTTGGTCCGATCCATTATCAGCTAAAGACTTGAGTAATGTTTTAGATATAGAGATAAAAGAGGTAAAGCAAATCCTAAAAGAGATGATAGATGAATTTAATTATGAACATAGAGGTATTCAGATTATACAAATGAATAATCATTATCAAATGTCAACAAGACCAGAGCACTATGAGTATCTAAAAAAGCTATTTATACCTAAACAAAATAGAAGTCTGACACAAGCTGCGTTAGAAACATTAGCAATAATTACTTATAAACAACCGATCACAAAAACAGAGGTTGAACAGATTAGAGGAGTAAAATGTGATAGAGCAGTAAAGACTTTATTAGAAAAAGATTTAATAGAGGAAAAAGGAAGATTAGAAAAAACAGGTAGACCTATTTTATATGGAACTACAATTAATTTTCTAAAAGTATTTAATATAAAATCATTACAAGAATTACCTGATATTGAGGATTTTAATTTTTCAAATGATGAAGATATAACAAAAGATATATATGATAAATAAAGATATTTATATCTAGCTATTTACTTAAGAAATAATTTTTAATATAAATGTGTCTATTTTTTTATATAATGGAAAAAATAGGACTATAAAGTATATAAGGTGGCTAGATATAATGCGCATTTTACTAGTATTATTAATAATAATTTTTTTGTTTATATTGTTATATTCTAATATTAAAGTTGAAATCAACTTTAAGCGATATGATAAAGATGATATTTTAATTATAAGTATAACTGTTTTTTATGGTATATTTACATATAAAAAGCAGATTCCATTTATAGATTTTATCAAAAAAAATGAAGGAAAACCAGGATTAGAAATAAAAAGTCAAACTAAAGAAAATGAAAATATAACCAGTGATAAAGAATCCATAATAGATATAAATGAAATGAAAAATTTTTTGAAAAAATATAAAAAATTATATATTAAATTTAAAAAGTATATAATACCATTTAAAACATACATTCAGAAAAAAATGATTTTTAAAAGTATATACTGGAATAGTGAAGTAGGAATAGGTAGTGCAGATGAAACCGCCATTTTAACTGGAATTATCTGGTCTATAAAGTCAACCTTTATTTCTTTAATATCTAACAGCTATAATTTATTAGATACATTTATTAATGTGACACCAAATTATAATACAAATACAGTTAAGACACATATAAATTGTATATTTACCATTAAATTAGGTCATATTATTAATGCAGGTGTAAAAACATTATTAATAAAGATGAAGGATGGTGAAAAAAATGAGTGAACATCCGATAGAAGCCTTAATGAAAACTACAATGGAAAGTATTAAAGAAATGGTAGATGTTAATACTATCGTAGGAGATGCAGTAGAATCACCAGATGGTACTGTGATAATACCTATTTCTAAAGTTTCATTTGGATTTGCATCAGGTGGTGGAGAATACACAAATATGAAATTGAAAAAAGATGAATTCAATCAAGAAAAACCAGTTAAAGATAATTTACCATTTGCGGGAGGTGCAGGTGCAGGTGTTTCTGTACAACCAGTTGCTTTTATGGTAGTAGGTAATGGCCAAATGAAATTAATGTCTGTAGATCAAAATGCCAACTTAATAGACAATATTATTAATTCAGCACCTAAAATGATAAACAGTATTCAATCTGTATTAAGTAAAAATTCTGGTAATAAGAATCAAGAAAATGAAGTTATTAGTTTTGAATAGAGGACATATATAAAGTCCTCTATTTATATTTAAAAAGTAAAGTTATATTTTATTTTCTTATATAAGTTAAAAAATAAACCTGAGATATCATAATGAAAGCATCCAAGATGCTTTTTTATTATATATGTTTGAAAGAATTGTTTAAAAAAAGTATAATAGATAATAGATATATGCTACAAGGGGGAAAAACATGGATATTAGAGAAGCACTAGAAAACATATGGGAGAACAGAAAATATGCTACTGATGATCCGAAAACTGCTTTAAGCCATTTAAATGAAGAAGTAGCCGAATCTTTAAAGGCTCTAATGAAAGGTGATGTGGAAAAAACTAAACATGAACTTCAAGATGCTATGTCATGTCTATTCATTGCAATGAAAGTTTTAGACGTTGATCCTGTAAAAGCTGTTCAAAATCAAGTTAAACAGATGAAAAAAAGAAATGAAAAAGTAATGATATTAAAAAATGGAAAAGTAGAAATATATGTGGATGGTAATTTAAAAGGTGGATGGTCAATCTGGGGCAAAGAAGATATGAAAGAAGCTGAACAATTGGCAAAAGAATTTGGTTGTGAAATAAAATATGAATAAATAGATAAATAAAAAAATAAGTAAATTTAAATTTACTTATTTTTTTTATTTATTATTAGAATTAATAATGTTTTGTTGCAAATAATAATAATGTTTAAATTGTATATAATTAAATTAATTTTTGAGGTGAAATATATGTATAAAAAAATTATATGTCTAATGTTAATTTGTATTATGATTGCTCCTAGTATATCTTATGGAAATGAAAATTCAACTAAAATTTCCGGAAGTGGAAAAGCAGCTATAGTTATAGATGTAAAGTCAGGAAGAATCTTATATGAAAAAAATATACATGAAAAACTTCCTATGGCCAGTACTACAAAAATTATGACAGCTTTATTAGCAATTGAGAACATACCATTGAATAAAACTATAAAAATCAATCCAAAAGCTCAAGGGATTGAAGGGTCTTCAATATATTTAAGAGAAAATGAAAAAGTTAAAGTAATAGATTTAATATATGGATTAATGTTAAGATCAGGCAATGACGCTGCAGAAGCTATTGCATATGAAGTATCTGGATCTATCGAAACATTTGCAGAATTAATGAATAAAAAAGCAAAAGAACTTGGAGCTAAAAATACAAACTTTGTAAATCCTCATGGTTTACATAATGATAATCATTATACAACAGCTTATGATTTAGGTTTAATTACTAAGGAAGCTTTACAAAATCCTACATTTAATGAAGTTGTAAAAACTAAGTTTTGGACAGCAGATAGAGAAGGATATAAGTATTTCTCAAATAAAAATAAAAGTTTAGATTTATGTGAAGGTGCTGATGGTGTAAAAACAGGCTATACTACAAAATCTGGAAGGTGCTTAGTAACATCTGCTACAAGGAATGGAATGCAGTTAGTTGCAGTAACATTAAATGATTATGATTGGTTTAATACTAATAAAACATTATTGGATGAAAGTTTTAATACCTATAAACCTTATACATTATTTGATACAAATCAGGTGGTTATAAATAGTAAAGTTATAAATGGAAAACATTCAAAAGTTAGTTTAAAGCCTTATAAAAATTCAGTCATTCCACTAAGTGAAGGTGAACAAGAAAATCTATTGACTGTTATAGATATTCCAAAATCTTTAAATGCTCCTATCGAAAAAGGTCAAAGAATTGGAAAAATGATTACTTATTTAGATAATAAAGTCATAGATACAACTTATTTAATTTCTGATAAATCTATACAACAAGAAACGATTAAGGATAAGATAAAGAATTTTTTTGGAATTAATTAACAAAGCAAAATAAAGATACTTAGTCTGCTTATATTAGGCTAAGTATCTTTATTTTAAGTTTTCTTTATTGTAACAATAGATTTAGATGGTTATAATAGTAATATAAATAGTATACAGAAGAGAAGGTGATAAGTATGAGACTTCAAAAGTTTTTAGCTGCATGTGGCGTTGCATCTAGAAGGAAAAGTGAAGGTATAATTAGTAATGGCAGAGTAAAGGTTAATGGAGATATAATTACTGAAATGGGTTTCAAAATAGACCCATATAATGATAAAGTTTTAGTAGATAACAAAAATATTACTTTAGAAAACCGAAAGGTTTATATTATTTTAAATAAACCAAAAGGATATGTAACTACTGCAAAGGAACAATTTGACAGGAAAAAGGTTACTGATTTAGTTGATGTACCTTATCGTATATTCCCTGTAGGTCGTTTAGATTATAATACAGAAGGTCTTCTGATATTAACAAATGATGGTGATTTAACATTTAAATTAACTCACCCTAAATTTAAAGTTGAAAAAGTATATATTGCACAAATAAAGGGTATTCCAACTAAAGACGAATTAAAAAATTTTGAAAATGGATTAAAAATTGAGGATTATATAACTGCACCTGCGAAGATCAAAATAATTAAAAAATCTAAAGTTGACTGTACTGTTGAAATAAAAATTAGAGAAGGTAAAAACCGACAAGTTAGAAAAATGTGCGATTCTATAGGCCATCCTGTAGTAGATTTAAGAAGAGAGAAAATGGGTAGAATAAGTCTTGGAAGTTTAGAAGTAGGCAATTGGCGCTATCTTACTGAGAGAGAGATTAACTACTTTAAACAATTATAATAATCTAAACTTTAAATATTTATAGATTATTAATTTAAAGTTTTTAATATGGAAAATAGAAAGTAGGTGTAAAAAATAATAACTATACGAAAATTGAATCGTGAAGACTTTAAGAATTTATTAATACATAATACAAGTAATAATTTAGAAAAAGAAGCTAATTTGAATTATACTAACGAATACTTTGGCATAATAGAAAATAAAAAAATTTTAGGATACACTTCTATTAATTTATTTTTTGATATTTCATTTGCTAAGATAAACCAGGTATATATCTATCCTCAAGATTTAGAGCATAATTTAATAGATGCTCTTATAAGAACTATTTTTCATTATTTACATATAAATTCTTTTAAATATTCATTAATAATTTTGAACCAAAACATAGAACAATTTTTGATTAAAAATAAAGGAATAGATACAGTGAATTATAAAAATATTCCTAACGAAATTAAAATTTTAACTGAAGAAAATTCCTACGATAAATATTATGTATGTAATATCAATAACTTTTTTAAACAGAAATATAATAATGATAATTAAATATAACAAAATAATGAAGAAAATTTTATGTATAATATTTATAATAAAGGGTATTAAGTATTATGTAGGAAAGGGGTAACAATGTTAAATTCAATAAAAAAAACAACAACATTCGTACATCACATATTAAAACCCAAGATTCAAAAAGAGAACATAGTGGTTGATGCTACTATGGGTAATGGAAATGATACACTATTTTTATCTCAACTTGTTGGTAATACAGGCAAAGTTTTTTCATTTGATATACAGTCTATAGCATTAGAAAACACTCAAAAGAAGCTAATTGATCATAAATTAAATAATTACGACATAAAGCTAATTAATGATAGTCATGAAAATTTAAAAGAATATATAATGGAACCTATCCATGCAGCAATGTTTAACTTAGGATATCTACCCAAAGGTGATCATTCGATTATAACTAATCCTGATTCTACTATAAAAGCTATTTTGTCAGTTTTAAGTTTACTAAAAAAAGGTGGGATCATATCTATAGTTATATATTATGGACATGATGGTGGCGAAGCAGAAAAAGAAGAAGTTTTGAACTTTTTAAATACTCTTTCATGTGAAGAAGTTACTATAATGCAATGTAATTATATTAATCATAATAATAATCCCCCTATTGTTATTTTTATCGAAAAAAACAAATAAAGGTTTTTAAGATTTAATATAGAATAGTAACATTAATAAATTGATATTTATTAATCAATGTAAAGAATATATAGGAGGAGAAAAATGACGAAAATAAGAATCACGGAAACAGTATTGAGAGACGCACATCAATCTTTATTGGCAACAAGAATGAAAACAGAAGAGATGATTCCTATTATTGAGAAATTAGATAAAGTAGGATATAACTCTTTAGAAATGTGGGGGGGAGCTACTTTTGATTCCTGTCTAAGATTTCTAGATGAAGACCCATGGGAAAGATTACGAATTATAAGAAAATCAGCTAAAAATACAAAATTACAAATGCTTTTAAGGGGACAAAATATATTAGGGTATAAACACTATGCTGATGATGTTGTATCGGAATTTGTTAAAAAATCTATTTATAATGGTATTGATATTATAAGAATTTTTGATGCTCTAAATGACGTTAGAAATTTAGAAACTGCTGTAAAGTCAACATTAAAAGAAGGTGGGCATGCTCAATGTGCTTTATCTTACACTACTAGTCCAGCACATAATATAGAGTATTATGTAAAGAAAGCAAAAGATATGGAAAGTTTAGGGGCTAATTCTATATGCATTAAAGATATGTCTGGAATTTTAACACCTTATGTAGCATATGAACTAGTTAAAGAGCTAAAAAATACAGTTAAAGTTCCTATCCAGCTACATACTCATGCAACTAGTGGTATTGCATCAATGACTTATTTAAAAGCTATAGAAGCTGGTGTAGATGTAGTTGATACGGCAATCTCACCTTTAGCTCTAGGAACATCTCAACCTCCAACTGAACCACTAGTAGCATCTTTAAAAAACACTGAGTATGATACTGGCTTAGACTTAGAATTACTAAATGAAATTGCGGAATACTTTAATCCAATAAGAGATAAGTATATAAAATCAGGATTAATAAATCCTAAAGTTTTAGGAGTGAATGCAAAGACTTTAATATACCAAGTTCCAGGTGGAATGCTATCAAATCTCATATCTCAATTAGAATCTCAAAACAAATTAGATAAATTTGATGATGTATTAAAAGAGGTTCCAAAAGTTAGAGAGGAGTTAGGGTTTCCTCCTCTAGTAACTCCAATGAGTCAAATGGTAGGTACTCAAGCTGTATTTAATGTCATTACTGAAGAAAGGTATAAAATGATACCTAAAGAAATTAAAGACTATGTTAAAGGTTTATATGGTCAATCTACAGTACCTATTAATGAAAATATTAAAGAAAAAATCATAGGGAATGATGAAGTAATAAAGGGACGTCCAGCTGATCTTATAAAACCGCAACTTGAAGGATTTAAAGAAGAGATGAAAGAATATCTAGAACAAGAGGAGGATGTTCTTTCTTACGCATTATTTCCGCAAGTTGCAATGAATTTCTTTAAAAAAAGATGGGCTAAGAAGTATGAAATTGAAAGTACTTTATACAATGAAAAGGAAAAAACTCACCCAATATAAATCGATATAAATTAACATAAATCAACATACTAAAAGCTCTTACTAAAAGTAAGGGCTTTTAATATACAGCAAAATTTTAATTATATTAGAAAAAACTTATTATACACACGTATCATGTAAAAAAACTTTGTTTAATCTATCACTAGTATACTTTTTAACTTTTGCTACAGATCCTTTTGGTATTTGAGTGTTACATTTAAAACACATTAAGTTATTCTTTTTAACTTTTTCCACATCAATTTTTACAGGTAAATTTCCATATTTTTGCCAACTTTTCCATCCAGTTTTACAAAGTAAACTCCTCTTTTCATAATCAGCATATATCCATTTTAATATACGGTGAAAATGAAAAGGATATTTAGTATAAGATATAAAATTTTTTGGGAGTCCTAAGCATATTGCATAATTTTCAAATGTTTTCTCAACTAAACTTTGTAGTGGATCATTTATTTGAGTACAAGTATAATTATAATTGTTTTCTGTAAGCCATATTTTTAATTTATCAAACATGTATCCTCTGCAAACTTCAATTTGTTCATTTTTAGCAATATTTAGATCTTTAAAAAGTTTTTTTATTATAGTTACTACATAATCAAGATATGCTTTGTTTTTAAAAAAATCATCTCTATAGTATTCTAAAGGGATGATTTCAAAAGCATACTCTTTAGTTTCAACTCTAGTTATACCTATTACTGTCCCACCTAACAAACTACCACTCCCTGCATCATCTATCTGTATCAAATTACCACCTCAAATGCTTAATATAGTTAGAGTTCTTTTATACTTGATTAATAAAAAGAAATATTATAATAAATTAGAAAGCATAATTATTGTTTTAAGGTATAAAAGGAATTATATTTAATAGTATTTACTATAATTAAAGTTATAAACCCAAAATTTAATTTGAATTCATTTATTAATATAATCTAAAATAAAAAAAATTTATTCAACATAATTTGTTATTTTATAATACATATAATATTAAGCAAGATTCAATAGCTAAAGTTGCAATAAATAATAAAAGACATATTAAAAAAATATAAAAAAATTTTAAATTAATATATAATAAATGCTTTAAAGAGTTGAATGAAAAGGATTTCAAGCCGATATTAATTTTATATTAAACATAAAAGTGGTTAAAAAGATATAAGTGAAAATGCAAAAAATGAACTTAATATTGCAAACAATTTAAAAAATACAGAAATATGAAATAAAAATTGCAATACTCTGTTAAATCTGATATTATTTGATTAAGAATAAAAAAACATTCACCTAAAGGGGGAAGAGTATTGTCTGCTAAAGAATTAAAGGTAAAAATTGAGTGGTGTAAGGGTTGTGGAATTTGCGTTGCATTTTGTCCTAAGAATGTCCTTGAATTAGCAAATGAAAAAATTAATATCAAGGATAAAGACAGTTGCATTAAATGCGGGCAGTGTGAATTGCGATGTCCTGACTATGCTATTTATTTGGAGGTGTTGGATGATGGGAAATAGAGAAGTTAGATTAATGCAAGGAAATGAAGCATGTGTTGAAGGTGCTCTTGCTGCTGGAATGAGATTTTATGCTGGATATCCTATAACACCATCAACTGAAATTGCAGAAATATGTGCTCAAAAATTACCTCTAGTTGGAGGAAAGTTTATTCAGATGGAAGATGAAATAGCAGGAATGGCTGCTACAATTGGTGGATCACTAGCAGGATTAAAATCTATGACAGCAACTAGTGGACCTGGTTTTTCACTTAAACAAGAAAATATAGGTTACGCAGCATTAACAGAAACACCCTGTGTTGTAGTAAATGTACAAAGATATGGTCCAAGTACAGGACTACCTACATCCCCTGCACAAGGAGATATTATGCAAGCAAAATGGGGTACACATGGAGATCATCCTGTAATTGCTTTATCACCAACTTCTGTAAGAGAAACTTTTGATTTGACTATAAAGGCATTTAATTTATCTGAAAAGTATAGACTCCCTGTTTTTTTAATGCTTGATGAAATTGTAGGACATATGAGAGAAAAAATTGAAATCCCTAATAAAGAAGATATTGAAATATTTAATAGATTGAAACCAGAAAAAGATAGTAGTGAATATAAAGCTTACGAAATAAAAGAAAATGAATTTGTTCCAAGGATGGCTGCCTTTGGTGATGGATTTAAATTTCATGTAACAGGATTAATGCATGATGAATCTGGATTTCCAACTAATGATTCTCAAATATCTGATAAATTACTTAGAAGAATTATGAGTAAGGTAGATGATAATGTAGATGATATAGTTATGTACGAAGAGGAGTTTATGGATGATGCTGAATTAGTTGTATTAGCATATGGAGGAACTTATAGATCAGCCAGAAGTGCAGTAAAAGAAGCCAGGAGATTAGGATATAAAGTAGGCTTGTTTAAACCTCTAACGTTATGGCCTTCTCCTGATAAAAAAATTAAAGACCTTAATGAAAAAACAGGAAAAATATTAGTTGCAGAATTAAATTTGGGACAATATTTTTCAGAAGTAGAAAGAATTGTATCAGATAAGAGTAGTCTATATAAACTGTGCAAAGTTACTGGTGAAGCAATAACTCCTAATGAAATACTTACAAAAATCAGGGAGGTCCTATAAGATGTCTAGTGAATTAATTAGTAATAACTTTAGAATGGATAAATTACCACATATATGGTGCCCAGGGTGTGGACATGGAATTATTATGAGGTCTTTAGCTAAAGCTATAGATAATCTTAAATTAGATAAGAGCAAGGTGTGTGTGGTCTCTGGAATAGGTTGTTCCTCAAGAGCTCCTGGATATATGGATTTTAACACATTACATACCACACATGGTAGAGCTTTAGCCTTTGCTACAGGAATTAAATTAGCTAATCCTGATCTTGAAGTTATAGTGATAACTGGAGATGGAGATTGTTCAGCTATAGGTGGAAATCATTTAATACATGCTAGTAGAAGAAATATTGGTATAACTACTATACTTTTTAATAATAATATATATGGAATGACAGGTGGACAATACTCTCCAACTACTCCAAATAAGTCTTATGGAACTACTGCTCCATTTGGAAATATAGATAAACCATTTGATATATGTAAATTAGCTGATGCTGCTGGAGCAACATATGTGGCACGTGGAACTGCATACCATGCTAATCAGCTTATTAAAATTATAGAAAAGTCTATTCAGAACAATGGTTTTTCATTAGTTGATGCTATAAGTGTATGTCCAACTTATTATGGTCGTAAAAATAAAAAAGGATCTTCCGTAGATATGTTAAATGAAATTAAAGATATGACTATAGACATAAAAACAGCAGAGAAGTTGCCTTTAGACAAATATAAAGATAAACTGTTAATAGGTGAGTTTAAGAACACCGAACAACCTGAGTATACAGCGGAATACCAAAAAATTATTAATAGATTTAAAAAGGAGAGATAATATGGAACTGCGAAATAAAATAAGACTTAGTGGTTCAGGAGGTCAAGGGTTAATTCTTGCTGGAATAATATTAGCTGAAGCTGCAATACTTGATGGGAAAAATGCTGTTCAATCTCAATCATATGGTCCAGAAGCAAGAGGAGGAGCTAGTAAAGCTGAAGTTATTATTAGTGATGGTGATATAGATTACCCTAAGGTGGAAGAAGCGGAGGTTTTATTGTCACTCACTCAGGTTGCTTACAGTAAATATGTAAATACCCTAAAAAAAGGTGGTACATTAATTCTAGACTCTAGTATCGAATTATCAAAGAATCTACCTTTTAATGTTATTAAAATTCCAATATTGAACACAGCTGTCGAAAAAATTAAAAAGCCTATGGTTGCTAATATAATTGCATTGGGAGCTATTCAAGCTATAACAGAAGTTGTATCTATAAAATCATTAGAAAAAGCTGTTTTAAATAGAGTTCCTAAGGGTACAGAAGAACTAAATAAACAAGCATTATTAGAAGGGTATAATTTAATAAAAGAAAAAAATAGGAAATAGGATGATTAATATGATAAACGAAAACAAAAGAGACTTAATAAAACAAATACAAAATGAATTTTCTAAATTAAGCAAAGGACAAAAACTAATAGCTCAGTATATTATTGAAAATTATGACAAAGCAGCTTTTATGACTGCATCTAAACTAGCTAATAAAGTAGGAGTTAGTGAATCTACTGTGGTAAGGTTTGCTAATGCATTAGGCTTTGAAGGATACCCTCAGCTTCAAAAGGGTTTGGAAGAAATTATAAAGATAAAGTTAACAACTGTTCAGCGTGTTGAAATGACAAATGAATACTCTGACGAAGATGCAATATTAAAAAATGTATTAAAGTCTGATATAGATAATATTAGATCTACATTGGAGAAAGTAGATAATAATACATTTCAGCAAATAGTTGATAAAATATGTACTGCTGAAAAAATATATATAGTGGGACTTAGAAGTTCAACTGCATTAGGTGATTATTTAGGCTTTTATTTAAATTTAATTTTAGATAATGTTAAAGTAGTTAGTCATGGCATTAGTGATATTTTTGAGCAAATGCTTAGAATATCAGATAAGGATTTAGTTATAGGTATTGGTTTTCCTAGGTACTCTATTAAAACAGTAGATGTCCTATCATATGCAAAGGAACAAGGATCTACGATTGTAGGGATTACTGATAGTTTGTTATCTCCACTTGCCAATATAGCAGATTATCCATTAATAGCTAAAAGTAATATGGCATCTTTTGTAGACTCTTTAGTAGCTCCTCTAAGCTTAATAAATGCACTAATAGTTGCTGTTGGAATGAGGGAAAAAGAACAGATTACTCAATATTTTGATAAGTTAGAAGGTATTTGGGAAAAGCGCAATGTTTATGATAGAAGTCATTCTGATAGAAATTCATAAATAAGAAATAAAATTTCAACAAATAAAGCGGTCGAAATTCGATCGCTTTATTTGTTGAATAAAATATAATATACTTATATATTTAAATATTAATATTATATAGTATTTGTTAAAATACTAATATAAATAAATGTAATGTAAGGAGATGATTAAAATTAAAAAATTATATTTAGTTAGACATGGACAAACAAAATGGAACTTAGAGAGTCGAACTCAAGGGACTAAAAATTCAGATTTAACTTCTCTTGGTTTTAAACAAGCCAAAATATTAGGCGAAAGATTAAAGAATATAAAAATAGATGCAATATATAGTAGTCCTTTAGAAAGAGCTGCTTCAACAGCACAAATTGTAGCAAATATGAAAAATATAGAATATACATTAGATGATAGATTAAAAGAAATGAGTTTTGGGGAGTGGGAAGGATTAACTTCTAAAGAAATTGAAGAAAATTATCCTGAAAATTTCAAAATATGGAGAGAGCAACCCCATCTTGTAAATATACCTAAAGGTGAAAAGATAGAAGTAGCTCAGAGGCGAATGGTTGAATTTATAGATACTATTATAAATTCAGATAATGAAACGGCTTTAATTATTAGTCATGGAACAACTATAAGATTACTTTTACTTCATATTTTATCAATGGACTTAAATCATTATTATAAGTTAAAGCAAGATAATTGTGCTATTAATCTAATAGAATTTAGATCTTACGGACCTGTATTAATTAAGTATAATGATACGTGTCATATGGATATAATTATAGAAAGGTGAAACTAAATGGATAAAACAGTGGTTATAATAGGTGCAGGACCTGCTGGAATTATGGCAGCTATTTCAGCATCAGAAAAAAATAAAGATGTACTTTTAATTGATAAAAATAATGTTATTGGAAAAAAATTAAGTATAACTGGTGGAGGAAGATGTAATATTACAAATAATTGTAGTATTAATGAAATGATTCAAAGAACACTAAATAATGGTAAATTCTTATATAACAGCTTAAATATGTTTAGTAATATAGATTTAATAAATTTTATTGAAACAAATGGATGTAAATTAAAAGTAGAGGATAAAGGAAAGGTTTTTCCAGTTAGCAATAATTCGAGAGACGTTATAGACCTACTTTTAAAGATACTAAAAAGAAATAATGTTGATTTGAAAACCAATTGTGAAGTTCAAGAACTTTTAATATATAAAAATAAAATTAAAGGGGTTAGATTATCTCATAATAAAATTATAGAAACTGATGCAGTCGTTGTAACTACTGGAGGATTATCTTATCCACATTTAGGTAGTACCGGCGATGGTTATAAATTTGCAAAAAAGTTAGGACATAATATTATTAGACCTAAACCAAGTTTAGTACCTATAAATATTAAAGAAAAATGGATAAAGGATTTAATGGGAATTTCATTAAAAGAAATTAAAATAACTAGTAAAGTTAGCAATAAAAAGAAAATCTTTACTGAAGGAGACATAATATTTACCCATTATGGAATATCTGGTCCAGCAGCCTTAGAATTTAGTGCTTATATAAATCAATATGATAAAATAAATAATCAAAAAATTCAATTAGATTTACTTCCCAACTATACAATAGAAGAATTAAATCACATATTCCAAAATGAATCTAGAAAAAATGGAAATAAATTGATAAAAAGTATTTTAATAAAATTTTTCCCTAAAAATTTTTGTATTAAATTATTAAATATACTGTCTATCAACCAAGACTTAAAATTAGCTGAATTATCGAAAAAACATAGAAATAAAGTTATAAGTGCAATCAAAAATTTAACTCTAACAACAGAAGGATTTAGATCTATAAAAGAAGCTACTATTACTTCAGGAGGTATTTCAACTAAAGAAATTGATAGTAAAACTATGGAATCTAAACTTATAAAAGGTTTATATTTTGCAGGTGAAATTATAGATATTGATGCATTAACAGGAGGTTATAATTTACAGATTGCTTTCTCTACAGGATATGTAGCAGGCTATAATATTTAAGATATAAAATATTAAAGGAATGTGAAGAATGAATCATAAACTAAAATATTCGTCTGAAACAGAAGTGTACGATAAATTAGAAAAATATATATCTTTGCTAGCTATAATTATTATTACATTTCTAATAGGATTTAATATATTAAGAGTGTACAATAATAATATATTAGAACAAGATTATTTAGTTAAAGATAATTATAATTTCACAAAAAAAATTTCTGCTAAAAAAGGTGTAACCCTAACTTTAGAAAGTGATAAATTATATCCATTGTTAGAAGTATTAGTAAATGGAAAATTAAGATATAAATTTATTAAAAACAATGAATTAATAATAAATGTTAATGATGGAGATGTTATTCAGATAAATGGTTCTATGTATGATGATAATATTAGAGTTAGAATAGATACTATGAATTCATATAAAATTAATTATTTAAATAAATCAGAAATAATTACAAAAAAAACTATAGAGACTTTAGCTGTAATAAGAATGTAGATATCACTTGAGGAATATTGAAAATTAAGGTATAATTTCTTTAAGCCTATTAAAGTGAGGGATATATATGCAGGTAAGAGGTATTAGGGGAGCTATAACAGTACAGGAAAATACATCAAAACAAATTAAAGATGCTACATACGAAATGTTAAATACAATCATAGAGTTAAATTCAATAAAAGAAGATGATGTTATTAGTGTTAATTTCACTATGACTAATGACTTAGATCAAGTATATCCTTCAATTGTATTACGAGAACATTTTAATTGGAATAATACTCCTATCTTAAATTTCGAAGAAAAAAATATAGATAATAGTTTAAGGAAATGTATTAGAGTATTAATATATATTTATACTGATAAAACAAAGAAAGATATGGTACATATATATTTAAGAGAGGCTAAAAAATTAAGACCTGATCTTTATTCTAAATAACCACCATAATTGGTGGTTAAATCTATTCTAAGGAGGTATTGCATGGGCTATATTCAAATTGCAATAGATGGACCTGCTGGAGCAGGTAAAAGTACAATAGCAAAAGAAATAGCAGACCGATTAAATATAACATATATAGACACTGGTGCTATGTACAGAGCACTTACTTATAAAGCGTTAATTAGCGGTGCTAATATTCTTAATAAAGATGAAATAATTTGTTTAGCAAAAAAAAGTGATATTAAATTTTATCAAGACAATATTTATCTAGATAATAAAATAATAAACAAAGAAATTAGAGATATTAGTGTAAGTAAAAATGTTTCATATGTAGCACAGATTGCAGAAGTTAGAAAAATTTTAGTAGATATTCAACGAAAAATTGCATCGTCTCAAGATGTTATAATGGATGGAAGAGATATAGGAACTCATGTACTACCCAAAGCTACTATGAAAATTTTTTTAACTGCATCTGTAGAAGAAAGATCTTATAGAAGGTATGTAGAACTTAAGTCTAAAGGTACGGTTGTAGATTTAAATGAAATAAAAAATGATATTATAAATAGAGATAAAATTGACAGCGAAAGAGCTGCCGCACCATTAGTAAAAGCAGAAGACGCTATTATTATCGATACAACTGGATTATCTATAAAGGAGGTTGTAGAAAAAATAATATCTCTTCTAAAGGGGGAAAAATAAAGTGTTATTCTATAAGGTAGTTAAAATTTCTGTTAGATTTTTACTTTCATTAATTTATAAAATTGAAATTATAGGAAAAGAAAATATTCCTAACGAGGGAAAAGCTATTGTTTGTTCAAATCATTTTAATAATTTAGACCCAGTTGTAATAGGAACTTATTTACCTAGAAAAATTAATTACATGGCTAAGGAAGAATTATTTTCAAGCAAGCCTATGGCTGCTATTTTAAAAAGATTAGGTGTATTTCCTGTAAGAAGGGGTGGAGCTGATATTAGTGCTATTAAATCTGCGCTAAAAATCTTAAAAAATGAAAATGCCTTAGGAATATTTCCAGAAGGTACCAGAAGTAAAACTGGTGAAATGCTAAAAGCTAAACCTGGACTTGCTATGATAGGTATTAAGTCTAAAAGTCCAATAGTGCCTATAGCTATTATAGGAGACTATAAACCTTTTAGAAAAATTAAAATAATAATAGATAACCCTATAGAATTTACTGAATACTATAATAAAAAAATGTCTATTGATGAATATCAACAAATAAGTCAAAATGTACTAGATCATATTAGAGAGCTAATGGACAAGTAATTAGTTCATTTAAGCTTTATTTATATTTTAAAAAAGTTGACATTTTCCTATTTATTATAAAAAAAATGGAAATACTGATAATAAAGAAGGATTTTTATATATTATGTAGAAATTTAATAAAGTTATGTAGCTAACTATTAAATTAAGTTTAGAAGATCTATAGGAGGAAAGCTATGAAAGTTATTGTAGCAGATCATTCTGGTTTTTGTTTTGGCGTAGAAAAAGCTATAAATACTGCTTTTTCTGAAGGTAAGGATAATGAAAATACAATTTATACATTAGGACCTATTATTCATAATAAGCAAGCTGTAAATAGATTAGAAAATCATGATATTAAAGCCATTGATAATTTAAGTGAAGTAAATGCTGGCACAGTAATTATTAGATCTCATGGAGTTTCTAAAAAAGCATATGATGAGGCTAATGAAAAAAATATAAATCTAATTGATGCTACTTGTCCCTTTGTTAAAAAAATTCAAAATATAGTTAAAGAATATAAGAAAAAAGGATATAATATTGTCATTATAGGAAATCCAGATCATCCAGAAGTAATAGGTATTAATGGATGGAGTAATGACGAGTCATATATCGTAAAAACAAAGGATGATGTTGAAAAAGTGCCATTTATGGACAAAATGTGCATTGTAGTTCAGACAACAATGTCTGTATCTTTATATCTTGAACTTACTGAAATGTTAGAAAAAAAAGCTAAGGATGTTGTAAAATTTAATACCATATGTTCTGCAACTAAAGACCGACAACAAGCTGCTAAAAACTTATCTAAAGAAGTGGATGCTATGATAATAGTAGGAGGATACCACAGTTCTAATACTCAAAAGCTTGTTGAAATTTGTAAAAAAGAAAAACCAAATACAACTTTTCATATTGAAGTTGCACATGAACTTCCGATTAATATATTAAAAAGATATGAAACTGTAGGTTTAACTGCAGGAGCATCCACTCCAAAGTGGATTATTGATGAAGTTATAAATGAATTGAAAAATTTATAACTATAAATTTTTATAAACAACTAAATTTAGGAGGGCGTAATATGAGTAATGACATGCAAAAATTAATGGAAGAAATAGAAAAATCGATGGTAAAATTAAGAAGAGGAGAAATTGTTACTGGTAAAGTAATTAGAGTTACAGAAAATGAAATTACAGTAAACATAGGATATAAATCAGATGGTATTATACCAAAAGAAGAAATTTCAAACGACATAACTGTGGATCCTTATGAAGTAGCTAAAGAAGGAGATGAAATTAAGGTTTATGTTTTAAATCTTGATGATGGTGAGGGTAATGTTTTATTATCTAAAAAAAGAGTAGATATGGCAAAAGGTTGGGATGATATTGAAAAAATTAAAGAGACAGAATCTCTAGTCGAAACTAAAGTAGTTGAAGCAGTAAAAGGTGGAGTAATAGCTGTAGCTAGAGGAATTAGATGTTTCATTCCGGCAAGCCACTTATCAGATCATTTTGTTAATGATTTAAAGGATTTTGTGGGTAAAAACTTTAGTACTAAAGTGATTGAATTTGATCGTAGAAAAAACAAAGTAGTTTTATCTAGAAAAATTGTACTAAAAGAAGAAAATAAACACAAAAAGTCAGAGTTGTTTTCGAAATTAGAAAAAGGAATGCGTATTAAAGGTGAAGTTAAACGTATTACTGATTTTGGCGCATTTATAGATATCGGTGGTATTGATGGTTTAGTTCACATCTCTGAGTTATCATGGGGAAGAGTAAAACATCCAACAGAAGTAGTTAATGTGGGAGATGTTATTGAAGTAGAAGTATTAGACTTTGATAAAGATAAAGAAAAGATAGCTTTAAGTTTTAAAAAAACTCAACAACAACCATGGGAAACTGCAGCAGAAAAGTATACTGTTGGAAATGTTGTTGAAGGAAAAGTAGTTAGATTAGTAGACTTTGGTGCTTTTGTTGAGTTAGAGCTTGGTTTAGATGGTTTAGTTCATATTTCACAAATCAGTGAAAAACATATTGCAAAGCCATCTGAAGAACTACATGTGGGACAAAAAGTAGAAGTGAAGGTACTAGATGTAAAACCAGAAGAAAAACGTATTAGTTTAAGCATGACAGCAGTAAATGAAAATTCTGAAGTAGAAGAAACAGAGTATATTGATGATAATAATGAAACAACAATTGGAGACGTACTAGAAAATGAAAAGTAAAAAATAAAGAGTCTAAGACTCTTTATTTTTTACAATACATAATAAAATTAAATGAATATGTACTTTAAGAAAGACATTGTCCATTTTATTTTAATTTAGGGGGGCAATTTTATGGAAGGTTATGAAATCTTTAAAACTAAAATTTATAAAAAAATTGGAATAAATTTAAATAGCTATAAAGAAAGACAAATGAAACGTAGAATAGAGTCTTTAATAGCACGTAATAATTTCAAAACATACGATTCTTATTTCGATGCAATAAATAAAGATAAAAAATTATTAGATGAATTTATTAATTATTTAACTATTAATGTATCTGAATTTTATAGAAATCCACAGCAATGGCAAGTTTTAGAGGATAAGATAATCCCAAATTTAATTAAACATAATTCTAAATTAAAAGTTTGGAGTTCTGCTTGCTCTACTGGAGAAGAACCTTATTCACTAGTAATGCTACTTTCAAAAATTTTTCCACTTAATGAAATTTCTATAATAGCCACAGATATAGATGAAGGTGCAATGAATAAAGCTAAATTAGGTATATATTCAGCTAAAAGTCTTGAAAACTTACCTAAAGAATTTATAGAATCTTTTTTTGATAAATATAATAATAGCTATCAAATAAAAGACAAAGTTAAAGAAAGAGTGAAATTCAAAAAAATTAACCTTTTAGAAGATGAATATCCAAATCAATGTGATTTAATTTTATGCAGAAATGTAATGATTTATTTTACTGAAGAAGCTAAAGATATCATGTATAGGAAATTCCATGATTCATTGAATAATGAAGGTGTTTTATTCGTAGGTAGTACTGAACAAATAATTTTACCAAACCGTTATAACTTAGCACCTGTTCAAACATTTTTCTATAAAAAGGATAATAAATAATTAATATGTTAAATTAATCATTGAACTTTCAAATAAAAATTAGAAGGGAGGAAAATTTATGAATATAAAAACAGTATTAAAAGAAATATCAGAAACTTCTGGTGTTTCTGGACATGAAAAAGAAGTATCACAAATAATAAAGAAACATTTTGAAAGATATTGCGATAGTGTTACTGAGGATGCTTTAGGGAATATTATTAGTGTTAAAAAAGGTAACAGAGCTAATAATAAAAAAATTATGTTAGCTGCACACATGGATGAAATTGGTTTAATGGTAAAAGATATCGATAAAAGAGGGTTTATTCAATTTACCAATATTGGAGGAGTAGACCAAAGAACACTTCTATGTCAAGAAGTTATTATTCATGGTGAAGAAGATGTTTACGGATTAATAGGTATAAAACCTCCCCATGTAACTAGTGCGAAGGAAAGAAAAGAGTCATTAAGTATAGAAGATTTAGCTATAGATACAGGATTCACAAAAGAAGAACTAGAGTCTAAAGTTAAAATAGGAGATGTAATTACAATTAAAAGAAATATGATAAACCTTCAAAATGATTGGATTGCAGGAAAAGCTTTAGATGATAGAGCAGGTGTTGTTTCCTTATTAATGTGTTTAAAAGAGTTAGAAAACTTTAATCATGAAGCTGATATTTATTTTGTTATCACTGTACAAGAAGAAGTAGGAACTAGAGGAGCTACTACAGCTGCTTACTCTATTAATCCAGATATAGGTATAGCTGTGGATGTTGGATTCGGAAAAACTCCTGAATTAAGCCAATATGAAACTATTGACATAGGAAAAGGCCCTGCTATTACTGTAGGACCTAATATTCATCCAAATATATTCGAAAAAATTAAAGAAGTTGCAAGTAATGAATATATAGATTATCAAATTGAAGTAGCTCCTGGACCATCAGGTACAGATGCTTGGCCAATGCAAGTAAGCAGAGCAGGTGTTGCTACAGGCGTATTATCTATTCCTCTAAGATATATGCATACATCTGTAGAAACTATTAGTTTATCTGATATTGAAAAAACAGGAAAATTACTTGCCAATTTTATTATAAGTATAAATAAAATTGATATGGAGGAATTACTATGTTATTAAAAAAATTAACTGACGCATTGGCAGTTTCTGGAAATGAAAAAGAAATTAGAAATATTATAATAAATGAAATTAAAGATTATGTAGAAGATATTAAGATTGATACAATGGGAAATATAATTGCTTTCAAGAGAAGTGAAAAAAATAATACCAAAATTGCTGTAGCAGCTCATATGGATGAAGTAGGTCTTATGGTAAAAGGTATAGACGATAGTGGACTGATTAAATTTGCTCCTATTGGAGGTATGGATGCTAGAATACTAGTATCTAAACAGGTAATTGTAGGTAAGAATAAAATTAATGGTGTTATTGGAGCTAAGGCTGTCCATATGCAAAAGCCTGATGAAAGAAAAAAAGCACTATCCATAGACGATTTATACATAGATATTGGCTGCAAGACTAAAGAAGAAGCAGAAAAGTTAGTGTATATAGGCGATTACATAGGTTTTTACAGTGAATATGTTGAATTCGGTAAAAATAGAGTTAAAGCTAAAGCATTAGATGATAGAGCTGGATGTGCAATGTTAATAGAGCTTTTAAAAAATGATTTACCTATTGATATAACAGGAATATTTACAGTACAAGAAGAAATTGGTCTTAGAGGTGCAGAAGTTGCCGCTAACCAAGTAGACTCAGATCTTGCTATTATTTTAGAAGGTACAACGTGTTCTGATATTATTAAAGTTGAACCTCATTTACAAGTAACTGAATTAGATAAAGGACCAGCTATATCTATTATGGATAGAACCTCTATATATAATAGAAAGTTTGTGGATATGTTAGTTGAAACAGCTACAGAAGCTAGAATCCCTTGGCAATATAGACGATCAACTTTTGGTGGCAATGATGCTGGAAAATTCCATACGGCAAAAGCAGGTACACCTTGTGTATCTATAGCAGTTCCTTGTAGATATATACATTCACCTATATCTGTAATGAGCAAAGATGATTATAAAAATTGTAAAAAGCTTTTAATTAAATTTATTGATAGGATTAACGAAAGGGGATTATTATAATGAGAGATTTAAATATAGATTTATTTAAAAAAATAGTATCTACATATTCTCCTGCAGGTAATGAAGTTAGAGTGTCTAAGTTGATCAAAGAAGAAGTTAAAGGGTATGCAGATGAAATTTATAATGACGCTCTTGGAAATCTCATTGTAAGAAAAAAAGGAGAAGGTAAAAAAGTTCTATTAGCAGGACATATGGACCAAATAGGACTAATGGTTACATATATAGATGATAAAGGGTTTATTAGATTTACAAATGTAGGAGGAATATCTCCTGTAGTTACACACTCTCAAAGAGTTATATTTGAAAATGGTACAGTTGGTGTAGTAGGCTGCGAAAAATTAGATAGCTTAAAGGATTTAACTTTAGATAAACTATTTATAGATATAGGAGCCTCCTCTAAGGCAGAAGCTGAAGAAAGAGTTTCTATTGGAGATGTATGTGTATATTATAGTGAACCAATTGTAGATGGTAAGAATATTATTTCTCCAGCGATAGATGATCGTATAGGATGTTTTGCAATGATAGAAATATTAAAGTCTATAAAAAACACTAAAAATGATATATATTTCGTATTTACTGTACAAGAAGAAGTGGGAACTAGAGGTGCTAAAACGGCAGGTTATGCCATCCATCCAGATATTGCAATATCTTTTGATGTTACAGCTACAGGAGATACACCTAAAGCTAGACCTATGGCTATTAAATTAGGTCATGGACCTGCAGTTAAAATAAAAGATAACTCTCTTTTATGTCACCCTACTGTAAAGAATTTGATGATTGAAAGTGCCAAAAAACATTCAATTCCATATCAATTAGAAGTACTTGAATTTGGAGGAACCGATTCTGGAGCAATTCATTTAACAAGAAGTGGAGTGCCTTCTGGTGTATTATCATTTCCTTCTAGGTATATTCATAGTAATTGTGAAATGGTATCATTAAGTGATGTATCTAATGCAATTGATTTAAGCATAAAGATTTTAGAAGAGGAAATTTAATATTTTTTAATCTAAAGGTCTAGGATCATATCAATGCTTCCTAGACCTTTAATATATAAGTTTTGTGTTATAATACATTATTCTTTTGAATAAAAGCCATCTCAAATCTGGTGTTTTCTTCTTTTAAATTTAGTAGAGTAAAAAAAATTAATAAATTAATTAATAATAGTTAAAAAAGTTGCAATATTGTGATAGAATAAAAATGAAAATATAAATATATTTTTATAGAAAGGCAAAAGCCTTTGCATACATAAAATAATTATTGAAGAGGAGAATGGAAATGAGCAAACCAATTTTATCAGCACATTTTGAATCAAGAAAACCATCAGATGTACGTTTAGCGCAAATGAAATACGATGAGCGTGAAGTAAAACCTGAAGCAGTAATTAATGTAGGAATTGGAAATGTATCTCTTCCAACAAATCCAGCAATGCAAAAGAGAATGTTTGGGCTTGATGCACCTGAAAGTCCATTTGCAAATGGAGTTGTAAGATACACTGGTACAGCAGGTACTGCTGAGTGTAGGGATGCATTTAAAAATATTTTAGCAAGTGAAGGCTTTGATACAAGTAAGCTGAATATTCAAGTAACTGATGGTGGATCTTCTGCTATGGAATTATTATTATTAGGAGTTTGTGGACCTGCAGGAACTGATGAAAAACCTTTTATGATGATCGATCCTGCTTATACAAATTATATTTCATTTGCAGACAGACTTGGACGTAAAACAGTAACTGTAAAGCGTCATTTAGGTGAAGATGGGAAATTTAACTTACCAGAAATGGATAAGCTTGAAGAGGTTATAAAGGAAAATAATCCTGGAGCTCTTCTTGTAATTCCATATGATAACCCTACAGGACAATATTATACATATGATATGCTTAAAAATCTTGCTAAACTTTGTGTGAAATATAACATGTGGATGGTAACTGATGAAGCTTATCGTGAGTTATATTATAAAGAAAATGAAAAATTAGTAAGTATTTGGGGAATAACTGATAATGATGTTCCAGGAATTGAAGGAAGAAGAATTAGTATAGAAACTGCTTCAAAAGTATGGAATGCATGTGGGCTTAGAATTGGTGCAGTAATTACTGACAATACTGAATTTAGTAATAGATCTGTAGCTGAATATACTGCTAACCTTTGTGCTAATGCAATTGGTCAATACATTTTTGGTGCATTAGCTCATGAAAGTAAAGAAGATATTCTTGGATGGTGCAAAGAGCAAAAAGAATATTACGAAAAGCAAATCGTAAAAGTTTATAATGGACTAAAGGAGAAAGAACCAGGTCTTATAGTTTCAAGTCCAGATGCATCAATTTATTCAGTAATTGATGTGAGAAAAGTTGTAAAGCCAGGATTCGATTCAATTGAGTTTGCGAAATATTGTGCAGGAGAAGGTTCTGTAAATATCGATGGCGTTAAAACAACTCTTCTTGTAGCACCAATGAAAGGTTTCTATGATATTTCAGAAGGAGAAGACAACCCAGGTAGTACTCAGTTTAGAATTTCATTCGTTGAATCACCTGAAAATATGGCTAAAGTTCCAGAGCTTTTTGTTAATCTTTTAAGACAATATGAAGAGCAAAGATAATACAAAACAATATGCAATAAGCAAATAAAAAACCCAGATATACTGGGTTTTTTATTTTTGTTATATCATTTTAAATTAATATATAAGTAATTCTAACTTTATGTTTATCTAATGTATGAATAGAATAGCATTCTTTTTAGAGTCCTCATTACAGTCTTTTTATCAATATTAAATTCTTTTAATAACCATTTATTTCAATTATATATATTTTATTTTTTAAAAAATTTAATTATATTTATATAAAAATATAGTAATACTTTGAATATAATAGCTATTGATGTATAATGATTTATAGTTAATAAAGTAATATATCGCTTTATTATTTTGTATATTGTTACTATTCTATAGGAGGATAAAAATGAGCAAAAGAAAAAAGGTAACTATTTCACCTGAAGAAGTAAAAAAACAACAGGAAATTATTGAAGAACTTAGTATATATAATAAAGGTAAAGGTAAAAAATATATTATTACTACTTATGGTTGTCAAATGAATGAACATGACTCTGAAACCCTATCAGGAATGATCGAGAAAATGGGATATACTGCTACAGATAATAAAGAAGAAGCGGATTTAATTATATATAACACTTGTTGTGTAAGAGAAAATGCAGAACTAAAAGTATATGGAAATTTAGGAGCATTAAAAAATCTAAAGCAGAAAAAAGAAGATCTTGTTATAGCTGTTTGTGGCTGCATGATGCAACAGCCTCAAGTAGTTAAGGAGATAAAAAGTAAATATAGACATGTTGATTTAGTTTTTGGAACTCATAATTTATTCAGATTCCCTGAACTGCTAATAAGCTCTGTTCAATCTGAAGGTATGTTTATTGAAGTATGGGATTATGAAGGCGATGTAGTAGAAGGATTACCAGTTAATCGAAAATATGGATTAAAAGCATTTATAAATATTATGTATGGGTGTAATAACTTTTGTACGTATTGTATCGTCCCTTATACCAGAGGAAGAGAGCGAAGTAGGGAAGTAGAAGATATAGTAAAAGAAGCTACTGATCTTGCTAACAATGGAACAAAAGAAATTACTCTTCTTGGGCAAAATGTTAATTCATATGGAAAAACTTTAAAAAATGAAACTGATTTTGCAGATTTATTAAGAGAGTTAAATAAAATAGATGGAATTGAACGTATAAGATTTATGACATCTCATCCTAAAGATTTATCTAATAGACTAATTGATGCAATGGCAGAATGTGATAAGGTTTGTGAGCATTTTCATCTTCCGTTTCAATCAGGAAGCGATCGTATATTAAAAATTATGAATAGAAAATATACAAAAGAAGGATATTTAAACCTAGTTAAAAAACTACAAGAAAAAGTTCCTAATGTTGGATTAACTACTGACATTATAGTAGGGTTTCCTGGTGAAACTGAAGAAGACTTTAAAGATACTTTAGATATAGTAGAGAAGGCTAGATATGATTCTGCATTTACATTTTTATATTCTATTAGAGAAGGTACTCCAGCAGCTAAAATGGAAGAACAAGTAGATGAAAAAGTAAAGCAAGAAAGGTTTAATCGTTTAGTAGACAAGGTAAATCAAATTAGTGGAGAAATAAACCAAAGTTATTTAAACAAAGTTGTTGAAGTATTAGTTGAAGGACCAAGCAAAAAGGATCCAAATAGATTAATGGGAAGAACAAGAGAAAATAAACTTGTTAATTTTAGTGGAGATGAAAGTTTAATAGGTAAGTTAGTAAATGTAAAAATTATAGAACCAAGAACATTTTCTTTAAACGGAGAGATTGTAGATTAAATAATATGTAATTAAAATAGAATGCCTTAGGCATTCTATTTTAATTATAGCTTTGAAGTTAAAGATTTATAAATAAATATCAGTACATAATCTTTATTAAAGAATTCAATTATTATATACTAAAAATTAAGTAAAGTATTTGATATAATAGTAAAATAAAATCTGAATTATAGAGGAGGAATAAATTTGAGTAAACTAACTCCTATGATGCAACAATATATGGAAATAAAAGAAAGGTATAAAGATTCTTTAGTATTTTTTAGACTAGGTGACTTCTATGAACTATTTTTTGAAGATGCTGAAACAGCTTCTAGAGATCTAGAGATCACTTTAACTGCTCGAGAATGTGGATTAGAAAACAAAGCACCTATGTGCGGAGTGCCATTCCATGCTGCTAATAATTATATAGATAAATTAGTTTCTAAGGGTCATAAAGTGGCAATATGTGAACAAGTAGAAGATCCCTCAAAGGCAAAGGGAATAGTTAAAAGAGATGTAATTAGAGTAATTACACCGGGAACACTAATAGATACTAATCTATTAGATGATAAAAAAAATAACTATCTTATTTCAATATATATTTCATCTAATGGATGTGGACTAAGTTATGTAGATATGTCTACTGGAGAACTTCTTTGTACTGAGATACTAGGAAATGAAATGAATCAAAAGTTAATGGATGAAATAAGTAAAATAGAACCTACTGAAATGATTTATTTCATAGAAAAAGATGTACATAATAGTAATTTAATAGAAAATATAAGAGAAAAATTTAATATATATATAAACCAATGTGATGACTGGATTTTTGAAGATAATTATTCGATAAACCAAATAAAAGATCAATTTAGTGTAGCTAGTATATCTGGATTAGGTTTTCATCCTAATCATATAGGTATTCAATCTACAGGAGCAATTATACATTATTTAAAAACAACTCAAAAGAGATCTCTTACTCATATTAATAAAATTAATCTATATAATTTTGAAGATAAAATGATTTTAGATATAGCCACTCGTAGAAATTTAGAGTTAACAGAAACTATTAGAAACAATGACAAGAAAGGTTCGTTACTTTGGGTATTGGATAAAACTTCTACTGCAATGGGTGCTAGAATGATCAGAAAATGGATAGAAGAACCCTTATTAAGTGTAGAAGTAATAAATCAAAGATTACATGCAGTTGAAATATTAAAAAATGATATTTTATTAAGAAGTGAGCTAAAAGAAAACTTAAAACAAATTTATGATTTAGAAAGGTTATCTGGAAAAATTGCTTTCGGATCAGCTAATCCTAGAGATTTAGTAGCATTAAAAAACTCTGCATCTTATCTTCCTACAATCAAAAAATTATTTAGTAATAAAGCATCAGGCTTACTAAATAAAATTTTAGATCGAATTGATACATTAGAAGATATTAAAGAACTTATAGATAAATCTATATTAGATGAACCCGCATTATCTTTAAAAGATGGAGGGATTATTAAAGGTGGATATAGTGAGGAACTTGATGAGCTACAAAAGGCTTCTAGAGAAGGCAAACAATGGGTTGCTAATCTAGAGCAAGAAGAAAAACAAAAAACGGGTATTAAGTCTTTGAAAATAAGATATAACAAAGTATTTGGATATTATATCGAAATTTCAAAATCTAATTTACATTTAGCTCCAGATAATTATACAAGAAAACAAACCTTAGCTAATTCTGAAAGATACATAACTCCAGAGCTTAAGGAAATAGAAAATAAAATATTGGGTGCAGAAGAAAAAATTACTCAAATCGAATACGATGAGTTTATCGATATTCGAAGCAAACTTTCAGATGAAATAAAGAGAATACAAAAGACTGCTAATGCTATAGCAGAGCTTGATGTTTTATATTCTTTTGCAGAAGTTGCAGAGGAAAATAATTATATTAAACCAAATGTTAATAATAGTGAAACTATAGATATTAAAGAAGGAAGACATCCAGTAGTAGAAAAAGTATTAGAAAGTGAACTTTTTGTTTCTAACGATACTTATATAGATACTGAAGATGAACAACTTTTAATGATCACAGGTCCTAATATGGCAGGTAAATCAACATATATGCGACAAGTAGCCTTAATTACTTTAATGGCACAAATAGGTTCATTTGTTCCAGCTGAAAATGCAACCTTGGGCATAACTGATAGAATTTTTACTAGAGTAGGGGCTAATGATGATTTATCACAAGGACAGAGTACATTTATGGTAGAAATGAGTGAAATGGCTAGTATTGTTAATTTAGCTACTAAAAAAAGTTTATTAATAGTTGATGAGATTGGTAGAGGTACAAGTACATTTGACGGTTTAAGTATTGCTTGGGCTGTTGCAGAATATATAAGTGAAAAACTAAGATCTAGAACATTATTTTCTACTCATTATCATGAATTAACCGAATTATCTAAGCTATATGACAGAATTGTAAATTATAGAGTATCAGTTAAAGAAGATAAAGATCAGATTATATTTTTACACAAAGTTTTAAAAGGCAGTGCAGATAAAAGTTATGGAATTCAGGTAGCTAGATTAGCTGGGTTGCCTAATGATATAATAAGTCGGGCTAAAAACATATTGACGGATCTTGAATCAAAAGATGGCAATTGTACTGGTGATTTAAATAATATAGTTAAAGAAAATCATATAGTAAAAAACACAGAAATAGCTATATCTAATGAAACTGAAAATAATAAAGAAACCGAACAGCTTAAACTGGAAGACCTTATGGAATCAGACATTATAAAAGAACTTAAAAATATAAATTTATTAGAAACCACACCTTTAGACGCTTTGAACATATTGTATAAAATTCAAAAAAAAGCTACCCAAATTTAGGAATTACATGTTAGGAGGTTGTCGATGAATATAAAAATTAACATGCTAGATGATTTAACAATTAATAAAATAGCAGCTGGAGAGGTAGTTGAATCCCCATATTCAGCGGTTAAAGAATTAATTGAAAATGCTATTGACTCTGGTGCTTCTACAATAGTATTAGAGATTAAACAAGGGGGAAAGAAATATATTCGTATAACAGATAATGGTGTTGGAATAAAGGAAGAATATGTTGAAAAAGCCTTTAAGCGTCATAGTACTTCAAAAATAACTAGCATTAATGATCTAAGTAATATCAATTCATTAGGATTTAGAGGAGAAGCTTTAGCCAGTATATCTGCTGTTTCTCAAATTGAAATGGTTACACGAACCTCTAATCAACAGCATGGAATTCAAATAAAGATGGCTGGAGGTAAAATTGAATCTAAAAAAATGGTAGGGTGTCCTGTTGGAACTACAGTTATTGTAAAAAGTCTTTTCTTCAATACACCAGCAAGATTAAAGTTTATGAAATCTAATGGTGCTGAAACTATGAAAATAACTGAAATAATCACTCGTTTATCACTTAGTAATCCTACTATATCATTTAAGTATATTAACAATAATAATATTATGTTTACCACTCCTGGTAATAATAGCTTATCTCAAGCTATTATATCTGTATTTAATAAAAATACATTTAAAAATTTGATACATTTAGACGAAAAAACTTCAGATATGAAATTAGAAGGTTATATAGGTCAACCAAGTTTTGTACGAGGCAATAGAAACTTACAAATATTTTATTTAAATGGTCGATATATAAAAAATAAATTAGTTAATAAGGCTATAGAAATGGCTTATAAAGAAAAGGTCATTATTAATAAGCATCCTATATGTATTTTAAATTTAATTATTGATCCTTCTGAGGTAGATGTGAATGTTCATCCATCTAAGACAGAAGTAAAGTTTCAAAATGAAGATTTAATATACGAGTTTATATATAATTCTATAACTAATATTCTAGAAAAGAATACAATGATATCTACTATAACACCAGTTAAATCTAATGTTGAACAACCTAAAGATATAGATAATAAAATTGATATTAATATAGATGAAAATCTAGATTCTTCTAAAACAATTAAATCTAAAATAGACAATAAAGGAAAAAGTAGTTTTACTGAAAGTGTTAATTTAAAACATTTGTCTGTAAATGAAACTAAACAGAGTTACTTTAGTAATTTAAATACTAATTTAATTAAGAATGATAAAAGAGTAGATGCAATTAACATGTCAGATAATAAAGCTACTACTAATAAATTTATAGATAAAATAGATAGAGATGTTGCAGATCACGAAGAGCAACTTGAAATAAATGAAAATGAAAAGGAAGTAAGTCAATCATTCTTTTTAAACTCCTTATTATATGGTTATAAAATTGTAGGACAGATTTTTAACAGTTATATAGTAGTAGAAAAAAATAATTCTATATATCTAATTGATCAACATGCTGCTCATGAAAGATTAATATACAATAAATTTTTAGAAGAAATTAAAAACGAAAGCATTATTTCTCAGAGGTTAGTAAAGCCTAAAGTATTAGAACTGTCTAACGAAGACTATATGTTATTATCTAATAATATAAACTTGTTTACAAAGCTAGGATTTCAAATTGAAGACTTTGGTACTAATACAATGATAGTTAGAGAAGTTCCTATTATTTTAGGTAAACCTAGAGACTTCAATTTTATTTATGAAATATTAGATGAAGTTAGAACGAATAATAATATTAATAACTTTTTTGAAGATACTATTATTAAAAGAGCATGTAAAGCAGCAATTAAAGCAAAGGATAGATTAAATCATTCTGAAATGAAAAGATTAATCGAAGATCTTAATAAGATAAAACCACCGTTAACCTGTCCTCATGGTAGACCTATTATTTTAACTATGAGTAAATATGAAATTGAGAAATATTTTAAGAGGATTCAATAGGAGGTAGTCAAATGAAAAAAAAATTATTTATTATAGTAGGCCCTACTGCTGTTGGAAAAACGGATTTATCTTTAGCCTTAGCTAATAAATTGAATGGAGAAATAATTTCGGCAGATTCTATGCAAATTTATAAGCATATGAATATAGGTACAGCTAAACCTACTATGGAAGAAAGACAAGGTATTCCTCATCACTTAATTGATGTTGTTAATCCGGATGAAAGTTTTTCTGTAGCTGAATTTCAAAAAATAACAAAACAAAAAATTGATGAATTAATAGTAAGTAATAAACTTCCAATTATAGCAGGTGGAACAGGATTATATATAAACTCTATTATTTTTGATATGGATTTTAGTCAATCAGTTTCTAATTTAAAACTTAGACAAGATTTAGAGAAAGAAGCTAATGAACTAGGAAATGAATATGTACATAATAAACTTAAAAAAATTGATTCTGACTCTGCAAAAAGGATACATCCTAATAATCTAAAAAAAGTAATTCGAGCTATAGAAGTATATAATGAAACTGGTGAAAAAATAGGAGACTTTAGTAAAGATATTAAACTAAATGATGAATATGAATTTTTTGTAGTTGGATTAACTAGAGATAGAGAAGAACTTTATGACAGAATAAATATGCGAGTAGATATAATGATAGAGCAAGGATTAGTAAAAGAAGTGAAAGATTTGTTAAATCAAGGATACACTAAAGATTTGACTGCTTTTAAGGGACTAGGGTATAAGGAGATAATAAAATATTTAGAGGGTGAATACGACTTAAATGAAGCTATTAGAATTTTAAAGAGAGATACTAGACATTATGCAAAGCGTCAGCTAACTTGGTTTAAAAGATACAGCTTTATAAATTGGTATAATTTATCAAATTACTCCTCTAAAGAGAACTTATTAAAGGATATTATTAAAGATTTTGAAGGAGAATTAAAGTAGTTGTAGAATATTAATATTATAACACATAGGAGGGGAAGGGAATATGAAAAATAATATTAATTTACAAGATGTTTTTTTAAATAAAGTTAGAAAAGAGAAAATTTTAATTACTATATACTTAGTAAATGGATTTCAATTAAAGGGAATAGTTAGAGGATTTGATAACTATACTATAGTTTTAGATTCAGATGAAAAACAACAACTAATATATAAACATGCAGTTTCCACAATATCTCCAAGTATACCTGTTAATTTTAATGTAAAAAACACAAATGAATAAAGTATATATAGTTTAATTATATGAGTCTAACAAAAC
>JADWMM010000074.1 GCA_015978205.1 Alkaliphilus sp. NP8 | reverse complement strand
TTACTTTATAGTTAAGTTGCTTGTATATCTTAAGTATATATAACTATCCAAAATTGAAAATAATAACTCATTTAGACTATGGGTTTTTAAAAAGGGAAATGAAAATAAAATAATTGGATCTATAGGTTTTAGTAATATAGTAAGAGGGGTGTTTTTATCATGTCATCTTGGTTATAAATTAGATAAAGATGAAATTAATAAAGGCTATACAACAGAAGCAATTGAAAAAGGAATTGATATAATATTTAATGAGTTTGGTTTACATAGAATTGAAGCTAATATTATGCCAAAGAATAAAAGTTCTTTAAGAGTAGTTGAGAAATTAGGATTTTATAACGAAGGATTAGCATATAAATATTTAAAGATAAATGGAAAGTGGGAAGATCATATACATATGGTTTTATTAAATGATAAGGTGTAAGTATTGTATAAAATGATATTTAAATGCTATAAATAAGGCAATGGACTAGTCCATTGTCTTTATTTATATTTTTATGGAACCTTTTGTATACTAATGTGTTTATATTATAAATAGGGGGAAAGTCATATTTATATTATAGAGAAGGAATTATTGGAAAAATATAGAATAATTTAAGGATAATAACTTTTATTTCTATAATAGATAATAAAACAAATTAGCAATTCTGATTGTTATGCTTGGTTTAATCTTATGGACTAGAAAAAAATCAAATTGCATTATTGGAGGGTAAATATGAGATACAATCAATTATTGGAAAGGTATAATAAGAGAACTGTGGCTATCTCAGTATTCATAGTGATAGCTTTAGTAATGGGTGTAATTTTTGTAATATCTGCACTTATAGAAAATTATTACTATAATCCAACAAAGGTTACAGTGGGAGAAAGTAAGAGTGATATCGACTTTGATATATATGCTTTAACCGAGTTAAACTTTCCAGGTTATTTCTTAACAAGCGATGTATATGTTGATGAATTAGGTCTTGGGGAATATGACATTAGTTTTTATCTAAGGAATCTTTTTATTCAGAAGAACAAGTATGTTGCTACTAAAATAAAGCAAGATAGAAAAATTAAAAATCATACAGAATCTATTGAAGGTATTAGCTCTAAATTTACAGATATCAGGTTTCCTGGAAGAAACCCAGAACATATTAATGAGCAGAAACAGCGAGTTATGAATCATATTACACAGTTGAATAATGTTTCCTACGTTTCTGCTGATCTTACATTTGAAAAAGACTTGAATATGGATGAGTTGCGAGAACTGGAGTTAAAATATCCTAGTATTGAATTTGTTTGGGCAGGTATTAGAACAGCTCCAAGTAATCAGAAGGTTACTGATATTATTGGTATACATCTTATGAGCAGTAATAGTTCAATACCAAGAGAAAAAGTCGTTGAAGAAAAATATCCTGCTTTTCATATTTTAGAATGGCTTGTTAATCCAACGAACTTCGATACAAATGAAATGTCTCTAGAAGCAAAGGCCTACGAACTTCATTATAAAAGTTTGCTACAATATATGATTGATAGAAAGGAAGCTACTAAAGTACTGGAATCTGATTTTAGTAACAGGAAATGGGAGTATTATAGATCAGCATTAGATTATGCTGAAGAATACGGAGTAAAAGCATTTGGAGTACTTATTTACACTAATGCAGAGGATTTAATTCAATTAGTAGAAAATGAATCAATAAAACTAGTAGAACTAAATCAAGTTTTAGCTTCAAAAGGATATATTCAATAAAAAATACTTAAAGTTTATTAGAAATAATATAAAATAAATAGTAAAATGTAGTCTTAGTTAAGCCATACAATAAATATAGAAGGGGGAAAATATGATTGATTATTATAATAAAGAAAAGATATATAATTCTATAGGGTAGTGTAAATTA
>JADWMM010000024.1 GCA_015978205.1 Alkaliphilus sp. NP8 | reverse complement strand
GTTTTGAGGGAATTAAACCTCAAAGGAAACTCCAAAATTCTTTAGGAATTTAGGGGTATTACACTCACACCAAATCAGAGATTTGGATGATTGTATGAAGCGCTGCAATAGCAGTAGCGGAATTTCGTGGCAATAGCGAAGGGGTCACACCTGTTCCCATACCGAACACAGTAGTTAAGCCCTTCAGCGCTGATGGTACTTGGCGGGAAGCTGCCTGGGAGAGTAAGTCGTTGCGATATGATGTTCCGGAGTAGCTCAATGGTGGAGCATTCGGCTGTTAACCGACAGGTTGGAGGTTCGAGTCCTCTCTCCGGAGCCACTTTTTAATAAGGCTCCTTGGTCAAGCGGTTAAGACACCGCCCTTTCACGGCGGTAACAGGGGTTCGATTCCCCTAGGAGTCACCAAAATAATAACTTAAAAGAAACTGGAGTATAGTTTGTCTTGTTTATTATAAGATAAATTATACTCCAGTTTTTTTATTGTTTTTGTGTATGTTAAAAACTATATAAAGAATAAAACACCCATAATTTGGATATGATCCTTAAATATAAGAAAATTATAAGGATGTGATTTGTTATGGAAGAAACAATAAAAAAAAATCTAATTTCATTTAATGATGCTTTGAACTTGAAACAAATAGATATAGAAGAAAACTACAAACAATATATAAATCCAAACCTATATAGACTTTTAAAAATATTAGGTTTCAATAAAAAATTTGTAAAAGCCAAGAATACAAAAGTTTGGGATGAAAAGGGAGAAGAATATTTAGATTTTTTAGGTGGATATGGTGCTTTAAATATTGGACATAATAATGATTTTGTAATTAATTCTTTAAGTAAAATAAATAATTCACCTAATTTGTTGCAATCTGGAATGAATGGTTTAACTAGCGCTTTAGCCCAAAACTTAGCTAATATATCTCCAGGAAATTTAAAATATACTTTTTTTTGTAATAGTGGCGCTGAAGCTGTAGAAGGTGCGTTAAAATTAGCTAAGATATCCACAAAAAAACATAGGATTATTTATTGTAAAGGATCTTTTCATGGTAAATCTATGGGTGCTTTATCTGTTACGGGAAGAAATAAATATAAAAAATATTTTGAACCTATGGTGCCTGATACGATAGAAGTACCATATGGTGATATTAATGCACTTAAAAGTATATTAGAAAACTACAATGATATAGCAGCGTTTATTGTAGAACCTATACAAGGAGAAGGTGGAATTATTATACCACCTACTGGTTATTTTAAAAAAGCAAAAGAACTTTGTAATCAATATGGAGTTTTGTTAATTATAGACGAAATACAAACTGGTTTTGGAAGAACAGGATATTACTTTGGTTGTGAATTTGAAAAAATAGAACCTGATATTATGTGTGTTGCTAAATCTTTAAGTGGAGGGATTATTCCAATAGGAGCTTATATTGCCACTGAAGATGTGTGGAAAAAAGGATATGGCACTATGGAAAAATGTTTACTTCACACTTCTACATTTGGTGGTAATACATGGGCATCAGTTGCAGGGATTACTACAATAGAATTTATAGAAAAAAACCACTTGGAATATGAAGCATTTAGAAAAGGAAATTATGTGATAGAAAAATTATTAAAACTAAAAGAAAAATCTCCTATATTAAAAGATGTAAGAGGGAGAGGCTTAATGATAGGTTTAGAGTTTGATAATTTGAATATACCTTTAATGGGAAAAATTATTAATAATAATACAAAAGAATCTATGAATGAATATATTGGAGGTATTATAGCTAGTGAGTTAATAACCAAGTATAATATTATTACTGCCTATACACTAAATAATCCTAACGTTATTAGAATAGAACCACCTTTAACTGTAGAATATAAACAATTGGATAAATTGGTTGACTCATTAGAAGAAATATTATTAAAGAATAAAAGTATAGAGAGTATGGCTTTATATAGCACTAAAAATTTGATAAAAACAGTTTTAAGTGGAAGGAGATAAGTAAATGAATAAATTTGCATTTTTAATTCATCCAATAAATATTGATGATGTTTATAAGAAATATGGGTTTTTAAAAATATTACCTAAAAAAATGGTAGAAATGATAACAAGCAAATTAGCTCCTTCTGTAATATCAAAAATTACTGATATAAAAAGTTTGAATGGAACTAGTGAGGGGTGGTTTATAGGATTACCCCTAACATCTAAAATGATAATAGACATGCCAGAAGAATATGTTTTGAAGAAAATAATTAAATCTGGAAGAATAGCAGAGAAATTAGGAGCAAAACTAATAGGATTAGGGGCATATACATCAGTTATAGGAGATGCAGGTATTACAGTTGCTAATAATTTAGATATTGCTGTAACTACTGGGAATACATATACTGTAGCTGCTGCTTTTGAAGCTACCAAAAAAGCTTGTAGCCTTTTAAATAAAAACTTTAAACAAAGTAATATAGCAATTGTAGGAGCTACTGGATCTATTGGAAAAGTTTGTGCTGAATTAGCTTATAGAGAATCAAATAACATTACTTTAATAGCTAGAAATAATGATAAACTTATAGAAATTAAGGACGAATTAAATAACAAATATGATAATGATGTAAAGTTAAAGTGTTGCACAAATATAGAAAAAGGTATAAGTTCTGCAGATGTAATTATAACAGTAACGAGTAGTTTAGAAGATATTATTAAACCTGAATTTATCAAAAGTGGTGCAGTTATTTGTGATGTAGCTAGGCCTAGAGATGTATCAAAATTAGTAGAAAAGAAAAGGAAAGATGTACTAGTTATAGAAGGTGGAGTAATAGAGGTACCTAAAGAAATAAACTTTAATTTTAATTTTGGATTTCCAAAAGGTTTATGTTACGCATGTATGGCAGAAACTATGATTTTAGCACTAGAGGGTAAGTATGAGAATTTTAGTTTAGGCAGAGAAATAGAAATTGAAAAGGTAGATGAAATAAATAAATTAGCAAAAAAACATGGTTTTAAAGTCGGAGGTCTTAGAAGTTTTGAAAAAGTAATAGATGAAAATCATATACAAACTATAGTTAATAATATGAAAAAATTACATAAAGCATAATATATATTATAATAACTTTACAACATTATTTGGCATTATTATATCATATTTTGAAACTATAGATCATATTATAGTATGAGTATAAAAGTTATTTTAGGACTTAAGCACCATATTACAATATAATAAATGGATTGAATACTATAGACGAGGGGGAAAGCTAAAGTGAACCATATTCAAGAAAATCTACTAAAGCTTTGTCAGGATTTTATTGAAATAGCAGAAGAGTTATACGAAAATGAAGAAATAACCTACGAACAATACGTTGAAATAACCAAATTAAAGTTAGAATATATACAAAAAAATTTAAGTCCAATGTATTAATATATAGTTTTTTTATATATAATAAGTAAAAGGGAAA
>JADWMM010000070.1 GCA_015978205.1 Alkaliphilus sp. NP8 | reverse complement strand
TTTTTTGTGCGACAGGCAGTTGCATATAAATGAGCGATAGCTCGTTTGATTTTATGCCTAATAACCAGTGACCATGATACTCAAAGAGTAAAAACAAGCCTTGAGGTTGGAAGCATAAAAGTTCTCGAAGGTGAAAGTCCTTCCCTATGAGTGATAGCACAACATAGGAAGTCTAATCTAGGGCGTCATCGTGAGGTGGGGTCTGAAGGAGATGTGGGAACCGAGAGGTCCATAGATGGTTTAGCAGACCGGAATACGAAAGTGTGAAGTGCGTTGTGGCAGGATAAGTTGACGACTGTGTGAAAAAGACGGGAAGTCCCAAGAGACTCTAGCTCCAAGAGCTATCCGAGATAGAGTAGCTTATCATGTGTAAGCACCTGGTATGTTAATAAGGAAAATGTAATGACCCTGTGAGATCTCTATTCAAGCCTGAAAAGGGCAATCGCATATAAGGTTACGCCGAAGTTGCTATTGCGGATAGAGAAGTCAGAGGACTTCATAGTACGGAAGTAGGTATGTGACTAAACATATACTGAACGGAAGGGAGTCTACCTCAGTGGACTGAAATTTCAATCATGTGTGATGTTAAAGGTAACGATACAATTGTAAAAACGAACCCAAAGCACGCAAGAAAAATGGAGGATAATAAATGAATGAAGAATTAAAACATAAGATGCATAGTGTATATGGACAAATATTAGTACAGCGTAAACTCATGAGTGCATGGCAACAGGTTAAAGATAATAAAGGTAGTGGAGGAATTGACGGAGTCACCATTGATAGTTTCAAGGCTAATGAAGAAGAAAATATATCTAATCTTCTTACTAAATTAAAGGATAGGATGTATAAACCAACTTCTGTAAAGAGGGTATACATCCCAAAGAAGAATGGCAAAATGAGACCACTTGGAATTCCAACAATAGAAGATAGAATAGTTCAACAAAGTGTTGTAAATGTTCTAAATCCTAAATTTGAAAATGAAATCTTTCATAGATGGTCATGTGGGTACAGAGAAGGATTAGGAGCAGAAAGAACCATGCAAATAATCCTTTGGAATATTGAAACAGGATATAACCATATATATGATTGTGATATTAAAGGTTTCTTCGATAATATTCCACATAAAAATCTCATGAGGGTAGTAGCAAAGTATATTGCAGATGGCACAGTCTTAGACATGATATGGAAATGGTTAAAAGCAGGATATATGGAAGATAAAATATACCATGATACAGTATCAGGAACTCCGCAAGGAGGGGTAATATCTCCACTTTTAGCAAATATCTATCTAAATGAATTAGACTGGGAGCTAGAAAAAGAAGGAATTCGTTTTGTTAGATACGCTGATGACTTTCTCTTGTTTGCAAAAACAGAAGAAAGTATCAAGAAGGCAGGAGAAGTTGCAAAAAGAGTTATTGCAGGATTGGGACTAGAAGTATCAATGGAGAAAACAAAGTTTGTTGATTTTAACAATGATGATTTTGACTTTATGGGATTTACATTCAAACATTGGCGAAATAGGAAAAAGGACGGGAGTAAATACTTTGTTGTAACACCTACAGAGAATTCATTAAAGGACTTTAAAAAGAAAATAAAAGAAAAGACAATGAAAAGTCTAACCTTGAGTACTAAAGCCTGGATTGACAGATTAAATCCAATTATTAGAGGGAAAGTTAACTACTATCTAAATTTACACAAAGCCATAAAGGCAAATGAGAAACATGGACAGAAAAGTAGTTGTGTAGTAACAGCTATGGGACAAGATTTACATAATATAGATGCGTATACAAGGCGTAGACTTAGAATTGCAATGATTCATAAAAGTCCTACTCAAAGAAAAGGATATCTTATGACATCAAAATGGAACAATGAATATTTTGCAAGAATTGGTTTAATACCAGGTAACTGGCTATACTTTGATAAAATGTGGGGTTATGATATAGAAACATATATACAAAATCTTACAAAGAAAGCAAAGAAAAAGCTAGAAAGTAAAATATTCAATAAGAGAAAAAGGGGTCAAGAATATTATACTCCTGACCTTATAAAATCAATATCAGCAACTAAAGCTTATGTTTAACATTCATTCAAATAAAACACGTTGGTAAGCCGTATGCCTTAGTAGGGCACGTGCGGTTTGATAAGGGGGAAGCTATGAAAATGGTTTCCCTACTTTATA
>JADWMM010000061.1 GCA_015978205.1 Alkaliphilus sp. NP8 | reverse complement strand
CACAAAAAAGCATCCAGAAAATATGGATGCTTTTCGATAAGAATAAACTTGTATTTGTACTTTATATTTTAAAATTTAATATTGTTTTATCTATACCTTATTTCTAAATTCTAAAGGAGATATTCCCTGGTTATTTTTAAATACTCTACTAAAGTAATGTTGACTTCTAAATCCTACTTTCTTTGCAATTTCATACATTTTGACCTGTGAAATTTCTGTATTTAATAATTCTTTAATTACTTTTTAACCAAGATTAAATTCTTCTATCCATTTGGCTAAACCTCTTCTTATTTTAGGCTCATCATCAACTATTAAGACCTTCCACATATTAATCTTCTCCTTTAATAAAAGGACATCGTATCCTTGCTATTGTCCAGTCAGCTTCATTTATAATAACTAATCCATATTTATTTCCAAAGGTTAATTTCAAACGATGATTTACACTATATAGTCCAAAGCCAATCTCATCACCTTGGTTTTTGTCACTTTCAAGCATACTTTGAATCTTTTTAAGCCGAATGTTATCTATTTGCATGCCATTATTTTTTACTTCCATTACAATATGATCTTTTTCAACGAATATACTTATAATTATTTTACAGATTTTATTTTTAGTATCTTCATCCTGTTTAACTCCATGATAAATAGCATTTTCTACTAATGGTTGTAGTAAAATTCGTATAACTTTCTCTTCTACAATTCTTTCGTCATATCTTATTTCATATTGCAAAAATCTTTCATATCTAGCTTGTTGTATTTGAAGATAACTTTCAATATGATCTAATTCTTCTGATAGTGAAATAATTTTTTTTTCCTTTGCTAAGTCCTATTCTAAAATAAGTACTCAAAGCTTCTATTAAATCTACCACTTCATTTGCTTCATATTCTACAGCAGCCCATCGTATTGTATCTAATGTGTTATAAAGAAAATGTGGCTTTATTTGCTCTTGTAATAACCTTAATTCAATTTCTCTTTTTTCATATTGAACCTTATATAATCTATCTAGCATTTGATTAAAACTTCTTCCTAAATCTCCTATTTCATCTTTTCTTTTTTCATGAAGTCTAACAGTTAAGTCTCCAGTTTCTACCTTTCTCATTAGATTTTGTAATCTACGGATAGGCGATACGATAGATGAACTAAAAAAAATTAGAAGTAATATTAATGCTCCTCCTACTAATGCTCCAATGACTAAGGCAGAGCTTTGCAACTTCCTTTTGCCTTCCTGTAATCTATAACTTGGTATTTTAAACACCAATGTCCATTCTGGAGATTTGTCTATTGATGTTTGAAAGCTTACAATATTTTCCTCATCATTATTAATAGATAAGTCTCCACCAATTGGATTTCCCCACTTGTCATAAATTTTACTTTCACCATCATATAAATGAATATTTGCAGCAATATCCTTTATAGTTTTAATTGGAACAGCAGCTGAAATATATTCAAACCCATATTCATTACTATTTGGAAGCCTATACATCATAATAACAATTTGTGCTTTATTTGACTTAGATTCTATTGGATCACTAACCAAAAAATTTAAATTTTCTTCAACAATTATTTTATAATATTCACGGTTAGAAATAAAAATTTTTGATCCATCTGATATCCACCCTATTCCATTGTTATCTATAATCCCAAAGGATTCATAAGTTTCATTATTACTTAATATAGAATTCATATAATCTAATCCATCATTAATATTCATATCTGAGTATTGAATATTATTACCTATCAATTGAATTTCATTTGATCTTTCTTCAATCCAATTGGAAATTTGCTCAGCCCTAGCATTTACAATCTGACTGGTTAGGTTTTTGCTAATTGGTACTATAGTTTTATCCATTTCAATATCTATTATACAAATCAATAGCATAAACAATAGAAGCAAACTCCCTGCCACACATAATGTTATTTTAGACTGGATTGATTTCATATTTTCCTCCATATTAATCTATTTTTAATTATAAAACTATTATAAAATAAATATTTTATATTTTATATAGTAATCTTTACTAATATATAATTATAAATTAATATTTTTTCCTAGAAATTATAAGAACAAAAAACTGTATGGTAAACATACAGTTTTTTTAGCTCTATTTCACTACATTTTCACCAGCTATTCTACCAAATACAATTACATCTGTTACAGCATTTCCTCCTAGACGGTTTCCTCCATGGATCCCTCCTGTTACTTCACCTGCTGCAAATAAGCCTGGTATTATATTTCCATCATTATCTAAAACCTTAGCCTCTTTATTTACTACTATACCGCCCATAGTATGATGTACAGCTGGAGCTACTTTTTGGATATAGAAAGGACCTTTTTCAATTGGGAAGAATGAACCTCTACGATTAAAGTCCTCATCATTACCATTTTCTGCATACTCATTATATTTCTCTATAGTTGCTTTAAATGTGTCTATATTAATATCAAAATGCTCTGCTAATTCTTCTATTGTATCTGCTTTATATATTAAATCTAATTTTTCTAAATTATTGTATTCATCTTTATGAAGTTCTGTCATGTTACCAATTGATTCTACTTCTTGTCCCCAAACTAAGTAAGCTTCACGATTTGTTTGATCTAAAATAGCTTTAGATATTACGTCTCTTCTGTCCATTTCTTCAACAAAACGGTTACCTTCTTGGTTTAATAGTATAGATCCATCAAATCTTGAGTTTGCTACATAGGATATAATACCTGTTTTGGGATTACATGTAGGATATGTTTGTATATGCTCCATATGCATAAGATCTGCTCCAATATTTTCCGCCATTACAATCCCATCACCTGTAGTACCAGCTACATCTGTAGTTTTGTATTTCTCATCTATTTCTGGATTATATTTTTTACGCATATCTAAATTAGCACCAAATCCTCCAGAAGCTATAATAACTCCTTTATTAGCATTAAAAGTAATTTCTTGACCAGAAGCATTTGTAGCTTTCACACCAACAATTTTATTATTATCACCAACTATTAATTCATCTGCTTTAGTTTCCATTTTGAAAACTACGCCTAAATCATTTGCATAAGTTTCAAGTTTCTGTATTAAATCAGTTCCATGATTACCTTTAGCAATTAATGCTCTAGGTACAGAATGTCCTCCAAATTGCTGAAGGCGATCAGGAATAAATTCTACTTTAATTGTATCAATTAGCCACTTTGCTGTAGATAATGCATTTTCAGCCATTACTGTAACTAATTCCTTATTATTAATATTATCGCCACCTTTCATAGTATCTTCTATGAAGGTTTCTACACTATCTTCAACTCCAAGTGCTTTTTGTTGATCTGTGCCTGGTACATTAAGTCCACCGCCAGATACAAGTGTGTTTCCACCAAGACTGCTCATTTTTTCTAGTAGTACTACATTAGCGCCAGCCGCCTGTGCTTCAACTGCAGCAGATAAACCTGCACCTCCTCCACCAATTACTACAACATCATAAGTTTGTTCAAGTTCTGTTTCTTTATTAGATACATTAATTTTTGGGTCTTTACTAAAAATCTCATCAGTACCTCCAGCTTTAATTAGTGCATCCTTTAAAGCTGCTATAATACCTCTACTGGTAAAACTTGCACCAGTAACTACATCTACATTAGTACTTTTGTTGTCTAATACTGCAGTTATTACTTTATCAAATGCAGCATCACTAAGTACTTCTGTTTCTTTATGTTCTATAACATCTATACCAGCAATATCTCCATTTTCTACTGTTACTTGTAATACAATATCGCCTCCATTTCCAGCTCCTTTACCTTCATATACTCCATCCTTATACTTTCCTTCACTAGGATTAATAGTACTATCGGTTTTGCCACAACCTGCTAAACTTGCAAAAGCCATTAAAAAAACTAATAATAATGATACAATTTTAATTCCTTTTTTCATGTTAGTTCCTCCCATTTATAAAGTTTTATTTGTTAAATATCTATCATTATTATAGTTTTTTTAAAATAGATTGTATTTGCACATTAACAATGTTTTTTGTACTTATATAATAAATTGTACAAACTTAAATTACACATAATATAATTATTATTTAGTATTAAGATTTATATAACATAAAAAGATGTTCAAAAAAATGAACATCTTTTTATGTTATAGGTTAATATTAAGTTTCTTTATGTATAGGAAGTATTACAGAAAACTCTGTTCCTTTTCCTTCTTCACTGTTTACTTTAATTTTTCCGTTAAACGATATCATTACATGTTTTACAATAGCTAAGCCTAAACCTGTTCCTCCTACTTTTCTACTTCGAGCTTTATCTACTCTATAAAACCTTTCAAACAATCTATTTAGATGCTTCTTCGAAATACCTATTCCAGTATCCTTAACTATAATTATAATATTGTTGTATTTTTTATATGCTATTAATTGAACCTTTCCACCTGTTGGGGTATATTTAATTGCATTATCTAATAGATTAATTGTAAGCTGTTTAAACCAATCTCTATTTCCAAATATAGAAGGTAAATTATTTTCAATTTCAGTATGTAATTCTACTTTTTTAGAGTCTGCAATAGGTTTGATAAAATCTGCAACTTCTTTTAATGTATTTGTTGGAAGAACTTCATTCATTATAGAGTTAGTTTCCATATTTTCTATTTCTGACAATGTTAATATATCATTTATTAAACGCTTCAATCTATCTGCTTCAATATCTATTATATCTAAAAATCGCATAGTTACTTCTTTATCCTCTACAGCTCCATTTTTTAATGTTTCTACAAACCCAGTAATTGAAGTTAAAGGGGTTTTAAGCTCGTGAGAAACATTTTCAACAAAATCAGATCTCATTTTTTCTAACCTTCTAATTTCTGTAACATCTTGAATAACAGCTACCTTACCTATCACCCTAATAGGATTATATTCAAGATGAATTAGATTTGTATTTATCTTTAGTATTTTTTCATCAGGTTGACTTATATTTATTTCAATAAGTTCATTATTAGTAGTAAAAATTTCTATTAATTGTTTATCCAAAGAGTATTCTTTTATAAATTCTAATATATTTTTATTTAAAGCATCTTTAGAGTTTATTTTAAAAAGCTCTTCAGCTGCTCGATTAAATAATATAATAATATTATTATTATCTATTGCTATAATTGGATCTGTCATACTAGTTAACAAAGCTTTAAATTTTGTATTACTATCAGATAACTGTAATATAGTATTCTCTAAGTGATCCGCCATATGGTTAAAATTAGTGGCTAGTTCACCGATCTCATCATTAGATTTAATCTTAACTCTTCTATTAAATTTACCATTAGCAATTTCTTGAGAAGTATCTATTATCTCTGTAATAGGTTCCATTAGTTTTCCTATAAATCTATATCCAAACAATAACGCAGATATTAAGCTAAATAAAATTGAAGTACATATATAATAGAATACTTCTTGATTTACCTCTTGTCTTTCTATTATATCCATAGAATTAGTGTAATTATTAGTTACAAGAGTGAAAGATAGAAAACCAGTTAATAGTGTACTAATTAATAGAATAAGAGTAAAACCTATAAAAATTTTTTTCTTCATTATATCACCTATTTTATTTTATATCCTACTCCTCTTATAGTTTCAATATATTCATTTGATTTATCATCGCCTATTTTTTTTCGTAAATGTCTAATATGAACATCTACCGTTCTTGTCTCTCCAAAATAATTGTAACCCCAAACTTCGTCAAGTAGATAATTCCTTGATAAAACTTTGCCTCTGTTTTTAGATAGTATCTCCAAAAGTTTAAATTCTTTATATGTTAAATCCAAGGATCTTCCATTAACAGTAACTAAATGCTTTTCAGTATCTATAACTAAATCTTTAATAGTTATAATCTGTTTTACATTTTCTTTTTTTATTTCTTTGTTTTTACTTCTTCTTAGAACAGCTTTTATTCTAGCTGTTAGCTCTTTAACACTGAATGGTTTAGTTATATAATCATCTGCACCTAATTCTAATCCTAATATTTTATCCGATTCTTCTCCCTTGGCAGTTAACATAATAATTGGTAAATTCTCAAATTTATCTATCTTGCGAATTCTCTTGCAAACTTCTATTCCATCTATACCTGGAAGCATTAAATCTAAAATAACTAAATCTATTGTATTATTCTCTAGCATATAAATACTTTCTTCACCATTATCACATAGTAAAACATTATAACTTTCTCTTTCTAAGTTAAACTTTATAAGCTCTAGAATATGTTCTTCATCATCTACTACCAATATTGTTTTTTTATAATTTTGACTCATTTTACATCACACCTTATATTAGTTGAATTATTGCACCCATTCTGCCAGTTTGTCCTTTTTCCTTTCTATAAGAAAAAAACAAATCCGAATTGCAGCTAGTGCATAAATTAGATATCATGATATTTTTATCAATCAATCCTGCTTCCTTTAAAGCTATTTTATTAGCATTCCATAAATTAAGTTTATATTTACTCTTTTCTTTAGCAGATATAAACTCAGATGTATTATTGAAATTTTTGTTAAATTCATCTACAACTTTCTTATCTACTTCATAACAACACTTTCCTATAGACGGTCCTATTACTGCAATTATATCCTTAGGATTTGATCCATATTCATGTATCATGGAATGTACAGTTTTTTTCCCTATTTTTAGTTTAGTCCCTTTCCATCCTGCATGACTTACAGCAATAACCTGTTTTACAGTATCCACCATAAATATAGGAACACAATCAGCGAACATAGTCATTAGTGGAATACCCTTTATATTTGTAACTAAACCATCTATATTGCTATAATCTCTTTCTCTAAAAAAACCTTTACCCTTATCTCCACTTCTTATGACTTTAATATTGTTGCCATGTGTTTGATCTGATATAACTAAGTTCATATAATCTAACCCTACTGCATTAGTAAATCTTTTAATATTTTCTGTTATATTAGTTTTTGTATCACCATTTTTAAACCCTAAGTTTAGAGAATCATAAATCCCATTACTAATACCACCTATTTTAGTGCTGAACCCATGTTTAACAAATGGTATATCATTCAGTTTTGAAAAAGTTATGAATTTGACTCCATTTTTATTTACAATAACATTTTCCACATTTATTCCTCCAAATAAAATTTATAATACTATATTAATTATAATTAAATTAAAATGATATTTATTACGCAGTAAATAAGAGCAAGATAAGTCATGCTCTTATACTATTTTTTATTCTGGTTTTTCACTCAAAAACTTTTTCACTTCATCCATAAATGTGTTTATGTCCTTAAATTCTCTATATACAGATGCAAATCTTACATATGCAACTTCATCAAGATCTTTAATCTTATCAATTACTAAATTTCCTATTAATGTAGTTGTAATCTCTCTCTCCATGGTATTGTATATTTGTTTTTCTATTTGGTCTACTAATTCTTCTATATCTTTAAGTGATACTGGTCGTTTTTCACAGGATCTAATTATTCCATTTAATATTTTATTTCGATTGTACGGCTCTCTATTTCCATTTTTCTTAACTACTATTAACGGGATTTCATCAATTTTTTCATATGTTGTAAATCTTTTAGAACAAGATATACATTCTCTTCTTCTTCTAATTGCTTGTCCTTCGTCAGTTGGTCTTGAATCTACTACTTTAGATTCATAATGTGAACAAAAGGGACAGTTCATTATAGCTCCTCCTTCCACTATTATAAGCTTAACATTTGTACTATACTACGATTCAGAAGTATCTAAACTTATATATATTATAATATAGTGAAATTAAGATGTCTAACTCTTTTAAAAATACTTTATATATTTTCTTTATTTACATTTGAATCTTTAGGTATATATGTAACCTCTTTTATGCTATCTGTTGAAGTAAAGCTTTCATTATTATCCTTTATTTCAATTAATATTATATCTTCCCCTATCTTTTTTATATGATTCCATCTTATTTCATGCTCTGTTTCTTTACTAAATAAGCCCATTATTCTGTCTCCATCTGGAACTATTACAGCATTTATCTTTCCTTTGTTAAGGTCCACTTCAAAATCTATAATCATGCCTATTTTTTTACCATCTGTTACATTCACTACTTCTTTTTCCATTAATTCTGATGCTTTTATCATTTAATAACGCCTCCATATCTATAATATATATTTTGTCTTATATATATTTATATAGATTGAATGCAAATTATTACTCTTATAACAAAAGCTACTTTAAATCATCTTCATATAAAATGTACTAAATTGTATTTTTTATTAAAATAAAACCCCTCAATATAGAGGGGTTAAACATGTTTTTTCATATGCTTTATTGCTGTTTTCTCTAATCTAGATACTTGTGCTTGTGATATTCCAATTTCTTCTGCAACTTCCATTTGAGTTCTACCTTCAAAAAACCTAAGAGATAAGATATGCTTTTCTCTACTGTTTAACTTTGTCATAGCTTCATGCAATGCTATTCCGTCAATCCAACATTCATCTTCACTCTTCTCATCACTTACTTGATCCATAACATAAATAGCATCGCCGCTATCTTGATAAATAGGCTCAAAAAGAGAAACAGGATCTTGAATTGCATCTAACGCAAATACTACATCTTCTCTTGGCATATTTAATTCCTTAGCAATTTGTGCAATAGTAGGTTCAGTAGAATTCTTGTTAATTAATTGATCTCTTATTTGAAGAGCTTTGTAAGCTGTATCTCTTAAAGACCTACTAACTCGAATTGAATTATTATCTCTTAAATATCTTCGGATTTCTCCAATTATCATGGGAACTGCATAAGTTGAAAAACGCACATTATGACTTAAATCAAAATTATCAATAGCCTTTATAAGACCTATGCAACCAACCTGAAATAAGTCATCAACATGCTCTCCTCTATTATTAAATCTCTGAATTACACTCAACACCAACCTTAAATTTCCTTGTATAAACTCTTCTCTAGCACTATCATCACCTTTATGTATTCTATCAAATAGAGCTCGCATCTGTTTATTATTTAATACTGGTAATTCCGATGTATTTACGCCGCAAATTTCAACCTTATTAATATGCATTGCTTTTCAGCCCTTTCACTATGAATTACCCCTTTTTGTATTTTAGATTATTGACTATTTGATCTAAATTATACTACATCGTATTATTTATAATTAAAAATTAAAATAAAAAAAGCATCAAAGATGCTTTTTAAACTAATCTATTTATTTCTTTTTGTAATCTTGTTATAATACGTTTTTCTAACCTAGAAATATAAGACTGTGAAATCCCTAAAATATCTGCAACTTCTTTTTGTGTTTTTTCTTGTCCAGTGCTTAATCCAAATCTCAATTCCATTATTTTCTTTTCTCGTTTTGATAATTTCTCTAAAACTAGATTTAATAATTCCCTATCTACTTCTTCTTCTAGTAATTTGTGAATGATATCATTTTCTGTCCCGAGTATATCTGAAAGTAACAATTCATTTCCATCCCAGTCTATATTTAATGGCTCATCAAATGAAATCTCCATTTTTAACTTACTATTTCTTCTTAGATACATTAAAATTTCATTTTCAATACATCTTGATGCATAAGTAGCAAGTTTAATCTTTTTTTCAGGATTAAAAGTATTTACAGCTTTTATAAGACCTATAGTTCCAATAGAAATCAAATCTTCTATGCCTATTCCTGTATTCTCAAATTTTCTAGCAATATAAACAACTAAACGCAAATTTCTTTCTATTAAAATAGTTCTCGCTGTACTTTCATCATCTTTAAGTTTAGATATTAAAAAGCTTTCCTCATCAGTACTGAGAGGTGGAGGTAAAGCTTCACTGCCTCCTATATAATATAAGCTTTTTTCATCGTACAGTTTAATCTTTTGCAGAACTTTTGTTAAATAATATCTACACAATATTTTAAGTTTGCTTATGTTTTTTTTCAATTTATCTACCTCCTACTGTAATTTTATATTAATTTTTTATTGTTTATACAATATCTGGATGTAACAGTGCCATGTAATCTCCTGATTTTGAAAGTTTTTGATTATATATAGCAATGATTATTTCATTAATATCTCTATTATAATTATCAATATGAATCAATACATTATCCGGTCTAAATCCAATTAACATACCATTTTCAGTTCCTAGAGCCTTATACGGTATCATTCTAAATCTCTTTATCCAATTAATATCATCTATTTTAGTTATTAATTGTTCAAAGTTAAATATTCTATTTTCTGAAAAAATATCTTTAAATTCAAGTGGCAATAGATTTTTTATTGCATTATATTCCACAATTATTACTGGATATTTACTAATTGGATCTGTTAATGAATTTCCAGTATCTACTATACCTTTGAGCTCTACTGTCTCAGCATTAATTTCAATTCTGATATTCATTAATACTTTTTCTTTTGATAATTGCTTTTGTATATACCCCCAACAAAATTGAATTAAAAGATAACCTATGCCACAAGATACAAATATATTCTTGACTGAAATATTAGTCATATAAAAAACACCATTGCTTACAATTCCATTAAAGTTTGTAAAGTAGAAAAGTGCAAATCCAGCACCTCCAAATATCAATGTAATTAAATAAAATATACCTATTAACCTAAAAAAATCCTTAAAACGATATGGAGTGAAAGATGTAACAATTATAAGCATAGAGCAAGCAATCTTCATTAGTGTTGAAAACAAAAAATGTAATGATGGAAAAAAAATAATAAATGCATACAAAGCTCCTATAGATGATCCAATTATTAATTTATTTCGCTTTACCGTGTATTTAGTAAACTTACCTGTTAAAGACAATATTATATAATTCATAATGAAATTTTCTAAGAACACATATTCGGCGTATACAACCATAAACTCCCTCCTCTATAGGGACATATTATAAATTATTCATTTATTTTTTTGTTTATGTATATTATATAGGATTGTATACTATTTTTTTGTCACTACTTGTAGTCGAATTTAAACTTTATATTATATATATGGTTGAAAAATGTTACATGGTATAATTAATTTTATTATATTCAGATGTTCTTTATACTAAAAATCAAGTTATAAGCAGAAAATAAAAGCTTTTATATTTTTTCAAAAAATAAAAAAGACCATTTTAAAATGGTCTTTTTTTAAAAAAATATTTTTTTATCTTTTTCTTCTAAGGAAGATTGGTATATCTAATTCTTCATTTCTATCATTATTTGAATCTTGTTCATTAGTAGCTGCTACTTCTTTATCGGGTTGTTCATTAATATTATCTTCTTTTTTATTTTGTGGAATTCTTTTCATATTATTTTCAAATCCAGTAGCTATAACAGTAATTCTAATTTCATCTTTCAGTTCTTCATTTATTACTGCACCGAAAATAATGTTTGCATCTTGATCTGCAGCTTCTGCTACTAACTCAGCTGCTTCATTAACCTCTAATAAACCTAAGTTAGATCCACCTGTTATGTTTAATAATACTCCCTTTGCACCTTCGATAGATGTTTCTAACAGTGGACTGTGTATTGCTTGCTTTGCAGCTTCAGCAGCACGGTTTTCACCACTAGCTTGTCCAATTCCCATATGTGCTAAACCTTGCTCTAACATAATTGTTTTCACATCTGCAAAGTCAAGATTAACAAGTCCTGGTACAGCAATTAAGTCTGAAATACCTTGCACACCTTGCATCAACACATCATCTGCTATTTTAAAAGCTTCTAACATTGTAGTTCTTTTTTCTATTACTTGAAGCAATCTATCATTAGGAATAGTTACTAAAGTATCTACTCGAGTTTTCAATTCCTCTACACCTTGATCTGCATGAACCATTCTTCTTCTTCCTTCAAATGTAAACGGCTTTGTCACTACTCCAACAGTAAGAATTCCCAGTTCTTTAGCTATTTCTGCAACAACAGGTGCAGCTCCTGTACCTGTTCCTCCACCCATTCCAGAAGTAATAAAAACCATGTCTGCTCCTTCAAGTAGTTGGGCTACATCTTCTCTACTTTCTTCTGCTGCCTTTTTACCAATTTCAGGGTTAGCACCTGCACCTAATCCCTTTGTAAGTTTATCACCAATTTGTAATTTATGCTCAGCATTAGAAGTAAATAAAGCTTGTTTATCTGTGTTTACAGAAATAAATTCTACTCCTTTTAATCCTGATTCAATCATACGGTTTACAGCATTATTACCTCCACCACCAACACCAATTACCTTTATATTAGCGAATGGCTCCATATTCATATCGAATTCCAACACAATATTACCCCCTCTTTATGTAAATAACTTTTTCGTTGTTTTGTATCATGGTTAGACCATGGTTGTTTTTATAAATGTTAAAACGATATAGATTAAAATTAATTCAACATATAAATTAATTCAACAAAAATACCAAATTTCCTTTTTTTTATATAGAATAATAT
>JADWMM010000031.1 GCA_015978205.1 Alkaliphilus sp. NP8 | reverse complement strand
GTTATTTACAGACTCTATCTCAGGAGTTTTTCTAGGATTACATTTATATAAGCATACAAGCTAGTCATTCTAGTCATTTAAGATTTGATTAAAAAACACTTCAGTATATGAATTAGCAGAATATAAAAGTTGTTCCATAACTCCAGTATATTTATAAATTAGATTAGTATCATTCCATCCTAATTGATTAGCTACATCATCGACACTGGCACCAAGTCTAGCTGCATAAAGAGCATGTGCATGACGAAGGTCTTTACTAGTGAATAAAGGTATATCTGCAATCTTGCAGCACTTGGCCATAACTTTTCTAATCCAATCTTTAGTTATGGGTTTTACTTCGTGAGGGCTAGACATAAGTTTATCGATATCTCTTGAGCGTATAAACAAATAATAAGGTTTTTCTAGATAATCTCCAGGTATTGAAAGTGAATATACGTACTCTTCAATCACATTTTTAACTTGATTTAACACTCTGATATAACGGATATTCTCACCTTGACCTATATTTAAACTCATAGGGTTAGTATTAAAAGTGAAATCATTCAACTTAATATTTAGAATATCATTAATTTTAATTCCAGTTGTAGCTATAAGTAAAATAACAGCATAGTCTCTAAGCTCTGAATTTGTACGAACAGTATCTAAGAGTTTTTTTAGTTGCTCTGGATTAGGTGTTCTTTCGACCTTTACTTGTTCTGAAGCTTTAGGTCTATCTACTTTATAAAACGGATTGATATCAATAAAATTTTCAACAAATAGAAAGTTAAAGAAAGCATTTAATTGGCTATAAGTTCGTTTAATAGTAGTACTAGCTTTTCCTCCTATTTTTAATGATTCCAAATAATTTTTTATATCCTGGTCATTAATATCTACTATATCTTTATCTGTGAATTTCTTTAAATTATTAATTTCTCTCTTATAATCACGAACAACTGTTGCTGATTTTAACCTAGATACAAATGAAGCTACTAAACCTTGCTCATATTCATTTAGAACATCTTCCATACAAGAACTCCTTTCTGACTTAGTATATAAAAACATTTTACTATTAAATACTATAATACACAATACTAACATAGAAAAAGCTACTATTTTTTTCTATATTAGCCTTTCTTTAAATTTAGATAGTTTTCCTATTCCCTAATAGTGATCGGGCGGGCGGCGAAACAATTTACTATTAAATATTATAGTATTTGATAGTAAATTGTTTTAAAAAAATTATTCAACGAGAAACACACCTCTTTAAGAGGTGTATATATTAATTTACTATTATATAGCCAACTAAATTTTTTTCAATAATTCTAGAATTGTTTAATTTCTTAATTCCTTCAAGTATATCGTCTACAGTAAATTTATTTGCCTTATGGGCTGACCATTCTTTGAAATATTTTATAATTTGATCTTCAGATAATACTTTATGCTCTTCAATTAAAAACAAAATAGTAGACAGACACTCTAATTCATGATTTGAGTTTATACCATTTACATAATCACACGCTTTAATTATGAATGGAAGTAATTCATTAAGTTTATTTTCAACATTATCACTTATTATCTTATTGTAAAGAATTCTATATGCTTCATTAGTATTATTAACTTTGTGATATTCTTGAAACTCTCTAATACTTCTACTAATTATATTTATAGAATTATCATATGGTCCATACTTATGTTTCTTAAAGTTAAAATATTTTTGAAGCAAAAATAAGTTCATAAAGTATGCTGTCTTTTGTAACCTTAATGTATCAAACTGATTTAAACGCTTCTTTATTTCCATTAAAACAAGAGCTGAAATGTTAAGTCTAGGTTCAATACTAGGTTGAGAACTATAATTTATTGAAGGTTGATAAACATATATTTTTATATTATCAGGTAATAAAGATAACTTTTGTTCAATTAACTTCTTAACTTCTGACCAAATAAGACCCCCATTACCACTCCCAAGTGGTGGAATAGCTATCGTATTGATATTCAAGTTTTCTATCAACTTTTTTAACTCATCTAACCCTTCATCAATATAACTAATTTTGGACTTAGCTCTCCATTTATTCTTAGTTGGGAAATTTATTATTATCTTATCTCTTTCTTTATAATAATGTATTTTACCTATTCGAAGATTTCCACTTTTACAAGCTTTAATGTATTCTTTGTTGTTTTCAGGATACTGTAACTTAAACTGATAAGCTATTCCCTTACCCATATACCCTTCACAATTAACTGTATTAACTAATGCTTCAGCAGAAGATTTTAATAGGTCGCCAGTTGTATAAATAATCATGAACTCACCTCCTTTTATATTTTTTTAAAACTAAAATAATTGTCTAACATCAACATAAGGTGGTTTTGATATTATGTTATAAGATTTAAGTTTTTCTTCAACTATTTTTTTTATGTCATCATTTCTGACACAAATAGATTGAAATGCTTCAGCAGGTATTATTAAATCAGTCAAGCATTCAGCCATTTTTACATTTTTAGCGTAATCATCATCAGTTCCAATAGTATGCATGATATCCCAATCTATTGTAGCTATTCCTTCATCATATTCTAACAACATACATTCATCAATAGACAGTGGGTGTTTTGGCAGTACTTTAAAATTATAATCCTTTGCTATTTGTCGTGTAATACATATATATACAAACTCTTCATCTAAGTATGTAGTTTTAACTGCGACATCAAAAGATGAATATGGATGAAAATGAAAAGGAATATAATCATCCAAACCAAGTTCTGTTCGTTTTGAGATTATATCTTTATTAGCAATATCTGAGAAGCCTATTTTCATATTTCGGACAGCTTTTCTAGACAATAAACCATGTTCAAGTATAGTATCTAAATTATCTAACCTAGTTAAATGATATAGTAATTTTGCATCTTTCGTATCTTTTATTCCCATAATATCCCCCTATACAGTATTTTAATTTCATTTGGTAATTTATTGAATATTATATCATATGAATTTTAAAATAAACAATATAAATATTCTTAACTTTTCTAATTTAACATATATAGAGCGTTATTAGTTGAAACTATGGTTTAAGAACTTAATCTCTTCATATATTCAGTTTTATTTTTAGTACAATTACGTCCTAATTCTCAATTAATGAAATATTCTATTACATAAAAGTTTTAATGTTATCTATAGTTATTTATATTTTAAATTCTATTCTATATAGCACTTTAGAAGTTTATACTTATTATAAATATAAACAAATAAAGATAATTATTTTTTCACCTTTTTATTAAATTAAAGTCTCAAAATTAGCTAACTTTTTTGAATCAGCTTACATACCGCTATATTATTGTGATACGATATCCTTTTTTAAATTATTTCATAAGATATTGACAAATTATGTTAATATGATAATATAATATATGTACACTTAATGTGCACCTGTAGCTCAATTGGATAGAGCATCCCCCTGCTAAGGGGACGGTTGTGGGTTCAATTCCCACCAGCAAATTACATACTTTGTATGTTTTTATAAAACCGCATCTAGCGGTTTTTTTATTATATGATTTGCTTATATAAGCTCACATTCTATCCCAAATACATCTAATATTTTGTATTCAACATAATATAAATTTAACGGAGAATAACTTTTTGCTTCACCTGAAAATGCAAGTCCTAAAAACAATTCTTTAGTTCCAGACAAAATATTTTGTTTGCTTAATATATCATTAATATAATCAGTAGCTTTTTGAGTGTTATTTCCAAATTTATTTATAAAAAAGTTTGTTTTAACTGCTACAGGCTCTTTGTGTAACATTTTTATAATTGACTTTGCAATACTTATCAAATCATTATACTCATCTAATATAGATTCTTTTTTCTCTAATAACTCCATAACTTTTAGATCTTTTGATTCTTCTGGTTCTTTAAAAATACCGACTTCTTCTCTAATTTGACTATTTATTGCTTTTAAATTTTCTTCTCTTTTATCGAGTTGTTTAAATATTTTTACTAAATTACTTTTAATTTCATTTTCTTTATCCTGGATATTTCTATCATCATTTATAAACAGCTCTTCAATTTTAGGGTATTCATAATCTTTATTATTTCTTTTCATAATTGTCACCTCTTAATTTATTTTTTTATATAAATAATCAATCTTTAAAAAAGGGAATGTTTTAAATTAATTAATATTATTTATACATATTTTCTACTGGAACCTTTTTCTTTTGTAAATATTTTGCTACTTCATCTTCATAAAACAAATTTAAGTCTTCCTGAATTGGTTCAATAAGTTTATGCTTATCTATATATATTTGTTGAACAGTGCATCCAAGAAGTCCAGCAACTTCTTTTACTGTATATACTCTAGGAACCTTATATTTACAAAGCATTATAGCTTTACCTATTTCAGTATCCAAAAAAGATATAGGCAATATAGGTTCACTATTATATAAATTTTCAAATAACATATATAATGCTTTATCTGCCATTTCTGCAGCTTGCATTTTATTGTAACTTTTTTCCTTTATAGCTGTATGTATATCAGTCAGCACACTCTCTATAATGTTTTTATCTTCAGTTTTAGAAAACTTATTTTTTAACACATTTATTTCCTCTGAAAACTTTTTGGCATCTATCATTACTCTATCTCCTTCTTAGCTACCAGGGGGAATATCCCCTGGTATTTACTTTATATGTATCCATCTTCTTTTAAGCTGATATAACTCTCAGAGCCTACTATTACATGATCCAATACAGATATTCCTAATAGTTCACCAGCTTCTTGAAGTCTTTTGGTAATTTGTAAATCTTGTTGTGAAGGTTTGCAACTTCCACTTGGGTGATTATGTCCTAATATAATTGCTGCAGCATTTGACTCTATTGCAACTTTAAATGTTTCTCTTGGTGTTACGATGCTAGCATTCAAAGATCCTGTGCTTACAGTATGTAAGCAGTTAATTTTATACTTAGTATCAAGTAATATAATAACAAATGATTCCCTATCATCATTTCCTATGTATTGAGTAAGTACATCTGCTGCATCTTTTGGTGAGGTTATATTTTTTGGAAACTCCCCTCTTAGTGTCTTGTCTGTCTTTTGTTCTAACTTTACAATTTTAAGTGTTTTTCTTATCTTTGAACTACTCATTTAAAACATCCCCTTTGGTTATTTTAAAATTTTAAAACTTTATATTATTATAATAACATTTAACTTTAAAATTGTAAAGTGTTTTATTTAATTTTTTAAAATATTTTTCTTGTTTAATATGCATTAATTTTAAAATTTTAAAACAAGTGTATAGTTGTTATTTATCTTTATGTACTATTAATCTATCTATGATATAGAATTTACAGCTCTTTCCTTATCTTATTATTAAATATTGTTCTAGTTTCTTTTATACTCTTTGACTCTTCTATAAAAAGTTGTCCTAGACATATCTGCCAATTCCATAGCCTTTGTTGCGGTTATATTTCCTTCTTTCCATTCTTTATAGGCATTTATAAACTTATCATCTATTTCAATTTTAGGTCTTCCCATTATTCCTTTTTCTTTAGCTATTGCTATACCTTCCTGCTGACGCTCTCTTATATTATCTCTTTCTAGTTGATACATGGCACCAAAAACCGTCAACATAAATTGTCCTGTAGGCGTGCTAGTGTCAATACTTTCTTTAAGTGATACAATTTCAACATTTTTTTCCTTCAACTCATTTACAATATTAAGGAAATCTAATACATTTCTAGCTAGTCTACTTATGCTTTCTATATATACTACATCACCTTCCCGAACGAAATTTAACATTTCATTAAGCTGAGGTCTATTTCTATCTTTCCCCGATACCTTCTCTATAAAGATTTTTTTCACTTCAAGCTTCTCTAAAGCTCTTATTTGTCTTTCTTCATTCTGATCTATTGTTGATACCCTAACATATCCTATTTTCAACTTAAATCCTCCTACTATTTTTAGTATTACTCTATATATTTAATATTAGTATATGTTTTTTGTTTCAAAAACTCAATATTATTTTTGATATATTCCAAAATAATTTTATTAGTTTTTGAAACATAATTAATATAAGAAAACTAACATAAAAAAATCTATTTCAAAAGGTGTGCTTTTTGAGATAGAAGATAGTAAAAAATCATGACCACCCGTAAAATGGATGGTTTGTTCTGCCCTGTAAGAGGCTGTTACTTGCTTGTGTCTTAAGACACACTGAAAAAATCTGCCAACCGCTGTATATTCTCTTTCCACCCCTAAAGGGGGATTTATTTTATTTTTTTACTTTTTCTTGTGTAAATGGGGCAACATATTCCTTTAAACTTAATTGATCATATGCTATGTTTTCTTGCAGTTGATTTTTTATATATTCTTGTATCTTTTTCTTATTTCGTCCTACTGTATCTACATAATATCCTTTACACCAAAACTGCCTATTTCCATGTTTATATTTTAAGTTTGCATGTCTATCAAATATCATAAGACTACTTTTTCCTTTTAAGTACCCCATAAATGATGATACGCTTATCTTTGGTGGTATTGATACTAACATATGAATATGATCTTTACACGATTCTGCTTCTATTATTTCTACACCTTTATGTTTACACAATTGTCTCAGTATCTTTCCTACATCTTGTTTTATTTTTCCATATATTATTTGTCTTCTATATTTAGGTGCAAAGACTATATGATACTTACAATTCCACTTCGTATGTGATAAACTATTTATATCCTGAATGGATGTTCCTCCCTTGTTTTAGTCAGTTGGTCAGACCTGACTATATTATATATTACAAGGGAGGTTCTTTTTTTTGTTTAACGCTAAAAGTTTTTTAGAATCACCCGCACAGCAGGTGGTTTTCAAAAACACAAAAAAGCAAAGTGGATTTACATAGATAGCAATCTACTTTGCACTTGGTGGCAGGGATGCTCTACTCCTCCACAAAATTTAAATAGTTAATTGATTCTTAGAAGTTATAAAAACGGATACTTTGATAACTTACCTATCCTGTAGTTTTTATTAAAAAGTAGGGTAGAAAAGAGTATATGTCTTCTAGAAAAGAAGTCATCAGTACTCTTTTAAATAAGTAAAATTTCTGCACTTTTAAAACGATCTTTTTCATGTAAAATTAAAATACCATTAACAAACAACAAGATACTATATCTTTATAGCTTTACTACCTGCTTTTCCTCCTGGTTCAATGGCTTATATAAATATTTAGATGATATAATTATTAATATTAGACCTATTAATGATAATACATGCCATATGGAGGAACCTATAAACCTATCTGTTATAATTCCTCCAAGATATACTCCACAAGAGATCCCCACCCCTTCAAAAAATGATGCCATTCCAGAATAGGTTCCTTTAACACTGTTAGGAGCTGCTTTTATCATTGCAGCGAACAAAATTGGTACAGCTACTAATTCCGAGAAGGTAATTATAATAAAGGATACTAATACCCCATATATACTGCTTACTATCGAAAGAGAAAATATACCTATTGTAACCAATACAAGGGCTATTAGCATATTTGTTCCATCTCCATACTTTGAACAGAAATGTGTGACAATTTGTTGAAAACATACTGCAATTATAGCAGCCGATGAAAACAGCATCCCTATTTGTCCATTGCTTAACTGTAGATAACTTCTAAGGTATATTGGAAATGTAGCATTGATTTGAGACGTTAATATATAATAAAATACACTGGCGAATAGAACTGCAACTGCCGTGTTATTTGATTTGATTGATACAACGTCCTTAAATAGTACTTTAGAGTCTTTTTGTAGTCCTGGTACTTCTTTAATAAATATAGCTACTAGTAGTACATAGATTGAGTATGCTATTGAACATGCTATAAATAGTAATTTATAGGATCTACTTGCAACGTAAATCCCTAAAACCGGACCTAATGAATATGCAATATTATATACTGCTGAACGTAGTGCAAACGCTTTTGCTTTATTTTTGTCCTCAGTTACACTAGCAGCTGTGATTGTCTTAACTGTTGGTATTGTTAGGGCTCCAGCTAACGTTGAGATAATAGCGAAAAATAATATTTGATAGTATGTTTTAGCAACGGCAAAACCTAAGTAAAAAAGCACATGTATAACCAATCCACAAATTAACATTTTTTTATGTCCAAATCGATCAACTAAAAAACCTCCTATTAATACAACTTGTCTTCTAAAGCCTGTAAACACCATAACGATAGTTGCTACGGAAGTTGTAGTTAATAGTAAATGTTCTCTAAGATAAATTGCAAAATATGGATACATCATGGAATATGTAAAAACTGTTAAGAAAGTTCCAATTAAAATAATAATTAAGCTACCATTCATCATTTCTTGATATTCTTTAAAACTTTGTGTATTAATTTTTAGCAATATCCCCACTCCTTAAAATATCTCGTGTATGCTGTAACACAAGATTGTATAATAAATTTTAATCTATAAACCTGAACATAGGTGCTTATTCTTAGATAATAAAAATATGGAATAAGGACCTATATAGATTAAGGCTATGATATCCTGTAATAAGACTGTATTAGAGTACTGTCTCTCAACGAACAATTGTACTGCAAACTCACAAGCTGTATCTCTTGCTTGTCATATCCAATGTTAGCAGCTTCATAGCGGTTTATAATAAGTACGCATAAAATACTCATAGGTCAGTTAGTTACCATTATGTTGGTAGCTAGTGGTAGATTTCAGCATCCAAGCTATTCAAAGTTCTTGGTATTGATATTAGTTCTGAAAAACTTAACACTTGTTTTTTCAACAGTAAAGATAATATGTTGCTTGAAATTTTACTACTAAACAAGGTTATCAGTGCTAGTAAGATCAAAGAGCTTACTACTCAATTCACTAACATATCCAGTATGAACGGATCATCATAGGGATTGACGCCATTTCTGTTTATAGCTTTAATCCGTTAACATTCCTAGCAGAAGACTTTAGGCTTAGGGCCTCAGAAATCGAAGCTGTTGCATGAATCCAATGTATATTCATCGCTCTAATGATATTTTTGAAGAAAATAAAACAGACAAAATAGATTATTATTCTATTGCAGCTTTTTTTCGCTTTGACCGTTTCAATAGATTTATTAAATAATTCCTTTTTGAAAATATTTTTGCAAATATAGCACCAAGTTACCTATTTTAATCTTGATTTATTACCACAAGTCTTTTTAACTTATGATGATGAATAATATTAGAAGCCTAACTCTTCAAGAACGATAAATACTGTAACCCTATTTTTCTTGTATTGCCTTTTTGTAATTACAGTATGATTACAAATACTTTCACTAGAGTTACAATTAATACATTTTCCAACTGCTAAACATGGTGCATTATGATCCTTCTCTGCCCTTTTAGCATTTATTGGTGAAGCATACTTAGTTGCTCTATGAAGGGCACTATTAATATCACTACAAATTTTATTGGCCCCAATAACAATAAATACTTTATTTGGGCCGTAAATCATTCCAGCTACTCTATTGCCAGAGTGATCCACATTAACTAATTCGCCTGTTATTGCAATTGCATTTGTTCCCGTAATAAATATATCTGATAAAAGTGCTTTTCTCTGTAATTCCCACTTTTCATCTTTAGAAAGGGATTTGTCAAATCTATCTAAAATATTGTACTTACCATTGCTAAGTCCTTCTAGAAGACCAATTTGTTGAATCGTTTTAGAACCTCCAAACCCAACAAGATCATTTTCACATATCAAAGATAAAATTTTAGACTTAGCTTGTATTCCATCATCAAATATCTGTGCATCTATATTATTTAATTTTAAATTTTTTTGTAATTGTAATGCTTGTTGCTTATAAAACCATTTTTTTTGAATTAACATACGTCTCCCACCTCGCATACTTATAAATGCTGTATATCACCTTTGATACCTCAGGTTACAATCTAGTAAAATTTAATTTCTAAAAAGACAGTAATACTATTCTTAAAAATTAAAAATATAATTATTATACTCATTTACAAGATTTTTAAGTTTATCTTTATCCGTACCGTTAGAAAAAACCCTCTTTGGAAGAGTGTCCTGTTTCTTATCAATTCCACATTTTGCATTAAACTCTTTCGCCATTTTAGCTATTCTAATACCTATATTTTCTAATTCATGGGGTCCATCGTATTCTATCCCTGTGCAGTATTTGTGCATGTAGTATATTTCTTTTAATCCTATACCATTTACTGTGAAATAACATAGTATTGCCGAGTTAATAATATTACACAATGCTGTATTTTTCAAAACCATATCTGTTTTATCCTTAACATTTTCTCGATTTGCACCTCCAAATAATTCAGATAAAACAGCACCATGTAAGTGACAGGCACCTCTTGCACTAATCGCATATCCTAGTGAAATACCATAATTTCCGGATGGGTGAAATGCTGGCATCTCTAAACCCTTTACTTGCATAGCAAAATCACTACCTGCATTCAATTCAGTAGCAATGTTTTTAACTCCATTTTGTAACAATAATCCAATACCTTCACCCTTACAAATTTTCTCCGCTAGAGCCAATACTGCTTCACTATTTCCCCAGTCAGCCTCAATACCTTCAAGAAAATCTTTATCTATAATTTTTCTTTGATAGAGTTCCATAACAAACGCTATAATATTTCCTGTACTAATAGTATCTACTCCATATTCATCACATAGGATGTTAGCTTTAATCACCGTATCAAGATTATACACATCACAGTTAATTCCAAATGCCCAAATTGTCTCATACTCAGGTCCATCTAAATAATATTCTTTTTCTCCAATTTTTAACTTTGAGACTTTACTACAGGAAATTGGACAATTATGACAAGCAATATTCTTAACGAATGCCTTAGAAATTTTTTCTGGTAATAGATTCTCAATATTATCTACCTTTTTATTTTGATAATTTTTATTTGGTAAAGCTTCTGTAATGTTTAAAACATCAATTATATTACTGGTACCATACTTCTTAAGGTGGTTTAAAGGTTTACTTCCCCTTAAGTCTCTAGAAACAGCTGTAACTGTTTGCTCAAATAGTTCTTTATTTGAAACAGATACCTCTTTAGTCCCTTTTATAAATATTGCTTTCAGATTCTTATGCCCCAAAACGGCACCAGCTCCGCCCCTACCACCGCATCGTACATCTGAAAAAACACTGGAGATTATAGCCTGTCTCTCACCTGCTGGGCCAATATAAAGATTTTCAAAGCCTTCATATTTTTCCTTTGAATACTGAATGAGTTCTTTGCTTTTAAATTCCTTTATACTCTTAGCAGAGTGAAATTTAACTGTATTATTTTTAATTTCTAAATAAAGTAAACCTTCGCCTTTACCTTCAATTATTAGTAAGTCAAAACCACACCGTTTTAGTTCAAGCCCAAAATTTCCACCACAGTAAGATTCCAGAAATCCATTAGTAGCGGGGCTTTTTGTGTATAACCCAAAGCGACTACTGGTAGGAGCAATTGTACCAGTTAATGCTCCTACTGCTATAAAGATTTTATTTTGTTCACTTAATGGATCTTCTTGCCCATTAAGTTCTTTATTCATATAGTATGTAGCTAATCCCATGCCTCCCAAATATTTAATGTAGACTTCTTCTTCTATTTCTTCTGTATAAAAAACTCTATTTGTTAAATTAATACGTAATAGTTTACCCTTATTTCCATACATGCACATTATATAGTCTCCCTTGTCAAAGCATTTTCTGGACACCAAGTCTCACACTTACATTCAATTCCATCGCAATAGGAACAGTAACTGATTTGGTTATTCTCTATTTTTAATATTCCTTGTGGGCATAACTCCACACATTTCCCGCATAAAATGCAAGTTTCAAGAATCTCAATTCTTTTTCCTATTTTGATTGATTTTGATGGACAATTTTTTTCACATACACCACACTTATCACAAACAAATACATTATAATTAAATTCATCTTTTGTAGTAAATAGTTTATTTCCACCATTAGAATACGCGCAAATACTTATACACATACGGCATCCTGTACACTTACTACTATCAAACTTTAATCTAAAATTATCATTATTTATTTTTATAAATTCCTCTATTTTCTGGTTTCCATGTATAAAATTAACTATGTTACCTACTAATTCTTCAGGATTTTTATCACAGGTGACTTTTCTACCAAATATTAAGCCTGAGGCACCAGCATTTATAGCTTCACTTATTATCGTAAAACTGTCTTCTTTTTTCTTTGAACTGGCACCTCCTAAAACTAAAATAGGGATATGAATATCTTTTGCCAAGTATCTGAAAGTAGTTTCATCTCCAGTATATGGTATTTTAAGCATATCAGCTCCAATTTCTTGCGAAATCCTTGCTGCATCAGCCAGTATCATAGCGTCATAACTGCCATTTACATTCCCTTTGATAATCATGGGCTCCATAATGAATACTATACCGTGCCTGTGACACTCCTTAGCAATATTTGTACAATTAATTAATGTTTGAAGTTCTAACTCTTTATTATACCCAAGTACATAATAAGCTACAACAGCATCTGCTCCATATTCTACTGCTTTTTCAATTGATACAATACTCGTATGCATTAGTTGTTTTGAAGGTACAGCATTTTTATCATTAACTTTTCCTAACCTCAGTGCATTCATCCAGTCAACTCTTAGAATTATTGCAGGAGAATTGGGAACATTAAAAAGATCTCTATAATTTTCTAATTGACCAGGACTAATTAAAATTCCATCTGCTCCTCCTTTGATTACACTTTTTAATATACTTTCTATATTAGTAACATTGTTGGTAGGGTCAGACATTAGTCCGTGATCAATAGCTATGCATACTGATAAACCATTATTTAGAATTCTATTTACTTTCCTTTGTTTTTTTATATACATAAACCCTCCTCCTTTTCAATACTGATTATCCTTAAGATTAATTGATTTTATTTGTTTAAATATTTTTTAACATCTTTATAGTATCCCTATAATCATGTAAGGAAAAGAAGTTTTCTCCAAGTACAACACCATCAATATATTTTTTTGCTTGATTTATATTTTCTATTATTTCTGACTTATTATTACTGTTAATTTTTAATAGTATCGGCCTTTTAGCAAAGGTCTTAATTTCTTTAACACTTTCAAAATTAACATAAGGTATTGAAATCGCATCTACCCCAAGTTCTTGTATTATACTAATAGCCAATTTTACAGCACCACTTATGTTATTATCATTAATTTTTTCTCCTACTGGTACTATCTCTGCTATAACTGGTATTGCATTACCCATTTGATGATGGATAAGACTTGACAATAACTTTAACTCCTTAATTTCTGTATACTCTTCTCCTCCTACAAGAAAGCTTGTATAGGCAAATTCTGCTCCTAAAAAATTAAGATATTCTGTTTCAAATAAAACTTCATGCTGAAATTCTCTGCTTTTTATCAGAGAATAGTCATTCCTTTTCAAATCCATCCAGTCACATCTAATTCCCGTTAAAAATTTACTTTTATTAACACAATTTTCAATTCTCATATATTGCCCTGGTGTCATAATGATGTTATCAACTATATCAGTCATATCATTATAAACCACCTGAGCAGATGCTAAGTTATCAGATCTACCATATATGAGTGGATAACTTACATTAGAAAAAATAGTAAATACATTATCAAGCAATCGTTTTTTAAATAATTCTTTTCTAATATTCATTTGATCCCCCTTTAACTATATTAGACTATAAAAATAAGCAAAACTATGAATGAAAGTATAGACCTTTAGTAAGCAACTAAATATAATTTAAATAGCTTTTATGGCTTCTGTTATATATTCTAAGATATGTTTCTTTGATAATCCATATTTATGGTATAAATCTTCAACGCTCCCAGAGCAGCCAAATACATCATTGATACCTATCTTCTTTATCTGAACCTCACTATAATGTTTCGATAATGCGTCTGTTACAATACTACCTAATCCACCTATTAGATTATGATCTTCAATAGTCAAAACATTTTTAGTTTTTAATGCACTTGTCACAATAGTATCTGTTGCTATAGGCTTTATTGTATGTATGTGTATTAGTTCTACTTTATCAACTAAATTATTTTCAGTTATTACTTCATATATAAAATCAGTTAATACTCCAGTAGAAATAACGGTTACTTTTGTGCCAGTTGTTAATCTGTTTGCCTCTCCAAATTTAATGTAATCGTTGGCAAGCTTTGGTGTTAATCCTGCACATAGCCTAATATAGGTTGGTTGGTTAACATCTAGAGATTGTTTCAATAGTTCTTCTACTTCCTCCATACTCCCAGGACAAACAATTGTCATGTTAGGAATAGTATTTAATACTGCAATATCTTCTAATGCCTGATGAGTTGCCCCATCTTTTCCTATCGATAAACCAGCGTAAATTCCTACCATTTTAACGTTAAGATTTGGATAAGCTATACCATTAATTATCTGATCTAGCGCTCTAGTGGTTATAAATTTAGCTAATGAATGGGTAATAGGTATGTACCCCATTGTTGCAATTCCAGATGCAATAGACATCATGTTTTGTTCAGCAATCCCTGCGTTAAAAAATCTGTCTGGATACTTTTCTTTAAAAAAGTAAGTTTTTGAGGCTCTTGATATATCAGCATCTATTACAATTAAATTTTGTCTATCGGCTAAATCCAATAATGATGCCCCATATTTTTCATTTACAGTCATCATATGCTCCACATATTACCCTCCTCTTCAATTTCCTTCCTTGCAATTAGCACCTCATGATCATTTGGAATTTTTCCATGATATTCAACATTATTCTCCATAAAAGAAATACCTTTTCCCTTAATTGTATCTGCTATAATTATAGTTGGACCATTATTAGGAATTGTATTAAATTTATAGCATAAATCTTCGATTGAGTGCCCGTCTACAGCTATGGTATTCCAACCAAATGCCTTCCATTTTCTTGAAATATCTCCAAGAGAAATAACCTTATTAGTGGCTCCATCTAGTTGCAGTTTATTTACATCCAATATTGCGATCAAATTACAGACTTTGTAGTGAGCCGCAAACATTGCAGCTTCCCAAACCTGACCTTCATTGATTTCTCCATCTCCCAAAATTACAAATGTTCTATAGTGTAGTTTACTTAACTTTTGAGCTAATGCAATTCCTAAGCCTGTCGATAACCCTTGTCCTAATGATCCTGAGGATACATCAAGTCCTTTAGTTTTTCTACAGTCGGGATGTCCTTGAAGTGGACTATTAATATCTCTTAGGGTATTTAACAGTTCCTTATCGATAATGCCTTTGTTAGCCAATGTTGCATATAAAGCAGGTACTCCATGACCTTTAGATAAAACAAGTTTATCTCTTTCTTTTTCATTTTTCATTTCATTTAAATCCATTACGTCGAAGTATAATACTGTCAATATTTCAATAATAGATAGGCTTCCACCTAAATGCCCTGAACTCGCAGCAATAACACTATTAAAAGTATCCATTCTAATTTTATTCGCCATTTTTTTTAAACTAATTATTTTTTCGTTAATCATTGACTTTATCACCTCTTTTTGAAATTATAGATTTAAGCTATTAATTTTATCCCAACTTAACAAATCACTAGAGGCACCATAGGACATTGTACTGATGGAACCTACTTTGTTTGCTAGGGTAATACAATCAATTAAATTATAGTCATTTACTATTCCTGCTATAAAACCTGCTGAAAAAGCATCTCCCGCTCCTGTACTATCAATTGCTTTAACAGGAATTGTTTTTATCTTTTTACTACCTTGTTTGTTAAAGATAACTACCCCTTCTTCAGCTAGAGTTATTATTAGATTTTTAACTCCCTTATTAATAAAATATTCTCCTATATCAGCTAAATTGTCTTTATTACTGAGTTTTTTGGCTTCATCAAAATTAGGAATAAAGAAATCGATATATGGAAATGCATTATCTAGTAAGCTACTATCAACTATGTCTTTATTGTAAATTACATCTAATATAATTGTAATATCTTCATTTATTAATTTCATTTTTTTAACAAAATTTGAAATTTCAAGGTCAAATTGTTTTAATCCATAAACACCACCAATATACACTACGTCGTATTTCAAAAACTGCTTTAAATCTAATGTTTGCATACTTAATTCTTCATTAGACCCAGGATAATGTAATATATTTCTTTCTCCAGATTCTTCAATGGTAATTATTGAAAATGACGTATTACAATTACTTCTAAATACTTCTTCAGTTACTATGTTTTTTTTCTTACATTCTTCTAATAACCAATCACCCATAGCGTCATTTCCTATATTGCTATATAGATCCGTTTCTATTCTTAGTTTAGATAAGTTGATGGATGTATTTAAAGCACATCCGCCAGTATTCCAAACAACCTCTTTAATTACTTGAAACCTATGTTCTTGGTTTGGAAATTTATCAAATTCCAAAATTTGTATATCTACAACAGATGCCCCAATGCATGCTACTTTTCGCATTATAATATCTTCCCTACTTCCATACCCAAATCTAAGTGTTGAATTCTTATTTTGTTTTTTCTTATAATTCCTTCCTTCATTTCATATAACATTACCTTAGGTGCACTATATTGATCTATACTTTCTTCCTCTGGCCATAGTCTCATTTTTCTTTCTTTACTCGCATCAGTAATTTCTGCTAGTGCTTCAACATAGATTCGTGCTAGCTCATGTCTTGACATGTATCTAGTTCTTAACGTAGGGCAAATATGAGTATATTTATCCCAATCAAATATTTCCATAAAAGAATTTAACTCACCACCGAAAACACTGTCTGAAATTGCTGTTCCCGGAAAAGCAGTTAGATAACACATTCTAGGGTGTCTGTAATTATCCTTGTATAATTCAACAATGAAATCTTTTGTTGCTTCTAACTCTTCAACAGTTTCATCAGGATGCCCAATAACGAACGATGGTGTCATAACTAATCCCATTTCACGAGCCTGCTTAAAAATCCCCCTTATAATATTTACATTTAGATTTTTACCATATAACTCATTTAAAACTCTGTCAGATGCTGATTCAATACCTACTAGTATTTCTTTGCACCCTGCTTTCATCATTTGAGTCATTATGTCCTCATCAAGTAAATCTATTCTTGTCTGACATCTCCATATAATATTTAAATTTCGTGACATTATTTCATTTAGAATTTTAATTATTGTTTCTCTATCAGTAGAAAAACTGTTATCAACAAACTTAAATACTCTATAGTTATAAGTTTTATAAAGATATTCAATTTCGTCTACTACATTTTTGGGATCTCGTTTTCTGAAGTTACCTTCCGTTTTGGGCAGAAGACAGAATTTACAAGTAAATGCACAGCCTCTACTTGCAAAAATATGAGCTTCTACATTACATTTTTGGTATTCTGTAACAGGTACTAAATGTCTTGCAGGAAAAGGTATAGAATCTAAGTCTTGAATAAACCCTCTAGGTTCAGTTACAATAATATTGTTATTGTTATCTCTAAAAGCTAATCCCTTGATTGTTGAGTAATGATCAATTGGAACTTCTTTGTGTTTATTATTCTCTAATTCATTCCACAACTCTTTACAAGTGATTTCCCCTTCACCTATACATACAAAGTCAATATCAGGGTATTCTTTCAATGTCTCTTTATAAGTAAAAGAAACATGCACTCCTCCAATAATTACAATTATATCTTCACTAACTTCCTTAATTAATCGAGCCAACCTAGCTCCATTTCTATAGTTACACGTAACGGTTGTTATTCCTACTATTTCAGGTTTTTGAACCCTAATAATATCCTTTATTTGCTCGTCTGTGTACTTAAAAAGGTCATCACAAACAACTTTAATTTCATGGTTATCTTCTTCTAAAACAGAAGAAATGTATAAAATTCCTAAAGGTATCCTCATATATCTTGAATCAGATATGTCTCCATTTGGAGATAAAAATAGAGTTTTCATAAAACTTGACCCCCTTATAATTTAGATACTGCCTATTTTAAGTAAATCTTTTTTATGCATAGATACTAAAAAACTCTGTATATCCGAATCTACTATGTATGAATTTATATCATAATAATTACTTATTGATTTTACAATATCTTCATACGATTTATCCTGCATTAGTGCATAAACAAATAGTGCCCCTAACTGACTTAATGTATATAAGACGCTATTGTGATAGTCAAATAGCCACCCCTTATTCCCTTTGAAAACAACTTGCATATCATCTTTTAGCTTAGGGGGGGTTGTTAATCCCATCGGTACTTTGATATCACTGTAATCCAGAGAGAAACACTGATCATATAATTCTTTTATCATATTCTAAACCTCCTAAATCTATTTTTATCATTTCGACTTTTTATTTAACTAATTTTTTGCTTCTTGTATAAAACACTCTTTTGCTTCATGAGAAGATTTATATCTAGTTAAGAATGCAAATAAAGCTGTTCCCGGGATATTTCCCCATATTACTTTATCAGGATATAATTTACTTATTAAAACATCATATTTCTCAGCTTTAATGATAGGTGTTACGTTTCCTTCTAATTTATACTCATAATCTATCGCCATATCATCTTTATCATTCTTAATTACTTTTATTTTAAAAAGCCAAGGCTTCTTCCAAATCACTGAATTTCTACTTAAGACGAATTTATTTACCTTTATTGAGTTAATATCATTTTTATTACTAGAAATGAATTGGAAAGTTTTAATAGATTCTTCTGGCTCTTCGTGAGGAAATTCAACGATAAGAGAAATCTGAACCCAAATTTTAGCATCATTCATTTTTTTAATTTCTTCATTATAAACACTGACTTTGCATCCTTTATCCATTTTATTAAGAATTTTTTGTGAACCAGACTCCACACCACAATATAAAGCTATACACCCTGCCTTTTTCATCGTGTTGTAGTCCACACTCTCTTGAATCCTATAGTGGGATCTCCATTTGATACCCACATCTCTTTCTATTAGCCGTTGGGAGAATTTAACCATAAATTTTGGTGATAAACCATTTTCAATTATAAAGTCAAACTTATCTGTTCTATATTTTTCTTTCAACACTAGTATATCGTCAATAATTTGATCAATTTCTCTTTTTTCGAATAAATTTGTTATGCCATGATCATGTACACAAAAAGCACATTTACTCCAAATGCATTTTTCTCTATTTATTACGTATGGAATAATCTTATCCGGCACAAAATACTTATCCAATGGAAAACCAGTAAAATCAGGTATAGCTATACTAATTCTATTTTTTATATTCTTGTTGAGATTTGCAACTACATTATTAAGCTTATCTCTAAAAATTACATTCTCTAAGTGAGAAAAATCTTCACTATCTTCAATATATCTTATTAACTTATTTAAAACTTCTTCGCCTTCTCCAACTATAATTGAATCAAAGAAATCAAATAAATGTCCCCAATCATTATAACTTTCTTTAATTATTGATAGAAACGAACCACCAAGACATACATGTTTTTGGGGATATTGTTCTTTTATCATTTTAGCTAGTGTTAAGCCAGGAATGATTTGGGATCGATTACATATAGAGATACCTATAATTGTCCTATCCTTAATTAGGTCTTCGATTATATTCATATCTTCATAGAAACATATAAATGGATTATTTCTCCGATCATTTATTAATTCTCTAATGCTATAACTATTTGCTTGATTTTCTTTTAAAATTACTTCGTATATATCCATTTTAAATTTGGAATAATATTGAGATATATAATTATAAGCTTGATTTATTGTTTTTATTGATTGAATATATTTACTAATAATAACTTTTGAATCCCTTAAATTATTTATACTGTTTTGTACATTAGATATAAATTCATTTGATGAGACATCATGTTTAGGAATTATCCTCCTAAGAAATTTTTCTCCTAAAAAATATTCTTGACATTCAATACTTAAATCTTGCCCCTCTACATCTAAACCTCTACTTTTTAAATATCCTACCAACATCGGAACCCCTAACGATGGCGAAAAAGGATAGCAATAAGGAGGTACTAATAATAAAGTTTTACTTTTACGACTCATGTTCACACAACTTGTAATATAATGGGATTATTTCTTTGAAATACTTCCAGTTATACTCAAGAACTTTATCAGAATTTGGATTTTCTCTATATAGTGCAGAAATCCATTTGCCACTAGCAGCTTTATCTGTAGAGAGCAGATTTATATATTCAAACTTTTCGTTCATTCCAATGAATTGTATTAGTCTTTGATTAATCATTATAACATCTGGATTTTCTTCTTTTCGGGATTCAAATAGCTGATCTACAGAAATAATTTGATCATACATTTTAAGTGTTTTTTCTGAAATCAAATTTTTAATAATTTGGTTATCTATCTGGGTTTCAAAAATTCTTTTGCAGCATTCTAAAGTTATACCTACAAAGTTTTCCATTTTGTACTCTATTGATTTAGCTATTAAATCTTTCCAATTTATCGTAGATTTTGATACTATATGATGAATATCTAATAATCGCTTAATACTATTATGATTAAAGAAGTGGCAATAAGAAACATGAATACATAAGTATATCAAGTGAATTTCTAAAGGCATAGTTTCAACATTTATTTCAAACAATCTATCTGATGTTGAATTTTCCCATATATCCTGTACTCTAAAATTTAATGGATTTTTATTAGGCAAAATATCCCAATGAATTTCTAACTCTACTAGACCTTTAGTATAAAGCCCACTCCTATAATAGTTTTTATCAAACCATTCTTTTGTACAATTTTCAGGTTTATATGAAAACCCTAAATCTTCTACTATCTTTTCTACCTCCGGCAAGTCTTCTTTACTTATTAGCAAATCGACATCTCCCATAGAACGAATGCCTAAATCTTTGTAATAGCTATCTAACAAATAGATTCCCTTAAAAGGAATTGCTCTTATAAAATGATCTTTTAATGTTTTAATTAGCTTAATAGTGCTTACTTTTTGTAAATAGTTTAATATTTGTATTTGCTTGAATCTTATTTTTAGATGCTTCAAATATTTTTCTGGTATTAAGTTATAATTTTTTAAGTAGTAATATATTATATTATCAACGCCTAAATTACCTGACCTTGTAATAATTTCATCCCACTGCTTTTCATTAATCTTACTTAAATTTTCACTGTTAACTTTGTTGCAAAGTATATCTGCTATTAGCCTATTAACTGCATTCACTTTTATCACTCCCATACAAAGAGTCTACAAATTCTATGGCACTATTTGAATCTGAGTATTTAATTGAATATATCTCAGTATTATTTAACAAGTTATTTAATACATTAATAACAGAACTCCCCATAAGTGCAGTAGGAACCACCTTCATATTATTTAGTAGCATAACTATAGCCTTGCTTTTACTCAATTTATTACATTGGAATGATTGGCATGGTTTATATTTAGGAAAAATTATATATTTTAAACTACTTTTTTGACTAAGTTTTATTCCAGATGCCTTTTTGAGTTCAACACTCCATCTTTGATCCCTATCATCATAGTCAATGTAAGGATGTGAAAATGATTGTTCCTTAAGAAAAGGAAACATTTTAATAGTAGATTCCCTTGGATTAATTCCACGATAGTATGGTACAATTTCCTTTGAATTAATATTTAGTAAAGCTATATCATCAGAAAAATAATTGTACCCATGTTGTGCTAATGAAAGCGACAGTGTTGTTTTCCCACTTTTTTGCTCCCCTACTAATATTAGAGCTTCTTTTCTCTTAGAAATTGCTGCAGCATGAAGAGGCATAATACCAAATTTAACTAGTCTATCACTACTAGTTCCATTAATAATTTGGTGAATCAATACTGGTGGATATTCTAAGAATGGTATTAAGTATTGAACTTCTTTCCCATGATCAATAAAATAAACATCCTGCCATTTAATCTCAACACCTTCAGTTCTCTTAAACTCATTTGAAAATTCATCATTAGTATCTATATAGAATTTAAATATTAGTTCTACATCTTCACCTTCATATATAAATTCATCATCGTAATATTTTAGTAATTCTGCCTTATATTTATTTTCAACATGAATTTCATACTTATATCCATGGATATTCAATTTTAATATTGAAAAATCATTGATATTATTCATCTACCTCACTCCTTTTTATTGTAATATATTAGTAATAATAGGTAGTTTATATTCTAATGATTATTTTTCTGATATAAGTATATTTTTACTTACTAATTGATTGATATAATTATCCACAATTTCTTCAATATTCATTTGTGCACTAAAATTAGATTTAATACAATCACTAATTTCTTTAGTAGTTTTTCCTTTAGTACATAGCTCAAAAATTAATTTAGCGGACTCATTCATAGCATGTATATTTCCACTATTATCACACAATAATATATTATCTTCTTCTACATCTAACATCTGATACTGAGGATTCATCTTTAACATTAAAATCAACTCCTTGATTTTATTAATTTTATTCATATTACAAAGTATATAATTTTAGACAAGTATAGCTATTTATATTTAATTATTAGATTTTAATTAACATGCAGATACACTAATACTATTAGTTACTTCTTCTTCAGAGTAAGAAATTAATTCTGGTATTTCAAATTCTCTCATCCGATTCACCTCCAACTATATTTATAATAAATAGTTTTTTAATAGCACTTAAGTAAAATTTAGCATTAACATGCGGATACACTAATACTATTAGTTACTTCTTCTTCAGAGTAAGAAATTAATTCTGGTATTTCAAATTCTCTCATCTTATTCACCTCCCAGTAAAATAATCTATAGCTATACTCGTCCAAAAAACTAATTTACTTACAATAAACTTTAAATTTTGGTTTAAAAGTATAGGGAATATATACACACCCAAATAACAATTCCTTTTCTAAACTAAACTCTATATCATTAAAAAAATTAAATATGTCTGTTTTAATACTTATTTTATTTATTTTTCTTGTAAGTTCGCCATTTTCAATTTTATACGCTAAATCAACATTTCCATTTAAGATACCATTCTTTATTAGTAGGTCATCTGTTATCATTAATCTATCAATATATATGCCTTGTCTAACTCCCCTAATATAATCATCTTTGCCTTTATCACCAGATCCAATTGATAGATTAATAAAGTTTGGTGTAGGCATACTCTTATATCCCCTTCTACGTATGCCATTACCCGTTGAGTTGTTTAAATTAAACTTAGCTAAACTTAATAAATCAGAATAGTAGCTCCTAATTTCACCATTTTCAATTAGTGTATTTTTCATTGTTTTTATACCCTCATCGTCAAATTTTTCTTTGTAAGGTGAGATATCTAATAATGGATCATCATATAAATTGAATTTTTTATCTAAGTTAATGTTCATCTTATTGTTAAATAATTTCGATGATTTTGATAATACTTTCTTGGAATTAAAGTATTCTGCAAAAGACAAGATTATAGGAAAAAGTGCACTCGGTGAAAATATAACATCATAAATACCTTCCGTTATACTTTCTTTTTTAACAGGCATATCCATCTGTAAATTAAATTTATCAATAAAATTACTAAGAGTTTCTAATGAGTTTCCATAAAAGTGTTTAGTATGTAATGTATCATCTCTATTTCCTTCTTGTATATTGGTAAGATATATTTTAATAATGGCCTTCTCACTATTACAATCTACTAGATTGCTATTAATTACTTTTCGCTTTATTATTTCTTTTTCTATACGAATCTTCAAATTTTTGTTTTTATAAATACTATTTAAAACATTATTTCCAACCATCAGTAATCCATTAATATCTAAATTTAAAATCTGCTCATTTGCACCTTCTCTATCATTAATTTGACCTGTATTTTTTGCAAATTTCATATTAATAGGTATCCCATTTTGGGATAGTTTTAATGCTTGTACATATGCACTATTATGGCCTCCCATAACATTGCTACTGGAAAATCCCATTTTCCTATCATTTAGTAATCTAAAGGCATAGCCTTCATTTAGTACATTCGTAATATTATTAATAGCCTTATTACTGATTTCTATTGAAAGCTTATTCTTAGAAAGGTAATAATACTCTAATCCATTTACGTTTTTAGCTAATTCTACGACTTTTTCTAAGTCCACATTATTCCCCCCCTAAAAAGATATTCTCTAACTTAATACTTGGGCATCCGATTACAATTGGTAATGATTTCTGAAGCCCCTTATGACATACACCATTCATATTCCACATGAAGTCATCGTGGACAGTAATCGATTTTATCGTTTCAAAAAAATCCCCACTAATGTAGGTAGGTTTAATTGGAGTTGTAATTTGTCCATCTTCGATTAAATACATATCTTTGGGTAGAAAAGAAAAAGTGTTTAATCGAGTTTGCCCACTTTGAACGCCACAGGCGTAAATGCCCTTCTTAATATTTTTAATTGTTTCCTCTACTTGATTAGGTTGTGATTCAACCACAAAATTTGACATTCTAACTATTGGAGGATAAGTATAGTAAACTGATCTTGCATTTCCTGTAGGCTTATGTTTGAATATATGAGATGTATTAAATGAATGTAGGTAGTTTCTTAATATACCTTTATCTAGAATAACTGTTCTTTGACTTCTACAACCTTCATCATCATATCTATATGACCCTCTGAAACCTGGTATAGTAGGATCATCAATGATCGTTAACTGATTATCTAGGATTTTATCATTAATTTTGAAAAACTTCTGTAATCGCATATTAGCTAACAGATTGTCTGCCTCGCATATATGTCCGAAAGTTTCATGAATGAAAACTCCTGCTATTATTGGATCTAATAGCACAGTATAGTTGTCAGGTTGTACACTATCTACTACTTTACGACTTGCACGCTCTAGTAAAATTCTTCCTTGCTCTTTAAGTCTATTAATATTTAAATATATCTTGGGATCTTTAATTGAAATATCAAAATTTTCATTATTATTATTTGTTATATTTAAATGTACTCCACCATCCTGAAAGTTCTGTATTATTTTCGAACCAATACTATTAATAAAAGTTTTCTTAGTATAACTATTTACATATAACACAAAACCATTTTTGACAACAGGATTCATCATAAGCTCTTTATAATATTTTTCAAGAACATCTTTTATTTTAAAAAAGTCTTTTGCATTCTTTTTTTTATCTTGTTCACAATATACATCAACATTTTTAGGGATATTAATATTATTCCTAGAATCTAATTTTGCGGTGATTTCTTTAGCTACTTTTAAAACATTACCAATTTCAGACATGTTGTTAAAAGAACAGAATGCCTGGTTATTATTATTTAAAACCCTTACAGCCCCCCCAACATCATAAGAAAATGTCATATTTTCTAGTGTTTTATTTCTGAAGGCTAGTGCTTCAGTCTGGATCTCTTCTAATCTTACATCTACATGCTCTACCTGTAACATAGAAATTTGATTATTTAGTTTACTAATTGATACACCATCTAACATATCGTATCCCTCTTTAAATAGTTAATATTTAAGACCTATAATAATATATTTATATAATATTAGTTAATATTATATAATATAGTTATTGAAAAAAATGTCGTAATTGCTGTAAAATTCAAAAAATATGAATGTTAGAAAAATATATTTATTTCTAATGTGTTCATAATTATTGTTAAATTCACCCATTCTATGCATATTTATAATAGGAATTTTTTTTATTATACTCATCATTTATTTTCATTTTAGTTATAATGCACTGCATTTTAATTTAGTTAGATACAACAAATACACTGTCAAATAGCAGTACTTTTCTCAGTTAATTAGGGTAACTAACCAATATATAGATAAATATCCACTTTAAAGAGTAGCACAAATGGGTGTGTAATTTGTAATGATAAGTTCTTTATACTTTCCTCTTGCTTTTGATTGTTTCGCAACTAAATAATTTACTTCAGTTTCTATAATATTAAAAGATTTATACTATTCCCTTACTTTGGGATAGGCATTGATTGTTAGAAGAAACTTACCGTTTATATCACTTAGAAGATCTCTATGTAATATATGGTATTTTTCTTTAAATACATACCTATAACCATCCGTTTCAAAGTAAGACGGATCACAAAAATGCATCCGTCGGTTGCAAAACATTAAAAGAGATTACATGGTGAGGTAAAAAACAACTTTTCTGGGCATTATATCTGCCCCCTGTAAAAATGGGATTTGATCCAAAACTTCTGTAACTTCTTCCACACCAGGTTTATTTGACCACGCACTTCTTTTCCCTTGTTTTAATAGTCTATACTCACTACTTACATCTGTTTCGATGAAAACTAATTTCCCTGGAATGACTGGAGTCGTACAAACTTCTTTATCATTATCTCCAAATATAACAATCGCTTTGTTCTTGAATGTTGTAGGATCTACTTCCCATATTTCTCGAGTATTAATGTCAATTGGATATATTGCTTTTCTATATTCTTCTTTTCTAAATGCTAATGGTGGTATCTATTTAATAAGCTATCTGGCATAACACATGCAAATTTTGAATCTGGAGAAAGATAGTGTTCTATAGATTGTATCAAAAATATTGTTGCAAGTTCTACGTGATGATGAGCACCTCCCCCAGGTTTAATATTGTAGTCTAATGCCCTAGTCACAAGACCTGATTTATATGGATTTTCATGAAGTTTACTCATTGTCATCCATGAAGGGTTTGACACAATACCGTTAAACTCTCCTTCAACCAATGTTGGTCTGTAGGTGCTTCCTAGTATAAACGCCCAAATTCCATTCTTCCCATCACGTTGCATTCTCTATAATATAGATGTTAGATTGTAACAAAATTCCTCCAATTTATTTACTCTATAGTTTTGAATATTATTCGGTATATTTGTTAACGCAGTTTCAACTACATCTTCAATCTGTCAAATCATTAAATAAGCATCTAAGACAGCTCTATCCTTAATCTGTATTTCATCATTATTCCATATATTACCTTTATGAATCCCAAAGTCCTCAATTATCAATTAATTATTTTCAAGTTTATTTTTTATAATATCAAGAATTAGTAATGAAATCTGCTCTGCTGCCGATACATTAAATGTAAATTAGGATTTGTTATGGAAAGTGAAATAGATAATAAATAAAAAAGAGTTGATTATACTTTTACCATTCTCTGTTAGGAGTTTAAAAGTTTCAATCAACCCTTTATTGTCTAACATATAGTTTAATTCTTAAAATAACTCTTTGTGAAACTGCCCTAACTTATGGTCAAAATATTTAAGGAAGTAACATACAGTAAAAAATTCTATATCCATCTCATCAAACAATTTGTAGAGTTGTGAAAATATAAAAATTTCTATCAGTTCTTTTATTTTTGATGATGACATGTTTTTGTTGATGTAGTATTTTAGTAATTTGTTTTGACGATCATATTCGTTAATATTTCTATTAATTACCATTCCATCCTCCCTCAATGTATAAATTATCGCTTTCTTTAATTACATATACTTCTTTATTTGAACTAAACATATATTCATCTTTTTTACTTAAAATGTTAGCATGAAAAGTAATGCTACTCTCTTCGTCTGTATATTCCATCTTAGCTTCATAAATATTATATTTGAATAAAATATTTAAAATAGGGTTGATATATATAAGGTTATTCTTTATATATACATAGCCAATAATTCCCCACATAATTGAAAATTGTATTATTCCAGATACCGTAGGTTTTGAAACAAATAAAATATTTATATTCTTAAAAAGTTCCATAATTAAATTGAGTTTATAAATAGTTTCTATTTTATTGTGTAAAAAGTTATAAATATGGTATACTATGAATAAGAAACATATTAATTAAATATGTGTTGGGACAATTGTGACTAAAAGAAAAAGCAGGTGCTGCGAACACCTGCTTTTTCTACTTTATTACCGATATTAGTGTTGCTATTGCTGTAATTAAAGTTGCGATTGCTGTTATAAGTTTTACTATGTACTCTTTGTCTTGTGTTGGTTGAGACAATTGTGACTCACCTCCCTTCTCTCCTGGAAGGATAGGTTTATTATATCATAACCTTTTTTATTTATGTTTCATGCTATATTAATATTTTTAACTATAAAAAGAAATATTTCTCTAAATCTTTAGAGTTCTTCCATTCTTTCATAATAAATTATTTCCTTATACTCACACTAATAAAATTTTTTCTATCCTTTATAAATTTTGTACTGACTTAAGTTTCCCTCTGTAGACATGCTCTCTTATTTGTTTTACATCTATATAATAATAAAATTCCTCAACATTTCGACATTTATTAAAATAGCTACGGTCTGATATATATTCTAATGATCTATAAGGTATCTCAAATAACATATATTGAAACCGTCTAGTGTCTTTCACTCTTTTATTTTTTTTATAAGTAATAAATCGAATAGTATCTATATAATTATTTTCAAACATTCTGTTGTGAGTTCTAATTGTTAATATATCAATGTTTCTGAAAGCATCTATATCATTCTCTATACACTTCTTTATACTATCTAATAAATCATTCACTCTTGTTATATTATTTAATTTTCTAAATGAACCTATATTTGCTTTATTAAGATTTAAATGAACTTCTTGACGTTTAAACCAATAGAACTCTCCAAATTTTTTACTATATATTATGTTATTACATATTATGGTATTAAATATCATAATCATCCACATTATTAATTCATGTATTATTGCTACAAAATATTTTAGAATAAACATACACTTATTCCAAAGTTTTCTATTATATCCTTTATGAAGTTGCCAATCAGTTATAGCGAATATTGGGACTAGACTAATCATTAATACGCAAATGATGTACTTAATCAAATCATACATATTCATATAATACTAATCCTTTCTTTTAATTTATAATGGTAATATAACTACAATACCTACTTAGTTATTAATATTAATTCAAATTTATAAATTCATGAGTTGTTAAATCATAAGTAATTATAAATTTTCCATCTTTAAAGTCTACATATTCATTTATATTATTCTTTTCAGAAGATAAGTTGTTCATTGAAACTTCAACAGCTTCATTGGAGAACTGGAAATCTATTTTATTATAATTTAAAGGTATCTTTTTATTAATATGAGTGTACTCTCTTGTAGATTGTTCTTTAAATTCTCCTTCAAGATTTAACATATAGTCCTCATTATTTGAATGTGTAATATACATCTTAAATCCATTTTTATAATATCCTTTCATCTCCTGGTCATCAATTTTTAAAATCTCGTCATCAATATATATATATGTATATGTACTAGTTATATCATCCATAGACACAATGTCAAACTCTATTAAATGTTCTTGTTCTGCAGTAGCACTAATTTGGTTAAAGTATTCACTTTTTAAAATATTAGATATTATAATATCACGTTGAGTGGTTACTGCAAATACTATCATTATTACTGCAGCTATCTTTGCAAACTTCCTTTTTCTCTTTGGTGTATTTTTGCTATGTTCTTTAACATTTGTTTGTTCATTCTGAGTTTGTAGCATTAATCTTTCTAACTCTTTCTCCTTTTGCAATAATAAAGATCTATCTTCTTCTAATTGAACCTTTTTATTAGCTAAATCAGTACCTAACATATTAAGTTCTTCTTTCTTCTTCTCAATATCAAGCTTATCCTTTTCAATACTTTCTCTTTCTCTTTCAATTAGTTCTTTATCAAGCTGTAATTTTTCATATTGATCTTGAATAAGTTGTTCATAATAGTTAAGCTTGATTTCTGTATCATTCTCATTTTTAAAACCTTCATAAGCTGTCTCTATTAAATCTGTTATATCTGACGCATTTGTTTCAGAATATACTATATTTAATTCTCTGACAGCTCTTGTCATTCCTACATAAACTTTTTTCTTCTCTCTTGGTATATTTAAGTGATTAGAGTGAAATCCACATAAAAATACATAATCAAATTCTAAACCTTTTGAACTGTTTACAACTGCAACTTGAACATTATTATCATTAAATTTATAACTCGAATTAGGTTGATTTATAAAATTGAGGGGAAACTGATTAAACTTTTGTTTTATAGTACTAAAATCTTTCTTGCTAAAAATCAATATTCCTATTTTTGCATATTGTACTCCTTGTTTGTGTAGCTTCGTAATTTCAGACGATATAAACTCATATTCTTCTTCGGTACTTTTAAATTTACGTACTACTGGTAGTTTACCATTTCTATATTTTTTTAATGTTTTTGTTAGATATTTATTATCGTAAACTGATTTATTTAAGTCCCCTGTAATTTCTGTATCAGTAAAAAGAAATTTCTCTGCAAAGCTGCATATTTCAGATGTATTTCGATAGTTATCTTTTAATGTAATCGTATGATCAAATTCAATTCCTATGTCTTTGTAGCTATACTCCTTCCTATCATATATAAGTTGTGCTCCATCTGAAGCTATAAAAACATGACTATTTTGATTTTTTGAAAGGCTATTTTCTATCTTTTCATACCAATTAAATTTGAAATCTTGTCCCTCATCTATAAATATAAAATCATATTTATTATCTTCATTTCTAAACTCATGATAGTGTTTTATACATATTCTTGGATTTAAATTATCATTAACTCCTTTGATATCGCTAAAAATTTTATCTCTATAGTAAGCAGCCAATGCTTTATTAAAACATAAAATTAAAATACTACTTTCATTAAATTTGTGATACAAATACTTGGCTCTTTTATATAAAATAACAGACTTACCACTTCCCGCATTTCCTCTTAATAGAGTATTCCCTAATGGGTATCTTTTTACGATTTGTTCTTGTTCAATTTCAAGCATTTTTATAATAGGCGATGTGCTATCTTTAACTATTATATTAGAATCTAAAGCTCCTCTTACTTGATTTATAACTTCTGATGATAAATTCTGTCTAGGCTTATATTGAAGTAAACTAATTAAGCTACGTCTTAAAGTATCAGGCTCATTTATATTCTCCAAATCATCTTTAAATAGTATAATTTCTTCTTTTATAAGTTTAGAGGCTTCTTCTCCTGTACTATAGTCTTTCAAGTTTCTATATTCTTCACGTGTTATATTAGGAAAACAAATAGCGTTATTAATTCTAATATGTTCATATAAGTTTTGTAATCTGAGAGAATTCTTTACTTTATTTGCTATTTTATCTTTAAAGTTCTTCCCTTGTTTTTGAGGGTTACTAAACTGCTTTCTTACACCGTTCAAGTTTAAATAAAAATATTCTTGATTAAAAGAAGTAATATTATCTACAGACCAATCTTTCACTTCCAAAATTAATATTCCTATTTCTGGTCCTAAAATTACAAAATCAGGATACCTGTCTTCCACGTCTAATTCATACCAACCTATATAATCATCTGGTAATTTATCTTTTAAAAAATAAAAAACCCTCTGCTCTCCTTCTGTTGAATAATTTGTTATTACATCTGGTACCATATACGCCATAAAATCACCTTGTCTTTTAATATTTATATAACATTATTATTCTATAAATATTTAATTTGACCTTTATATTTTGTCAATTTTATACAAAAAACAACAATATATTTTAAAAGTTAAGTGTAAACATAGTAAATTATAATAAATAAAGCATTTATTAATACTTACAAGTTATACTATCTAATCTATTTTATATTTTATGTATCAAAGTAATTATAGCATTATTGTAATTGATTAAATAATTTCATTAAACCTTATTATAATTTACTCTTCTACTATGTGATGCTTGAAAGCTTTTTTTATTTAACATTTAGGACTCTTTAAACACTGGAAGTTTTAAATTCCTTAAATTCTCCAAAAATTGCTTCAACACCTTTACTAAAATCCGATATATCATCAAGATACAAAATTCTTAAATTTTTAATTGCTCTGGAGCATGATACATATATCAAGTTTTTTGTATTATCAAAGTTTTGTCTCATTTTTGTATCAAGAGAATCTATGTTATTGTAATTTCCAAAGAAATTAGAAAATTTATTTTTGTTTCTTATACCGAAATCATTTTCCATAAATATGATTACATTATCGAATTCAGACCCTTTTGTACCATGATATGTATGAAAATTAACATCGGCGTCATATCCACCATTAACAAATTCGTACCATAAAAAGTATTGATATAAGTCAACATTCAGGAGATTTTGTAATTTTTCATTTGCAACAACATACTCTTCATCTTTTAAATTATAAAATAATTCATCCATCAAATAGTTAAAAAAACCTTGGTAAGAATTAACTTCTAAATTCATTAGTTTGCTTATCATTTGTTTATAATATTTATTCTTTGTTTCTTTATATTTTTGAAAAATTGATTTAACATATTCTCCCAAAGAATTTCCTTCTAAAGTTTTTAGTATTCTTATTAATTCTCTTAATTCAGAAAAAGTTAATTTAGAATATATTTCCTCATCAATTAAATTAGTTATAAAACTTCTAGGATTTTCTAAATCTACCTTAAACTTAATTATATTATAAAAAAATTTAGGAATACTTCCAAGTTTAGATAAATCATTACTTATCAATTCAGTATTTATCTGTTCATAATTATTTTGGTAGTATTCGGTATTATAAAAACAGTAATAAACATCTTTAAACCCACTAAATTCGGCTAAAAGTCTATTAGTTAGTACCAAACAATGTAATTTATTATCTAAAGAAATTCTCCATTTTTTTTTATATTTTTCAATAAATTTTTGTTTATCATCGTTTTTTCCAAAATAAAATTTAACAGAACCTCCAGAACAGTCTTCATAAATAGATTCTTGAACAATATCATCATTTCGAATGTTGTTAATAACATCAATTACTTCTTTATGCGACCTTCTGTTATGTTTTTTATATATCTTAATTAAACCTGAGTGAATTTGGCTTATTTTAATTCCAACTCCATCATTATAAATATTTTGTGCTACATCTCCAAAATAACCAACAAAAAGTTTATGCCCTATTTTTTCAGCATAATCAGCAATATACTTCATTATTTGAATAACTCTATTATTTGTGTCTTGATATTCATCAATTAATATATATGGATAGCTGTCTATTATAATCTGTTTAAATAGATCATATTTTTCAACTAAACTTAGTGTGTATTCTAATAATGTATCATGACTAATTATCATTCTATGAAGAATATCTGAATTATATTTGGAATCATATTTAATCATCCTATATCCATCATTTTTTTTATTAATATTCTCTATACATTTTAAATATTTTTCTATTTTAATAATAGTATTTACAATTTTTTTAAAGTTTTTAACGTTCTTCAAAATATTTGGATATTGTTCTAATGAATCTCTAAAAACTTCTTTAAAATCTTTTGCATTATTATTATAATTATTATAGAATAAATCTTTTTGGGATATCATTAAGTTTTTAAATGAATGTTTTAATTCGTCAGATAAATTACGAAAAACTGCAAATTCTTTTTTTATCTTTTCATCTTGATTTTCATTCAAATTAAACTCTAAAATAGAAAGTTCATCATTTAATTTTTCAATATGTATATCTATCAATTTATTATTATAATTTTTAACTAACGCCCATAACCTATCATGAATTGTAGATACTTCAATTAGTTCAGATTGGCCTAGTCTCTCTTTTATTTCATTTTTTGCAACATTAGTATAAGTAATACACATAACTTTTTGATTATAGTATTCTAGCTTGTCTCCATAGTTTTTAATAATATATTTTAAACTCTCGATTAATGAATGTGTTTTACCAGCACCAGCACCAGCACTAAAAATAATACTTTGATAGTTATCTATGGAGTTATAAATTTGATTTTGAATCGCTATCTCTTCTTCTTTTACTGTGGGAGATATCTTTGATAAACTCATCTTTAGTTACCTCCTTTTAATTCACTTTTCAACCATTCAAGCCCATCAATTATATAACTTGGTAACTTTAACTTATTCTCAATGTCATCATTTATAATTATTTCATATAGTAATTCATTAGCAAAATTACTTTTGCTATTTGAAAGTTTTTTTTGTAATTTATACGAGTTTTCTTTTAAATTTTGTCTATCTTCTTCTCTGCCTACAATGTTAGCATATATTTGCTTTTTGATCCTTTTTAAAACGTTATTTATAATATCACTTTTATAATTTGTTAGTATTAAAGATTCTTCGAAACTAGTTGCATAGTAACCATTTATTTTATTCTGAAAAGTAAGATTTATATTTTCATCCTTAAAACATTTATTTATTTTACTAATATCATCACCATTATTAAACTTAATAATGGTCCTGTTAGTTGTTGATCTATTATCTAATGTTTTTATTTGCGTATATTCTTCTTTCTCTTGGTCTGTTCTTTTTATATCTAAGTCAGTAATAATCAAAGTAGGAACTTTTAATAATTTAATTAAAGGATGATAAATATGGCCGTGTGCACCATCTATATTAAAAATAGAGATATAATATTTATTCAATTCCTTATCACTATCAATAAAGTAAGAAAGAATTGTTTCTTCAGTAATACCTTCAACAAAAATCGCTGCATCACAAAAAAACAACTCTGAAACCTTATATTTAATGTGTTTTTTCAAAAATTTAAGTTCATTAGTTTTTCTACTTTTATACTCTTCAGCTGTCTCATTTTCATTTTTTTCTTCTATTTCATCATTTCTAACTTTTTTATCATCTAAGTTAACAACTTTAGAATAATTATCTGTATCAAATATATATATAATATTATCAAAAGAATTACCACTATGAATTTTACTGTTTAATATATGAGAAGAATGTGTTGTTATAATAATTTGGCTATTAATTTTTTTCTGTGTGTTCTTTAAAAGATAAGAAACTGCATCATCAATATGTTTAATAAATAACTCTTGCATTTGTGGATGCATAAACGCTTCTGGTTCTTCTATACATATGAGATTTATTTTTCCTTGATAATCTTCATCTTGATATTTATCAATGTATTCAATCAATTGCCCTATTATTGTCATCAAATTAGAATATCCTAACCCAAACTGCTCTTCTGGAATATTAAATTCTTTTTCAGCATATTCATATCGAATAAGATTACTCATTAATTTGTCAAAAGTTAACTCTGAACTCAATTCTACTTTTAACTTTTTATTTGATTCAATTTTGTATAATGTTTCATTAATAGAATCTGTATGAGAACTCGAAATCTGTTCTGTTATAGTTTCATTAATATCAGTTATATGCTTATTTAGTTTGGTAAATTGTTCTGAATTATCTTTTAGATTATATCTATAAGCAATAATTTTATTAAATGTCTTAGATAAACAGTTATCATTTAAATCTCTATTTGCAGTAATTGGCTTAATATTAATCAACTGATCAATTTTAAATTTACTTATACGCGTTGATTGATCTTTATGTTTATAGTAATTCACCTGAAATTTCGTTTCATCTATTAATTTTAAAAATTCCTTAAATAAGGATTTATATTGAGTTTCATCTTCTTTATTATATTTATTAATAATTAACTGAACATTTTCTTTGAATTTATTTTCTTCTTTTATTTCGTATTTTAATATTATTTGAATTTCAGTATGTTCATTCTCTTCATCAATATTTTCAATACTAATAAAAGGAGCAAGGTTATTAATTAAGTTATCACTACTGTTATCAATACCTAGTATAACTTCAAATTCAATAACTGGAATTGTTTCAAACTCATTTTGTATATATTTATCTAATAAGCTTTTTAGATAAAAAAATTAAAGTCTGTAGATTTAAAATTTTCATTTTTTATTATTTTATTTAATGCCACTGCAATAGTAGTTTTTCCTGAATTATTCTTCCCAACAATTAATGTTGTTGCTTTCGCAACATTTGTATTCTCACTTTTATTGTTTTCAAGACTAGATTTTGGCTTTACTAGTTCTAATACATTTTTTTTATCTCCAAATTTCCTGAAGTTTACTATTTTTAGACTTTTTATATACATAACTTCTCCCCCTTGTTTTTTCTAAATTCTCTATTAATTCAAATCTTTGTCATTAAACATCATCTGAACTTTAAAAAATTATTATTACTACTTCTACTCTCACCATGATACATTACTTTTAATGTTTTTTTTGTCGAATTATATCATTTTATACAAGTTATATAATAAAAAAAGAATATCACCAACTTAACTTCAGTTTATATACAAAATAAAACATTTCTCACATTTAGAACCTCTATATAATCTAACATGATATGATCCTATCACTGCAAATATATTAAATAATCTACTTCAGTTAAAGTACATCCACAAAAATTAAACTATTTAATAAATAAATTTCATATTATATTAAAAATATAAATAACAATAAACTAGTTAGTACACATATTAAATTTTCTATAGCCCCTCCAATTGTAACAGAAAACAGAATCTTTTATTACTAAATGAATAAATAATGAAACTCCAGATCCTGCAAATAGATCTGCTATTAAATGAAATATGGAGCCTATTGATAACCCTATACTAAAATTACTATAAACTATCCTACATTAAGTTGGTAACATAGCTATACAATTAACTCAAGCTATATATGTAACATTTGAAGCCTCGTACTTACAACGATTTCTAGACTTTATTTTTTAAACATCAAACACTCTGTTTCAACATGTATTGTGTTATGGGTTTGTGTTTTTAGTTGAATTTTCGCAAAAACTTAAGCAGAAATTTTTGCGAAAATATTTGCATAATTTTTTACAAATATGATATACTATAAATAAGAAATTGACTTTGCTGAGTCAACGATGCAAAATTAAATATAAAAAAAAGCAGGTGTGACAGCACCTGCTTTTTTTTCTTTCTTATTTTATTGTGTTTATTAGAGTTGCAACTGCTGTGACTAGAGCTGCGACTGCTGTTAGGACATTTGCTATATTCTCTGCTTTGTCTTTTGTTTGCTGAGTCAACGATACTCACCTCCATTCGCTCCTGGAAGGATAAGTTTATTATAGCATATAGTCATTATTTTGTAATAATACAAAACTTTAGCTGCAGTAAATAACAGTTTATTCTAAAATAGATTAAGCAGACATCTTTAATTTTAATAATGATATTAAAGATATACTGCAAGTTACTACATAAAAAATTTAACTTAGAAAATTAAACTAGACCTTTTTTTGTTTTTCAAAAACTATAGGTTCAGGGTCTATCTTTTTGCTGACTGCTGCATTAAACAAATGTACAATCTTATTTGCCATTTTTTCTTCAGGAACATCAAATCCTAAATACTCTAAGATATTACAAATTTCATCTTGGCTGTTTATAGGAACATCTACTTTATATGGTATATTTACCCAAAGTTGTTTACCTGAAGAATCCACCACGATAAGATTATAAAAAGAAAAATAGTCCCTACTATCTATTTCAACTACATAACCCAATCTATCGGCCATATCAAAACTTGGTAATAATAATATTTTTTTCGGAAATGGGATAAAGCTTCTAAATCCTTTCAATATATCTATTGCTTTATTTTTTGAAATTCTTGAATCTTCCTGAACTAACACTAAATTATTAATTTCCTTTGAAAATAGTACACTTACATCGAGATCATCTACAACACGGCTATTTTGACTAGTTCTATCTATTCCATTGTTATAAATAATTTCTATATTACCATCATCATTGATGAAAATATTAATAACTCTATAGTAAGGAATTAAATCTATTACATCTTGGTTTAACCCTAATTTCTTAAGTATTGTTTTTGAACCTCCTGAACCCTTTCCGCCATAGCCACACTTGCAACCGCCTAACCATATCTCATTACCTTGTACATCTCTTATAACAAAACTCGGTGTATCCACTGAATATAAATGTTTAGAATCATACTCTTCATCATTCTTATATATTTTAAAAAATCCTGCTTTAACAGCATCTATTGAGTTGAAATATATAAATATAGATTCTATTCTTCCTAGTTTTGTTATATTTTCTTCGAAAAATTCTATGCTTTTATTGGTATATCCGGTCCCATCATTCATAATGTTTCTGTAGTGAATTCTATGTATAGGTAACTTTAAACTTCTATCTTTTATTATTCCATCGATATCTTGCTTTAAAAACAACAATCCCTCAGCAGAAACTTTTAATGGTTGTATCACTTTTTCCTCAACCATTGATAATATTTTTGATTTAGGTATTTGTAAAAGCTCTGACACCTCACTTGTTGTTAATGTATTATACTTAAAATAATCTCTTAAATTGCTTGTCATTTAGTGCCCTCCTATATAGTTATATATTAAAACATATAACCCCCCAAGTTATTAAATTAAAATCTGTATGGATATTATACCAAACGAATCCATGTTTATCCAATATAGTTAATATTTTTTATTGATTATAACTTAAATAAATTCATGCATATAAAATTGAAACAATACATCCTACCGTTATAAATGGTGCAAAAGCGACTTTATAATCTTTTCCATTACAGCCTTTTATAAGCTTATATAATATAAATATAGCACTCCAAATTAAACAAGTTATACCTAAAGAAAGTTGAATTTTCTCTTTTCCTAATAACAGGCCTAGAATAGCCATAATCCTAATATCTCCTCCACCTATTCCTTTTGTAATTATTGCAATTATATAAAATGGACCTGCTCCAATTAACATACCTTGAAATGAATCCAAAACATTTATTGAATAAAATATAGTGTAAATTATTGATACTATTAATAATGGAACTAAATCTTTTTTCGTTATTTTAAATGTTTTGATATCTTTGTAAGATATGTATATTAAATATAAACACACACTTATAAGTAATATCTTCTGCATAATTTCCTCCTAAAGTAAAAACATAAACAACGATAAACTAGTTAATACAAGTATTACATTTTCTGCAGTACTACCAGTTTTAATAGTAATGGGAAAACAAAACCTTTTGTTACTAAATGGATAAAATAATGAAACTCCAGATCCTGTAAATAAGTCTGCTATTAAATGAAGTATAGATCCTATCGATAAACCTATACTAAAATTACTGTAACCATATACTATATTGAGTTGATAACACAGATATACAATTACACTTAATCCTATGATGCCATGTGTAAAACCCCTATGTCTGGATATTCCTACTAAAACTAAAAACATTCCTAGTATCCATTTAGTTATACCAATAATGCCTATTATTCCTGTTAAAGTTATTAATCCTAATAATATATACACAATTAAGTGAGTATATTTATTTTTAAATGGTAGTACTTTTTGGTTTATAGTGGCCTTTGGATGATCTAAGTCTAATAATAATGATCCAATTGCTGCTCCACTGATTAGCTGAAAACCTATATCTACTCCTATTTTTGGTGCTACAGTTACTGCAGCTAAAGTTCCAATTGCAATATGAGTCTTTCCATTCATGTCATCAACTCCAATTTATATATTATTTACTTCTTATAAGACAAAAATAAAACTCCTTAGATAGTTCTAAAGGAGTTTTATTTTTTATTATTATATTTAAATTTATCTACTACTTTTAATTCCAGGTTTTAAAAGATCAAGAATTGATCTTCTTACATCAAGTTCTAATTCAACTTCTCTATACGCATTTTCTTTCCAAGCACGTACAATAAACTTATAAGATTCCCTTAGCCTAACATTATCTTTAGTCAATGTTTGTTCTGTACTAACCCATAGGGTGTATTTATGAATGTCTGTTTTAATATTTATATTACTATTTACATTAAATCTAATTGGATAGTTTTGTTTAGGATATCCCATTTCAACTCTATTATCCTTATTAATTATGTCCCGATCAACAACTATCTCAATTCTGTCAGCATAACCTTCTGTATTTATATTAAAAATTATTTCATCTCCTGCCATAGCTGGATTAGGCATAAGATATGCTGATACTCTCAAAGTGTGTACTTTTATTCTCTTTTTGACAACTTCTGTATTTCCATTAGGTGTTGTTGCTCTAAATTCTACTACATATTCTCCTTCAGGTATATCAGAAGGAATAGAATAATCTTTTTGCCACTGTTTTTTATTCTCATATCTAGTTGAACTAAGATTTAGAGTACGTTCAAAGTCTTGTCCCTTAAACAAAATAACTTTTGTTCTATTCGCATATTTAGTCGTGGTTGCCATTATAGGAATACTTGTATCCGTTACAACATCACTTGGGATACTTCCACTTAAATTAATCGGTGTATCTATAGCTGCACTATGATTATTACTATTCTTATTCCCATTTGCTATTTCAGTTTCTATGACTACAGAATAGTCTGCATCAGGCTTAGTTTCCCTTACATTAATAATACCTTCATATAGATTAGTTTCAATGTTATAGGTTAATGTAATTGGACTTTCGCCTTCTAATGTAGCTTTTACATATTTAACAGTAATAGGTGTTCCATCTGTTTTATTAGGTCTATCTACTGTTGCTGAAACTTCTATTTTTTCTGAAGCTGGTACTTTTATACTGTCATTTTCTCCATCGCCCCTGGTTATTACTTCTGAATATTCTTCAGTAGCTATAGGAGTAATCGTGCTTTTAAGTTCTACTGGTGTATTTACCCTTAAATTATGTTCTTGCTTAATTTCAGTATTAAATGGATATATCCCATATATTTCAATGTTATAGTTATCATCTAATAGAGTTTCTTCTGTTTGTATAGTCTTAGAGAAATATTTGCTATCTGCATCTTCATTTACTTTATCTAGGTTTATCCAACGATTGTCCCCTTCCATGTAAGGAATATAAGCTATAACATTGTGTCCATCTTTAGATATTTCAGCATTAATCGTATACTCCTGTCCAGATGAAATCTCTCCTGGTGTAACTTCTGAATCCATATATAAATCTAATACTGTGAATTTCTTTGTAGACACATGTTCAAGTCCTTCAGGAGTTCTTACAGTTTGTCTTAATTCATATATTCCTGCTTCATCAATGTTAGGTAAAGTCACTGTATTAATATAAGTTTTTAAATCGCTATAATCTTTAATAGTTTGATACTCATTTTCTGATACATTTCTTAATTCTAACTTATATTCTGCAATACCTTGATTCTGAACTGTTCCCCAATAATCAGGGCTGTAGCTTTTATTTTTCAGCTTTATTGTACTATCTGATTTAAAATATTGGTCCGTATCTTCTGTAGTAATTTCTCCTGGAGATTGTAAGTCAAAATCAGATATAGGTAAATTCATAACTAATACATTACCACCATGCACTTCACTAGATGAAGCTTCATCTTCGTCATGGGCTGTTGCATAAAAACTATAGTTTCCTGTTTTATTTAATTGTTCTGTTACTTGATCTGTTACTGCATTTTCATTTTCATGTAATGAGCTATCATAGTTTTTAAGTGTTATATTTTGCTCGTAAAAATCACTGTAAAATGTATTGTTTCTTGTGAAACGATAAGTAGCATAATCTCCACCTAAAGTATCGTCAGTTATATTAATACTATGTCCTACAGTATCTCCTACAACAATAAGATTAGGTGCTACTTGATATTCTAGTGTTGGAGCTTCATTATTTATAGTAAGAGTTTTATATACTTCTGCTGTTTGGAACTGTCTGTATTTGTCTAAGTCTTCTCCAGCAAGTCCTATTCCATTTACATAGTAATCTTCTACTACTTGCCAAATTTTATATTCGCCTATACTTAATTTAAGCTTCATATTATCTATTTCTAATGGTATTCTTTTTTTGCCTACAATTTGAATTGTACCATCTTCGTTGAAAATATAATCATCAGCTTCAGATTGGTATTCAACTTTACCTATAGGATTTAAACCTTCCTGCGATAAATCATCAATTTTATACGTCACTAATCCATCATCATTTCTAATTCCATCACTTTCAAGATTAAATCCTGAAATTGGTTTCTCTTGGTTATATAAAGTGAAGTTAGTTGTTTCAGTATAAGTATTACCTTCTAAGTCATCAATAGAAACTGTTATAATATGTTTACCTGTATTTTCAAACACTCTAGAAAATCTAAGAGTATTTGGTTTTGTGTATGGAAGATAATCAGCTTTATCAAAACTAATATTTAAAGTATCTTCATCAAGGTTTCTAGTACCAGGTAGAATATCTATTAGAAAATCTACCCTTCTGTATGTTCTAAGTTTCCCTTCTACTTCTCCTTGAACATCTATATTAATAGTAGGGTTTATTTCTTCAGGCTCAACATTTTCCCCTTCTCCTGATACTATAATTTCTACAGGCTGTGTTTTAGACCATTTTCTGTATTCGTCATAGTTATCATTATCCTTAATTGGATCATCCTTCTTAATGAATGTAACTAAATACCTTCCTCTTTTATTCAACACTTCTATCGGTTTTGTAAGCCACGAATCTATATCATCTGAAGTATTATGCTCGTTTATTTTCCCATCAGGAGCATAATAATGATTATATTGCCATCTTTCTCCTGAAGCTTCATGTGCTGGATCTTTCTCATAATCGTCATAGAAAGTATTGTATATTATAGGCTGACCTACTTTTGCATTAATAGTAACATTGTTACCTTTAGAAGTTATAGTATCTTCTATATACTTATTCAACTTATCGAAAGCATCTTCTTCTGTACTATATATTTCAAACATACCATCTGTATCACTTGCAAGTTGTTGTCCTATAGTGCTATTACTACTACTTCCTAAAAATAGTATCTTTGCATTTTTAGATTTCGCTAAATTAATTATTTCATTTTTTTGTGATTCTGTAATATCAATATTTTCTTTAGTTTTAATTACTACAAAATTATCTTTACTGTTTTCTCTAAATTCATATTTTTGTAGTTTATTCATAATATCTTCATGAAAACCTATACTATATTTATACTGAATTATAGATGTTGCAGACCTATAATAACCATATAAAAAATACATATGGTGCTTTTGATCAGGAGATAGTATGTAATCTATTCCTACACTTTCACTAACTAATCCTTGTCCACCACTTAAACCTGGTATTGTTTCTTTTGTTTGAAAATCATAAAAACTAGATGAATTTTCAGCTACAATAAACACTTTATTTTTTCCTATTGATATGATTTGTCCTCTATCACCATCAGAAATTAGCCTTCTTCCGAATTTTAGAGAAGTCGGATTGTTATTTTTTTCCCAATCTATCATATCATAAAGCGTCCCAGTGTCTTTGTCGCCATCACTGTGTAATATAACCATATATCTGTTTTCTCCGTTAATAGAAGATGCAATTCCTGGATCATTGTTCCTTTGGGTTCTCTCATATTTGAAAGGTATATCTCCTGGAAAATGATATCCTTCTATTCTTGCGAGTTCTTTACCATTAAGTTTACCACCTTCCGTATCCCAAAATGATCCTTGAACTTTACCATCTATAAGTCCATATGATATTCTCGGGTATCTCCATACAGGTTTAGTTTGATATTGAAGTTTACTGTTTTGATTAATTACTACAATACTCGTATTCCAATCCCTGTCTATCATCCCTTTATATTCAATAACATAATAATCTCCTACTTGTTCAATTTCCATAGTTCCACTTTGTATTTCATTATAGTCATCGTATATCCCTTTTAAGTTACTTATTTCTTTTATATTTTTTCCTTCTAAATCCATAGTGACTAAGTAATTAGAAAATCCTGCTTCATAATAACTATAATCTCCATTTCTTCTTTTAACCCTATATCCATAAGACATCATATAAGGAACAATTATCTTATTGTCTACAATTTTAGGGTTTGAAAATACATCTTTACCATAACTTCTTCTACGATAACTTCCTGTATCTTCCCAAGGTTTTTCATCAAGATGTTCCTGAGACATTATTTCGTGTAAACTTTTTTCGTCAGTATATATTTTATTTGTATTTCCATTTTTAGTTCTATATATATGAAGGTTAAATACATATTTATCACTAGAATAAGAATAAATATATCCATCTTTTTTTTCAAAATATTCTCCAGGTAATTCTTCTTCAACTACTATTTCTTTAGTTGAATAATCAATTTCAACATATTTATGTATTCCATCTTCTACTGTATATATTTTTAATAAATCTCTATCTATACTATCAATAATTAAATCTTCTAAATCGTTGAATGGAAAATTAATATCAAATGTAGAAATTATTGTTCCATTATCAATGTCTAACTCTTTTAACTTATTTTTATAACGATCGTGATAAAAAATTCTACTTTCTATTTTACCGTTGTTTTCTACTTCAAAAGCTTTAACACTCTCTGATCTTATATCCCATTTTGATATTCCAAAGACATCATCTACTCTATATACATATTCATTAGAGTCCCAGTTAACAGCAAATATGCCTATTTCTTCATCAGATAAGTTTGTATGCCTATTATTTGCAACTTCTACCCATAAAGTCTTATTTGTTTTAATTTTAGATCCAGGAGACAAATCAACATTTCCTTTTGGCTCCCATAATGTATTTGGAAATAAATAATAGTCTACAGGCTTATCACTGGTATCTACACTATCTACTGTTGTATTCACATCAACAATTAATTCAGTATTATTATTTAAACTTTCTTTTAAGTTATTTGCACGATTTAATGTATCTTGAACGGCTGTATCATCTGTAAAGAAAGCAAAATCTATGCTTCTTCTTTCAATTAAATTAAATGAAGTTATTGGAGATATATTAGCTATTGTAACTTTACTTGTTTTTCTATGTGATAGAAAATCCGAATCAGATACATGTTCAGGTATATGGTTAAAATCTTCTTGAACAAAAAAGTCTATTTCTATTTCTCCTACCTGGCTGACTGTAAATTCAACTTCATTTTCATAAGCTGGTATTGTAATATAGCTTTCATCAGTTAGCTTTCCATCTTTATCGGTATCATATCTATATCTTAAAACTTGAGTACCTATAATATCATTATCAGGAGATTTATGATTCTTTGTAATCTTGATTGTAGCTTGTCCTAAAGTGTTACGGAAAACTATTTCAGGAGTAATATAGTCTGCTGTAGGATTTAAATCTTCATCAATCCTTAATGACTTAGTTAATGTGCTACTTTTACCTCTTGTATCTTCTGTAGTAACAGTTACTTCATAGTCCCCTACTTTCTTAATCGTAAATTCTAAAATCCCATTTTTAAAATCTTTTGTTTTAATATTTGTAGTATCAGGACTTGAAGCTTCTGTAACAATTACTTTTTCTCCTGTATCTTTATCTTCAATAACAATCTTTGTTTTTGAATTTACTATAGGGTAATTAATATGTGCAAATGTTTCTGTAGTATCTAATACTAACCTTCTATTTACTTTTTTCCTACCACCTATACCAAACTGTGTAGATGGCGTAGGTAACACATTTATAGTGTCTGTATCTTTATCTTTACCATCTTTTGTTCTTAAAGTGTAATCTATTGTATGTAACCCTAAATCTTCAGTCCAAATTTCTCCACCTTCAGCTCTTAACTTTCCATATCGCCTAAAAGATGTTTTATAACTATATCTTGCTATTCCTTCATTAACAGCTCTTTTAGCTGACATAGACTGATCTCCATAAGTTACAATACTTCCATCTGTTGTAACATCAAATGGTACTCCTTCGTATACAGTATATGGAGCTTCCACATTTGCTTCTACAGAAGTGGGAGTATTATCATTAATTTTCGTTTCGGCAATATTCGACAAAGCTTCTTTCTTAGCTGTATCTTTAATTTTAACCTGGAAATATTTAGTTCCTTCTGCATCATAACTTACATTAATTTCTTCCATTCCATCATATACTGGGTCATGAGCAAGACTTGTAGGACTATCCCCTAAATACCATTCATAGTTAATAATCTTAGCTCCTACCGATGCCATACTGCTTTTAGCACTAACTGTGAATGTTTGCCCTATATTAGCACTATCAGGAGCAGTAACAAGAGCTATAGGATCACTTTCCTGGGACTTATCTATATTTTCCTTAATAACACGAACAACATCAATATGATAATCCTTTTGCCCTACATCATTTTCTACATCAAGCCTAAATGTATATACACCTTCTTTAAGCTGTATATCAGGTCTTTCTTCATTTTCAATAGTCTTACTATATCCATCATTACCTGTTATAGTAAGCTTTCTTTTAACTATATGACTACTTTCAGCACTAGATTTATCAACGTAACCAACATCTTGATACTCATATACTTCATTTTTAACATCAAAATCTGCATTAATGCTAGAAGGATTAGGTTCTTCTACTGTTAAAGTAATGACTGTAGTAGCATAGTATCTAAATCCCGTTACCAAAGGTGCTTGCCATGTTTCAGTTATATCTAATGGTGCTTCATTAGCATTCAGTGTTGTATTGATTTTGAAATATACATAATTATCATCATTTTTAGATTTATCTTCTTGTACAGTAAGATTTTTAACGCTAGACTCTTTAAATAGTTGGTTGTAATCAGAGTAAGGTCGATTTGTACTTCCAGCTTTTAAATCTGCATTATCCCAAACATTCTTACTACCATTGTAAAACTCAACGTCTACATCAAAGACTTTCTCTCTTAAATGTTTAGGAATAGGTACTTTAAACCCATATTCAACAGACTTTCCTGGTTTAGTTAAAACCCTTTTCCCTTCATATGTTGTTTGCTTTATCCAATTCCCCTTTGAATTAGTCCAAGTATCAATATATCCAATATCTATTATTGTATATGTCGTTACAACTTCATCTCCATAGGATCTAGGTACAAATCTAGGAAAATTAATTGTACTAAATAAAGTTAAAAAAATAAGAAATACAGATATAACTCTGTATTTCTTATCTATCAAATATTTCATTTTTTCACCCCTTTTATGGCATTGTGATACATAATACATCTTTATATGTACTACTTCTAAAAATTAATTTTTCTGCACCTTCACCTCGATAATCCCAAGAGTTGCTATCTACTTTTGTATCTGCATGTCCTGCCCAAATAGGATAATATGTTCTTTTTAATCCATTACCTAAATCTTCTGTGAAGTTTTCATAGTTATTTCTTGATCTTAATATGCTAAAATCTTTATTTGAAATTAATAATTTTAATCCTAAATTGTTATTATTAGGTATTTCTTGGTCTACCATTATATAGTCCATTCCATTCCTTCTATAACTTTCAATACTATGGATTACATATCCATTTACCATTACTGGTAAATCCTGTTTTGTAATAAATGTTATGGTTTCAGATTTTCGTTTTACCGAAGGTAGATCAGGATCTACTACTTCATAATAAAAAGGATGATTTATAGCATCACTGTCTATATATTTAGTTATATCTTCATTGTCTAAATCATTAATATGAGTAACTCCTTCAAGTACTTCTTTAACTTCAGGTATTTGTCTTTCATCAGTATCTAGTAGTCTAAGCAGCATAGCACTAGCTTCAGCTCTTGTAGCACTTCTATCATGTTTAAAACTTCCATCGTTGTAGCCTGTTATAATACCTGCTGCATATACTCTAGCTACATGTTCTTTAAGTTCTCCTGGTATTTTATTAAAATCAATTATTTGTTTTTTTAGCTTATCTATATTTTCAGGATCCTCTTCTAATACTCTAGAAATCATTCGAGCCATTTCTCCCCTGGTTATTTCTTTATCTAAATTAGAAAATTCTCCATCTAAAACATATCTTTCATCTGTTGCTATTTCCATATATAAATCTGCCCAGTGGTCAGATTCTGCATTCCCAGGATCATTATGAAGTGCTGAAACTAAAATCTTAGTAAACTCTGCTCTAGTAATTGAATTATCAGGTCTAAAAGTTCCATTACTATACCCATTTAATATATCGGAATCTACTAATTTTCCTACTAAATCTTTAGCCCAATGGTTAGTCATGTCTTTAAACTTATTAATAACTTCTTCAATTTTTGAATCAATAGTACCTTTTAACTCTTCAATAACTTGTGTAAATCCATTTGTTTCTTGTATAGCTATATTAGTTGGTTCTGCTGCAAAAGCTAAAGCAGAACTTAACGTCATACTTGCTATAATCAGAACACTAACTATACTTTTAATTGAATTTCTCATTTGATTACCCCCTAATATTTTTTAAGTTTAAAATCCGTTCATAGATCCAACTTTCACTCCTTTAACTTCTTCAAAGTTCATACTTATAAAAGAATTAAATACCTTTGGATGATACTTCTCTTTTTCATTTTTCATTTCATTAAGCGCTTCTTCATGTGAAAAAGCTTTCTTATAAGGTCTTTTCATTCGAAGTGCATCATACGTATCGCAAACCCTTATTATTGAAGCTCCTAAAGGTATTTCTTCACCTTGAAGCTGTCTTGGATAACCAGTACCATCATAATTTTCATGATGGTGTACAATGCTTTTTACGATACTAAGGTTTTGATTCATATTAGATGCAATAACTCCACCTAGTTCAGCATGATGTTTAATAGCGTTCCATTCAGTTGAATTAAGTTTACCAGGTTTATTCAAAATATCTTTACTAATCATACTTTTTCCAACATCGTGAAGAGTTGCTGCAATGAACATTTCTTCTCTAACCTTATTTTCAATTCCTAGCTTTATACAAAGTGTAAACACTAAGTTTGCTACTCTATAGCAATGCAGCAAATCTGGAAGTTGCATTGCTTTAGTGTTATCAGTTTCAAGCTTCAACACTCCCAAATCATCACCCCTTTTTCGTTTTCTATACTTCAATCTCATCTCTTAACTTATTCAAATCCCAGTCTAAAATTTTTCCTATCTTTAATAATTCTTCTGCTGTTATAGAGTTCCTATTAATTTTTCCGTTTAGCGTATATTCATTAATATTTAATTGTTTAGAAAGCCATCTTATACTTCTGCCTTCGCTTTTAAGATTATTTTTAATGTATTGTCCTATATTCATATCTACACCTCACAATTTTTATTATATTTCCATTATACACCTTTTTAACCATAAATAAACTATTTTTTGTTAATTTACAATAAATTTTTGTGAAGTTTTAGTTTTTTTATTCTTTATCTTCTTATTTATTATTCTTGTTCAACTACATCATCTTTTAGTCATTGAAGAAATTATCTTCTCTTATCTCTTTTTCTTTAAAAGCTGAAGCATATAAATCTGCTTTATCCCTTTCTATTCTTTTTCTGCTTTTCAAACCAATTAAACCAAATTTGAAGGCGAACCTTCCAAGTATACAAGCAACAAGTACAGGTACTGCTATTAAAATTAGTATCAAAGCACCTACTCCAAAAAATATTTTAGTTATTATACTACTAAAAGAATCTGTTAAACTTGCAATCATAACTATATTTTGAAACATGTACTCCCTCCTTCTAAACAAATCTCTATTTATTTAAAGCATCCTAAATATTAATGTCTTCCATATCTGGATTAACTGTACTATTTTCACTTTCAAATTCCCATTCCCACTCAAGTGGTGGCTTAGTTATTTCAAACTCACCAAATTGCTTAGCTTTTGCAATTTCTAGCATTTCTTCTTGACTATGTACAGCTACATTAATAGTTTTAACTACATTTTCTCCATTATCTATTATTTCTTTAGCAGTACTATCCACTAAAGAAACAACTTTAACTTTATTCATTATTCTTGTTTCTCCATTTAAGGGATTAAAATAGATCAAAGCATAATACTCATCTGATTTTAGCTGTGCACCAATAAAATTAGATATATCTTTTACATCAATACCTATGGTCCACATTTCATTTACATCTACCCTTATATCTCCACGCTCTGTAACTTTATCTTCAAATACTTGTTCATCTTTATTAACATCTACTATAAGCCTTTTGCCTTCAATTTCAGATTTATCCTTAATTGCTCCTTGTGGAATTAAAGAAACTGGAGTAGGTTTCATTATTATATCTCTATCTTGAATAATAGTGTCTCTTTCTAATTTAGAAGAAAAATATGCAACAGTTTCTTTTGCTTCAGGGACTGCTGCTTTTTTCATCCCATTATATATAAACCCTGTAAAAACTAAACTTGCTGCTAAACATCCTATTCCTATTTTAATTAACCTTTTATTAATCTTACCTTTCAAACAATCACCTTCCTTACTATAATTTTTACTATTTCTGATGCTCTGCGATAAAAGAATCAATATCTACTAGCTCACTTTTAGGTAAGTACTTAAACCCTACACCCTTTATATCCTTAGGTATTAGTAGCCTTATATGTATTGTAGTTCTTGTAATATTAGTTCCATCACTTGTAGTAGCTGGTAAGTCATCAGGATTATAAATTGTTATCTCTTCTATTACTACTGGTTTTTCTTTATTTCCTATATAACTTTCATTTAAAGCGAATAGGTTATCATCTAACTTTAAATTTTTCTTCAAATAGTCTCTAACAATTTCTTCTGCTTCGTTCTTATTTAAATAAATATCCCGTGCTTCTTCATCACTAATACTTAACCGCTTACCAGTTTCTATTAAATCTAACTCACTAAATCCTGCCCAACCTGATGCTATTGTTGAATTTTCAACTCTTATACCTAAAATAACTATTCCTGCTATTTCATAAAAAACAATACTAAATATTAAAACAAAAGCTATTATCAGCATCGTTACAGAAAAATATATAGCTCCATTTCCATCCATTTTATCACCCTTATTCGCTCAATTTAGTCATTAGTCATAATTACAGTTGTTTCTTCAAAAGTTGCTGTTTTAACATTCTCTTCTTTTTTCATATCCATATTAGTTCTTTCAAAAACATAATCTGCATCGATTCTAAGAGTAGCTTCATGACCCCACTCAGCAGATGTTGGGGCCATTACTCTAATATTTTGAAAACCTATTTCTGTAAGTTTGCTCTCTATCTCATCTATATCTTTTTGTGACAATCCACGGCTTTTTTGCAATTCACTTAAATATTGACTTCCTATATTATCAAATCTAATTCTTTTAAATAAAGGAATTGAATTTTCAAAAGTTCCTACTGTAAAAACTGATAATATTACTATAAATATTGTTACAACTATTAAATTGCTTGGAAAATTCATTTTTTACCCTCCTGTTATATTGATTAAGAGAAAAGCTCTGAAAGCTTGCCTTCAAAGAATGTTGCAGCTGCGGACCATATATTACTAAAAAATGTTTCTATTGGAGTTTTTAAAGCAAATAGAGCCAAGAAAACAATAGCACCCATTGTTATCCATTCTCCGGTTGTAAAACCACCTTCATTATTTAATGCTTCTTTGGATCTATCTGTTATTTCTTTTAATCCTTTATTTAATAAACTACTAGCCTTTACATATCCTTTTTCCATCTTTGTTCTCATGTTTTTAATTCTTTTCATTCTAATTCCTCCTAATGTTTTTTTTTTTTTTAAGTTTTACCAACCAATTACCTAAACATTAAATCAATGTTTCTAATCATTTCTTGCATAAGTGGAACTACTATCAATAATGTATAACACCCAAATAATAATAAAGCAGCAAGCGTAAGTTTAGATCTTTTATATTGTCTTAAGATCCTTCTTCTCATTCTTTTATTTCTTTTTAACATATTTGCCTGAGCTTTATGATTTTCTTCAGAAGCTCCTGTATACTGGTTTTGCTCTAAAATAAAACTAAATGATTGAAGCTCTATAATATTTGAAATATCTCTTAGCCTTGCTAAAGCTTCTTCCATTTTCTTTTTAACTTTAGGTGCATTTGCTATATCTTGAAGTGGTTCTCTTAAAATTCCTTTCGATATTCTAGCAGCTCCTACTAAAATTTTATCTTCTTCTGTACCTATTTTTCTTTGAAAATACATGAAGTCTTGTATATTACAAAGTTCTAATTTTATTTCATTAGTTCTTTGTTTTATCTTACTTCTTACAAAAATGTTTATTGGTATAATGCAAAGTATTATTATCCTAAAAGCTGAACTAAAAAAAACAGCAAATCCTTCTTCTAGCCATATGGTGAATATCCCATATATTATTAGAATTAGAACAGCTGAATGAATAAAAATATATACCTCTGTACTTATAAAATAACCAGATTTCTTCAAGTAATCATCTATCTTTTCATACCATGAATCTTTTAAATATCTTTTAAAGAAATTTCCTTTTTCTTTGTAAAAATTAATTTCTTTATTTTCTACTTTTCCTTCTCTAATTAAAAAATGAAATGTAATTGTTAGAAAAGCTAGAAAAAATAAGGTTACCCAAATACTTATCAACATTTAAAATATGTCACCTCCTTACTCATTTTAAAAATTTTAAGTTATTCAAGCTTATCAATAGTCATATATACTATATAAATTGATATTAATATATCCAGTGAAAAAACTATTTTGCCCCATATACTTCCTAAAATAACAGTTTTATAACTGCTATTTATTAATATATATATTGCTAAATAGTTAATGGCCACAATGACATATAATCCTAAGTTCATCATCTTATCGTTTGTATTCTCTGTTTCTTCATCGTCATTTAAACTGCTTATTTCTTCAATAAATACATCAGTAAGCTCTACTATGTCACCACCGTAAATATAACAAGCTTGAAGATTTTCAATATATAGCCTAAGCTCATTGAATTCTATCTTTTCTTTAAAATTTTCTAAAGCAACAATTGGATTTACTTTATGGTCATACTCATATAGCATTATTTCTATATAGTTTTTTAGTGGCTGCATAACATATCTAGAACATCTTCTAAAAGCTTCAAAAATATCATTTTTTCCTGCTACAAAAAAGTTTTTAATAATTATTAAAAAATCTACTGCAACTCTTTTGATTTTATATGCCATAATGTCTGAAAAAATCTGTAAAAAAAGAAAAGGTAGCACAAAAGCTCCTATTCCAAATACAAAAGATATATACACATCCATATAGCTTCTCATCCAAGAAAAGCCTATTAAAAAGCTTAAAGTGCAGATAAACAAATGTGTCCATACGTTGTATTTAACATATAGACGTATGTTAGATCTTTTTATTCTTTTTTCAATGTTTGAAATATGTTTACCAAATAAATTTATAGATATAGAGTTACTTCTTTTATTAAATCTACTTACACTTTCTTTCTTGTTTATTCTTTTTTCCTTTAAACTTTTATATACACCTTCAATATCAATGCTAATTATCACTAAAAACAGACCTATCGAAATGAATAATGCGATGATCAGCAGGTTCAATTTCCCCATCTAAATCCTCCTCTCTAAGAAGATTAGATTCCATCATTTTTCTTATTAGGTCTTCAGACTTTAATTTACCAACACGTTTATGCTTACCTTGAATAAAGGTAACTTCTCTATTATGCACTTCAAAGTTCCATAAAGTATTATATTTTTCCTTAGCTTCTGGAACCACTTCTATAACTTCAGATACTGTAAAAGAGTCAAGAAAAACAATAATATTAACAGATTCATATAACATATCCATTAAGGTATCTTCAGATAAATTTGTTCCTGATTTTTTCATATTAATCATTAATTTCTTCAAGGTTTTCTTTGCAGATCCAGCATGACTTGTATTCCAGGTAATATTTCCGTTATACGCTCCATCGAAGAAGTGCATGGCTTCGCCACCCCTTATTTCTCCAAACACATATACATCAATACTCATCAAAAGACCCATGTCTGTTATCTCTTGTATCCCATATGCTTGACCTTTTGTATTTCTTTTTACAAGAAGTGGATTAACATTCCTATGCTTTGGAAATATTTCTGCATTTTCTTCCATAAGTAATATCCTTATTTCTTCTTTTAATTCTTCGATTAAAGCTCTTAAAAGAGTTGTCTTACCTGCTCCACCACGACCAGAAAAAACTATATTAGCTCCAGCTCTAGCATATCTAACAAGATCATCAGCTAATTCTCTAGGCAACATGTCCATTTCCACTAAGTCATCCAAAGTAAAAGCTTCACTTTTATGTTTTCTAAAAACTACAAAAGGGCTAATATGAGCAACAGGTTCAATACCACAAATAATCCTTAACTTTTGTACTGGATCTTCAAACTTTGCTAAAGCTTTATCTTCATTAATTTCACCTTTTAGGTTTGCCTGAATAGTAGTTCTTATATAAGAGCGTAAATTTTCATTTGTTCCAAATTTAATATCTGGAGCAGGTTCAATCTTTTTACCTATTTTTACCCAGGCATTGTTTGGTCCATTTATGAAAACACCATTACACCCTTCTTTATCTAAGTATGGCTGCACCATACCATAACCTAGTATATGAGCTATTACTTTTTCAATTAATTCTTTTCTAGATACATTTTTTACCCTATAATTTTTTTTATTTATTATCTTTAGTACAACTAGCTCTAATGCCGATTGTGAAGCCTTTGACTCTGTAATATCACTTATTAAATCTCTATGAGATATTACAACCTCATCAGATATTTTTTCTATTACATCATAAATAGATGTAAATATCTCTTCTTTTGCAACTTCCTTACGTTTTTTAGCTCTTACTTCTAATCTATTTACAAACACATTATCACCTACCTTACTAACTAGATTTTCTAAATGGTATTAGATTAATTAAAGTTTCTTTGAAGTTTTTCTGTTTTTTAGCATCGATTCCTATAGCATTTAAAATATCAACATATTCATTCATAACAGGTATACTCTTAAAGCTATTATTTTTTTCATAATCTTTATGTTTTGAAATGTACCCTATAATATTTGCTTTTACTTTTGACTCAATTTCAATGAAAGTCAAATCATTACCAGTATACTCATTTATAACTACATAAAATTTTCTTAAATCAAAATCATTATAACTTCTAAATCCATCTAAATATCTATTAAGCTCATCTATATCATGCTTATTTCCATTTACAGGTACAATTACCTTATCAGCTTGCCTAAGTGCCACATCTGTAGATAATACATCGTAACAAGAATGTGTATCTAATATTACATAATCATTATTAAACTTCATTTTCTTTATTATTTCTTCATATTGATTACTTGATGATGAGTAATATTCATTTATATCATAGATACCTGCAAGTAAATCTAAGTTTTTCTGATATTTTGAAGGTTTCATAAAACTTTCAAGTCTTTCATAGGTTAAATTATTTCTTACAACTGCATCTATAGCGTCTACTAGAGTATAGTCAAACTCTGTATCAAATACCTTTTTAAATCTTGGTTTTAGTGGATTAAAGTCTGCAATACCTACTCTACAATTCTTGGCATTTGCTATAGCCATAGCAAGATGAGTGGATATAGTTGTAGATCCCTGGCTTAAAGGACTGTAGACAGCTATTACTTCTTTAAAAACACTTTTTATAACTTCTTCTTTTGATCCCTTTTTTATTTGTTCTGACTCATCATTTCTTGAAAAAATACTAAAATCAAACTCTTTGGGGTAATTAAAAAGGATCTCTTCTGCTAATTCTACAGTTAGATCCTCAAATGTTATATATCCAGTAACTCCTTCAGCTACTAACTTAGTTATATACTTTTGTTCTTCATAGTCTTCTAAACTATCTGTCAGCACTAAAACATTAATACCTTTTTCCTTAACTTTCTTTGCTATTCTTAGAATCTCACCGTTAGTGTCTAGTAATCTGTTTATTACTATAGCATCTACTTTAATAAATTCTAAAAGGTCTTCAACAGTATCTAAGCTATTACTCTCATCAACTATATCGAAGTTTCCTTCTTTTATAATCTCTTCTATCTCTTTGTTACCTATAGCTAAATATACTTTCAAATTATCACTCTCCTTTTAATGACTTTAAAATTTAATTATATGAATTACCTAAAACAATACAAACAGGGAAGCTATGAATAATGTGAGCATACCTATAAGTAAAATCAGCCATTTTTCTTTACTTTCGAACATTGAAGCAATTACAAAAAGTGCTACCATAACAATTAATCCTGATAATACTATAATATTTTGATACAAAATTAAGTAATACACAACCACTATAATTAATAACTGTAATAAAAATAAAAACACAAGGCTCCATATCCTATTAAAAGGAATTGTGGTTCCTTGTTCTTTTAATTTGAATGATACAAATTTAAGTTGTAAAAAACTTATAGCAATATTTAATGCTATTATAAAAAATACTTTTTTAAAAACTCCCATATCAATCTCTCCTTATATATGGATATGGATCTACTAATTGCCCTCCAAATCTAAGCTCAAAGTGCAAATGTGGACCTGTACTTCTACCAGTGTTTCCAACAGCTCCTACAACATCTCCCTGGCTTACTCTTTCACCAGTCTTTACGTTAATTTGCGATAAGTGGGAATATCTTGACTGCCACTCATTGCCCTCTTCGTCTATATGACTTATTCTAATATTTAATCCTGAAGTGCTACTTTCTGTATAGTTTACCTGGATCACTTCTCCATCTGCTACAGATATAACTGGCTGCCCCATAGCATTAGCTCCTGATATGTCAGTACCATAATGAAATAATCTAGTTCCTTCTGTTGGATGCACTCTCCAACCATAATTAGACGTTATAGTATGTAGTGTTGGTGTTGGCCAGGCTAAAAATTTACCATCAATTACAGGAATATGATCTGGAAGGTCATATACTTCTCCAAACATTTCATGTGCAAAATTCTCAGAAACCAAAACATTTGCCCATTCTTGTTCATCTTCACTTAAATTTACAAATAAATCTTCTAAGTCTCTACTATAAAACTTAATGTCATACTCTTTTGTTTTATCTAATCTTTCAAATATATTTATAGTTTCACGAACATCAAAATTGTTTGTATTATAATCTAATCTTTCAAGTTGTCTTAAGATAGCTTCTTTAGACCTTAGCATCTTTTTTTCAGCACTAACCCATTTATAATCCAGTTCAATACAATTACCTTCTACATCTTCTTCAACACAATAATACTCTTTTTCAAACCTTTCATAGTCTACTATAAAAAATTCAAAAGCTGTCTCACTTGGATCAGCTAAATCAAAGTCATTTTCATACCTTACTGTATCGTATATAATCATATCTGCCCATTCAATTCCTGTAAGACTTCCTAACTCTTTATATTCTTGAACAGTTTCTACATATGCTGTTGGAAGAATCCCAGAAACCATATGAATTCCCCCAAATAGCACAAAAATAAAGCCTAAAACTAACATTATTGAAATTAATACGGAAAGTGCTATTATTATCATTTTCTTCTTTATCTTATTTTCTAATTTATCCAATTAGCACTTCCACCTTTCTTAATATTTTTCTAACTTTTACTTTCTTCCATTTCTTCAGTGTACTGCTTTCTTTTCTCTGTACTACGCATTCCATTTTGACCTGAATTAGAGCTTGAACTATTAAAAACCTTATCTCTCTTATTGTTCTTTAGACTAGTAGTTAAATAACCTGCAGGATTATTAATTTCCTTTCCTTCTCTTGTTTGAACTTCTTTCATACGTTTAAGCATTAATCTTATATTTTCTTTACCATAACGCTTTATAAGCTCTTCAAAGAAAGCTTTATCATATTGTTTCCCATAATCTTCATTAAACTCTTTAGTAAGCTCCTTAGCTATACTTTCTTGTATAACCTTATATGCTTCGTTTTTATCCAAGTTAGTACTTTCTTGACTATCCATTTGTAATTTAATTGTTTGTTCTACACTCTCAATACTTTGTGGTCTTGAAACTTCCTGAACTTCAGTATTTCTTAAGCTTCCCTTATACACATCATCAACTGTACCGCCTGATTTTTGCGCCCTTTGAATTGAATTTACTACTGCAGTAATTTCCCTATTTTCAAATCTTTGGGCTCCTAAAGCTTCACGTGTTTGCACCTTTCTAACAAATTGAGAGTATTCAGGTTCTTTTCCAGCTTTATTTGCCTTTTCTTCAGCTTCTATTTTTTCATCTTCATACTTTCTTTCTAAAAGCTGTTCAGCTTTCTTAGTAAGACTTTTCAAGCTTTCATTAACATTGTCTATATTACTTCCAAAGTCACTTTTAATTTCTACCATTCCACTTTCTATTTGATTTGGAATAGTATCTACTGCAGTGCTTTTATCCGCAATATTATTTAATCCTTTATCATTTCTACCTATATTAGCATCATTTCTACTTGCATTAGCTCTAGTAAAAACAACTCCATCTTTATCAGTTGTTTCACTCCATTCATCATCAGCATAATCTTTGTATCCACTATTTCTTCTAATACCAACTCTGTTAGTATATTCATTTATTCTAGATTCCAAATTTATATCTCGTTTAAGCTGTCTATTCATATTGCCATTTTGAACAGTCATTCTCATATTAGTAATCATTTCAAGGAAAGTCTTTCTTTTAATTACTATCATCACTGCCACAACTAATTGAATAAATAACACTACAATCCATCCATATGTTCCAGATAACTTAAATAAAGCTCTATTGAAAGCAAATAATATGGCCATCACAAAAGAAATGATTACTTTTATAAGGCCACTACCTAATATTTTAGAACCCCAATTACCTACAACCTTTGGACCAAAAAAAGGAATTAAAGCTATTATAAATATGAACACTCCAAATAAAGCATATAGCATTGTTAAAAACTGATATCCTAGTATTAATAAACAGAGTGCAATCATAATTACAAACATTATCGCCATAGGAACTAAATAAAGTAGCATAAAACCTACACGTATAACTCCCCACTTAGATCCAAATAAATCTCCATCTTTTGATAAATCTTCAATAATGTCTTTTCTAGCAGCAGAGTCTGGTGAAAGACTTAATATCTCATCTTCTTTCTCTTCTGCAACTTCTAAATCACCAAATTCTAATAATTGCCAAGGCTGATGTACAAACATCATCCATACATCATTAGATGCAGCAATAACAGCAGTTTCTGGGTCATCACCCTGATTAGTAGCTCTATATGTTCCAGCTAAAACTTTTTGAGAAAGATCCTTAGATATATCATCTACTCCTTGAAGTAAGGTAGCTGTATTAGCAAAAAAAGCAAGAGCTAAAGCTACTAAAAGCACTGTTTGAATAATAGCTACCCATACTTGAGTCTTTTGATCTTGAATAGTTTTAATACAGTAGTATAAACCAAGTAAAACAATTCCTAGTGTACTTAGTTCATCAAATAAAGCTATTTTCATTTCTCCCGTTATTGCATTAATCATAGGAGAAAACATCCCGTATATATCAAGTTCAAAGGAATAGTATAATATTGTAACTAAAAAATAGCCTAAATAATACTGCACTTTAAACAGTATATTGGCTAATATATTAACAGCACTTTCTGGATTTTTAATAGCTTCAAACCCTGAAAGTTCAACCATATCTAAGTAATAATTGTCTTTATACTTTGTTAAGTATGGATTTTTATTTTTACCACCAAATATTTCTTCTATAGATGGAAAAGCAGAATTTGCAGGGTCTGCTGCATATGTTTTTATGTCAGATGAATAAGAAAAAACAGTTAGAAGAATAAGCGTTACAGCAATTATTCTTTTAAGCTGATTGCTCACTATCCCCACCTGCTTTCTTTTTAGTAGGCGTTGTTCCAAATGCATTTAATAAGTGTTCAAATACATAATCAAATTGAAGCTTTCCTACTCTTCCATCAAGATCTTGGAATAAACATTGTCCATTACCTAAATTCTGTATTTCTTTTATATTTTCATCACTAGGCTCAAGCTTCATAAACTTTAAAGCCTTACCTATTTCATCAGGATCTTCCATCTGAAAGCAAAACTTATAACTTATTGCATTTCTTATAGCCCCTTCAGGTATATCATCTACAGAGTGTCCAATAAAAATACAACCTGCATATAAACTTCTTCCCATTCTTGCTAGAAAGTCCATAAGCTTTTGACCCATAGTCGTAGCTCTAAGTCCCCAGGACTCATCAAATAAAACAAGTTTGAAAAAGTCTCCTCCAGATAGAGCAAACTTTTTAGCAAAAGATGCTATTGGAAGCATTAGTACTGTTGATATAGACTCTTCTTCTGAAAAATCTTCTTTCTTAACTCCCGATTTTGGTAGTGATAAATTTTGAATCTGTAAAATATTAATTTTACTTTTAAGGCTTAATGCTTCTTCATTTCCATTTCCAAAAATTAAACCTGCCATACCATTTTTTCTAAGTAATCTAATTCGTCTTCCTATTTTTCTTGCAGCAGCTGCTAACTCATCATCTATATCAAAATTCTCTAGTATATTTGCAAGCTTTATCATACAAGGCTTTTTATCTTCCTTTACTCTATCAATAGCATCTAAAATAGCAATATACTCATCATCTTTAGGATTTATTTTAAAAATTTCCGAAAGCATATTACTTGCTAATTGACCTGCTTCTTGCACATCATCCTTATAAATAATAAATGGATCTAGCTTACCTTTATCTTCTTCAGAAGATGATAAAGTGATTACATTAATATGACCTTTAAGTTCTGGTAAAGAGTGTAGCCACTTAGTTCTTTCGCCCTTTGGGTCAAATATAAGTGCTTTCCCTTGGCCATACATAACATTTAAATATGTCATTAAGTTTGCATTAAAAGACTTTCCTACTCCTAAGTTTCCAAAGAAGAAAGCAGAAGCTGATTTATTTAATAAACAGGCCAGTCCCATGCTTAAATAAACATTTTTTTCAACAGTTCCTGTAGTTCCTATATATGGCCCTAAATTATCTCCAAGCATTCTAGTTGCTATAAACATTGAACCTGCTAAAGTTCTTGGTGGAAGTGGCTGAATATAATCAACTACGTATCTTCCTGTGCCTGGTATACATTCCATAAATAATTTCAATTGATCTGAATATGATCTTTCTATCATAAAGTTTTGATCTTCATAAACTCCTTTTATGAAATCTACTCTATCTTCTAATAATTCTTTGTTATTAGCTGCCAGACAAATTGTTATTGAAGCTCTTGTAATTGGAGCTCTTGTTGCCTTAAGCTCTGCTTCTAATTGATTTGCATTTTCCCTTGCATCTATTAATTCGTCTGGTATTTCATCATCATTATTACCTACATGTTCAATTTGCCCTTTTATATCTCTTTTCTGCTTTCCAACTGCCCTTATACTTTCTTTATGTTCTCTTGTTTCAATATGAATAAGTACTTCACTTTGTATTGGATAATCTTGAAGTGCAAATAACCACTCACTACCAGGAAAAACAATTCCGTCTGGAATATGTGAAATACTTAAAAAAGATTGATAGGACGTTTCTTTATCATGTATTACCTTAAGTAGTCTACCTTCAGAAACATCAACTATGCCTTCAGATAAAGTAAGAGTTTGCTTTTCAGCAATTAATCTTGCTTCTTCTCCATTTTTTATAATTCTTTCTGCAAATGGAGACCAGGGTCTAGCTTTTGTATTTTCAATAAGTTCTCTATTCTTAGCTGATTTTTCTTTGTTTCTTTTTAAATATTTTTTACCAGCTATACTGTTATACCAGTTATCTCTTACCCTTACTTCTCCTAAACCTCTCCTATAAACTCTTCTAACTAACCATTGTATTGTAATTTCACTGCACTTTTCTAACTTTACTCTTTTAGTTTGTTTTTTAAAGTATACATCTGCCATCTCCTGAAAAGTTTTAATTTCCTTTTCAAGAATTGTTCTAGTGTCAGTACCTAATACTTCTTCAAATACATTCATAGGATGCTTTATCATATATGAATAAGCATCCTTTAAATTTTTAACTACCGTTTGCTTCAAATTTAACTTTGTACCTACATAAACGTTATAATCATTAGTACTTCCCTTTCTTGCAATTCTGTCTTTTATATGATCTTTAGAACCTACTGCATGGGCCACTGTTTTATCGTACAATTCATCATCTTTATTGAAATCATCTATTAATCTATCATAGTGGGCATCTACATCTTGAGAGATTGGCACTATATGTATTTTAGCTTCAACTCCAATATTCGACAAAAATAGCGAAAGAGTATTAAGTATTTGTATTTGCTTTTGAGCATTTAAATAGTCATAATTCACACCCGACATTTTGTAATAAGCCCAGCATTCGTTCTTTGTATTATTAAAAACTAAATTACTTGCAAAGTATTTAATAGGAAAATCAAACATTTTAAACCCCCTTCCTCAAAAATTTCTTTCTAGATTTCTTTTTATTTTTTACTTCTTGTTTTTTAGTAGTTTTAGTAGATTTATTTGTTTTACTTATACTTCTTAATGCTTCTTCTGTTTTATCTACTAGTACTGTCGTTTGGTACGAAGTAGGAGTAACAAATTTTATATGTTTTCTGGCCTCAGAAATAGGCCTGTGACGTTCAAAACGTTTAGTAGATAGCTTGTATACTATTGCATCTAAAAAAAACTTATGTGGAAGTTTCCCATCAAGCTTTTGCTTTGTAAGAAACTTCATAATTCCATAAGGTAATAATACAAATTTAAACACCCAAGGTATATTATTCATAAAAGGAATTATCTTTACTAGGAGTATTGTTATTCCTAAACTAACAGTAAAATATAAAACTTCATTAGGTTTAACTGGAAACAAAAGTTTAATACCTTCAAGTGAATAGATTTGTCTTTCAAACTTCCAAACATTTTTATATGTTCTTAAAATTACATAGTTTTTTTCATCCATGTAATCACATCCTAGTTAAAAATAAGATTCCAAATAGTTGTACCTACACTTTTTAAACTTTCCGGAGCACCTATAAGAAATAACACTATAGAAGCAAGTAATACAAATCCTCCAAACTGCACCCATGCTCTTTTAGCAATAAATTTAGCAGCATATACAACAACAATAGCTAAAGCTATATACTGCACTGTTTCTTGTATAAAACTAAATGCATTCTGCCCCCAACCTGGACCAGCTGCATAAACAAACATGCCTCCGGTATTTCCAATATACATACTTACTAAAAGAACCATTGAAACTGTCTTTAAAACCTCTAATTTATTAATTTCTTTTATTTTATCTAACATTTTTTTCATTTATATTTCCTCCTTGTTATTGATATTAACTGCCCTTATATCAAAATCTTTAATATAGTACCTTCCATCTTTTTGAACTAAGCTAACATTAAAATTTTGATTGAAATGAACTTTTGATATAGCATCTTCAATACTTAAATTTACAATTGAAAAATATTCATTTTCAGCTTTAGCTTCAAATGTTCTAACAGATCCTAAGCTAATTAAACTATATCTTCCTTCAAGTCCATTTATATTTTGATTTTCGTGCATATAATAACTGATTTCTCCTGAGTTACCACTGTAATATGTCTTAAAAAAGTTTTCTAAAACAGATTCTATTTGATCTGACCTTTCATCACTGACTGTAGCACCTGTATAATACTCTCCATTAATATTAGCTTTTTGTGGTACTGTAATAATTGCCGGTAAATCTTCTACAGCATATTGCCCTTCTTTTTCCATTATAGGTACTACAATACTTACATCATCTTCTATTACTTGTCTTACAGTTTCTTCATCTTCTTGAATTTCTTGATCATATTGAATTTTAGCTGATACATAAACATTTAATTGATTATCTTTAAACCATTCAACATTATAAACATTAGTATTTAATACATTAGTTTTTCCATTTCCATAATTTCGAGCATCTATAGAAACGTAACTCGGTACAAATGACTTTACTCTTTTTTCATAATCACTAATATCATTTCTATCATAAGTAAAGTATTCTCTGGCAAATCTCTCAGCAAATGCTGCAGCTTCCCTTTCCACTTCATCTTTGTAATCAGCAGTTGATATAAATTCATTTATTAATACTTCTGCTTCTGCAGCTTCATTTTTATTAAAAAGTGAACCTATACCTCTAAAAATAAGAAAAATAATAAGAGTCCATAAAATGACTCTTCCAATTCGTTGAAATATTACTGTTTTAATTTTAAATGGCTTAGTTTTTTTATTTGTTTTATTCATTGAAAAACTAATATTCATATCTCAATCGTTCACCTCCATATATGTATTTATAAACTATACTCTAGAAACCTTCGTAGGTTTCTTCATCGTTTTCACTTTTTTCTTTTTCTTCCTTATGCTCTTTCATAAACTGAGCAAATAAATCATCTTCTCCAGTAACATCTTCAATCATATCTACTCTATTCATTTCTTCTTCGAGCATATCATCAAAACTTCCTTCTTCTTCATATTCACCTCCCTCACAGTTTTCTTCTGATTCTTTTTCATAATATTCAAATATATTATCTTCTGCATCTTCTTCAAACCCTTCATATTCATCATCTTCTAAAGTCACATTATTATCTTGCTTATCAACTAGAACTCCACTTTCTATGGATTTTAAATTAGCTTTATTAAGTAGATCCTTGCTTTGCTCTTTCTTTTCTAAGGCAACCTTTTTATCTTCAGATGTATCTTCTTCAAATTTTTCCTGAGTAAGCATTGATCCAACTTCATAATCTACTTCTTTAAGCATTGTTTCATCATCAAATAAATAAGCCTGAAATTGATAAGTATCGGCTCCAACTTTATATAAGAATCTACCTTTTATTGCAGGTAACTCCGTAGCCTTCGTATTAGATAATACAATTTCAGAAGCTGGTTTATCTGCAAATCTACCTGAAATACGAACTGGAATATTATTTTTAATCTGTCCAGTTAGAACCTTAGCATCAGGTCTTTGAATACCTACAACTAAGTTAATACCAGTAGCCCTAGCAAGCCTTGCTAAAGTAGATAATTCTTTTTCAATTTGCTCTACTAAGCTTTTTTCATCTTTTAACAAACCTGACTTATCAGTCATTTCAGCTAATTCATCAATGAAAACAACTATTCTACATAAAGCTTTTTTATCAGTGTCTTTTATTATTTCATTATACTCATGAAGATTTTTAACTTCCATGTCCCTAAAAAGCTTTAATCTAGCTTCATTTTCAACAGTTAATTCCTTCAACACTTCAAGAACACGTTGTCTTTTAGTAATTACTTCGCCATAACGTTCATATTGCTTTCCAAATTCGACTCCACCTTTAAAATCAACCATATATATCTTAGCTTGTTTTAATATACACTGCCATAATATATTTCTTAAAATAACAGACTTTCCAGATCCAGTCTCTCCTGCTACCAAAACGTGTGGAGTATTATTTAAATTGAACGTTATTCGCTCTAGCATATTTTCACCAATTACAAGCTCAAAGTTCTTTTTAGATAGAAACTCATCTTTCCAAAGTATAATCTCTGGTATAATTTTAGATGCTGGAACTGTATCTAACTTAACTACTTTCTTTGTTGTTTTAGCATTTTTAATCTCAAATATATTACAATCCAATAGTATTTCAAGTCTTTCCCATTTTCCCTTCCATTCACTTAAAGGAATATGGCTATAAAATGTGTATGTTTTAATACCTTCGGCTTCTTCTTCTCCTAAAAATCTAGGATACATCTTAAATTCCTGCATTTCTCCACTAACTGCATTTCTTTTTTTATTTTTAGTAAAAAATCCTATTTCTTCAAACTTTTCATCAAATGAAGCTATAAATTTTGCATGTTCTTCTCCTTTAAAATATAAATACAAAATAGGAAGCCCAGGAGCACAATAAATTGCATACTTAAGTTTTTGCAGTGAAGTATCATCTGGTGGAATATATGACCATATTTTTTCTTTAAATAAAAAAAGACCTACTCCAAATACAGTAATAATACCTAGTGTATAGAAGTTGCTCTTCTTTTCCGGAAGCTTTTTAACTCCATAAAAACATGTTTTAAAAAAATAAAATAAACTCTTAAAAAAATTAACGATATACATACCTATAATTTCTTCTGTGTCTTGCTTCTTGGCCACTAAATCACCTCCAATAAGTTGCTAATAATATACAGTTTTCAGTTTTTTAACTAATTTCAAATAATATTGTTATTTTTTAATTTTATACCTTAAATATATATTAGTTATCCTTATCTTTTCTTGTCCTAGCTGCTCTTTAACAATTTCCTTTGCATCTAATCGGGTCTTTCCTTTTGCCATTTCATATTCTAATCTCTGTCTAGCATTAACCCTTCTTAAGTCATGTGTTTCAATACCTATTTCTCTAGACTTATATCTTAAATAATCTCTAGAATAAAATAACTTCTTATCAGGACACTTTTCTATATAGCCTTGAAGATTTTCATATAAGTAGTTATCTTCTAAAACTTCTACAAATCTATATTTTCTACCTTTTCCTTCTTTAACAGTAATAAACATTTTTCCATCTTCAAAAGATATATCATCTTTTTCTAGTTTAGATATTTCACTAATTCTTAATCCACTTTTTAGCTGTAATCTTAAAGCGTATTTAAGTTTTTTATTTCTTAAAGCATTTATTTTTCTATTAATAGTATCTATAGATAAGTCTACTATTTTATCATCAGTATTTATTTTATTTTTAAATCTTCTATATAGAATTGTTTCTGGCTCTCCATATAAAACAGCCCTCGGTTTATTAAGCACCTTATCTTCATACATTCTTATTGCTGCTAAGTATTTATAAAATCCTTCTTTAGTTTTTAAATGAACCTGTAAAAAGTCTTTTATACTATTAGGTTTAATATCTTTACAATTTTTATCTAAAACTCTAATGCAAGATATATATGTATTAACTGTATCTTTTGTAATCTCTTTTCTATTTTCCATATCATTTAATATTCTTCTAAATTTATCTATTTCAAATTTTGAAAACATATATATCAGTCCTTATCAGTAGAGTTATTAATTAATTCTATTAATGTTTCTAGTTTCTTTCTTTCAACTGTTATAACTCTTATAGTTTTTTTATTTATCCATGTAATATTAGTAAATCTTTTCTCTCCACTACTTACTACAATCAATTCAAGCCTTCGAAAATAATCCAGGTATTCGTATATTAAATCCTCCCCTACTAAAGACTTTAATTTCTTTTTAAAGCTTTGTGGCCTAAAATTAATCCACATTCCATTCTTAGTTTCTACATATATTTTAGATCCATTACTTAGACGATGATTCATAAGTTGTACTACTACAGTAACGAATACATTAACGACTTGATTTATGTCCACATAAAATAACCTCCTTCCATAACAATAAAACCTTACCTATAAAACAGAAGTATGAAAAAATGACTACACTAAAAAACAGCTATAAGCTATATAAAAACAAACTCTACCCTTACCTAAAACAAACAATATACTTTTCTATTCTAGGAGGGGTAAGTTTTTTACTATATATATCTATTCAACTTTGGAATTTCAATAATTATGCGCAATATATATAGTGGTAATATTAAGATATAGTGTTTTTTGCCATACTTACCACCGAAAAAAAGGTAAAAAAATAAGCCTCTTATTTTAAAGAAACCTCCTTAACTTGCATTTATTTTTACCTTACTAACATTAAAATTTCATCTAAAACTATAACCTAATTTTGAGCGCACTTAACCTGTAATTGATTGTGAAGTGTTTTTGTTCCCCCTAATTTTTTCTTAATTCTTTTCTTTTGAGTTTTAAGAGTACCAGGTGTTATCCCTAATGTTTCTATAATTTCTTTATGCGATTTACCTTGTTCCATAAGCTGAATAATCTTTTTTTGCTGAGGACTAAATCTATGTAATATTTTATTTTTTTCCTGAATCTTTTTATATCTTAATACCTTTTCAACAGAACTTTGGTAAACCATATACACATATCTTTTTGTAACCTTTAAGATTTCACTAACTTGTTTAATTGAGTAATGTTGTCTCAACATAGTAATTTTTATTTCATTTTTTGAAAGCCCAGCTGCTTTCATATCTTCTTTACCTATTGTATTCATAGCATAAATAATTTTATTTTTAATTTCCTTTTCACTATTACTAAGATCAGCACGCATACTTCTTGCTAATTCAAGATTAACTAAGTTATCAATATCTTTCTTCACAATATTTTTTTCATCTCTTATAAACTCATCTAAAGCTGATCTGCTAGCCATATATGATAAATATAATTCAGACCAATTAAACCAATCTTCTTTATTATGTGTGTTCATTATTATCCCACCTTTCTGATTATCCTTTTTATTATTCCTTTTACTTGTAGTTTAAAAAAAATATACCTGTTTGACCATTTGGCTGATAGTCTTTAACACATTTTTGTTCAACTAACTTATCTCTTACATACTTTAAATGTTGATTACTAGCAATTCTACATTTGAACTTAGTTTCCTGGATATCTAGTTCTAAAACTTCTGGATATCCTGCTTCCTTAGCCTTCTCTACAATAAAACTCAATAAAGTATATCCAGCATGTCCAATCTTAGATATTCCACCTTCATTAACAAACTTACTCAACATTTTTTCATTCATTTTTCTCACCTCCCTTTTATATTTATAAAAATTGCATAAATTTTCCTTTAGTCTAATTATACACTTCATTTTGGGCTTTTTCAATATTTTTTAAAAAATAAATCGACTATTTGTTCTAAACGACAAAACGTTCTTTTGTTTTTATTATAATTAATTCATACATATGTTTATATTATTAAAATCAATTCGTAGATAGGTTTAATTTATTAAAGTAAAATGGGGGTGTCTTTATTGAAATTAGGGGATAAGTTGCGTAAATTAAGGAACGAAAAGAGTATAAAACAAAAAGAATTAGGAGAGTTTCTTCAGCTTTCACAAAAAGCAATTAGTAATTATGAACGCAATATAAGACAGCCTGATAATGAAACTTTAAAAAAAATAGCTAACTTTTTTTCAGTTTCAACTGATTTTTTATTAGGAACTTGTGAAGTTAAAGATAGAAATAATAACACATACAAATTGTCAGATAAGTTTAATTTAGATTCTTGTTCATTTTCAATTAATGATATAATTCAAATACCTGTTGTTGGAGAAATTCGAGCTGGATCTCCCATACTAGCACAAGAGAATATTATTGATTATGTTTATTTACCATCTAATCTTTCTAGAGAGAATGATTATTTTGGACTTAGAGTTATTGGCGATAGCATGAACTTATCACAAATAATGGAAGGTAATTTCGTAATAGTAAAAAAACAAGATACGGTTGAGAATGGGGAAATTGCTGTAGTTTTAATAGATGGGGAAAAAGCTACAATAAAAAAATTTTATAAGAATGATAATGTAATTACGCTGATTCCGAATAGTTCTAACCCTGTTCATCAACCAAGGATGATAGATATGACAAACGTTGAAGTTAAAATTTTAGGAAAAGTAGTACAATCCATAATAAGATTTTGATTGTTACTTTTTACAAAAAATAAAACATTGAAATTTCAATGTTTTATTTTTATATATTATTAAGTTATTTATTAAATTATTGACTTACTTCAATTTGTCGTGTAATATTAGAATTAAGAATATTTTATTTTCTATATTTATTGAATATATTTGGTGAAAAACTTTTATTTAATAAAAAACACAAAAAAATAACAGGAGCTATTACCCAACCGACCAAAGTTTGTTAATAGCTCCACACCCAAAAGGCTTTTTTATTGATTTGTATATATTTATTATACTATATAATAATATGTACTGCAACACTTTTTTCTATACATTTTTCAAGAAAATTTTAGCAATTTCAACACATGTATAGTTATAAAGTTAAACAATAGAAACTCCTTTTGGGACAAAGAAAAATACTTTGTACGAAAGGAGCTTTTTTATGAGAACTACTAATAATAAACTTGGTTATCACATAATAAATAAAATTATGTCACCTAAAATTATTATACCTACTCAAGATGGTACAGATATTGAAATTTCAAACATTACTGATATTGAACTTGATCTTTTATTATATTTAAGTACACGACAAAATGCTTTTGGATCTATCGAAGGTATCTATTATAAAGACCTTATGCTTGAACTTAATTGTAGCAAGCAATCTTTTTATAATGCTTTTTATGGTCTAGAAACTAAAGGTTACATTCAAATAGACTATTCTGGATGCAATAAAAATTGGAAATGCACTATTCTAAATAATATTTTTCTAAATGAAAAAGATGATGAAAAAGGTTATTTTAATACTAACCGTCCTTTCTTATACTCTACTGAGTTTAAAGAATTAACTTTAAATGAAAAAAAGCTATGCATTTTATTAACTATAAAGATGGCTAAAGCTTATCAAAACCATAAACCTTTTGATGTTTACCCCTTAACTATTGCAAGTTGGTTAGGCATAGATTCTATCTCAACTATTTATAAATATTGCAATAATATAGAAAAGTTTTTTCCTAATATAAGGGTTAAAGGAATAAAAGGTGAAAAAATAGTATTTACTAGTAAATGCTATATTCCTTTTCAGCTTCCTGATGAAGAACATACTGAAAGAATGAACTTTCTTACCCATAAGATTAAATACTTTTGTAAAATGTATGATATATCATACACTATTAAGGATGTACAAGATCTTATTGTATTAATGGGACAATACGCTAGCAAAGGTGTTGGAAAATTATTTAGCATTATATGTGATATTTTAATTTCAAAAAGAAGAATTGAACCAGCTTTAATTAATAGCTTATTAAATCAATCTGAAGATTATTATACATATACTGATCCAAACGAATATAACAATCAAGATTTTCCTAAAGAAGAAGCTCAAGAGAATCTAAGTTTTTCTAACTTTAGTACTGAGCCTATTCTAACCTAATTATTATCTACATAGTTTTTTAGAAAACCTACTAGTTTAGGTTTATTTGTCGTGCTTTAAAAAATATTCAATAAAAATTTCTTTTAAAAAAAGCAAGTGAATGAATTATTCGCTTGCTTTTTTTTGTATTTTTTTACCTTTTATTTAATATAAAAGTTGTTTTTTTGCTTTCATTTATGTATATAGTCAAATTTAACAACTTTTGTTATTGTTAATAGTCTAAAACAAATATTATTGGCTTATGTATAGTCAAATTTATACATTTTATATTCTTGTTGATTTTCAAATATCACTTTGTTTAAAGTCTAAATTCATTTTTTATATGAAATGCTAAATCCTTTGCAAAATCTAACTTTAAATTCTATTTTTTTTTGCTGTTATTATTTCTATGTTTATTATTATTTCTATCCTTAGTATTGTTTCTATATAAATATATATTGTTTCTATATACTATTCATATTGTTATGTTCTCCATTTTAGAAAATAAATATAAAATTCTTTTAAAATAATTAAATACAATCAGCAGCCTATCTTTATTAGTAGGCTATTTGGGTTTATTTTATATTCATACTTTATATATAAGGTATAAATATAATAAATTTAGTGTTATAATATATAGTATATGTTATGATATTATTTAATAAGATTAAATATATGTAATACTTGTAATATAGATAATATGAATGGTAATATTAAAGATAAAAGGAGTGATATATATGTATTTATTTCAACAAGAATATTTTAAAGAGTTAGATGGAAGATTAACATTTGAACCCAATCTAAACTTCAATGATTATGATATTATGCAGTCAATACTAGAAGCTGAAAGGAATATTGGTGCTTTGGCAAGATTAGGCTTAAAGGACCATCCATTAAAACCAACTATTCTTAGAAATTCTATTATTAGAACTGCACATTTTACAACTAAAATAGAACAAAATAAATTGGAATATAAAGAAGTTGAAAGTTTATATAACAAATACAGTAAAAAACAACAAACTTCATATAAATATAAAGCCGAAAAAGAAGTTAATAATGTGTTTAGTGCATATGAATATATCTACAGTTTGAATCCAAATAAAGATTTTTCTAATATGAGTGAAAAAGTTTTAATTAAAATACACTCACTATTAATGAATGGAATTTCTGAGCATCCAGAAGGCTATAGAACTATTAGAGTAAGTTTAAGAGATGGAGATGGAAATATAAGCTATATGCCTCCTGATCAGAATGAAATAGGTAAGTATATGTCGGCTTTTTTCAACTGGCTATATACTGCAGTAACAGGATATGAGAATACGTATTCAGATAATCAAATTAAAGCTAATAAAGTACATCCTTTGATTCTTTCAGGAATAGCACACCATTTTATTGGCTATATACATCCATTTCCAGATGGAAATGGTAGAGCTGCAAGAGCTTACTCTACATTAGTAGCTTTTTTACATGAAGATATATCTAAAATTAAAGATGCTTTTAGTGTAGAAGAATTCTTCGATAGAGATATAGAGCGCTATTATGACACATTAATGCTTGCAACTCAAGGGAATTTAAAACCTTTTATACTATTTTACTTAGATTGTGTAAATAGAGCTTTAATTAAGGTTTTAAGAGAACTTCAAAGATACAATAAGATTAAGCATACAAGAGAAGTATTAGGAAAAGGACATGCAGCAATAATGTTTGAAGTTATTGCAAGAATGGAAGATGGAGAAATATTTGAAAGAAGTCTTTTCGATAAAGTATTAGATGCATCACCTTCTAGTATTACTAAAAATATTAATAAGTTAAAAGAATTAAAAGTTATAGAGCCAACTGAAATAAGGGGTGAATATATTGTAAATATACTTGGGGATTAGTAGAATATGATAATATTAATATTAAATACGAATAAAGCTATTGTGGAATTATTTGAAAAAGGTTAACCTATATTTAGGTGCAAACCCCTCCAGTCAGAAAGGAGAAAATCCTACGCTGCAAATCAGAAATTCAGAAGAACTTATGAAAAAAGCGATATTAGCCTTAACTTGTATAAAATTAATGGTTGAAATCGCTCAATCAGTAATTTAAAGCTCTTTTAAAGTAGTGGAAGATGACAGATTATATGAGAAGTGTGCCTAACCAACACACTGTAAGTTTTGGCAACAAAACAATCTGATTGGAGTCTTATATGACGAGTCATTGAAAGCTGTCAAAAAAGAGTTAAGGCAGAGGTAACCAGCCTCTGCCTTTTTATTTTTTTCTGAGAAAATCCTACGCTTATGAGATTTTTCTTTTAAACTCTTGCTATCTTTAAGATACCATTGATGCTATTGAATTGTCAATAGTCATTTAATTAATCAATAGTCTATGACTGGCTTAATAATATGGTATCTTATTTAATTTATATCCACTTATGGAGTGATTTATTCAAAAATGATATTATTCATTAAATATAAAGGAGAATTTATTGCGGTTGTGTGTTGTTTATAAATAAAATGTGTAAAACACACAAAAATAAGTTGAATTTTATGTGACCTATCCATTAAAATTGAAATTTTTATGCAAAATACATAAAAATATTATAAAATACACATAAAAATATTGACAAATGTTCTTTAATATAGTATTATTAAATTAAACATTATGTAAAACACATAAAAATATTATGTAAATATAAGGGGGAACTAAAATGAGCAATGAAAAAAATGTAGTAGGTCTAGATTTAGGAAACAGATATGCAAAGATAAAGAGTGATAGTACATTAGATGAATTAATTTTATCTTGGCGAGAAGTTAGCGAGTCTGATTATAATGCAACAGAATCAGTAGAAGGAATGGAGAAAGTTAAATATAAAGACCAGTATTACATAGTTGGAAAAACAGGAACTAAGGGCATTAATAATAGAAATAAAGGGCATGAGTCAGTTAGAGATATGGCAAATATGATTAAGCTTACTATGTTAGCTCGTGAAATGAGAGAAATAGGAGTGAATGAAAAAGAATTTCATGTTGTAAGTGGAACTCCTTATGATGATTTTGAAAAAAATTATAATGATTATATTAAATTGTTTAAAGGAGATCATGAAACAGAAGAAATTGAACTAGACGGTGAAACTTATAAAATATCTGTAGCTGGTACTGAGATTACTAAGCAAGGAGCTTGTGTAATACTTACTATAAAAGATAGAAAAGAAAAGAACTATTTAATTCTTGACTGGGGTGGAGAAACTTTAGATGTAAGTTTATTTGAAAAAGGCATAAGAATTAAAGGTTTAACTATTGGTTTTGCACTTAATAGACTATATGTAGACTTAGCTAAAGATTTAAATAAATATATGGATATAAAAAGACCTTCTTTAAATGATGCTATATTTATGAATGATATGGAAACTTTAAAGTTAGAAGGCCATTATCGTGGAGTGCATGTGATAGAAGTTAATGGAGAAACAATTACATTAAAAAAATATGTTGAAGAGTGGTTCCAAAAGCAAGTGGATGATGTAATATCTCAAGTTATTAATGAGCTTGACTTAAATACATCTGATTTAAATGATTTAATAAGTGTTAATATTGGTGGTGGATCTAAGCTCTTAGAAAATGAACTTGGTAAGAATAAGCAGCTTCCAAGCAAAAGTATGGGAGAACATGCTGAATATAGAAATGTAATAGCTTATCACTCAATAGGAAAAGCTCTAACTACTTGGAAATAAAGAAAGTAGGTGTATTGCATGTCAAAGCAGAATAGAAAGTATGTGCAGCTTAACTTAGATTTAAGTAAAGAATATGAAAAACAGTATGCAGATTTTTTAGATGAGTTAGATAAGCAAGGGATTAAGAACAAAAAAGCATTAATGCTTGCATTAGACAGCTTGATGGGTGCAGATAAAACAGACAAGCTTAAAGATGTTATACGTGAGACAATAGAAGAAGAGAATAAAAATATAATTGAAGAAATTAAGGATCTAAAGTTAATGATAAAAGCAATGGCCGGTAATTCTGAGATAGTAATTACAAAAACTGAAACAGCCAATAATATAATAGAAGTTGATGATAGTGATATAGATCCAAGTGAGTTAAATTCATTTTAAAAAAGAAAAAGGTTTCATCTAACAATTTAAACCGTTGGATGAAGCCTTTTTCTATAAGTTGTTTTATAAGTTATATATATGTTCTAAATAAGATGCAAATTATATATCCGTTTAAAACACAGAATTATAGATTGTAATTATAAATGAATTACTAAAAGATTATAAGCTATATATAACTTAAAATGTATTCTCCTTGTATATTGTTTATTGTAGTATTTATTTTTAATAATTCTAGCATGCCACCTAATTTATTAATTAGGATATTAGAAGGTATAGAAACTAATTACATATAAGTTATATTTGTTTTATTATTAAGTTATAAATATATAAAAGTTTAAAATACAAGGTTTAGATGAATCATATATTAATGTTATAAAAAATATATAACTTATATATAATGAATTATTATTAGTTAAAAATTTATAAATAACTTACAAATTAATTATATCAATATTATTTATTAAAGGGTTTATTTAAAATAAATTTTTCTATAATATTACTTATAATTAATAAAAAATGCCATGGACACATTTGCCTTAGGTGTGATCATGACATTTTTTATTGATTAATTTGCTAATTTATTTACTTAATAAATATTGAGATTTTAATACTCTTTATGAGAATTTTTCATGTCTGGAATTAACCAAGATGCAGCTAATACGATAAATAGAACTTCATTATTTAATGAACGATTAAATAAGAATAAAGCAAAATAAATAGCAATAACTCCTAAAACATTATGTATTCGCATTAGGAATTTATTAGTACTATTTTTCTTATTTTCATCCATAAAATCACCTCCTGAAATAAATATAAGATAAGTATTAGTCGTCATATCTATCTACAAGTTCTTCATTAGTATTATATAATTCAGCAGGATCACTCTTACTATTATTCCAAGTACCTCTACCATCTAACCAGTGAAAATCTACATCTGAATTTTTTTCAGAATCTCCAATTTTAACAGTTGAGTTTGAATTTAGAGTAAAGTCTGGAAATGTGAAGGACTGATTACCTTTTACTGATACAATTTTCCATCCTGTAAGGTCTACTGAGTTACTACTTGAATTTTTAATTATAATATATTCAGCTTTTTTATCTAGTTTAGTAATAGCTATATCTTTATTTTTTGAATCTATTTGTTTTTCTACTTGCTTTTCAGCAGGTTTATCTGTTTGTAATTTTGCATTTACTTCATCTGGATTAACATTATCAAATTCATCATTTACAGTATTTCCTTTAATCGTGTATGTATAGCTGTAATGACTAGGAATATGAGTTTCAGTATTTGGATAAGTTATAATAGCAACAAAGTTTGTACAGCCTCCAGCATCTCTAATGGCTCTTTCCAAATATGCTTGATCTCCATGTCTGTTAAGTGTACTATTTTGTGGAGTTATGTTATATGCATTAGAAACTCCACCTAAAGAATCAGCAATTACATGCCCTTCATCTAATGTTTTACTTTCAACACCAGGTACTTTTGCTTCATCATAATAATATCGGCCAGTTGATAAAACATCTTCTTTATCTTCATCTTGTAATATAATTTCCTTAGCAGTTACTTTAATCAATTGTCCATGTTCGTTTGTATAAGCATAGTATTCTCTATCACCAAAGCCTATATCAACCACTACATTAGGCTCTCTATGCCCTGATTGGTCGCCACCATCAACCTCAATAAGTTTATATCCTTCAAAAGGATCACTATCTACAGACTCTTTAGATTCTTCGTTAGATGTAGTTGTTTCTGTATTTGTAGTTGCATTTGAATTTTCTATTGATGGGCTACTACAGCCTACAAATAAAAATATTATTAACATACTAATAGCAACTGTTTTTTTTCTCTTTTTGATTAATATTTCAGAAATATAATTAAATAATTCGTTTATTTTAAACATAGTAATTACTCCTTATAAATTAGTATTTTTTATTTAATGTTATATAGATATTATTTGTTAAATAGCTTACTAAAAAAAGATTTCTTTTTATCACTTTCACGAGACTTTTCTATATAATTTATTAGTTTTTCATTTTCACCTTTTAGTTGTTCCTGGTGGTTTTTTAATTCTAGCTGCAACTGATCTTTAAGAGAATCTTTTAGGTCAGAAAGCTCTTTTGATAGTTTTTCTTCATATTTTTGCTGCATTTCAGCTTCTCTAGTAATTACTAACTCAGCAAGTTGTTCAGAGAACTTATTGAACATTTGCTCTTGAACTTGATTAAGTTGTTCTGGAGTTAATTTATCCATAGGCATTAGATTGATTCCATTTTCTTGTTGGCTTTCAATAAAATCATGTTTTTCTAATGATTTGCGAATAGTATCTATGCTATGATTTTCCTTCCTAGCTTCTTTTATAATTTTTAGTATTTCGATTTCCTTATCAGTGTAATATCTACGATTTCGGTTATCTCGTGGAATTATAAGATTAAATTCCTTTTCATAGTTTCTAAGAGTAGATGAATTAATATCTAACATATCAGAAATCTCATTAATTGAATATTTTTCTTTTTCTATATCCATATTAGGTGTCCCCCCCCCTTCGAGTCTTCAATATTAATTTATATATAACTTATATATACAATCGAAAAAACCTTTAAAATTTTAAATTAATATAAAAAAATACTCTAATCACTTATATTTTAATTGTGATTAGAGTATTTTTTATGTAGTTAAACAACTTTTTTTATTTTCAGATATATTACTGTATTTTTAAATATTTATCAACATCTATTATTGACAATAATTATTTTCACTATTAAATCAGTTTTTATTTATTACTTGTTCAACTCATAAGTTTCTTGTGCTATATATAAACCAATTGGTTTATAAGCATATGCTGTTCCTTGGTGATTATCAAAAATACTATAAACATCAAAAGAATATTTATCATAAACACCATAAACCTTAACATTTAATCTTTCATTTTCATTTACACCTTTAATGGTTGCAGTTTTGGATTTTTCCTCACTACCAGTTACTTCAAAACCAACTTCAGCACTTATTTCGCTAATAGAGCAACCTAACGAAGAAGTTAATTTAGCTTCTACACTTTCTTTAAATGTATATTCCGCAGAATCAAGTGGTCCGTCGTACCAATCACTACTTATTTCGTCATCTGGGAAATATACATCATCTTTAACCTTTTCAACATTTTTAACGTAATCACCGATGGCTTTAGGATCTATTGAATCATAAGGGTTAGCATTTTCAAAACTTTCCTCAGGATTAGGAATGAAATCTAATTTTACACTTTTTAATGTATGACCTTCTGGAACAACAATATTATTTTGATTAATATATTGCTGTAATTCAGATGTAGTAGTTAATTCTAAATCATGTAACTCTTGAGAAGCAAATACTGTTGAAAAACTACTCAAACATAATAATGTGACAGTTAATAACGCTAAGATTTTTCTTTTCATAAAATAAACCCTCCAATATAGTTAATTTTAGTAAATATAATTATGCTTATGTAATCATCTAAATATTACCTATTACTAGGTAATATTTGCATAATATCCATATATATATATATAATATGAATGTGAATACATTAAACATATATTATTTACTATTTATACACAATATACAATAAAATCAAATAAATGTAAAGTATTTACATTAAATAAAATATATGGATTTTTTCAGGAAGGAGGTCAAATAGAGTGAGAGGAATGATTATTACAGTTATTATAAGCAACACTTTTTTGCTTGGGGGGATATTTTTGTTAAGCAGTGTTCTCTCAAGTGTAAATTCATATATAACTAACTATAAGGATTTTTTTAGTTCTATAGATATTCTAGAAAAAATACAAGCGATAAACTTAAACTCATTATTTTATTATTCTATTTTCTTAATTTTTATTGGTACTTTATTAAATATATATCTAATAATAAAACAAATTAATAAAGCATAAATTAAATGCTAGTAAAATATTTAATATAAGAGTATTACAGATGTTACATTAAATAATAAATACTCAGATTTTAAAATTAAGAGAAGGTCTTTATGAACTTCTCTTTTTTATATCCTTTTTGCGTTAAATATATTATATAATTTAATATATTTTTTTAATAAAAGAGCTATATATAAGTTATATATAGCATAAAAAAATTTAATTAATATTATAAAAATAGTAGTTACCTTATTAGGTAGTACCAGGGGGAACATAATTAGTAATAATAAGCTCTTTATATTTCTTGCGTGCTGCAGCTTTTTTTGATACTGAATATTGAACTTTAGTTTCAATAATGTGGAAATCTTTATACCATTCCCTTACTTTAGGATGATCATTGATTGTTAGAAGAAATTTACCTGATATATTTTTTAAAATATCTCTAAGTAGTATGTGGTCTTTTTCTTCAAATATAGCATCATAACCATCCGTTTCAAAGTAAGGTGGATCACAAAAATGTAGGGTGTGGGGTCGATCATACTTTTTTATGATTTTTTCAAAGCTCAAATTCTCTATGTAAGTATTTCTAAGTCTTTCTTTTAAACTTGCCAAAGCTGTTGTATCAAAAATTTGTGGAGATGGTCGTGTTGTAGTCCCATATCCAAAAGATCCACCTTTACTTGCAAAGCTTTGTGAGATTAGGTATATAAATCTAACAGCCCTTTGAATTTCTGTCAAAGTACTTATGTTTGAGTTTTTGTACAAATCAAATTGATTCCTGCTACATATTTCGTAGCTTATAAGCCTTTCTAATTCTCCATGATGGTATTTTATCATTCTAAATAAGTTAACAAGTTCTTGATCTACATCATTTATAATTTCAACTTTGCTAGGTTCCTTACCAAAGAAAACCCATCCAGCACCAAAAAAAGGCTCTGTATAACACGTATGGTCAGGAAAAAGGTTAATTATTTGTTTTCTAAGTTTACTTTTACCACCCATTCTTGCTATTGGAGGTTTAAGCATTCTATCAACTCCTTCAATTTAAATTAAATAATTGAAAGTGAGTTTGATAGTTGAAAGTTTATAGTATTAATTTAAGATTGTGTGATGCAACTTCTGATGATGAAGCAGTGTACGCACTCTTTTATCTGCAGCAAAGTATTCAGCAATATTTATGTTTATATTTTTATTTGTAAATGCAAGTACTGCTTCATCTAGTTTTTTTGTATTTTCAAAATAAGCAATACACCTATTTTGATTTTGATCTTTTTTTATCTCTATTATAGGAAAACCTTGGGCCACTAGAGATACAATTAAATCTTTATCTGTTATAACTAAACAATTTGATATTTTATTATCTTTCATTCATTTCACCTCTTTATTGAAGAACACCAGCTAAGTTAATTATAACCAAACACCTGTTTGGTAGTAAAATGTCAAAAATCACTAAAAAATCTAAATAGCACCAAGAATCTCTATAAATCAGACTTATTTGACTACATAAGCAATTTTACACACAAACGTCTGTTCGATATAATAATATTAAATAATTAACTAAGGAGTGAAAACAATGAATGAAAAACATGCAAACTTACTAAAAGCGATTAAAGAATATATAAAAAATAATGGATACAGTCCATCTATTCGAGAACTTGCAGAAATATGTAAATATAAATCATTAAGTACAGTTTTCAATCATTTGAAAATATTAGAAAACAATGGATTGATCGCAGTAGGAAGAGAAAAACGAAGAGCTATTAGAGTAATAAACCAGGGGTGATCATATTGGAAGAAATTAAAAAACAAACTATTATGCATATTGATGTTAATTCTGCTTATTTATCCTGGGAAGCTGTATTTAGACTTAAAATTGGAGAAACAGTAGATATACGAGAAATACCTTCAGTAGTTGGTGGAAATTCAGCAACTAGACATGGAATAGTTCTAGCCAAATCAATACCGGCAAAGAAGTATGGTATTATAACTGGAGAAACTATACACTCTGCACTTAAAAAGTGTAGGAACCTAATTATCGCACCACCAAATCATGATTTATACTTAAGTTCTGGCAGATCTATGATGAAAATTTTAGAAGAATATTCACCATTCGTTGAAAGATATTCTATAGATGAAGCTTTCTTAGATTATACACATATGGATTACCACTTTGGTGATCCTGTTACTGCAGCACATAAAATAAAAGATCGTATAAAAAAAGAGCTTGGATTTACAGTAAATATAGGAATATCTACTAACAAAGTATTAGCAAAGATGGCGTCTGATTTTTCAAAACCAGACCAGGTCCATACTCTTTATCCAGGAGAAATAAAAAGTAAGATGTGGCCACTTCCAGTGGGTGATTTATTTATGGTAGGTAAGGCCACAGCAACAGATTTTCAAAAGATAGGAATATCTACTATAGGAGATCTTGCTAATTACGATATTGATGTTATAAGAAGTAAATTCAGAAGGAATGGAGTTATGGTATGGGAATTTGCAAATGGAATAGATGATTGCGTTGTAAGTAGTGAAGATTATCTAAAATCAAAAGGAGTAGGAAACTCTACAACGATAGCTTTTGATGTAACAGAAAGAAAAATAGCACATAAGGTACTATTAGCTATAGCAGAAACGGTTTGTATGAGGTTAAGAGATCAAAAATCTGCTGCAGGAGTAGTATCTGTGGAAATTAAAAATAAGGATTTTATAAAGTATTCTCATCAAGCAAAACTATGCAGTAATACTGATTGCACTAATGAAATATTTAAAACAGCAAAAACTTTATTTGATGAAGCTTGGAAAGGGGAGCCTATTAGACATTTAGGTATTAGAGTATCGGATCTCTGTGATAGTAACGTTTATCAAAAATCTTTGTTTGATGAGAAGCTCCATGATAGAAATAAGGCTCTTGATAACACAATAGATCATCTTAGGCGAAGATATGGCACTAATTCAATTGTGAGAGCATGTTTTATTAAATCACAAATTAAGCCATTAATTGGTAGGTTAAATTAGCTTTAGTTTAAATAGTACGGACCATTTGCATGTAAGATACCTAGAAAAACTCCTATCTCAGGGGTAGTGTAAATTAATC
>JADWMM010000071.1 GCA_015978205.1 Alkaliphilus sp. NP8 | reverse complement strand
ACCTGAGCTTCGGATAAGAAATTACTAATTTAAAGGAACTAAATGCTCGTTCCATGATCCGATCATTCGACCAAGAGTGATTAGAACAAAAAGGAACGAGCATGAACAAGTTAGTTGAAACGTACTGTGATGTCGATGATTTTTCAAAGTTATTTTTCCCAAGCTGGCAGCGTATATTGCTCGAAAATGGTGAAATTAAACGTCGAAGAGCATGCCGCTTATCTCCGTCAGAGGTGATGACTATTATCATCCATTTTCACCAGTCACATTACAGAGATTTCAAAAACTACTATCTTCACTATGTTTGCCGTCAACTTAAAGCCTATTTTCCAGAGTTGCTGAGTTACACAAGGTTTCTCGCGCTTATGCCTAGTGTGGTGGTTCCGATGTGCAGTTACCTCACATCAAAACTTGGCAAGCCCACAGGTATACAATTTGTTGACTCCACTAAAATAGAAGTGTGTCACATCATCAGAGCTAAAAGAAATAAAGTGTTTGAAGGCGTTGCTCATCATGGAAAAGGCACTATGGGTTGGTCATATGGATTCAAACTACACTTAATAATTAATCATTTAGGTGAGATTGTGGCGCTAAAGCTCACAACGGGCAATGTGGATGATCGAGAACCTGTTTCTGATATGGCGGACTCTATCTTCGGAAAACTCTATGGCGACAAAGGTTATATCAGCAAAGCGCTCTCTGGTGAGTTACTAGAAAAAGGTGTCGAGTTAATCACGACGGTTCGAAAGAATATGAAGAAAAAATTTATTTCATTGTGGGACAAGGCTTTATTGAAAAAACGATTTATAATCGAAACGGTGAATGATCAATTGAAAAACATTTCTTACATTGAACACTCTAGACACCGCAGTATGCATGGCTTTATGCTAAATTTACTTGGTGGATTAATTGCCTATTGCCTAAAAGAGGAAAAGCCGTCATTAGATTTAACATCGCAAGAACTTGAAATTTTAGAGAGTAATAATCTAATGTTGGCTTAACCAGATCTCAGG
>JADWMM010000055.1 GCA_015978205.1 Alkaliphilus sp. NP8 | reverse complement strand
CCCATGCTGGGCGCACATAAAAAAATTCCTAACTTAAAAGTTAGGAATTTAAAGTATTATTTTAAAAATCCAATTTTATCAAAAGGATATAAGCGCAAAAATGCTTTTCCTACAATCGTTTCAAAATCAACTAAACCTAATTCTCTACTATCTAAACTATTATTTCTATTATCTCCCATTGCAAAAAGTTTATTTTCTGGAATAATCATATCTATATCACCTTCAGTATATACTCCAGGAATATAATCTTCTTTCAAAAGCTCATCATTTATATAAACTTTACCTTCTTCAATTTTTATTTCATCTCCTGGAACTCCTATAACTCGTTTTATCAATAATTTATCTTGTCCATCTTCAGTTTTTAAATCTGATTGAAAAACTATTATATCTCCAGTTTCAGGCGTACTTCTTTTGTATAGAAATCTATTTATAAGTAGAAAATTATTTTCATTTAGTGTTGGGCTCATAGAATAATTTTTCACAATAGTAGGTTTCACAAAGGTTGTTATTATTAATGCAATAATTAAGGATAGTATAATAGTTTTTATCCATTCAAATATTTCCTTTTTCATCTTTTGTCCCCCAGTCTGCATTTTACAAGTAAACTACTTTACTATTCTATCACTGTCAATGGTTGAAATCAACTCTATTCTTATTTAATATATAAACTGTTACCATTTTTTCCTGCCAATATCTATATTGATGATTTTATAGCTTTATGATATTCTAAAGTATATGGAATTAGAACTTAACAAGGAGCTGGTCTAGTTGGAAAAAACAAAAGATTTTTTTCATGATTATTCAGATATATTTTTAGCTATAATTATAAGTGGTGTGATGTTTACTGTATTATCATTTAACTTAGGAACTTGGTTTACAGATTCCCCCAATACAGTAGCAGCAAATGAACAAAATACTACTGAATCTAATAGTACAATAGGTGATAATTTAAATTCTAATTTTGAAAATAAAGATTTAGAAGATACAGAAAATGAGAACATGAAAGATGAAGACAACGAAACCGAAGAATCAGATGATAATGAAAAAGAAAATAACACTTCTACTACTCCAGAAATAAAAACAATATCTATACCTAATGGTACACCTGGATCCGGAATAGCAAAAATATTAAAAGAAAATGGATTAATAGATAATACAAGTGATTTTATAAAAACAGCAGAAAGTTTGAATTTGTCTAACAGATTAAAATCTGGCTCTTTTGATATTTCTACAGATGCTTCATTAGAAGATATTATAAGAATTATATCTGGACAAAACATATAACTTTTATACAATAAATTAAGAGATAGGATAAAGTAAACCCTATCTCTTTTTTATTTATTCTTTTTCAATATCTTTATCTATTCGATTAAACTTATCTTTACTATCTGCAGTATACTGATTAAGTTTTCTTAAGTTTATAATCCATAAATAAATAACATAAGGGATAAAAAACACCATTAAAACTGGGATTTTAGCCATTAAAATAAAATTAAATATACCATGTAAAATTACTGGCATTAATAAAGATTTTTTATAATAATGATTCTTTAATTCATCATTATTTGTATATTTACTTAATGATAAATAATATCCCATAGTAATACCAAATAGCATATGTGCAGGCACAGATAATATACCTCGCATAATTCCTACATAGTAATTCCCTGTATATCTGAAAACTACATACATAATGTTTTCTACCATAGCAAATCCTAAAGATGCAAATACACTGTATACAATACCATCTAACTTTTCATTGAAATTTTTATCGTTGTATGCCCCATACATAACTGCAGATCTTTTAAAAAACTCTTCTATTAATCCAGCTACAATAAATGCAATATAAATTATAGAGAATATACCTGGAAAAATATTAATTGAAAGCAAGATTCGCTGCACAATAGTTATAGGTATTACAGACAATGCTCCTAAGGCAAAAACCTTAAATAAAATCTGCCATGGCTCTCTATCATATCTGTCAGTTAAATATATTCCAATTGCCAGTGCTATAACAGGTGCAATTGCGGTTATAATTAATCTTATGACCATCTAACTCTCCTTCCTATGCTTTTTTATAGTGCGTTTATTAGATAGTCGACATCACTTAGTATTTTTTCTCTTTCAGCTTCAGTTGTAGTAAGAACATTATAGAAATTTTGGTAAAACATATTATTTATACCACAAAACCCTAATGTTCCTTCTAACATTATCTTTTTCATTGCATCTTCCATACCAGATTGAACCATAGTTTGTTCATCTGATCCAGATGTAGTAATTATCATTACTGTTTTATCAGATAATAGTCCTTTAACAGTTCCATCTTCCTGCGGAACATAAGCAAATCCTTTGTTAAGTACACGATCAATCCAACCTTTTACAATTGCTGGCTGACCTGCCCACCAAACAGGATATATAAATATAATGTTTTTTGCCCATTCAATATCAGCATGCTCTAAAGCTATATCATCAGCAACTGTTGAATTTTCCATTCTACCAAAGTCATCTATAGTTAAAATAGGATTAAAGTTAAGTTGATACAAATTTTTAGATATATACTCATATTGCTTTTCATCAAGCTTATTTTCTATAGTCTTTAAAATAGCTCCATTGAAACTATCTGGATTTGGATGCCCAAAAACAATTAATGTATTTGTATTTTTCATATCTAACCTCCTCTTCTTATAGATTAGTATGGATTTTTTACCTTAAAATTAAACAATAAAAAAAGAGTGATATAAAAACCACTCTAATTTAGCATACAATATTAACCTAATGAAATAATTTCTTTTATTTGTATTATTGACATTATAACAAATAAAATCCCTGGTAAGATTAAAGGTAAAAATTCGAATCTTTTTACTTTTGTATCTTTATCATATATTTTTGTATCTTTTTTATGATTCAATTTTTTCATATCTTTTTTTATAATATTAATTAATTTATATGCAATTAATAAACTTACTACAGAAATAATTCCAAACAATATTGTGTTAGACAACATAACTACTGATGTTGGCACTGCAGAAGCTGCTTCATTTGTAGCTCCAAAGTCTGGAATAGATTCTGTTAATACATTTAGTAAAAATCCTAATGTAACAGCAAATCCATTGTTAACTATATGTCCAATCATACCAGCAAAAATTGAATTTGTTTCTATAACTAAATAACCAAAAACTAATCCTAATACTATAGGACCCATTAAATTATATAAATTAAAATGAAAAATCCCAAATAAAATTGCAGATAAAATAATAGCTTTCCTTTTTCCAATTCTTTCGTATCCAGACAGAATAAACCCTCTAAAGAATACTTCTTCACAAATACCTGCCGATATTGAAATAATAAACATAAGAATTACATATTCACTACCGCTTGTAGCTGTAGGTAATTCTGGAATATTTAAATTTCCAACAAGACTCATTAAAGTCATAAGTAATAAATTAGCAAAAAGAGCTACTGGATAAGTCAGTATAGTAATTAACCCTACTAGGATTCCATGCTTTAAACTTATTTTGTTTAACCTGAGGGTTTCCTTGATATTATTTTTTTTTAGTTTAATATATATTATCGGAGGAAGTAAAATTATTATATATTGTGTGATTATTAATCCACTTAATAAATTTTTACCTTGAAAATAATATCCTACAGTCCAAAATAATATAGCTCCAATAAGATATAGCATATTTGCATCTATAACCTTTAACACTTTCTTATTCAACAAATCTACCATACTACTATCCCCTTTGTTATTATTCTCATATTTCTAATACTATGAAATAGGTAACTATTCCATACCATACAATATATATCTATTAACTCATAGTATAAAGCACTTCTAAAAAAGAAGTGCTTTATTATATTTATTTACTTTTATCTGTCTTCATCAGTTACTACAAATACATAAGGAATGTTACGATAATAATCTCCATAATTTAATCCATAACCTACAACAAATTTATCTGGAATAGTAAATCCTACATAATCTGGTTCTATTTCCACTTTTCTACGCTCTGGTTTATCTAATAATACGCAGCTTTTTACACCTTCAGGATTTTTAGTTTTTAAATGATCCATTACAGATTTCATAGTTAACCCAGAATCTGTAATATCATCTACTACTAATACATGATATCCTTTTAAATCACCTTTAATATCATTAACTATCTTTACCGAACCACTACTTTCTTCACCATGTCCGTAACTAGATGTAGTCATAAAATCTACTTTAACAGGAACATCTAGCTTTCTTACTAAATCCGCAGTAAAAATAAAACTCCCTTTTAACAAAGAAACAATGTATAAGTTCTTACCTCTATAATAATCAGAAATTTCTGTTCCTAACTCATTAAGTCTATTTAAAATATCTTCTTCTGAACAAAGTACTTCCCAAACCTTTTTATCTATATCCATTTAAATTCCTCCTATGAAAATATATTATTAATATTTTAATTCAAATACAAACCATTGTCAACATTTCTACAATAATAAGCATATGGTTTTTATAATATTTATTTTATTACAACCATATTTGTTTTTTACGTTACAAAAAAAGTGTATAATAAAATTATAAGTACATTTAAGGAGGCATGTAATGGATAGACCTATAGTTCTTATAATGATTTTCTTTATTATATTAATATCTTTGCAATATTCTTTAAACAAAATTATAGTCTTATTAAAAGAAATAAAAGAAATATTGACTAAGCTCAAAAAATATTAAAAAACACACACCTTAAGAGGTAGTGTGTTTTTTTTCATTTTCATTATTATTTTCTTCTTCTTTTTCCATTTTAGAAATAGAAACTTCATAAGCAGTCTTATTTTCTACATTTCCATCTGAATATTTTTTCTGATACTGTCTACTTTGTATACGTCCCCAAATTCGAATTTTATCTCCTACACTTAGATTAGAAGAAAATTTGGCATTTCTCCCCCAAGCTATGGCTGGTATATAATCTGACTTATTATAAAGTCTATTTACTGCAACAAGTAAATCTGTAATTTCTCTTCCAAAAGGCGTTTCTCTATAAACAGGATTTTTGCAAATATATCCTTCTAAAAATATAGTATTAGGATTTTTTACTTCTTCATTTTCGAAAGGAGTTATATCTCTAGCAAATACAGTTAATACTAATCGATTATTCCCATTAATAAATTTGTTATAAGACCTTAATTGACCTTCAGCCTTTACTGTATCACCTTCTTTTAAGTTTAAACCTACTAATAATCTTTCTGATACAGTTATAGGTAGTACATCTACAGACTTACTTAGACGAGGAATTTTCATATTATATATATAAAATCCCTCTCCATAAATTTCATGACTAAATTCTTTTTCCCCAACAATTTTTCCTACTATTGTTACAACATTTGTATCAATAAGATGATCTAAAGCCATCTTACCCCACTCTCCCTTCTATTCTTATGTTTATAGTATTTTAATTAATCTATAAACATGTTTATTCAGGAGAATTGTGAATTATGTTTTCTTTATAAAAAATAATATTTTAGTTATTATAAATATTATTATACACTTCTACCTCTGATTCAATCACATCACATTTATTTTCTTTTTCTTTTATTAAGCTTGTAAATATATTTCTACCTCTATCCATAGATTGGGCACCTAATAATAATAATATATCTCCTTGCTTTAATTCTTTAATTACTTCTTCTAAGGACCCTCTCAAAGTAGAATTATATTTAAATGAAAAAGATATATCTTTGAATTTGTCCAAGTAAGCTTGTCTTTCTCTATTACTTACCTTATTAAAATTATCTACACAATCTGTACTATCAGTAATAATAACTTTTTTTACATCTAAAATTTCACTCCATTGCTTTAACACTTCAGCATTTTGATTGTTAATTTTTACTCCTCTGTTCCCTCTAATGCCATTTATAATATATAAATTTTTATATTCAAAGTTTTGCACTGTCTGAAATATCACTTCATAACTTGAAGGGTTATGACTGTAATCATCTATTACTGTATAATCGTCTTTATATATAACTTCCATTCTTCTTAGTACAGCTGGATAATCTTTAATAGCATTTGAAATATTTTCTATATTAATATCCAAAAGTAAACATGTGCTAATAGCACACAAAGTATTATAAATATTGTGTTCTCCTAATAAATTAGATTTAATAGGGTACTCAAATGGTTCTACCTCTATTCCTGATACCGTTGTAATTCCCCTCTGTAAACAGTAGGTAAAAGAAGTTATAAAGTCTGTATCAATGCTAGAAGCAGTAACTGTAGATTTAGAACTTAATCCATAAGTAATAACTAGTATTTCATTATTTCCTTCTAACATTTTAAAGCTATATTTATCATCATGATTTATTAAAGCAATTTTCCCCGGAGATAAACTATTAAATAAGAGCTTTTTGGAATTAATATAATCATGAATTGTTTTATGAAAATTTAAATGGTCTTGTCCTATATTGGTGTAAATTGCAATATCGAATTCCACACCATAAACTCTATTAGATTTCAAACCATGAGATGATACTTCCAATATAACAATTTTTACATTTTCTTCTACCATTTTATTTAAATAATAATAAGTATCCTCTACAGTTGGAGTAGTTAATTTAGAAGGATATTGTTTTGCTCCAACTTTAATATATAAACTACCTATTAATCCAGTATTAACACCTGCTTTAGAAAGGATATGATATATTATATTACTAGTTGTTGTTTTACCATTTGTACCTGTAACTCCAATAACAAATAACTTCTCTGATGGATATCCATAAAATTCGTTACATAACTTAGCAAGCTTTTTTCTAGCATTATCAGTCTTCTTTATTATGCAATCATCTCTGTATATATTAATTTCTGTATAAACTATAACAGCTCCACGACTTACTGCTTCATTAATATATTCATTACCGTCTTCTTGTTCACCTTTTAATGCTACAAAAATATAATCCTTTTTAACTTGTCTAGAATCTGAAGTTACACCTTTTATTTTTATTCCATCAATTATCATTAGTATATCTTCCTCTCGCTATTATATAGGATAGAATTGAAACTCCATCTGAAGCAAGCTTTCTCCATGAGTTCGTAGTAATTATATTTTGTATTTCAATGAACAATTATACATGAATAAGATTTTGAGTAAATTTAAATTTTAAAAAATCCTCTCATAATAGATAGCTAAATTATTTTAACTATTTAATATGAGAGGAGCATATCTAAAAGCAAAACTTAATCATTTTTTTGTTGTCTTCCTGTATGGTCTATAGAATAGTCTTCTTTATATATTAATTCTGATATAGGAACTATTTCATATCCCTGATCTTGTAATTTTTCAAGTACTAAAGGTAAATATTCACTTACATATTTAGCATTATTATGAAATAAAACAATAGACCCATCTTGAACATTTCTAGTTACTCTATCTACTACCGCCTGCACACCCATTTCCTTCCAGTCTAAAGAGTCTACATCCCATTGAATAGTATCATAATTCAATTCTTTTGCAGTTTCAATTAACAGATCATTATAGTCACCAAACGGTGGTCTAAAAACTACTGGATCTTTGCCCGTTATTTCTGCAATTTTATTTCCAGTAGTTTTTAGTTCGTTGGATATTTCATCTTTACTCAATTGAGACATATGTGGGTGAGTTGATGAGTGGTTCCCTATCTCATGTCCTCTTTCATATATCTTTTTTACCATATCTGGATATTTATCTACCCAAAATCCTACTAAAAAAAATGTAGTTTTAACATCATATTCATCTAAAGTATCCAGTATATCATCTGTAAATTCATCGCCCCATGCAGCGTCAAAGCTTATTGCTATCTTTTTTTCATCTGTTCCCACACTATATATAGGTAGCTTTTTCTGAGTTGAAAAAACTCCTACTATGTTATTTTGGTTATTAATGTTAGAATAAGCTAAAACTCCACTTAAAAGTATTATAGTACATAGAATAATGGATAAAATCTTTTTTTCTAAAATATATACTTTTCTCATATTATTCCCCCTGTACAAAACATTATATTAAAGTTTATTCTATACATTAGTTTTTATGCATGATTTAAAACTTAATAAATAACACCAAAATGTAGTCTATTATATATTTGTTGTTTTATATTCTAGTTTTCCTACGTATATTTAACTTGGGAGGTGTTTTTATTGTTTGAGATTATTTCCGTTGCGTCTATAGGGTTAGGATTATTTCTACTTGGAATGAAATTTTTAACTAATGGACTAAACCAAGTTGCTTATGGTAAATTTAAATATTTGCTTATTAATTTAAATATTCACCCTTTAATAGGTGTTTTAATAGGTATTATTATTACAGGACTTTTACAATCTAGTAGTAGTACAACAGTTATACTAGTTAGCTTGGTTCATGCTAATCTTCTCACACTTTATCAGGCTATTCCTATTATTATGGGATCAAATATAGGCACAACTGTCACATCTCAGTTATTAGCTTTTAACCTGGGGGACTATGCTTTTATTCCATTTATATTTGGTATAGTATTTAATTTAATGTGCAAAAATAAAAAAACAAGATATATAGGAGAAACCTTAATAGGATTTTCTCTTATTTTTATAGGAATTAATATGCTAACTAAAGGACTTGCTCCTTTAAACAATATACTATCTTTCCAAAAAATTTTACAACAATTTGGTAAAAACCCTATACTAGGAATAATATCTGGATTTTCAACTATATCTATATTACAAAGCAGCAGCACAGGAGTGGCTATTTTACAAACATTAGCTACTAATAAATTGATAACAATTTATTCTGGTATTTCTATTATGTTAGGAATGAATATAGGAACCTGTATAACAGCAATAATATCAAGTTTATCTTTAAACAAATTTGCTAAACAAACTGCGTTTGTACATCTTTTTTTTAATATAGCCGGTGTTATATTAATTTTTCCTTTTATTAATTTATTATGTAATTTGTCCATATACTCTGCACCTTTTAATCCTTCAAGACAAATAGCTAATGCTTATACAATATTTAATGTTTTTAGTACACTAATTCTACTTCCATTTTCGAATACTTTTGCAAATATAGTTAAGCGTGTTATTAAATAATTTTTTATTTAAAATTTAAAAATTACTATTATTTATTAATGTATGTAAAAACTTCTAACATATTAATTTTGCAAAATGGTTAAATTATATATACAGCATCTAATGATGTTGTATAATCAAAATAGAATTCATATTAGGAGGGGAAAATTATGGCTTCAAGAAATAAAGTTGTAGTTCCAGAAGCTCGTCAAGCTCTTAATCAAATGAAATTAGAAATCGCTAATGAGTTAGGTCTTTCTAACTATGATCAAGTAGATAAAGGGAATTTAACTGCTAGACAAAATGGATATGTTGGTGGATATATGGTTAAACGTTTAGTTGAAAGTGCACAAAGACAAATGAGTGGAAAATAATAATCTATTAATTAGATAAATAACAGCTTAATAATATAAATTAATTAACAAAATGAAATGCTACTTAGTAGCATTTCATTTTTGTTGTATGAGGAACAATCTAAAGTTTATAATATGCTTTTTTTAAACATAAGACTTTAAAAATTATCACAAATAGATTAATATATTAGTAAGGTTAAGTTTATTTAAGTAAAAGTTTTTAGAGAGAGGTGCTAGTTATGTTCAATAATAATCCCCAGCAATTAGCAGAGGATAAATTACTTCTTCTTTATATATTTGATTGTATTGAATTTCCAATATCAAATTCACAAATTACTCAGTTTATTTTAGAAAATGATATTATGAATTATTTTATGTTACAACAATATTTAGGGGAGTTAAAAAATTCAAGATTTATTATTGAAAAACCTAAGGATAATGAACACATGTATATAATTACTGATAAAGGAAAGAAGACATTAAGTTATTTTGTTGATAGAATTCCTAAATCTCAAATAAAAAAAATAGATGATTTATTAAATATTCAAAGAGAAAAGCTTATAAAAAATACTCAAGTTCAAGCTGATTACATAAAACTAAAAGATGAAGAATATTTAGTAAAATTAGATGTAGTAGAAAAGGATATACCTATCATTAATTTAAAGCTAAGTGTTGCAAACAACAAACAAGCAAAACAAATTTGTAAAAAATGGCGGGAAAATGCACCTAACTTATATGGACAAATCATAAATTTATTAATTGAATAAATAGTTTAGAATCTTGGGCACAAAGCCTAAGATTCTAAACCATTTAACAACTTAAATCTAATTAGCGGAAGTTTTTATTATGCTAGTAGGTTCTTTTCCTACTAATATACTTTTGGTAACTTTTCTTGTAACTATATCTACTATATCTACTGTATTTTTTCGTAAACTTGTAATAAACAGTAATCCTTTTTCATTATCTAATTCTATACCATGAGGCATAGAGTTAACTTCTATATATCCTTCATATATTTCATTTTGAATATTATATATATGCACACAGTTCATATCAGAATCTGTAATATACAAATATTTATTATTAATATCTCCAATTGCTTCAACTGGCATTTTTCCAATATTTATTCTTTTAATTTCCTTTAATGTTTCTGTTTCATAAATAAATACTTTTCCTTTTCTGTCAAATTGTTGACTATAATTAACTGCAAATAGAAGCTTCCCAGTATAATCTAGTCTTAAGTGCCATGGATTACATTTTAACTTATGATTTTTTAATTTTTGATTTGTTTTAGTTTTAATTTCAGTTATTTCTCCCGAACCGTAATTACCTATAAAAATTCTTTCTTCATCACTTGTTATAGCCATCCCATGAGGCATTTCACCAGTAGGAATCTGAATAATCAACTCTAAATTATCCATATTTAAAACCGATAAACTATTGGAATCAGTATTTACCACATATATATATTTATATTTAGAGCACAGCACAACTTGACTTGGTCCACTTCCTACAAGGATAGTATCAATTACTTTATTATTAGTTAAGTCTACAACTGATACACTATTATGCCAATTATTAGGTACATACAAAAACTGATTATTTGCATCTAGTGCAAAATGATGGGGTCCAAATTGTGTAGATGAAGAGCATTGTTCACCGCTGCATAATTTAATTTTTTGAACTTCTTTTTCTCTGATTAAATCAATAATAGAAATAGAGTCATCAATAAAGTTCGAAACGATTAAAGTGTCATCATATAAACACTCCATAACATCACCTCTCAATCAAAATATGAACATATATACAAAGCTGCCGAATCAAATCTGTTCATTGTTTAATATCTATATTTTATTATCTTATGATTGAAGTATATATGTGTGACAGAGTGTATATGATATATATTAAACTTTTATTCGTTTATTAGTGCCTTTCTAACTTCACCTATCATATAAAGAGAGCCAGCAACTACTATAGCTTCATTAGGTTTTGTCATTTCAACAGCCATATTTAATGCATCTTTAATATTCTCATTTGCATAGACTTCTTTTTCAAATCCTTCTAATTTATATGCTAAATCTTTTGCTTTCATAGCTCTAGGATTATTCGGTGTAGTAGCTATAATCTTATTCATTAAAGGAATAATATCTTTTAGCACACCATGAACTTCCTTGTCCTTAAGCATACCTATAACAAATGTTATTTTATAATCTTCTAGTAAACTTTCAATACTTTTCTTAAGTGCAGCTGCTCCATGTGTATTATGAGCACCATCAATAATTATTAGAGGATTTTCTTTTAAAACCTCAAAACGTCCTGGCCATTTTGTATTGGAAAGGCCATTTAATATGGCTTCATCATTAATATTAATATTTCTATGTTGTTTTAAAATTTCAATTACACCAATAGCCATACAAGCATTATAAACTTGATGAACTCCAACTAACTCTATTTTCAAGTTATTATAATTATTGCCTAATATATTTGTTGAAAAAATTTGCTCTTTAATATCACTTTTATGTATACGTAAGTTATCAAAGTTTATAGAAAAAAACTTACTATTCCTTTCTTTGCATAAATTTTCAAATACATTAACCACTTCATTTTCTTGAGGGTAAGATAATACAATATTATTTTCTTTTATTATTCCACCTTTTTCAAATGCAATTTTATCTAGAGCATCTCCTAAATATTCTGTATGCTCAAGCCCTATAGGGGTAATAACAGATAACAATGGATTTTCTACTACATTAGTAGCATCTAATCTGCCACCTAAGCCCACTTCTAATACGACAAAATCCACATTTTCCTGTGCATAATAACAAAAAGCTATAGCTGTGACAACTTCAAACTCTGTAGGATGATTTTTGCCTTCTGCAACCATTTGTTCTATCTTTTCCTTTATTATAGCAGTTATATTCGCAAGCTTATCCTTCGGAATATTCTCTCCATTAATTCTCATTCTTTCTGTAAACTCTTCAAGATATGGTGATGTATATAAACCTACACTATAGCCTGCTTCTTTTAATATACTATGTATATAAGAACATGTTGAACCTTTACCATTTGTCCCTGCCACATGAATTACCTTTATTTTTTTATGTGGATCTCCTAATAAGTTTAATAAGTACTTTATATTTTCCAGTCCTAATTTACTCCCAAATCTATAAGTTCCATGAATATAATCTAAAGCCTCTTGGTAGTTCATTTGTCCACTCCATTCTAACTGTTATAATATTTAGTCTTTTTACTTACTATAATACCAAAGTTTCAGCATATATTAAATGTAATTTTTCACTTTTAAAATTTAATGAAAAATAGCCCACATAAAAATGTAGACTATTTTAATATATTATCCTTTATTTTTTAAAGACTCTAATCTTTCTAATACACTTGATAGCATTTGCTCGTATTTAGCTTGTTTCTCTTTTTCTTCTTCTACTAATTTAGCTGGTGCTTTTTTAACGAATCCTTCGTTCGAAAGCTTTCCTACTACTCTTTTGATTTCTCCTTCTAACTTAGACTTTTCTTTTTCTAATCTTTCGATTTCTTTTTCAAAGTCAATTAAATCATCTAAAGGTAAGAACAGTTCTGCTCCATCAATAACTGCTGATACAGCATCTGAAGGTACTTCATCTTTGGTTTTAACTATTTCAATTTCTGAAACACTTGCTAATGTTTTAAAGTATTCTTCATTTTCTACTATTATCTTAATTACATTTTCACTTTTTGCTAAAACCATAAGTTTAGCTTTTCTTGAAGGAGCAACGTTCATTTCTGATCTAACGTTACGAATATTTTTAACACCATTCATAATTAGCTCCATTTTTTCTTCAGCTTCTTTATCTAATTCATTTTCTTTACATTCAGGCCACTGAGCAACTATTATACTACCGTCTGAAGTTGGTAAATTTTGCCATATCTCTTCTGTTATAAATGGCATAAATGGATGTAATAGCTTTAATATATTTTCTAATACATAAGTTAATGTGTATTGAGCAGCTCTTTTTTCATTAATATTTTCCCCATATAATCTTGGTTTAACTAGTTCAATATACCAGTCACAATATTCACTCCAAATAAAATCATAAAGCTTTTGTACTGCAAGACCTAACTCAAACTTATCCATATTATCTGTTATTTCCATAGAAACTCTATTAAGTCTTGAAATTATCCATTTATCTGCTACATTAAGGTCTTTTTCTACACTACTTTTTTGTATTCTTTCTTCATCTAGGTTCATTAATACAAATCTTGTAGCATTCCATAATTTATTTGCGAAGTTTCGACTTGATTCTAATCTTTCCATATGGAATCTCATGTCATTTCCCGGGGAATTACCTGTTACTAAAGTAAATCTTAGTGCATCTGCACCATATTTCTCTATCATTTCAAGTGGATCGATACCATTCCCTAAAGATTTACTCATTTTTCTACCATCTGCATCTCTTACAAGTCCATGAATAAATACATGCTTAAATGGTACTTCTTTCATAAACTCTAAACCTGAAAATGCCATACGAATTACCCAGAAGAATATAATGTCATAGCCTGTTACTAATACATCAGTTGGATAAAAATATTCTAGTTCTTCAGTTTTCTCTGGCCATCCTAATGTAGAGAAAGGCCATAGTGCTGAACTGAACCATGTATCTAATACATCTTCATCTTGTTTAAAATTAGTACTATTACACTTTTCACATTTAGTTGGTGCTTCTTTAGAAACAACTAGCTCTCCACAATCTTCACAGTAATAAGCTGGAATACGATGTCCCCACCATAACTGTCTAGATATACACCAATCTCTAATATTTTCTAACCAGTGTAAATATGTTTTTGAAAAACGATCAGGAACAAATTTAAAATCTTCATTTTTAACAGCATCAATAGCTGGTTTTGCAAGAGGCTCCATTTTCACAAACCATTGATCAGATGTTAAAGGTTCTACTACTGTATCACATCTATAGCACTGTCCTACGTTATGATCATGTTCTTTTATTTTAACAAGTAGTCCTTCTTCTTCTAAATCTTTTATTATAGCTTTTCTTGCATCGTATCTTGACATTCCTGCATATTTGCCACCTTTTTCATTAATAGTAGCATCATCTTTCATAACATTAATCTGCTCTAGATCATGTCTTAATCCTACTTCAAAATCGTTAGGATCATGAGCTGGTGTGATTTTCACTGCTCCAGTTCCAAATTCAGGATCAACATATTCATCTGCTACTATAATAATCTCTCTATTAACTAATGGTAATATAGCAGTTTTTCCAATTAAATGTTTGTACCTTTCATCTTCAGGATGTACTGCTATAGCTGTATCACCAAGCATAGTTTCTGGTCTAGTTGTAGCAATTTCTAATACTTCATCGCTGTCTTTAACTGGATAATTTATATGCCAGAAATGTCCCGCTTTTTCTTCATGCTCTACTTCTGCATCTGAAAGAGATGTTTTGCATTCTGGGCACCAGTTAATAATACGATTTCCTCTATAAATTAATCCTTTTTCATATAACTTAATAAACACTTCTGTTACTGAGTCACTTAATCCTTCATCTAATGTAAAACGCTCTCTAGACCAATCACATGAATCGCCTAGCTTTTGCATCTGTTCTACTATTCTTCCACCATATTCTTCTTTCCATTTCCAAGCTCTGTCTAAAAACCCTTCTCTACCTACATCTAACTTACTTAAACCTTCTTCTTTTCTAATTTTATCAACTACTTTTACTTCTGTTGCTATACTTGCATGGTCTGAACCTGGCTGCCATAATGCTGAGTAACCTTGCATTCTTTTCCATCTAATTAGAATATCTTGAAGTGTATGGTCCAATGCATGTCCCATATGTAATTGTCCTGTAATATTTGGAGGAGGTAAAACGATACAGAATGGCTCTTTTTCTGGATCTACTTTTGCTTTAAAATAATCATTATCCATCCAATGTTTGTAAATACGATCTTCAAATCCTTTTGGGTCATAATTCTTTTCTAAATTACTTTCCATTTTTAAACCCTCCTTAGAAATTTTTTAATACACTTTCTTAGACAATAAAAAAACCTCCGTCCTAAATAAGGACGAAGGGTATATTCGCGGTACCACCTTAATTTCTATTTACAAAGCTATGTAAATAGACACTTAACAAATATAACGGTTTACCCGTCTACATCTACTTTATTCAATGTAGAAACTCAGAAGCTACCTTCAATAGCAGTCATCCTAAAAAACCTTACAGCCTATGGGTTTTTCTCTCTTAAGGTACATACTATTTACTCCTCTTCATCATCGTTGATTAAATAATCAAATTTTCACTTTATATTATATTGTTTTATTAGATTTTGTCAATAGATTTTTAGCAGAAATAGAATATCTTATAAAAGCATATAAAGTAAACATTGCAGCTATACCTATTAAAATCTTACCAACACTAGGATTAAATGCTATAGTCAGAATAGCTATATAGAAAATAACAGTAGCTAATTTACCATAAGAATCGGCTGGAATGACTAATTTATCTTTTCTAGTATAAAGTATAATTCCCCCTATTATCATGGTAATTTCTTTTAATCCATATATTATTATAACCCATATAGGTATAATATTTTTTATTGTAAAACAAACAACTACTGTAAGTTGCATTAACTTATCTGCTAAGGGATCCATTACTTGTCCCCATTCAGTTACAAGGTCATACTTTCGTGCAATATATCCATCTAGAACATCTGTAACACCTGCAAGAATAAATATCATAACCGAATAAATCATACTGTTCTCTAAAGGCGAAAAGAATACTCCTATAAATAATGGCACAAGCATAAAACGAATAGCAGTTAATATATTAGGCAGATTCATAAATATACCTCTTTCAAAATAATTTTAGAAATACGACATTGTATATAATACATTAAATATATGTACTATATAAATAATATAATATCATATTATCTTAAATTTACAAAATTCTACTATTTTATTTGAATCATTTCAAAATCCAGTTATATTTATTACTTTACTGCCTTTATTGAGTATACTCTATCTAAGTATCCAACTAAATCCATTATCATATCTTCATAGCTTTTATTGAATACATCCCATTCTCTTTTATAGTTAGCATATATTAATCTTTTTGTATAGTCAGACATAGGAATATCTTTATATAAGCATAGCCTAGATACTCTTCCTTTGCCCGCTTCTAGATTTTGTGGATCTATTCCATGTTCGACCTCTTCTCTATGAACTAATGCAAACCAGTTAAAGTTATCTATTTCTCCTTTTATATATCCATATCTACTTTTAGCACCATAATTGACTTTTATATTAAACATATTGCCTCCCCCTCAGAATCCACTTTATTTAGATTTTATGCCATTTTTTTCATTCTTATTCATAAATGAAGTAACAGAAATTATATAAAGGAATATAATGCATTACGTGGATTTTAATTTGAATTTTGTGGAGGAGATAAAATTGCTTAACAAAAAGTACATTAGTTTAATAGTAATTTTACTAATGATTACTGCTCTGTTCTTGGCCGGATGCAACAGTGCTGACAAAAAACTTACTGAGGTAAGTGTTATGGAAGTTACACATTCTGTATTCTATGCACCTCAATATGTATCAATTAGTGAAGGTTTTTTTGAAGAAGAAGGACTAAAAGTAGAAATTACAGATGGTAAAGGTGCAGATAAAACTATGGCTGCATTATTAAGTGACCAAATAGATGTAGGTTTTATGGGACCAGAGGCTTCAGTTTATGTTTATAACCAAGGTAAAGATGATTATGCTATTAATTTTGCACAATTAACTCAGAAAGATGGATCTTTTATAGTAGCTAGAGAACCTAATCCTAACTTTACTTTCGATGATCTTAAAGGTAAAGAGGTACTAGGCGGACGTAAAGGCGGAATGCCTTATATGACATTAGAATACGTTTTGAAAAATAACGGTCTAACACCTGGTGAAGATGTAAATGTAAGAACTGATATTCAGTATGGTGTAATGGCTGGTGCTTTTGCTGGAGGCGAAGGGGACTATACTACTCTATTTGAGCCAGTAGCATCTCAAATGGAAAAAGAAGGCAAAGGATATGTTGTTGCATCAGTTGGAGAAGAAAGCGGATATATTCCTTATACAGCATATAGTGCAAAACAAAGTTACATCGAAGAAAATCCTGAAATTATTCAAAAGTTTACAAACGCAGTATACAAAGGAATGTTGTGGGTTGAAGAGCATAGTTCAGAAGAAATAGCAAAGTCAATACAACCTCATTTTCCAGATGCTGATTTAGAGATTTTAACTTCTGTAGCAGAAAGATACCGTTCTATAGGTGCGTGGGCTCCTGACCTAGTTTTAACAGAAGAAGGACTAGATAGACTGCAAGAAGTTATGACAGAAGCTGGAGAACTAGATACTAAAGTTCCTTACGAGGAAATTGTTAATACAGAATTTGCAAAAAAAGCTATGGAAAACGGTAGTGTAAATTAAT
>JADWMM010000026.1 GCA_015978205.1 Alkaliphilus sp. NP8 | reverse complement strand
ATTACACAAAGAGCTATAAACTTAGGAGCAGACTATTATGTTATTAAACCTTTTGATTTTGAAATCTTTATTAATAGAATTAGGCAGATGACAGGATATTCTAATGATTCTAGTAATAAAATAATTCAAAATCAACAAAATCCATACAATAGATCCAATTTAGTAACTAATAACCGTAGTTTAGAAGCAGAAATAACTAATATAATTCATGAAATTGGAGTTCCAGCACATATTAAAGGATATCTATATTTAAGGGAAGCAATTACTATGGTAATAGAAAATATGGAGTTATTAAGTGCTGTTACAAAGGAACTGTACCCAGCAATAGGCAAAAAGTTTAATACTACATCAAGTAGAGTGGAAAGAGCAATAAGACATGCTATTGAGGTAGCGTGGAGTCGTGGAAAAGTAGATACAATAAATAATTTGTTTGGCTACACTGTTCATAACGATAGAGGAAAACCAACAAATTCAGAGTTTATAGCAATGGTAGCAGATAAATTAAGATTAGAACAAAATGTAGGTTAGGATTGGAATTTTAGTATGTTGAGCATTGTAGATTTGTGTATAAAATACCAATAAACTAATTTGTAATGCAATAAACTTTTTTATATATTAAAGCAAATAAATAGTTCTCCTATTCGGTTTAAAACTGAAAGGGGAACTTTTATTATGTATAAAGAAGGTAATTTTAATTTTTATGTTGAGGATTTTATGTTATTTTGTACATCTAAAAACTTATCTAAGAAAACTATGAAGTCTTATGAACAAACATTAAAACTATTTGCATTGTACTTAGAGCAAGAATTACAAATTAACGAAGTTGAAAAGGTTACATCTAGTCAGATAAGACACTATATTAAATATTTACAAGAACGTGGTAAATATACGGTACAAGTTGCTAATAGAAATATTAATTTTCCAGAAAGTAGAAAGGATTTAGGCGAAAAAGTAAGTCCTAATACGATAAATAATTACATTAGAAATATAAAAGTATTTTATAACTACTTGATTGATGAAGAAGTAATAAGAACTAATCCATTTAAGAATATCAAATTTTTAAAGAAAAGAGATAGGATTAAAGAGGCACTTACAGAAAGAGAAATAAGAAAAATTTTAATTCAATTTGATTTAACAACATTTTATGGTTATAGAAATTGGATTATAACACGTTTATTACTTACTACGGGTGCAAGAGTGGGGGAAATGTTATCAGTTGAAGAAGATGATATTGACTTTAAAAATAAGGCTATAGTAATGCGAGATACTAAAAACAAAAAAGAACGATATGCCTATTTAACACATTTAATGCAAAGAGATTTAAAACGATGGATTTCTTTTAAAGAAAGGTATATTACAACACCTTATGTATTTCCTACTAACAGGGCGACTAAATTAAGGATCACTTCATATGAAAAATCATTAAAGGATGCAAGTATCAAGGCTGATGTAGATAATGTATATCCACATAGATTGAGAGCGACATTTGCAATAGAGTTTATTAAGAATTCTGGTAGTATTTATGTTTTATCTAAATTATTAGACCATTCATCTGTTGATGTAACTAAAGTATATCTTAATCTTACAGATAAAGAGATACAGGAACAGTTTCTAAAATTTCACCCTCTAAGAGATATGGATATATAGGAGGTAGGAGATAATGAAACTAACTAAGCAGAATTATCATAGATTTGTTAAATTGAATCCTACCCAAAAAGCAATAGTAGATTGTATACTATCCTACGCCTATGGGAATAAAAACTATAGTTTCCCATCTCAAGAAATTATTGCAAAAGAAATAAACGTATGTAGACACACTGTAATGCGACAATTAAGAAAGATAGAGAAGTTAAGGATAGGTAATATGCCTTTTATAGTTAGAAAGCCTAGACGGTCATCTGAGGGCAAATGGGATCATACATTATATATATTCCCGTGGCTTAATAAGTCAAATGAATATGTTAGACAATTACAAATGGAAACGGTTAATAAATTAATAAAAATCTATTCTGATGAAGCATTAGAAGAACTAGAAAATGATAACCATGTTACAAATGATGAACGGAAGATTAATAGACAGAACTTTGTTATTTCTATATTAGAAAAAATCAACAAAATAAAGAAATATGCAGGTAGTAAAGCAAATGATGTATTGAAAATACTTATAAGAGTTGGTAATACACTGTCAGAAGCTAATATTATATATAGTTTAGAGAAGTATCTATTGCAAAGTTTTAAGGAAATAGGTTTGGAAATGAAGGGTACTAAAGCACTGGAACAACTATATTCTATGCTTATAAGCGACCATGATTTATATACTATAGATTTAGATGGCTATATAGACGATCTATTAAGTTTATAAATACTATATAATTCCATATATTTTTAATTAGTCTTGTAATTATTGTTTTTCTAAAAAATGGTAATTAGAGGGCTAGTTGTGATGTGGTAAAAAAGTTTACCTTTTTTTGACTTCTAATTTCCCTTATTTCAAAACACCCTAGTAATTTATACTGATAACATATAAAAATGCGAGTATGGGCGAATGTGGACGTTCTAGGGGCGTGTAGAAAGGTTGCAGTTCAATATGTGGAATTATGTGGGAATGAATACGGAGGACATAATGTCCCTGGTAAATCTCAAAAAGAAATTGCTCAAGAATTAGGAATTCATGAGCGAGATTTAAAAAGACTCCTAGAAATAGAACGCAAACTAACACCAGAAATAAAGTCCTTACTAGCCACTAACTTCGGCAGAACAAAGAATGATCCGACAAAACAGAGGAAAGTTGCAGTTCAGTATGTAGAGTTGTGTGGGTTGAAGCACGGACAGAGAAAAGATTATCAGACTCGCCACAATGGCGGAACTGCACTGACACAATCTGAAAT
>JADWMM010000002.1 GCA_015978205.1 Alkaliphilus sp. NP8 | reverse complement strand
AAATAATAATGTCAAAGGCAAAATTTGAAAGAAGCAAACCACATGTTAATATTGGAACAATTGGACACGTAGACCATGGTAAAACAACATTAACAGCAGCAATAACACACACATTAAACACAAAATATGGAACAGGATCATCAGTAGCATTCGATAACATCGATAAAGCACCAGAAGAAAGAGAAAGAGGAATCACAATCTCAACATCACACGTAGAGTACGAAACAGATAACAGACACTACGCACACGTAGACTGCCCAGGACATGCTGACTACGTAAAGAACATGATTACAGGAGCAGCACAAATGGATGGAGCTATCTTAGTAGTATCAGCAGCAGATGGTCCAATGCCACAAACAAGAGAGCATATCCTATTATCAAGACAGGTAGGAGTACCATATATCGTAGTATTCTTAAACAAATGTGACATGGTAGATGACGAAGAATTATTAGAATTAGTAGAAATGGAAGTAAGAGAATTACTTAGCGAATATGACTTCCCAGGTGATGATACACCAATCGTAAGAGGATCAGCATTAAAAGCATTAGAAGATCCAGATAGCGAGTGGGGACAAAAGATAGTAGAATTATTCGAGCAAGTAGACACATACATTCCTGCGCCAGAAAGAGATACAGCAAAAGCATTCTTAATGCCAGTAGAGGACATTTTCTCAATTACAGGTAGAGGAACAGTAGCAACAGGAAGAGTAGAAAGAGGAATCGTAAAGGTTCAAGACGAAGTAGAATTAGTAGGACTTACAGAAGAGCCGAGAAAGATCGTAGTAACAGGAGTAGAAATGTTCAGAAAGTTACTAGATCAAGCAGAAGCAGGAGACAACGTAGGATTATTACTTAGAGGAATCCAAAGAGATGAAATCCAAAGAGGACAAGTACTAGCTAAAGCAGGAACAATTAATCCACATACAAAGTTCAAGGCAGAAGTATACGTATTAAAGAAAGAAGAAGGTGGAAGACATACACCATTCTTTGATGGGTATAGACCACAGTTCTACTTTAGAACAACAGATATCACAGGATCAATCAAGTTACCAGAAGGAATGGAAATGGTAATGCCTGGAGATAACGTAACAATGGACATCGAATTAATCCACCCAATCGCAATCGAAGAAGGATTAAGATTCGCTATCCGTGAAGGTGGTAGAACAGTAGGAGCTGGAGTTGTAGCTTCAATTACTGAATAATTAAATAACTATAATTATTAACAAATTTAGAAGAAGGAACTTCCTTCTTCTAAATTTGCATTATAAAGAATTAAAATATCTAAAAAAAAATTAAAAATGCCTTGAAATTTGTTCAGATATATTATAAACTATATTAGTGTGTTAAGAGGCGATGAAGTGAAAGGTTGCCCTAGGGGGAATTTTCACAGAGCATGTCTTGATCAAAGAATCGGGCGACAAGGCCTATTGTCTCGTTTTTATACTGTGTCAACACACCCGGGACAGTGTATCATGGCCTGAGTCGTACGTAAGAAAATAACGTGCGATGAGAAGGAGGGAAATTAAATGGCTAATGGAAATCAAAAAATTAGAATCAGACTTAAGGGATATGATCACAAAGTATTAGATCAATCTGCTGAGAGAATTGTTGAAACAGCTAAAAGAAATGGTGCGGAAGTATCTGGTCCAGTGCCACTACCAACTCAAAAAGAAATCATTACTATTTTAAGAGCTGTTCATAAGTACAAAGACTCTAGAGAGCAGTTTGAAATGAGAACTCACAAGAGATTGATTGATATTTTAAACCCAAGTCAAAAAACTGTTGACTCACTAATGAGATTAGATTTACCAGCAGGAGTTGACATTGAAATTAAGTTATAGACTCAACAGAGCTAAGATAAAGAGATGTTTATTCATCCTATCTTAGAATGATTAGCAAAAGCTAATCCGCTGTAAGATTAATAGGAGGTGTATGTATGAAAGGTTTAATGGGTAAAAAAATCGGTATGACACAAATTTTTGATGAATTAGGAGTTGTTATCCCGGTAACAGTAATTGAAGTTGCATCTAACGTTGTAGCACAAGTTAAAACTGAAGAAAAAGAAGGTTATAACGCTATTCAAGTTGGATACGGAGAAATTAAAGAAAAGAATTTAAATAAGCCAAAGAAAGGTCATCTTGATAAGGCTGGTTTATCTCCAAAGAGAACTCTACAAGAGTTTAGAGTAGAAAGCACAGAAGGGTTTGAAGCAGGACAAGAATTAAAGGCTGATCTTTTCAGTGTTGGAGATAGTGTAGATGTTACTGGAACATCTAAAGGTAAAGGGTTCCAAGGTTCTATTAAGAGACATAATCAAAGTAGAGGACCTATGACTCACGGTTCTCATTATCACAGAGGTCCAGGTTCTATGGGGGCTGCATCAGACCCATCAAGAGTATTTAAAGGTAAGAAACTTCCAGGACATATGGGAAGTGAAAAAGTAACAATCCAAAACTTAGAGATTGTTAAAGTAGACGTTGAAAGAAATTTATTAATTGTAAAAGGTGCTATACCAGGTCCTAAAAAAGGATTAGTTACAATTAACGAAAGTATAAAGCAAGGCAAATAATCTTATAAGAGAAGGGAGGATGTACAATGCCTAAAGTAGCTATATACAATGTTTCAGGTGAACAAGTTAATGAAATCGAATTAAATGATAATATATTCGGAGTAGAAGTAAGTGAACATGCAATGTATGAAGTTGTTAAGAATCAATTAGCTAACAAAAGACAAGGAACTCAATCAGCAAAAACTAGATCCGAGGTAAGAGGTGGCGGAAGAAAGCCATGGAGACAAAAAGGAACTGGTAGAGCTCGTGCAGGAAGTATTCGTTCCCCATTATGGGTAGGTGGAGGTACTGTATTTGCACCAAAGCCAAGAGACTATAGTTATACAATTCCAAAGAAAGTAAGAAGATTAGCATTAAAATCTGCACTTACTTCAAAAGTGAATAATAATGAATTAGTAGTATTAGATGAATTAAACTTAGACGCTCCAAAAACAAAGGAAATGGTTAACATCCTTAAAAATTTAAATGTGGATAAGAAAGCCCTTATCGTAATGGGTGAAAAAAGCGATGCTGTTATCAGATCAGCTAGAAATATTTCTGGAGTGCAAACAGCTTTAGTAAACACAATAAACGTTTATGACATCTTAAACCATGATAAATTTATCATTACAAAGGATGCTGTTCAAAAAGTGGAGGAGGTGTACGCATAATGACAAATCCACATGATATCATTATAAAGCCTATAATTACTGAAAATAGTATGGAAGATATGGCGGATAAAAAATATACATTTGTTGTTAACAAAAGAGCTAACAAAATTGATGTTAAGCAAGCTATAGAAAAAATATTCGATGTAAAAGTTGAAAAAGTGAACACAATGAATATGATTGGTAAAGTAAAAAGAATGGGCGCAAGTCAAGGAAAACGTGCTGATTGGAAGAAGGCTATTGTAACTTTAACACCAGAAAGTAAAGAAATCGAATTCTTCGAAGGTATGTAATTAGCCTATTTTAAATAAGAAGGAGGGAAACTGAAATGTCTATTAAGAAGTTAAAACCTACTTCACCTGCGAGAAGACATATGACTGTTTCAACTTTTGAAGAAATAACTAAAGTAGAACCTGAAAAGTCATTGTTAGAACCAATTAAAAAAAGCGGTGGTAGAAACTCATATGGTAGAATTACTGTACGTCATAAAGGTGGCGCACAAAAAAGACATTATAGAATAATTGATTTTAAAAGAAATAAAGACAATGTACCTGCAAAAGTTGCAAGTATTGAATATGATCCAAATAGAAGTGCTAATATAGCATTATTACACTATGTTGATGGTGAAAAAAGATATATTATAGCTCCAAGAGGATTGAAAATTGGAGATATGGTAGAGTCAGGACCAAATTCAGATATTAAAGTTGGTAATGCATTACCAATGATAAATATCCCTGTTGGTACAGTTATCCACAATATCGAAATGAAGCCAGGAAAAGGTGCACAGCTTGTAAGATCAGCTGGAAACTCAGCTCAGTTAATGGCTAAGGAAGGTAAATATGCACTTGTAAGATTACCATCCTCAGAAACTAGATATGTTCCAGTAGACTGTAAAGCTACAGTAGGTCAAGTTGGTAACATAGATCATGAAAACATTACTATCGGTAAAGCAGGACGTAAGAGAAATATGGGTATCAGACCTACAGTTAGAGGATCAGTAATGAACCCTAATGACCATCCACACGGTGGTGGTGAAGGTAGAACACCTATCGGTAGACCATCTCCTGTTACACCATGGGGTAAACCTACAATTGGGTACAAAACTCGTGATAAGAAAAAAGCTTCAAATAAGTATATTGTATCAAGAAGAAAGAAATAAGATAGTATCCTAAGATGGGTAGCTATTGAAGGGAGGAAAAGTAATGAGCAGATCACTTAAAAAAGGACCTTTTGTTCACAAAGGACTTCTAAAGAAAATAGAAGAAATGAACGACAAGAACGAAAAAAAGGTAATTAAGACATGGTCTAGGGCGTCCACAATTTTCCCACAAATGATCGGTCACACAATCGCTGTTCATGATGGAAGAAAACACGTTCCTGTATATGTTACTGAAGACATGGTAGGACATAAACTTGGAGAGTTCGCTCTAACAAGAACCTACAGAGGACATGATGATAACGAAAAAACAACTAAGAGAAAATAAATAAAATTTTCTAATAAGGAAGGAGGTAGTTGTTGTGGAAGCAAGAGCAATCGTTAGATACGTAAGAATAGCTCCGAGAAAAGCACAACAAGTAATTGACCTTGTAAGAGGCAAGCAGGTTGATGAAGCATTAGCAATTTTAAAGTATACTCCAAAAGCAGCAGCTCCAATCGTTGAGAAGTTAGTAAAGTCTGCTATAGCAAATGCTGAAAATAATAATGGTATGGATGCAGAAAATTTATATATATCTGAAATATATGCAAACCAAGGACCAACAATGAAAAGATTCACACCAAGAGCACAAGGTCGTGCAACAACTATTAGAAAAAGAACTAGTCATATTGAGGTCGTATTAAAAGAGAAAGAAGCTTAAGGAGGGAAAAGAATGGGTCAAAAAGTAAATCCACATGGATTACGAGTTGGTGTTATCAAGGACTGGGACACAAAATGGTATGCCAATAAAAAAGACTTCGGAGATCTTCTTTTAGAAGATAACAATATCCGTAAATTTATAAAGAAAAAGCTTTTCTTATCTGGGATTGCTAGAATTCAAATCGAAAGAGCAGCTAATAACAGAGTTAAGATAAATGTTCATACATCTAAGCCTGGTATGGTTATTGGTAAAGGTGGTCAAGGTGTTGAGCAATTAAGAAAAGACGTTGAAAAATTAACTGATAAAAAAGTTGCTATTAATGTAGTAGAAGTAAAACGCCCAGAAACTAATGCACAATTAGTAGCTGAAAATATAGCTTTCCAATTAGAAAGAAGAGTATCTTTCAGAAGAGCAATGAAGCAAGCTATGCAAAGAGCAATGAGATCAGGTGCAAAAGGTATCAAGGTATCTACTTCAGGTAGAGTTGGTGGGGCTGAAATGGCACGTACAGAAGGATATAGCCAAGGTAATGTACCACTTCAAACATTAAGAGCAGATATAGACTATGGATTTACAGAAGCTAATACTACCTACGGAAAGTTAGGAGTAAAAGTTTGGATTTATAAAGGAGAAGTACTTCCTACTAAAACAGCTTCTAAAAATGAAAATAGCGAACAAGGCAAGAATACAAGAGGCAGAAGAGAAGCGCAATAAGAAAGTGCCTTTAGGGAAGGAGGAATAGTTCATGTTAATGCCTAAAAGAGTTAAACGTAGAAGAGTGCATAGAGGAAAAATGAAAGGCCAAGCTCATAAAGGAAATACAGTTTCTTATGGTGATTTCGGCTTAATGGCAACTGAGCCTGCATGGATTACTTCAAATCAGATCGAAGCAGCTCGTATTGCTATGACAAGATCTATCAAAAGAGGAGGAAAAGTTTGGATTAAAATTTTCCCTCATAAACCAGTTACTAAGAAGCCTGCTGAAACTCGTATGGGTGCCGGTAAAGGTTCGCCAGAATACTGGGTAGCAGTAGTAAAGCCTGGAAGAATTATGTTTGAAATCTCTGGAGTTTCTGAGGAAAAAGCAAGAGAAGCTATGAGATTAGCTGCACATAAACTTCCAATTAAATGTAAATTTGTAGAACGTGAAGACCAAGAAGTAAAGGGTGGTGAAGCTAATGAAAACTAAAGAGTTAAGAGAAATGTCTAGTGTTGAATTAGATCAAAGGTTAACAGAATTAAAAGGTGAATTATTTAATTTACGTTTTCAATTAGCAACAGGCCAGCTTGAAAACCCTTTGAGAATTAGAAATGTTCGTAAAGATATTGCGAGAATTAAAACAATCATTAGGGAAAATGAATTAAAGCAGGCAAGAGCGTAATATATAAAGTTCACAATGGAAGGAGGCCAACCTCGTGGAAAGAAATTTAAGAAAAGCAAGAGTAGGTCGAGTTATAAGCGACAAAATGGATAAAACAATTACTGTTTTAGTTGAAGACTTTGTTCGACACCCGTTATACGGAAAGGCTGTTAAAAGAACAGAGAAGTTCAAAGCTCATGACGAGAACAACGAGTGTGGAATTGGAGATCGTGTAAGAATTATGGAAACTAGACCATTATCTAAAGATAAAAGATGGAGATTAGTTGAAATATTAGAGAAGGCTAAGTAACGAAGGGAGGTATTGTCATGATACAACAAGAGTCACGTCTTAAAGTTGCTGATAATTCAGGTGCAAAAGAATTATTATGTATCCGTGTATTAGGTGGAACAAAAAGAAAGTATGCTAATATTGGAGATGTAATCGTTTGTTCTGTTAAAAGTGCAACACCAGGCGGAGTTGTAAAAAAAGGACAAGTTGTTAAAGCTGTAGTAGTAAGAACTAAAAACGCTACAAGAAGAAATGATGGAAGCTATATTAAGTTTGATGAGAATGCTGCGGTTGTCATAAAGGATGATAAGCAACCTACAGGAACTCGTATATTTGGACCAGTAGCTAGAGAGCTTAGAGATAAAAACTTTATGAAAATAGTATCATTAGCTCCAGAAGTGTTATAGTCGAGGAGGTGTTTTGGATGCGCATTAAAAAGGGTGATACAGTAGTAGTTATAAGCGGAAAAGATAAAGGTAAAAAAGGTAAAGTACTTCAAGTACTTCCAAAGAAAGATAGAGTTATTGTTGAAGGTGTAAATATGATTACTAAACACCAAAAGCCTAATCAGCAAGCAATGCAACAAGGCGGCATAGTGAATCAAGAAGGTCCAATTCATGTATCAAACGTAATGTTTTGGGACAAAAAAGCTGACCAAGGTGTTAGAGTAGGATACAAATTCTTAGATAACGGAGAAAAAGTAAGAATAAGCAAAAAAACTAAAGAAGTAATCGACTAAGAATAGATGAAAGGAGGTACCTATCAGTATGGCTAGATTAAGAGATATGTACAAAGATCAAATTGCTCCTGCTATGATGGAGAAATTCGGATATAAAAACGTAATGGAAATTCCTAAGATTGAAAAGATCGTAGTAAATATGGGAATGGGTGACGCAAAAGATAATAAAAAAGGCTTTGAAACAGCAATTAAAGAATTAGAAACAATTGTTGGTCAAAAAGTAATAACTACAAGAGCTAAAAAATCAGTTGCTAACTTTAAACTTCGTGAGGGAATGCCAATTGGAGCTAAAGTAACTCTAAGAGGGAACCAAATGTACGAATTTGCAGATAGATTAATGAACATTGCTCTTCCAAGAGTTAGAGACTTTAGAGGTGTAAATCCTAATGCTTTTGATGGTAGAGGGAACTATGCTTTAGGTATAAAAGAACAGTTAATTTTTCCGGAAATTGAATATGATAAAGTAGAAAAAGTGCGAGGAATGGATATTATCTTTGTAACAACAGCAAAGACAGATGAAGAATGTCGTGAGTTATTAAGATTAATGGGAATGCCTTTTGCAAAGTAATGTAAGGAGGGAAAATTGTGGCAAAAACGTCTCTTAAAGTAAAACAACAGAGAAAGCAAAAATACCAAACAAGAGAATACAGCAGATGTAAAATTTGTGGTAGACCACACGGTTATTTAAGAAAATTTGGCATTTGTCGTATTTGTTTTAGAGAATTAGCTTATAAAGGCGAAATACCAGGTGTTAGAAAAGCAAGCTGGTAAAGTATAGGAAGGAGGGTTACAATATGACAATGACAGATCCAATTGCGGATATGCTAACTCGTATAAGAAATGGTAGTATGGTTAAACATGAAACTGTGGATATTCCAGCTTCAAACCTGAAAAAAGAGATTGCAAGAATCCTTCTTGAAGAAGGTTTTATAAAAGGATACGATGTAATCGAAGACGGAAAACAAGGTTTAATTAGAATGCAGTTAAAATATGGAGCAAATAAAGAAAAAGTAATAACAGGTATTAAGAAAATATCTAAGCCAGGCCTTAGAGTATATGCAAAGAAAGATGAGATTCCTAGAGTATTAGGTGGATTAGGAATTGCAATCATCTCTACTTCAAAAGGTATCGTTACTGATAAAGTAGCTAGAAAAGAAGGCGTTGGTGGAGAGGTTATTGCTTATATCTGGTAATAGCTATCAACTTACAAGGAGGTGCGAATATGTCAAGAATAGGTTTACAACCAATTGAAATACCACAAGGTGTTGAAATTAAAATAGATGAAAAAAACTTTGTTGTTGTAAAGGGACCTAAAGGTGAACTTAAAGAGCAACTAAGCAAAGATATGAAAATAAATATTGAAGAAAATGTAGCTACTGTAGAAAGACCTACTGAAAACAAAAAGCACAAATCGTTACATGGTTTAACAAGATCTCTACTTTCAAATATGGTAGAAGGTGTAACTAAAGGATACGAAAAGAAGCTTGAACTAGTAGGTGTTGGATATAGAGCTAACAAACAAGGTAAGAAACTTGTATTAAATCTTGGATTCTCTCATCCAATCGAGTGGGAAGATCCAGAAGGAATAACTGTTGAAGTTCCTTCCCAAACTGAAATTCATGTTAAAGGAATTAACAAGCAATTAGTAGGAAACTATGCTGCTAAAATCAGAGAATTAAGAAAGCCTGAGCCATACAAAGGTAAAGGTGTTAAGTATGCTGGTGAAATAATTAAACGTAAAGAAGGTAAGACAGGTAAGTAAGGGAAAGGAGTGAAATAGGATGTCTAAAAAAGTAGGTAAAAACACTAATAGATTATCTAGACATCAAAGAGTTCGTAATAAAGTTACAGGAACTCCTGAGCGTCCAAGATTAAATGTATATAGAAGTTTAACAAACATTTATGCTCAAGTAATTGATGATGTAGCTGGAAAAACATTAGTTGCTGCTTCATCTTTAGATAAAGAAATTAAAGATGCTGTTAAGTCAACTGGAAATGTTGAAGCTGCTAAATTAGTTGGAGAACTAGTTGGAAAAAGAGCTGTAGAAAACGGAATAGAAACTGTAACATTTGACCGTGGTGGATATATATACCATGGTAGAGTCAAGGCTTTAGCAGATGGTGCTAGAGAAGCTGGACTTAAGTTTTAATAAGAAGGAGGGAAAGTAATGCACAGCAAGCGAATCGATGCTAGCCAACTTGATTTAAAAGAACAAGTTGTTGATATAAAACGTGTAACAAAGGTTGTAAAGGGTGGTAGAAACTTTAGATTTGCAGCCCTAGTAATCGTTGGAGATGAGAATGGTCACGTTGGAGTTGGTTCTGGTAAGGCTATGGAAATTCCAGATGCAATTAGAAAAGGAATTGAAGATGCTAAGAAAAAGCTTATCCATGTGCCAATTGTTGAAACAACAGTTCCACATGAAGTAAGTGGACACTTTGGCGCTGGTAACGTTTTAATTATGCCAGCTAAAGAAGGTACGGGAATCATTGCTGGTGGACCAGTACGTACTGTATTAGAATTAGCAGGTTTTAAAGATGTTAGAGCTAAATCCCTAGGAACTAATAACTCCAGAAACATGGTAAATGCTGCTATGGACGGATTAAGCCAATTAAAGAAAGCAGAAGAAGTAGCAAAACTAAGAGGTAAGTCCGTAGAAGATCTCTTAGGTTAGGAGGGAATATACTATGGCAAAGTTAAGTATAAAATTAGTAAGAAGTATGATTGGTACAAAGCCTAATCAAAGAAAAACAGCTCAAGCTTTAGGACTTAGAAAAATTGGGCAAATTACTGAAAAACAAGATACTCCTCAAATAAGAGGTATGATCGAAGTAGTAAAACATTTAGTAGAAGTAGAGGAAATATAAACTGAGGAGGTGTAGACATGAAACTACATGAACTTAGACCTGCAAAGGGTGCCGTTAAGAATAGAAAAAGAAAAGCTAGAGGTACTGGAAGTGGTCTTGGAAAGACTGCTGGTCGTGGATCAAATGGTCAAAACGCTCGTAGTGGCGGAGGTGTAAGACCTGGATTTGAAGGAGGTCAAATGCCTCTTTATAGAAGATTACCAAAAAGAGGATTCACAAATGTATTTGCAAAAGTATACAACGAAGTTAACATTGAAAAATTAAATGCTTTTGAAAATAATACTGAAGTTACAGCAGAACTTTTAAAAGAAAAAGGTATTATTAAAAAGATTCAAAAAGATGGAATAAAGATTCTTGGTAATGGCAACTTAGAAAAGAGCTTAACAGTTAAGGCACAAAAATTCACTAAGTCAGCTGCAGAGAAGATTGAAAATGCTGGAGGAAAGGCAGAGGTGATTTAAGGTGCTAGAAACTTTAAGAAATGCTTGGAAAATCCCAGATTTACGTAGGCGAATTTTATATACCTTTATGATGCTTGTAATTTTCAGATTAGGTTCTGTTATACCAGTACCTGGTATTGATATTTCACAAGTAAAGAACATAGTAGAAAATGCTGGATTACTTTCCTTTATGGACTTAGTATCTGGTGGTGCCTTTGGTAATATGACGATTTTTGCACTAAGCATTACACCTTACATCACAGCATCTATCATCATGCAATTATTAACTGTTGCTATTCCTCGTCTTGAAGAGTTAGCTAAAGAAGGGGAAGAAGGCAGTAAAAGAATTGCTCAATATACTAGATATGCAACAATTGTATTAGCTTTAATTCAAGCAAGTGGGATTAGTTTAGGTCTTTTCCAAGGTGCATTAATAAACAATGATGCATTTAGCATTATAGCAGTAATTATTACTTTAACTGCTGGTACTACATTTTTAATGTGGCTAGGAGAGCAAATAACAGAAAAGGGAATAGGGAACGGTATTTCTCTTTTAATCTTCGCTGGTATTATTGCAGTTTTACCAAGTGGAATTTCTAACACATTTGAGTTAACATCAGCAGGAGAATTAAATCCTGTAGCTATAATTTTATTTTTAGTAATTGCGCTACTAATGATAGTAGGTGTAGTTGCTATTCAAGAAGGAACAAGAAAAATTCCGGTGCAATATGCAAAAAGAGTTGTTGGTAGAAAAATGTATGGAGGACAAAGTTCTCATATTCCATTAAAAGTAAACCAATCTGGTGTTATGCCAATAATCTTTGCTATGTCACTATTGCAATTTCCACATACAATAGCATATTTTATAGGCTCTGAAGGTGGATTTGCAAGATTTTTAAATACATGGTTATCTCCTGTAGCAATGCCAGGAATAATCGTATATAATCTTTTAACAATAGTATTGATTATATTCTTTACGTATTTCTATACTGCAATAACATTTAATCCTGTAGAAGTATCTACTAACATGAAAAAGAATGGTGGATTTATTCCAGGTATTAGACCAGGAAAACCTACAGCAGATTATTTAAATAAAGTTTTAACTAGAATTACTTTAGCAGGAGCAGTGGCGTTAGCTCTTATAACAGTAATTCCTACAATCATTATTAGTGCAACAGGAATACCAATAGCTTTTGGTGGTACAGCAATTATAATTGTTGTAGGTGTTGCAATAGAAACTGTAAAACAGATCGAATCACAACTTTTAATGAGACATTATCAAGGATTCTTAAAGTAATAGCTAAGATAAAAGACTCATGGGGCTTTAACCCCATGAATCTGATGTTATTAATTTGACCAGGAGATGATATAATGAGATTGATTTTGCTTGGTCCCCCAGGGGCAGGGAAAGGAACACAGGCTTCGGCTATTGTTGAAAAATATGGTATTCCTCATATATCTACAGGAGATATATTTAGATATAACATTAAAGAGGGTACTGAACTTGGGAAAAAAGCTAAAAGCTATATGGATAAAGGACTTTTGGTTCCAGATGAAGTTGTAGTTGAAATTGTTGAAGATCGTTTAAAGAAAGATGATTGTAAAGATGGATTTTTACTAGATGGATTCCCAAGAACTGTTGTCCAGGCAGAAGCTTTAGACGAAGTATTAAAAAATATGGACATAAGTTTAGATAAAGTAATAAACATTGAAGTTGATAAGGAGATCTTAGTAGGTAGAGCAGTTGGTAGAAGAATCTGCAAAAACTGTGGTGCTACATTCCATATAAAACATAATCCATCAACAAAAGGTGATATATGTGATAAATGTGGTGGAGAGCTTTATCAAAGAGATGATGATAATGAAGAAACAGTAACAAAACGTATCCAAGTTTATTTAGATCAAACTGCTCCATTAATAGAGTACTATAATAAACAAGATAAGTTAGTTACTATAGATGGCGATAAAGAAATCAACAAAGTATTTAAGGATATTGTAGTTTCTTTAGGGAGCGATCTGTAATGATATATTTAAAATCTGATAAAGAAATTGAACTAATGCGTGAAGCTGGAAAAATAGTTGCAGAGGTTCATGAACTTATTGGAGAGGCAGCAAAACCAGGAGTTACGACAAAGGAATTAGATGAAATTGCAGAAAAGCATATTCTTAAAAGAGGATCTACTCCTGCATTTAAAGGATACGGAGGATTTCCGGCAAGCATTTGTGCTTCCGTAAATCATGAAGTAGTCCATGGTATCCCTGGATTAAAAACACTAAAAGATGGCGATATTATAAGTGTTGATATCGGATCAATCTATAAAGGTTATTATGGTGATGCTGCAAGAACTCATGCCATTGGAAATGTTAGTCAACAAGTACAAGAGCTTATAGACGCAACTAGGCAAAGTTTTTATGAAGGAATTAAATTTGCAAAAGTAGGTTATCGCTTATCAGATATATCTAATGCTATTCAAACTTATGTGGAAAGCAATGGCTTTTCAGTGGTTAGAAACTACGTAGGCCATGGAATCGGTACCAATATGCATGAAGAACCACAAATTCCAAACTATGGTCCCCCAGGAAAAGGACCTAGATTAAAAAAAGGAATGGTCTTAGCTATTGAACCAATGGTTAACATAGGTACCTACGAAGTTAAAGTTCTTTCAGATAACTGGACAGTAGTAACCTTGGATGGAGAATACTCAGCTCATTACGAGAATACCGTAGTAATTACGGATGAAGAACCTGAGATTCTAACAAAGCTGTAATTAGCGAATGAGGTGACTATATGGAACAGACTGATTTAGATATAGGACAAATAGTTAAATCAAAATCTGGACGTGACGCAGGAAGGATTTTCGTTGTATTTGGTAAAGTTGATAACAACCATGTATTAATTGTTGACGGATCTTTGAGAAGGGTAGATAAACCTAAAAAGAAAAAGATTAAACATTTGGCTAAGTTAAATTTAGTATCTACTGAAATTCGTGAAGCTATTTTAAACGATAAAAGAACAAATAATGCCTTTATACGTAGAGAACTTACAAAAATAAGTGTAAAATCTTAGGGATAGAAATGGAGGTTGGATTGCTTAATGTCGAAACAAGATGTAATAGAAGTAGAAGGTAAAGTAAAGGAAGCATTACCAAATGCTATGTTTCTTGTAGAACTTGAGAATGGTCATGAAGTTTTAGGTCATTTATCAGGCAAATTAAGAATGAACTTTATTAGAATTTTACCGGGAGATAAGGTTACTATAGAGTTGTCTCCATATGATTTGACTCGTGGTAGAATAACGTGGCGTAAGAAGTAGTCAAGGAGGGATAACAATGAAAGTTAAACCATCAGTTAAACCAATTTGCGAAAAATGCAAAATAATTAAAAGAAATGGTAGAGTAATGGTTATCTGTGAAAATCCAAAGCATAAACAAAAGCAAGGTTAATAAATATAAATATTACTGGAACTTTGTTTTGTTTTGTAGTATAATACAGTATTGTAGTTATTAGCTTACGGGAGCGGCTGCATCAGTTTAAACTGGTGATTCCCAAAAGCTGTTTAATTTATTATGAATATTTATTTTCGTCTACATTTTAAAATGTAGTAATACAAAGAACTTAATAAGTGGCTTAATAGAACTAGGAGGTGTAAACCAATATGGCTAGAATAGCTGGTGTTGACTTACCAAGAGATAAGAGAGTTGAAGTCGGTCTAACATATATATTTGGTATCGGTAGAAAAACATCAAATGATATATTAGCTGCCGCAGGCATTAATCCGGATACAAGAATAAAAGATTTAACTGAAGAAGAAATAAATAACTTAAGAAAAAAAATTGACTCTGATTATAATGTTGAAGGTGACTTAAGAAGAGAGATATCTTTAAACATTAAAAGATTAAAAGAAATCAGATGCTATAGAGGAATTAGACACGTTAAAGGATTACCATTAAGAGGACAAAAGACAAAAAACAATGCTCGTACAAGAAAAGGTCCTAAAAGAGCAGTAGGTCGTAAGAAGAAATAATAGTAGGTAAGGAGGTAAACCAAGAATGGCAAAGGTAGCTAAGAGAAAAGGCGCACGTACTCGTAAAAGAGATCGTAAAAATATAGAACGTGGCCAAGCTCATATTCAATCAACATTTAATAATTCAATTATTACTTTAACTGATATGCAAGGAAATTCAATTGCTTGGGCTAGTGCAGGACAACTAGGATTTAGAGGTTCAAGAAAATCAACTCCTTTCGCTGCTCAAATGGCTGCGGAAACAGCTGCTAAGGCTGCTATGGAGCATGGACTAAAAACTGTAGATGTTTATGTAAAAGGACCAGGTGCAGGAAGAGAAGCTGCAATTCGTTCACTACAAGCTGCAGGACTTGAAGTTACTTTAATTAAGGATGTAACTCCAATTCCACATAACGGTTGTAGACCACCAAAACGCAGAAGAGTTTAATGAAGAATCGGAGGTGTAAATAAATGGCAAGATATAAAGATGCGGTATGTAGATTATGCCGTAGAGAGGGTATGAAATTATACCTTAAAGGAGATAGATGCTACACAGATAAATGCGGTATTTCTAGAAGAGCTTATGCTCCTGGAGAGCATGGCCAAGGTAGAAAGAAACTTTCTAACTATGGAATGCAGTTAAGAGAAAAGCAAAAAGCAAAAAGATTTTACGGTGTATTAGAATCTCAATTTAGAAAATATTTTGAGATGGCTGATAAAGAAGCTGGAATCACAGGTGATAACCTGTTAAGAATATTAGAAACCCGTCTTGACAACGTTGTTTACAGATTAGGTTTTGGTGCTTCTAGAGCAGAAGCTAGACAATTAGTTGTTCATGGACATTTCTTAGTAAACGGTAAAAAAGTTGATATTCCTTCTTACTTAGTAAGAATGGGCGATGTTATTACTGTTGCAGAAAAATCTAAGTCTTCAAGTAAATTTAAAGATTTAGCTGAAAGCTTTAAGGGGAATACTCCAAATTGGTTAACAGCTGATATAGAAAATTTAGAGGGAAAAGTTGTTGCATTACCTTCAAGAGAAGATATAGACTTACCAATCGCAGAAAACTTAATCGTAGAGCTATACTCTAAATAATAATTTTTAGAATCAGTTGCCCTCAATAAAATAGAGAAAAATGCTAAAGGAGGGTTCAAATTAATGATAGAAATGGAAAAACCAAAGGTAGAGGTCTTAGAGATCAATGATAAAAATACCTATGGAAAGTTTGCGCTAGAACCACTTGAAAGAGGATATGGCACCACATTAGGAAACTCATTAAGAAGAATAATGTTATCTTCATTACCTGGAGCAGCAGTAACATCAATTAAAATTGATGGTGTTCTACATGAATTTTCTACTATACCAGGTGTTAAGGAAGATGTTGCAGAGATTATAGTGAATTTAAAAGGCTTGTCTATTCGTATGCACGGAAATGAGCCTAAAACGGTTCGTATTGAAGCAAAAGGTGAAGGTGTTGTAACAGCTGGTGACATTATTGCAGATGCAGATATCGAAATCCTTAGTCCAGAAATGCATATTGCTACTTTAGATACAAATGCAGTTTTAAATATGGAATTAACTGTTGCTAAGGGAAGAGGATATGTTTCAGCAGAAAATAATAAAACACCAGATATGCCTATTGGAGTACTTCCTATAGATTCAATATTTACCCCTGTAACAAAAGTCAGCTATCATGTTGAAAACACTAGAGTAGGGCAAGTAACTGATTATGACAGATTAGTTATTGAAGTATTTACTGATGGAAGCATTGTACCTGATGAAGCTATATCATTATCAGCAAAAATAATGAATGAACACTTAAATCTATTTATTACATTAACTGAACATGTTAATGATGTAGAAATCATGGTTCAAAAAGAAGAGGATACAAAAGAAAAGGTTCTTGAAATGACTATAGAAGAGTTAGACCTTTCTGTAAGATCCTATAACTGCTTGAAACGTGCAGGTATTAACACAGTAGATGAGCTTGCTCAAAAGAGTGAGGAAGATATGATGAAAGTAAGAAACCTTGGAAAAAAATCTCTTGTAGAAGTTCAGCATAAACTTGATGAGTTAGGTCTTAGCTTAAAGCCTAGCGATGAATAGGATGTAGTAAGGAGGGATAGACATGGCACAGTACCGTAAATTAGGACGTGAAAGCGCTCATAGAAATTTAATGCTTAGAAATCTAGTAACCAGCTTACTAAAAAACGGTAGAATTCAAACAACAGAATCAAAAGCTAAAGAAACAAGAAAATTAGCTGAAAAGATGATTACTCTTGGTAAAAAAGGTGATCTTCATGCTAGAAGACAAGTTCTTAGCTTTGTAACTGAAGAAACTGTAGTTAAAAATTTATTCGATGAGATTGCGCCAAAATACCAAGATCGTAATGGTGGATATACACGTATTATGAAACTTGGACCAAGAAAAGGCGATGCTGCAGAGATGGTAATCATCGAATTAGTATAAATAGCATATAAAAGATGGGAGGGATTAAGTTCAAATAGGCTTAGTCCCTGTTTTTTTATTAATTTTCCTAGTTTTTTCATAAATCATAGTCAATGAGTAGAAAATAGGTTATAATATAAATTGTTTAGATATAAGATATGATTATATGAAAATAAAGAAGGGATTATAATATGAGTAAAATGGTAGAAGTTAAAGATATACAGTTTGAATATAAAAATAATACTGAAGAAAACAATGAGGAACAAAGCACATTAGCTATAAATGATGTGACTGTTACAGTAGAGCCAGGTGAGTTTGTAGTTGTAATTGGTCATAATGGTTCTGGAAAATCAACTTTAGCTAAGCATATGAACGCCCTTTTGTTGCCTACAAAAGGAGATGTGCTTGTTAAAGGCCTTAATACGAAAGATGAAGAGAATATTTGGGAAATTCGTCAGAATGCGGGAATGGTATTTCAAAATCCAGATAATCAACTTGTAGCTACAATTGTAGAAGAAGATGTAGCTTTTGGACCTGAAAACTTAGGTGTAGAGCCTAAAGAGATACACAGACGGGTGGAAGAGGCTTTAAATATTGTTGATATGCTAGAGTATAGAGGAAAAGCACCTCATTTGTTGTCTGGTGGGCAAAAACAGCGAATTGCTATTGCTGGGGTTATTGCTATGAGACCTAACTGTATAATTTTTGATGAACCAACTGCAATGTTAGACCCATCAGGACGAAAAGAAGTAATTAATACTATAAAGAAACTCAATAAAGAAGAAAATATTACGATAGTTCATATTACACACTTTATGGAAGAAGCTGTAGATGCCGATAGAGTAATAGTAATGGAGCAAGGTGAAATTGTACTACAAGGTAAACCTAAAGAAGTATTTTCAAAAGTGGAATCATTAAAGAAATTAGGTTTAGATGTACCGCAAATGACAGATTTAGCTAATGAATTAATAAAAGAGGGAATAAACTTGCCTCAAGATATATTAACTGTTGATGAAATGGTGATGAAACTATGTCAATTAAAATAGAAAATTTAACATATGTATATAATCCAGGAAGTCCATTTGAAACAAAGGCTTTAGACAATGTAAATGTTGAAATAGAAGCTGGAGAATTTATTGGACTTATAGGCCATACTGGTTCAGGTAAATCTACATTAACACAGCACTTAAATGGGTTGATTAAGCCTACTTCAGGTAAAATAATTATTAATGATACTGATATAACTAATCAATCGGTTAAATTAAGAGATATAAGAAAAAAGGTTGGATTAGTTTTTCAATATCCAGAGCATCAGCTTTTTGAAGAGACAATATATAAGGATATTGCTTTTGGACCTTTAAACTTAGGTTTATCAGAATCAGAAGTAGAAGAAAGAGTTAAAGATGCTATGGAGTTTGTAAAGCTTCCTTTTGATGAATTAAAAGATAGATCGCCATTTGAGTTAAGTGGAGGCCAAAGAAGAAGAGTAGCAATAGCTGGTGTATTTGCTATGAGACCAGAAGTGTTAATATTAGATGAACCTACAGCAGGTTTAGATCCTAGAACAAGGGACGAGCTTTTAGAGGAAATAAAATCCTTGCATAGTAGATATAAAAATACAGTTATTTTAGTATCTCATAGCATGGAAGACATAGCAAAATTAGTAGATCGTATAATTGTTATGCATAAAGGGAAAGTTGCCCTTCTTGGCCAGCCAAGAGAAGTATTTAAGGAAGTAGAAACTTTGGAATCTATTGGTCTAGGAGTTCCACAAATAAGTTATTTAATTAGAGATTTAAAACAAAAAGGTATAGAGCTTAGGGAAGATATATTTACAGTAGAAGAGGCTAAGGCAGAAATTTTAAAATGGATAAGGGGAAATAAAAATGCTTAAAGACATTACGATAGGTCAATATTATCCAACAGGATCATATATCCATAAACTAGATCCTAGAACAAAAATATTAGTTACTTTTGCACTAATCGTAGGATTATTTATTATTGATACATTTATCCCTTATACCTATATAGTTGGATTTATATTAGCTACTGTATATATATCAAAAATACCTTTTAAATATATTCTTAAAGGATTAAAACCTTTAAGGATAATAATTATAATTACGTTTGTAATTAACATATTTATGACCCAAGGAGATGTTATAGCAAGTTTAGGTCCTCTTAATGTTACTGTAGAAGGTGTTCATCAGGCATTTTTTATGGCAATTAGATTAATATTACTGGTTATGGGAACTTCTATATTAACATTAACTACTTCACCAATAGCTTTAACAGATGGTATAGAACATTTATTAAATCCACTTAAGAAAATTGGTGTTCCAGCTCACGAACTTGCTATGATGATGACTATAGCACTTAGGTTTATACCTACTTTACTTGAAGAAACAGACAAGATTATGAAGGCTCAAATGGCTCGTGGGGCTGATTTTGAAAGTGGAAATATTATCAGTAGAGCAAAAAGCTTAGTTCCACTATTAGTTCCATTATTTATAAGTGCATTTAGAAGAGCAGATGAGTTAGCTATGGCTATGGAAGCCAGATGTTACCGTGGTGGTGAAAATCGTACTAGAATGAAGGAATTAAATATGACAGGTAGGGATGTTGTAGCATTAGGTGCAACAACACTGTTATTAGCAGTTTTATTATTTCATCGAATTATACTGTAATATTATAGGTGGATAGGAATGGTATGATGAAAAATATCATGATTGAAATTGAATATGATGGTACAAACTATAGTGGGTGGCAGGTACAGCCTAATGCTAGAACTGTGCAGGGAGAAATAATGAAAGTTTTAAAAAAGCTTACTGGAAAAGATATTACTATTAACGGATCAGGACGAACAGATGCAGGAGTTCATGCATATGGCCAAGTCGCAACTTTTAATATGGATAGTAATATTCCAATAGACAGATTACCTTTAGCTCTTAATAGTAATTTACCAAAGGATATTTCTATTGTTAATGCAAAGGAAATGCCTAAAGGGTTTCATGCCAGGTACAATGCCATAGGTAAGCGATATATATATAGGATATATAGAAATAGATATAGAAGTGCAATACTTAGAAATTATAGTTACCATGTTTATAGTAAATTAGACTATGAAAAAATGGAGAAGGCAGCTAAGCTGTTATTAGGAACTCATGATTTTAGAGGATTTATGTCTAGTGGTAGTAGTGTAGAAGATACTGTGAGAACTATTCATAAATTAGATATTATAAATAAAGATAATAGTGTATATATTCATATAGAAGGTAATGGATTTCTGTATAACATGGTTAGGATTATTACTGGAACTTTGCTAGAAATAGGAAGTGGAAAAATGCCTGTAGATCATATAAATAAAATTCTTGAAATCAAGGATAGAAGCTTATCAGGGCATACAGCGCCACCACAAGGATTATTTTTAGATAAAGTGTTTTATCCCTTGACACACTAGGCTCATTGTATTACAATATATTAGAGTGTGTAGATATGATCCACTGCCCCGGATCTTGACGCATATATAGAACGTGACAAATACAATAAGATATTTGAAACTGATTAGTAACAAGGAGGGAAAGCAATGAAATCATACATGGCAAAGCCAAATGAAGTTGAAAGAAAATGGTATGTTGTTGATGCTGAAGGTAAAACTTTAGGTAGACTTTCAACAGAAATCGCTACAATTTTAAGAGGAAAAAACAAACCAGAATTTACTCCATACGTAGATACTGGTGACTTTGTAATAGTTGTTAATGCAGAAAAGGTAACTTTAACTGGTAAGAAATTAGATCAATCTTTCTATACTTACCATACTGGACATCCAGGTGGATTAAAACAAATTTCATTCAGAAGAATGCTTGCTGAAAAGCCTGAAAAACTTATTTTAAATTCAGTAAAAGGTATGCTTCCAAAGAATAGATTAGGAAGACAAATGCTTACAAAGTTAAAAGTATACGCTGGTCCAAACCACGATCACGATGCTCAAAAACCAGAAGTATTAGATATATAAGAGGAAATTTGAAAGGAGGAGTTATGGATGGCAAAGGTAGCTTATTATGGAACAGGTAGAAGAAAACAATCTATAGCTAGAGTAAGATTAGTTCCTGGTGAAGGAAATATTAAAGTAAACAAGAGAGATATTGAAGAATATTTTAAATATGATACTTTAAAGAGAGATATTAAATCACCTTTAACATTAACAGATACATTAAGCAAGTTTGATGTAATCGCAACAGTAACAGGTGGTGGATACACAGGACAAGCAGGTGCTTTAAGACACGGAATTGCTAGAGCACTAATAAAGTCTGACAGTGAATTAAGAGGAGCTCTTAAAAAAGCTGGTTTCTTAACTAGAGATGCAAGAGCTAAAGAAAGAAAGAAATATGGTTTAAAGAAAGCAAGACGTTCTCCACAATTCTCAAAGAGATAATATTTTATCATATATATACAATATTATGGAGTTACAATATTTGCTTAAAAAGAATAAAATGTCAGAGGAATTTTCCTTTGATGTTTTATTTTTTTTTGTTTAAAAAAGCTTATTATTTTTATGATAAAAACCAAAATATTATAAATCCAATTATAGAAAAAATGTTGCATATAAAAGTAATATGAGATAATATGTAGTTTGGCAATATAACCCATATAATAATCATTAAAGTATAAATATTAATTTAAACATATAAAGTATATTAATTTTAATGTATAATTATTTTTTTATTAGGAGGAAGTTTTATGAAAAGCATAAAAAATAAATTAATTCTTTATTTTTGTATACTGATTTTAATATCATCTGTTGTAATAGGAGGTATTTCAACAGTAATAGCAGGTGACTCATTAACAGAAGAAGCAGAACAATCATTAAGTGAAATATCCGTAAGGAGTGCTGATTTAGTAAATAGCAAAATTGAAACTCAAAAAAAAGCTTTAGAGATGATAGCTAATAGAGTAGATATTGAAAGTATGGATTGGGAAATACAAAAACCTATACTTAAAACCCAGATAAAAAGAACTAATTTTATTAAAATAGGTGTGGTTAATCTTAATGGTAATACGAATTTTACTGACGGAACAACTAATCAATTAAGTGATAGAGATTTTGTACAAGAAGCTTTAAAAGGCAATACATATATATCTAATTTAAGGACTAGTGAATTAACTGGTAAACAAGTTATAATGTATGCTACTTCTATTAAAAATGGGGATGAAATAGTAGGCGCTTTAATTGGTATGCGTGAAGGAAGTTCTTTAAGCGATGTTATTAGTAACATGACTTATGGAGAAAATGGATACGCATATGTAATAGATTCAGAAGGAACTATAGTTGCTCATAGAGATAAAGATATGGTAGAGAGTAAATTTAATGCAATAAAAGCAGCACAGAAAGATTCTAACTATAAATCATCTGCAAATTTAGTAAATGAAATACTAGATAAAAAAAGTGGAGTTTATAGTTACTCAGTAGATGGAGAGGATTTATATGCTGGGTATTCACCTATAGAAGATACTGAATGGATTATAGTAACTACAGCTAACCAAGAAGAGGTATTGTCCGCAATACCAGAAATGCAAAAAAGAAATTTAGTAGTTCTTGCTGTAGTTTTATTAATAAGTATAGCTGTTACATCTATAATCGGGAATTCAATTGCAAAGCCTATTATTAAAATTAAGGAAAGTGCTCAAAAACTATCACAGCTAGATATTACTGAGGATATTAATAGTAACCTTATTAATAAAAAGGATGAGATAGGTATTTTAGCACAAGCTATGCAAAATATTATTCATAATTTAAGAAATATAATAAATGAGATAAATCAATATTCAGATCAAGTAGCTGCTTCTTCAGAAGAATTGACTGCAACCTCTGAGGAATCATCAGTATCTATTGAGAAAGTAGCCAATTCTATAGAAGAAGTAGCAAATGGAGCTTCAAATCAAGCTCAAAATACTGAAGAAGGTTCTTTAAAAGCAAGTAGATTGGGTGAAGTTATAGAAACAGATCAAGTATATATAAAAGAAATAAATGAAGCTTCTTTAAAAGCGATAAATTCAGTGAAATTAGGATTATCAGAAGTTGAAAACTTATCAAAAATTACAGAGGAAAGCACTTCTTCTATAAGAGAAATTCAAGAAGTAATATTAAATACAAATGAAAGTTCAGAAAAAATAGGGCAAGCAAGTAGTGTTATTTCATCAATATCTGAGCAGACAAATCTACTAGCACTCAATGCAGCTATTGAAGCTGCAAGAGCTGGAGAATCAGGACGTGGATTTGCAGTAGTAGCAGATGAAATTAGAAAACTGGCAGAACAATCTACTTTATCTACAGGTGCTATAGATGAAGTGTTAATTGAACTTCAAAGTAATGCAGAAAATGCAGTAAAGGTAGTAGAAAGGGTGGCTACTATATCTATAGAACAGTCAAATAGTGTAGTAAATAATAAAGAGAAGTTTACATTAATAGCTGAATCAATGAAAGAAATAGAAAAGGTCATAGAAAAGCTTAATGTTTCAGGTAAAGAAACGGAAGAAATGAAAGAAGAAATTTTAGATACTCTTCAAAGCCTTGCTTCTATTGCTGAAGAAAATTTAGCTTCTACTGAAGAAGTTTCAGCATCTATGGAAGAGCAAGCAGCATCTATGGAACAAATCTCTAGTGCTAGTGAGGGATTAGCAAAGCTTGCACAAGATTTACAGTCTATTATATCAAAGTTTAAGATATAGTAGTATGTTTACTCAAACAAAAACGAATAACATAGAACTTTAAAATTAGAAAAAAATAGTGTAAAAAATTACCTCCGTAATATTAGAGTTAATGGTAAAATCTACGTTAAATTTCTTAAAGAAATAGGAGAGATATAATGAATGATAAATTCAACTACATTGACAGTATAGAAAAAAAGTTAATAAACTATAGGAGAGACTTTCATAAATATGCTGAATCTGGGTGGAGTGAATTTAGAAGTACATCTAAAATTATTCAGATATTAGAAGATTTAGGATATGATTTATATTATGGATTAGATATTATAGAGCCATCAGTTGTAATGGGTAGAGGAAATGATAATTATGTTAAAGAGCAAATTGATAGAGCAATAAAGCAAGGGGCTTCAAAAGAAATTATAGATAAAATGAAAGGTTATACTGGAGTAGTAGCTGTATTAGATACTAAAATAGAAGGCCCAACTATTGCCTTTAGATTTGACATAGATGCTAATGATGTTATCGAATCTACAGAAGAAGATCATAGACCTTATGTAGAAGGATATTGTTCTGTAAATAAAGGAATGATGCATGCATGTGGACATGATGGCCATGCAGCTATAGGTCTTGGGTTAGCTCATACAATAATAAGATATAAAAAAGAATTAAAAGGGAAAATTAAGCTTATTTTTCAACCGGCAGAAGAAGGAGTAAGAGGGGCAAAGGCTATAGTACATAAAGGTGTAGTTAATGATGTAGATTATTTTCTTACAGGTCATTTAGGCTTTAATTTGGAATCTGGAAGCTTTGCACCAATGACAAAGGATTTTTTATCTACTACAAAGATTGATGTAGAATACAAAGGTAAGGGATCACATGCTGGAGCTGCACCTAATGAAGGTAATAATGCACTACTGGCTGCGTCTGCTGCGGTATTAAATATACATGCTATACCTCCACATAAAGATGGTGTTACCAGGGTAAATGTAGGGGTTTTAAATGCTGGTGTTGGAAGAAATGTAATTGCTCCAAATGCTTTAATGAAGATAGAAACAAGGGGAGAGAATTCAGATCTTAATGAATATGTATATAGAAAAACTATAAATATATTAGAAAACATTGCTAATATGTATGATTTAAATATCATTATAAAGAAAATGGGAGAATCAATTACTGTAAATTGCGATGAAAACTTTTCTAAAGTCATAGAAAAAGAGGTTTTGCAAATTAAAGAAATAAAGAATATAATACCTAATAAAATATTAGGAGGCAGTGAAGATGCCAGCTTTATGATGGATAAGGTTCAAAAAAAAGGTGGTAAATCTTCGTATATGGTATTTGGTACTAAAATTGCTGCGGGACACCACAATGAAAAATTTGATTTTGATGAATCGGTATTGGGCACAGCAGTGAAGGTATACACAAAGCTGCTGTTTAAATTTAATAGGAAATGGAACTAATGTACTTTTAAATACATGTACTGAGATTATGTGAAGATTAAGAAAATTATATTGAGTATACATTATATAATAGAAAATTAATACTTGGTTCAAGAGTAGAGATTATTTCGACAATTAAAACATTAGATAGAGATATTAAATATTTTATTTATCAATAATAGACAAAACACCTCAAATAATAAATGTTGAGGTGTTTTTTGTATAAAAAAGCATAACTAATTTAACAGCTAATGACCTTATGAATAAGTGGAAAGTTAGTAATATTTTAAGCACTTGAAATTTTGACGAATGTTAAAAATTGAGTGCGCCATGAGTCTGTGCGACAGCATAATACGAATTTTTTATTGAAAAAATGCAAATTTCCCAGGAAATAATCATACTCTGGTAATATTTGTCGTTATTTATATGAATTTATTTTAAAATTAAGTCATAGGACAAATTAGTTAATACATATAATATAGGTAAACATATAATCGAGATTAAAATAGAAGGTAAATCTAATTATAGATAGTAAAGGAGGGTTGTAATTGAGAGTATTAATTTTTAAGAAATATTGGTTTATTAGAATTTGTATATTAGTAATTACACTTATAATATTAGCTTTAGTATTAAATTATTATAAATTTAAACAACCAGAAACTATGAGTATTATTTCTATAGAAAAAGTAATAGAGCAAAATACCAGTAGTAGAAATTTATAATTTATATAATACAAGGGCTAGACATTTTAGTGATTTGAATATAATACAATTCTATGTCTAACCCTTAGAAAAGTAAAACTTTAACTGCACATATTTTGATATAAATCCCATAATCAATTTATGTAGGGTTTTACAGTTTTTTAATTAAGTAAATAGCTTAATGCTACTAAACAGTTTTTCCAGGAATAATAATGTCGATTATACCGATCATTAAAGAACCGATAACTGCGCCCCAAAATGTAACACTCATATCAGGAACTAAAAGTTGAGTAGCATAAAGTACTATAGCTGCTATTATAAATCCAACGATACCTCTACCAAAAGGTGAAGCATCTAATCCTGTAAATCTTTGAATTAAATAATCAGCAACTGAAATAACTACTGCAGCCATTAAAACAGACCAAATTCCTTGTATAGAAAAACCAGGAGTAAGGAATGCTGCAATGGATAATACAATAGCAGAAAGGATTACTCTCAAAATTAAACCAGTCCAGCTATCGGATTCTTGAGCTCTATTTCTATTTCGGTTTCTTTCTTCAGACATATTATAAACACTCCTTTACAAATAATTATATTAGGCATAGCCTAATATAATTATTTGTAAAGATTACATAAATTATTCTAAATAGTTTTAAACTAAGGATTAGTTTACTATTTTTTTAAAAAAGTCCACATAAATTAGATTTCTTGCATTAAGTATTGCTTAAGGTATATAATTAATATATATTTTTAAAAATATATATTATATAAAATTAATAAAAAACATATAGATATTGGAGGAACTAAAGATGAGTGAGAAGTGTAATAGTTGTTCAGAAAATGTTGATGGTAAATGTGCTTCAAATAGTTGTATTGTACCAGAAAAAGAAAACAAATATAGTAAAATTAAAAATGTTATTGGAATTATGAGTGGTAAGGGAGGAGTAGGTAAATCTTCAGTTACTGCTATGTTGGCTTCTACATTATCTAGTAAAGGTTACTCTGTAGGGGTTTTAGATGCAGATATAACAGGACCTAGTATACCTAAACTATTTGGACTAAAAGAACCTGCAAAGCAATCTGAAGAAGGAATTTTACCAGAAGTTGCTTTAAATAATGTAAAAGTAATGTCAATGAATTTACTACTTCCTAACGAAACAGAACCTGTAATTTGGAGAGGACCTGTAATAGGTGGAGTAGTAAAACAATTTTGGACAGATGTTGTATGGGGTGAGCTAGATTATTTATTAATTGATTTTCCTCCTGGAACTGGAGATGTAGCTCTTACAGTAATGCAATCTATACCTGTAGAAGGAATTGTTATGGTTACATCTCCACAAAGTCTTGTATCTATGATAGTAAATAAAGGAATTAAAATGACAGAAAAAATGAATATACCGGTTGTAGGTTTAATAGAAAATATGAGTTATGTTCAACCTCCATCATATCCAGAGCCATATTATCTATTTGGAGAAGGAAAAACAGAAGAAGTAAGTAAAGAACTAAATATAGATTTTCTAGGAAAAATTCCAATAGTAAAAGAGTTTACAGAACTATCAGATGCAGGAAAAGTATATGAATATAAAAGTGACACATTTGAACAAATAGCTGATAAATTAGTAATCAAGTTTAAGTAAATATAAAAAATAAATATTTACATTAATATAAAAAAAGGTGGATAATCCACCTTTTTTAAATTACTGAAGTTCATTCATCATTTGATTATATTTAGTTTTTGCATTTTGTACATCTTGACTTGCAGCAGGTTTAGTTTGGTACCAACCTCTTTGTTTCATAGCATCAAATATTTGATATTGAATTTGTTGAGAATCTGTTAAACATTTAGTTAAATGTTGCCTTAAGTTTTGACAAGAAGATTCAGTTATTCCTGTATTATATGCAGAAGTCACTTGTTTTTCTGAAGTTAATAAATCATTCATTAATTCTTTTTCAGTAAGTCCAGATTGATTCATTTGCATTATAAAACCTCCTTATATATTATCTTGTTTATATGAATTATTGATGAGAATTTAAATAGTTTAATAATTCGTTATAATGTTGTTTATGCTGTTGAGATGCTTGTTCACAAAGATTCTTTAGTTCTGTGTCATTACAACCAGTAGCATAATTACTAAATTTTTTAGCTAATAAAGATTCATAATTTAATTGATCCTCTAAAACTTTTAAATTGTTAGAATCAAGTTTTTTACTTCCTTGATTAGCTAAAGTATTATTTTGATTTTGCATATTATTTGCCATTATAAAAATTACCTCCTTTAAAAATATCTTTTTTTCATTCCTGTATTATTATTTGAAATAAAAAAGAATATATAACTGGAAAACAATACAGTTACAGTAATATATTGTTTTGATAACATAAACAAAAAAAATAAAACTGTATGCTAATATTCTTAATTAGCATATAAATATACTAACATTTAAAATAAACATGTATAAGTATATGTTAATTCTAAACATTATAAATATAACAACATAAATAAAACTACTTGACAATGTATCTATAATTTGATATTTTAGTGTGAACAAAATAAATGAAGTATAGTATATTTTTTAGCAATACTCATATAATACCGATAATATGGTTCGGAAGTATCTACCGAATGGCCAAAAAACATTCGACTATGAGTGAAATTATTTTACTGTGAATCTAATAATACTCATAAATTTACACCATAAGCTGTATATATTTTGGTATAGATTTTATATAGTCATAATTCATACTATTAGATCCGTTTAATAATTTCACTCATTGATATTTTCAGAGTGAAATTATTAAACGGATTTTTTAATATTTAAAATCAAATAACTATTGCTTAAAAATTATAAAAAGAATGGGGGATTAATATGGAAGATAAAATCGTAAAAGAAGGAATAACTTTTGATGATGTATTGCTAATACCAGCTAAATCTGAGGTATTACCAAACAAAGTAAATGTTTCAACATATTTAACTAAAAAAATCAAATTAAATATTCCACTTATAAGTGCAGGAATGGATACAGTGACTGAAGCTAAAATGGCTATTTCTATGGCTAGAGAAGGTGGAATTGGAATTGTTCACAAAAATATGTCTATAGAAGAACAAGCATTAGAAGTAGATAAGGTAAAAAGAAGTGAGCATGGAGTTATTGTAGATCCTTTCTTTTTATCTGCTGAACATGTAATAGAAGATGCATTAGAACTTATGGCAAGATATAAAATATCTGGAGTGCCTATTACTGAAGAAGGTAAATTAGTAGGTATTATTACTAACAGAGATATTAGATTTGAAACAAATCATAAGAAAAAAATTAGTGAGGCTATGACAAGAGATAACCTAGTTACTGCAAAAGAAGGAATCTCTATGGATGAGGCTCAAAATATTTTAATGAAACATAAAATTGAAAAGCTACCTATTGTAGATGACGAAGGAATGCTAAAAGGTTTAATTACAATTAAAGATATAGAAAAAGCAATTCAGTTTCCAAATTCTGCAAAAGATAGTAATGGAAGATTATTAGTAGGTGCGGCTGTTGGAGTTTCAAATGATATAATGGAAAGAGTGGAAGCTCTATATAAAGCAAAAGTAGATGTTATAGTTATAGATACAGCTCATGGACACTCTAAAGGAGTAATAGATACAGTAAAAAAAGTTAAAGATGCTTACAAGGACCTTCAGATTATTGCTGGAAATGTTGCAACAGGAGGTGCAACTAAAGAATTAATAGAAGCAGGAGTAGATGGTGTTAAAGTAGGAATTGGACCTGGATCTATTTGTACAACTAGAGTAGTAGCTGGTATAGGTGTACCACAAATTACAGCAGTTTATGATTGTGCAAAGGTAGCCAGTGAATATGGTGTTCCAGTTATTGCAGATGGAGGAATTAAATATTCAGGGGATATACCAAAAGCTATTGCAGCAGGTGCAAGTTCAGTTATGATGGGATCATTATTTGCTGGAACAGAAGAAAGTCCTGGAGAAACTATTATATATAATGGTAGAAGCTTTAAAGTATATAGAGGTATGGGATCTATTGCATCTATGAAAAAAGGAAGTAAGGATCGTTACTTCCAAACTGGTAGTAAAAAGTTAGTACCAGAAGGTGTAGAAGGTAAAGTACCTTATAAAGGATATGTTAAAGAAACAATTTATCAATTAATTGGTGGATTAAGATCAAGTATGGGTTATTGTGGAACACCAACTATTAAAGATCTACAAGAAAATGGTAAGTTTATACGTATTACTGGAGCTGGCTTAAGAGAAAGTCATCCACATGATATTACAATTACACAAGAAGCACCTAATTACAGTGTTAATAAATAAGAAAGGATGATAAATATGAGAGAAGAAAGAAATATAAACGTAAAGTCCTATATAGAGGAACAAGTTAATGAGATTAGAAATAAAGTAGGAGATAAAAAGGCTATTTGTGCTTTATCTGGTGGAGTAGATTCTTCAGTAGCAGCAGTATTAGTTCATAAGGCTATTGGTGATAATTTAACTTGTATTTTTGTAGATCATGGTTTAATGAGAAAAAATGAGCCAGATTCTGTTGAAGATATATTTAAAAATCAATTTAATATGAACTTTGTTCGTATAAATGCAAAAGAACGTTTCTTTAAAGAACTAAAAGGTGTAGATGATCCAGAAAAAAAGAGAAAAATCATAGGTGAACAGTTTATACGTGTATTTGAGGAAGAATCAAAGAAATTAGGTAACTTTGATTTCTTAGTACAAGGAACAATATATCCAGATATTATTGAAAGTGGCACTGAAGGAGACAAGCTAGTAAAAAGTCATCATAATGTAGGTGGATTACCTGAAGATGTAGAGTTTGAACTAGTAGAACCTGTTAAACTTCTTTATAAAGATGAAGTAAGACTTGTTGGAGAAGAGTTAGGATTATCTAAGGGATTAGTTTGGAGACAACCTTTTCCAGGGCCAGGTTTAGGTGTAAGAGTATTAGGAGAAATAACAGATGAAAAGGTAAATGTTGTACGAGAAGCAGATGCTATTGTTCGCGAAGAAATTAAGAATGCTAATTTAGATAATGATATATGGCAATATTTTGCAATTTTACCAAATATCAAAAGTGTAGGAGTAATTAATGATGAAAGAACTTATGTACACACTGTAGGTATTCGTGCTATTTCAAGTAAAGATGCTATGACAGCAGGTTGGTATAGAATACCATACGATGTTTTAGATACAATGTCAAGAAGAATTGTTACTGAAGTTAATGGAGTAAATAGAGTAGTGTATGATATAACTTCTAAGCCACCAGCTACAGTAGAGTGGGAGTAGTACCCAGTTTCATCAAGCATTTAGCGTAGAAGAAACTGTAGGTACTACCCCTGTCAGAGTTGGGCAGGTTTATAACGACTAAAAGGAGTTAGAAATCCGCAACTTACGGCGGGAGTAGTATTCAATTTCCTACTTAACAAATCTGAACGTTACACGTCAGATTTGTTTTATAATGCGGGGTTAATCATATAATATATAAAAATAATAAAAAAATGTTCGAAAAAACTATTGACCTAAAAAAATATATTTGTTATTATTAATGTGTAGTTAAGAGTTAGGAAAATTAAATAAGAATACAAAATTTATATAATGCTAATAATATGGTTTAGCAGTTTCTACCGAATAACCGTAAATTATTCGACTATGAATGAAAGCGTACCTAGGGTTCCGATTAATATTTTAAATATTAATGCCGGACCAAGCGGTACAAGCATATATATTATATGTTACACCGATGGGATAAAAACCCGGGCGGGTAGGTTTCATTCTTTTAAACCTATCCTCTCGGGTTTTATTATTTAAAAAACAGCGTAATTTTAAGCACTTGAAATTTTTTAATATTTATTAAAAAATTGAGTGCGCCATGAAGCGTTGCTAAGCAACAGCGTAATTTTAAGGAGGACTTAAAGATGAGTACAAAAAACACTAACGTATCATCAGTAGACAACTATTTTAAATTATCAGAGAAAAAAACTGATGCAAAAACAGAAATCATAGCAGGTATTACAACATTTATAACAATGGCTTATATTTTATTTGTAAACCCAGATATCCTTTCAAAAGCAGGGATGGATTATGATGCAGTATTTATAGCAACATGTTTATCAGGTGCTATTGGAACATTAATTATGGGCTTTTATGCTAACCTTCCTTTTGCACAGGCACCTGGAATGGGACTTAATGCTTTCTTCACATATGGAGTAGTTATGGGGTTAGGATATACATGGCAACAAGCACTGGCAGCAATCTTTATTTCCGGAATTTTATTTATTATATTAACTGTTACCGGTGTAAGAGAAGCTATTGTAGATGCAATTCCAACTTCTTTAAAATATGCTATTAGTGGAGGAATTGGATTATTTATTGCATTACTTGGATTTACAAGTTCTGGTATTATTGTATCTAATCCGGATACATTTTTAGCCTTTGGAAGCTTTGCAAGCGCTCCAGTTGTTTTAGCTGTTCTTGGTTTAGCAATTACTGGGATATTAATGGCTAGAAATTATAAAGGCTCCATTTTAATTGGTATATTAGTAACTACTATTATAGGTATTCCTATGGGAGTAACTAATACAGCTATTAATGCAGAATTTGCTTTTGATTTAAGTCCAACATTTATGCAGATGGACTTTGCAGGTTTATTAAATCTTGGGGAAGCTGGTTTAGTAGGTGCATTAACAAGTGTAATTACAGTAGTTATTTCATTCAGCTTAGTAGATATGTTTGATACTATTGGAACTTTAATAGGTACAGCAACTAAAGCTGGAATGTTAGATGAAAATGGAAGATTACCTGATATGAATAAGGCTTTAATGGCAGATGCTGTAGCAACTTCTGCAGGAGCTATTTTAGGTACATCTACAGTTACAACATTTGTTGAATCAGCATCAGGTGTAGCTGAAGGTGGAAAAACAGGTTTAACATCTGTAACTACAGGAATATTATTCTTATTTTCAATATTCTTAGCGCCAGTTGCAGGAATAGTACCAGCACAAGCTACTGCTCCAGCGTTAATTATAGTTGGTGTATTGATGATGGGTGCAGTTAAACAAATTAATTTTGATGATTTTTCAGAAGCACTACCAGCTTTCTTCACAATTGCAATGATGCCGTTTACTTATAGTATAGCTAATGGAATTGCAGCTGGATTAATATTTTATCCAATAATGAAGTTAGCAACAGGTAAGTCAAAGGAAGTTCATCCTACAGTTTATATATTGGCAATATTATTTATTATTAAATTTACATTATTACCTCACTAAAAAATACAAGCAGCTAAGAAATCTCTTAGCTGCTTTAAAAAAATCAAAATTAAGTACTAGGAGGAAATACTATGGATAATAATCTTAAAACTAGTCCTAATCTTATTACGATCGGAATTATAGGTGGTGGTCAACTAGGAAAGATGATCATTCTAGAAGGAAAAAAACTTGGTATTAAGTTTATTATACTTGATCCGAACGAAGAATGTTCGGCAGCTTCTATAGCTGATGAGCAAATAATTGGAGATTACTATGATGCTAATAAAATAGAAGAATTAGCACAAAGATGCGATTTAATTACTTATGAGTTAGAACATATAAATGCGGATAAGTTAATAGATCTTAACGAAAAAGGATATGAAATTCAACCTTCACCTAGTACATTGAAGATGATTCAAAATAAATATACGCAAAAGTCTTTTATTAAAAATCGAAATATTCAAACTCCATATTTTGAAAAAGTAAGTAGTATAGCAGATATTGAAAATTATATTAATGAAGAAGGCTTACCGGTAATATTAAAAAATTGCTATGGGGGATATGACGGTAAAGGAAATAAAGTTATAAAAAACAAAGACGACATTGAAAAAGCTTTTAATACATTAGGTGGAAGTAATAGAGAGTTGATGATTGAAAAATATATTTCATTTACTAGTGAAATTTCTGTAATTGCAGCACGAAATACTGAAGGCGAAGTTAAGATTTATCCTTTATCTGAAAATATTCATAAAGATAATATATTAAGAACAACTATAGTACCAGCTAGAATATCGGAAAAAATTAAAATAAAAGTAGAAAGTTTGGCTTTAAAAGTGATGGAAAGCTTAGAGGGTGCAGGTGTATTTTGTATAGAAATGTTTGTATACAAGGAAGATGTATTTATAAACGAAATAGCACCAAGGGTTCACAACTCAGGTCACTATACTATTGAAGGTTGTAATATATCTCAATTCGAACAACATTTAAGAGCTATTTTAGGATACCCTTTATCTCAGCCATATTTAATAAAGCCAAGCATAATGATTAATGTTTTAGGAGAAGAAGGTGCGGAAGGTAAAGCAAGAATAAAAGGGTCAGAGTATGCTTTTAAAGATACCGATGTATATTTTCATTTCTATGGAAAGGAATGTACAAAACCGTTTAGAAAGATGGGACATATAACTATATTAGGTAATAGTATAGAAGAAATGTTAGATAAGGCTGAAAGTATAAATAAAAACCTTAAAGTAACTAGTTGTTAGGAGGTATATTATGAAAAATCCAGTAGTTAGCATTATTATGGGAAGTGACTCAGATTTACCTGTTATGAAAGGAGCAGCAGAAATATTAGAAGATTTAAATATTCCATATGAAATTACCATAGTATCTGCTCATCGTACTCCTGAAAGAATGTATGATTTTGCTAAAAAGGCAGAAGGTAGAGGTATTAAAGTTATTATTGCAGGTGCAGGTGGGGCTGCTCATTTGCCAGGTATGGTAGCATCTATTACTAATTTGCCTGTAATAGGAGTTCCTATTAAAAGTAAAACTTTAAATGGAATAGATTCCTTATACTCCATTGTACAGATGCCATCTGGTGTACCGGTAGCAACAGTATCAATAAATGGAGCAATAAATGCAGGAATATTATCTGCTAAGATTATTGCTATTTCAGATGAAAATATAAAAACCAAATTGATAAATTACAAAGAATATTTAGCAAGTAAAGTTGAAGAAAAAGCAAAAGCTCTTGAAGATATTGGCTATGAAAAATACATGGAAAAACATTTTGAATCTTTAAACAAACCATATAGTGATAAATTAGGCGAAGAATGTGGTGTAGTGGGAATATACAACAATGATGAACTTAATACTGCTAGTTTACTTTTCTATGGTTTATATTCTCTTCAGCATAGAGGACAAGAAGGTGCAGGTATTATTAGTACTGATGGAGAGCATAATTATATTTATAAAAAAAGAGGTCTTGTAGCTGATGTTTTTAATCCTGAAACACTGAGTGGATTAAAAGGACATATAAGTGTAGGTCATGTAAGGTATGGAATGGATAATGATAAGAAAACCCACGAAAATATTCAGCCTATGTTTGTTAAAGGTAAAAGAAAAAGTATAGCTTTATCTCATAATGGTAGTTTAGTAAATGGAAATGAACTGAAAGAAATATTAGAAAGTGAAGGCCAAGTTTTTAAGTCTTCTGTAGATGCCGAAATAATTATTAAGTTAATTTCTAAATATGAAGATGAAAATATTTTAGATTCAATAGAAAAAACCATGGACTTAATTGATGGTGCTTATGCATTAGTTATTATGACAGAAAAAGAGCTTATTGGAATTAGAGATCCTTATGGATTAAGACCACTATGTTTAGGAAAATTAGATGAAGGTTATATTCTTGCATCTGAAAGCTGTGCATTAGATGCAATGGGAGCAGATTTTATTAGAGATATAGAACCTGGTGAAATTGTAATTATTAATAAAGATGGAATTAATTCAAAGTATTATTATAAAAAGAAAAAAAGAGCATCTTGTGTATTCGAATATGTTTATTTTGCTAGACCAGATAGTGTAATAGATGGAGCTAATGTATATGAAGCTAGAAAAAATGCAGGGAAAATATTAGCAAAGGAATATCCAATAGATGCAGATATGGTAATAGCTGTTCCAGATTCATCTATTCCTGTAGCATTAGGATATGCTGAAGAGTTAGGTTTGCCTTTTGGAGAAGGACTGCTTAAAAATAGATATGTAGGAAGAACTTTTATACAACCAGATCAGAAGTCGAGAGAAAGAGCTTTAAAATTAAAGTTAACACCTTTAACACAGAATGTAAAAGAAAAAAAAATAGTTTTAGTAGATGACTCTATAGTAAGAGGAACAACTAGTAAAAGAATAGTAGATCAATTAAGAAAAGCAGGAGCAAAGGAAGTTCATCTTAGAATAAGTTCTCCTCCTGTTGCTTATAGCTGCTATTTTGGAGTAGACACTCCAGACGAAAAACAGCTTTTAGGAGCAACTAAATCTGTAGAAGAAATAAGAGAGTTAGTAGACGCTGATAGTTTAGGATATATAAGCTTAGATGGATTATTAGAATCTACAGGGTTATCAAAGGAAAATTTTTGTTCTGCTTGTTTTAGTGGAAATTATCCAACTTCAATAGGAGGGCTATAGAATGAACATAACTTATAAAAGTGCTGGTGTAGATGTAAATGAAGGTCAAAGAGCGGTTAAGTTGATGAAAGAACATGTTAAAAGTACTTTTAATAAAAACGTTTTAACAGATTTAGGTAGTTTTGGAGGTTTATTTTCTTTAGATATTAAGGAATATAAAGAGCCAGTTTTAGTATCTGGTACCGATGGAGTAGGAACAAAACTAAAATTAGCATTTATGATGGATAAGCATGATACAATCGGACAGGATTGTGTAGCAATGTGTGTTAACGATATTTTATGTCAAGGAGCTAAGCCCTTATTCTTTTTAGACTATATTGCAACTGGAAAGCTTGTAGGAGAAAAAACTGCTCAAATAGTAGGAGGAATAGCTGAAGGTTGTAGATTATCCCAGTGTGCTTTAATAGGTGGAGAAACTGCTGAGATGCCAGGGTTATATAATGAATCTGAATATGATTTAGCAGGTTTTGCTGTGGGAATTGTGGATAAAAGTAATATTATAACAGGTGAAAATATAAAGCCTGGGGATATTATTTTAGGATTACCATCTAGCGGTATTCATAGTAATGGTTATTCTTTAGTAAGAAAACTTTTCTTTGAGATTTTAAATATGAAAAGCACAGATTATATAGAAGAATTAGAATCAACTTTAGGTGAAGAATTACTTAAGCCTACAAAGATTTATACAAAGCCTATTTTAGATCTTATTAAAAATATAAAAGTAAAAGGAATTGCCCATATTACAGGCGGCGGATTTTATGAAAATATTCCTCGTATTTTAGCAGAGAATATAGATGCAAAAATTGATACAAATGCTTGGGAAATACCCCCTGTATTTAGATTAATGCAAGAAAAAGGAAATATAAGTACAGAAGAAATGTTTTCTACATTTAATATGGGAATAGGCATGGTGGTAGTTGTAAGTAAAGATGATGTACAAAACTCTCTAGAAATACTAAAGACCCAAGGAGAGAATGTAAAGATTATAGGCCAAATAGTAGATGGTAATAAAAAGGTGATTATATGAAAAAAGTAAAAATCATCGTTATGATTTCTGGAGGAGGTACAAACCTACAGTCTTTAATATATACTATTCACAATAATAAAGATATAAATGGTGAAATAGTATCAGTAATTTCTAATAAAGAAGATGTTTATGGATTGACTAGAGCCCAAAATCATAATATTAAAACTAAAGTTATTAATAGAAATCAATATTCATCAGAATTAGAATATGAAAAATCATTGTTTAGTTTTTTAGAAGAATTAAATACAGATTTAATAGTTTTAGCAGGATATTTATCCTTTATTCCTATAACTATTATAAAAAAATATGAAAATAAAATTATTAATATTCATCCATCCTTAGTACCTAGCTTTTGTGGAAAAGGATTTTACGGTAAAAAAGTTCACAAAGCAGTAGTAGAAAGAGGAGTTAAAATAACAGGAGCAACAGTACATTTTGTTAATGAAGAAATGGACGGAGGCCCTATAATTATTCAAAGAGCTGTAAATGTTGATTTAAATGATACAGTAGAAAGTTTATCTGAGAAGGTATTAAAAGTAGAACATGAAATATTTCCATTAGCAGTTAAGTTGTTTATTGATGATAAATTAAAAGTTATAAATAATAAGGTTGAGATACTAAATGTTTAAATTATCCATACCTAATAAATATTTACGGGGTGATAAAATGATAAAAAGAGCGTTGATAAGTGTTTCTAACAAAGAAGGAATTGTTGAATTAGCAAATAAGCTTGTAAGTTTGGATATAGAAATAATCTCCACTGGTGGTACAGCAAAACTATTGAGAGAAGCAGGCATTGATGTAAAGGATGTTTCACATGTAACAAATTTTCCAGAATGTCTAGATGGTAGAGTAAAAACATTACACCCAAATGTTCATGGTGGAATTTTAGCTATTAGAAATAATGCTAACCATATGGAAACTATAGAAAAGCTTAATATAGATCCTATAGATTTAGTTATAATTAACCTGTATCCTTTCAAAGAAACTATTTTAAAAGAAAATGTAACACTAGAGGATGCTATTGAAAATATAGATATTGGAGGCCCTACAATGTTAAGGGCGGCGGCTAAAAATTATAAAGATGTAACTGTTGTTATAGATTCAAATGATTATAAAAAAGTTATTAGTGAAATAGAATCTAATAATAAAAATACAACTATAGAAACTAGAAGTAAATTAGCGTTAAAGGTATTTGAGCAAACTGCATATTACGATAGTTTAATAGCAAATTATTTAAGAAAAGAAAATAATGAAGAAAATAATTTTCCTAAAAATCTAACATTGAGCTATGATAAAGTACAATATTTACGGTATGGAGAAAATCCACATCAAAAAGCTGCTTTTTATAAAGAAATAGGAAAAAATGAAGGGACTTTAGTAGATGGAGTTCAGCTTCAAGGTAAGGAATTATCTTTTAACAATATAAATGATGCAAACGGAGCTTTAGAATTATTAAAAGAATTTGAAGAACCGACAATAGTTGCTTTAAAACATACTAACCCTTGTGGTGTAGCATCTGGTGAAAATATTGAAGAAGCTTGGTATAAGGCTTATGAATCAGATCCAGTATCTATATTTGGTGGTATAGTAGCAGCAAATAAGCCTATTACTAAAGATATGGCAGAAGATATGAGTCAAATTTTCTTAGAAGTAATTATAGCTCCAGACTTTAAAGAAGAAGCTTTTAAGGTATTGCAAACAAAGAAAAACCTTCGATTAATAAAAATAAAAAATATATTAAAAAATGATAATAAAAAATTACAGATTAAAAAAGTCCAAGGTGGTATTTTAGTACAAGAAGAGGATAAACAATTATTAAAACAAATGGAAGTAGTAACAGAATCTCAACCAAGTAAAAAAGAAAAAGAAGATTTAATATTTGCATTTAAAATAGTAAAACATGTTAAATCTAATGGTATTGTATTAGTTAGAAACAAACAGACTTTAGCAATAGGTCCAGGACAGACTAGCAGAATATGGGCACTTCAAAATTCAGTTAGAAATAGCAAACATTCTCTTGAGGGAAGTGTAATGGCTTCAGACGCTTTCTTTCCATTTAGAGACTGTGTAGATGAAGCAGTAAAAGCAGGAGTTAAATCTATTATTCAACCAGGAGGGTCTATTAAAGATAAAGACTCTATAGATGCTTGTAATGAACATGATATTTCTATGGTGTTTGCAGGAATTAGACATTTTAAGCATTAAAACTTATTATTTTTTAATGTGAAATTAATTATATTTTATTAATTATTTAGAGATATAGTGTTTAAAAAAAGAGGTGAAAATATGAAAATCCTAGTAATAGGTAGTGGTGGTAGAGAGCATGCTTTAATATGGAAGTTAAATCAAAGTTCTTTAGTAGATGAAATATTCTGTGCTCCTGGAAATGCAGGTATAGGTAAAATCGCTAAAAATATAGATATTTCTTATAATAATATAGACAAGCTTATAGAATTTTGTAAGAACAATAATATAGACTTAACTATAGTAGGACCGGAAGCTCCCTTAGTAGAAGGTATAGTTGATACATTTAAGGAAAATAACTTGAAAATTATAGGACCTGCAAAACATGCAGCACAGCTAGAAGGTAGTAAATCCTTTGCTAAAAATTTTATGAAGAAATATAATATTCCTACAGCTAAATACGATGAAGTAAAAACTTTTAAAGATGCAGAATTAGCTATAGAAAAATATTCTTATCCAGTAGTAATAAAGGCAGACGGACTGGCTGCAGGCAAAGGAGTATTTATCTGTCAAAATAAAAATGAATCATTAAGCACTATTAAAGAGTTATTAAATGATAGAAAATTAGGGGATGCAGGAAATAAAATAGTAATAGAAGAATTTTTAGAAGGTGTAGAAACCTCCATATTATGCTTTACAGATGGGGAAACAATAGTACCTATGGTAAACAGTCAGGATCATAAAAGAGCTTTTGATAATGATGAAGGCCCTAATACGGGAGGAATGGGAACTTACTCACCTAATTATATATATACAGAAGAAATAACGGACAAAGTAGAAGTGGAAATATTAGAACCTACACTAGAAGGCATAAAAAAAGAAAATATGGATTATAAGGGGATAATTTTTATAGGTCTTATGATTACAAAGAATGGGCCTAAGGTTTTAGAATATAATGTCAGGTTTGGAGATCCAGAAACTCAAGTAGTATTACCTAGATTAGAAACTGATTTAATAAAAATATTTGAACATATAGTAGATGAGAAATTAAATGATATAGATATTAAATGGAGTAAAAATCATGCTGTATGTGTAATATTAGCTTCAGGTGGATATCCTGATAAATATAAAAAAGGAATTGCGATTGAAGGTTTAGACAATATAGATAATGATTTGTTAGTATTTCATTCAGGTACAGCTGAAGAAGAAAATAAAATTGTGACTAACGGTGGAAGAGTAATAGGGGTTGTAGGTATTGGGAAAAATACAATAGATGCTAGAAAAAAAGTATATGAAAATATAGATAAAATACAATTTAATGAAAGTTTTTATCGTAAAGATATAGGATTAAAGTAAAAAAACCCTCAAATTTGAGGGCTTTTTTTATACATAAATTATACTTTAATGAATACTTGAGTTTTTCTCATTAATTATTTTATCCCAAGATTCATCATAGAAATGTCTAGAATCGTAAGCATCTAAATCCTTTACCATGCTTAGAGGCATTACTAAAGGATTTATTCTTTTCTCTATTACAGGAAATGCATCTGCATTATAAGTTTCGTTAATTAAATCTTTAGGGTTATTATAGTATTTTCTTTTATCCATTTTAACACATCCCTTTTATATTTAATTACTCATATATAGTATGTGTAAATTTTTTTAAAATAAAAATGAAAATTTTTGAAAAAATAGAGGATTTTAGAGAAAAATGTCTAATGATTTTAATAAGGATTGGTGGGTAATTAAAGTTATAAAAATTGCTATTGTTATAACTATATAAAGCTTAATGTAAATTCATAAATTGAGTATTTATATATAATAATATTTGAATTTTTTAATAATAATAAATGGAGGATGATTTTATGATAGTATCAATTATTGGCGGCGGTCAAGGTGGAAAGTCAATATTAAAAACACTTATAAAAATGGAAGATGTTGAGATTTTAGGTATAGTAGATTTAAATGAGGAAGCTCCAGGAATGCAATTAGCAAAAGAGCTAAATATATATAATACTATTAGTATTCAAGAATTATTATCGAAAAAGTCTGACTTAGTAATTGAAGTAACTGGGAATAGTAATGTAGCAGAGCAAATAGAATCTTATAATGTTCATGGAGCAAAAGTTGTCTGTAGTGAGGCAGCGAAACTAATGGTTATGCTTGTTAATACTGAAGAAAAGTTAAATGAGAAGCTAGAATTGCAAATGAAAGAAATAAGGAATATAAGTGCTATAACTGAAGATAGTGTAAGTCAAATGCACGATAGTATTGAAAAAACTAACGATCTTAGTAATACATTAAATGAATTTGCAAATAGAACTATCGATCATGTTAAAGAAACGGATAAAATCATTCAATTTATAAATAAAATAACTCAACAAACTAATATACTAGGATTAAATGCTTCGATAGAAGCTGCAAGAGCGGGAGAACATGGAAGTGGATTTGCTATTGTTGCTAAAGAAGTACAAAAATTAGCTACTAATAGTGAAGATTTTACAAAGCAGATAGCAGAAATATTAAGTAAAATTAAAGATGAAGTATTTACAATTAGTACAGAAATTCAAGATTTAGATACTATATCTCAAAATCAACAGAAAGCGGGAACAGAGTTAGAAACAGCTGTGGCAGAACTTGCAGCTTCTGTAAAAGAATAAAAGGTAATATTAATTTGGAATATTAAGTAGCGAAAGAAAGAATATATTATATCTTTAATAATATATTCTTTTTTTATTTTTGAAATGGTAAAAATGCACAAAATTCTTATATTTTCATAATATAAAGTGAGAAACAAAACAATTCAAAAAGAAAGGGTAGGTGTTATATATGAGTGAAGCTGTAAAAAGTAAAGGAATACTAGGTGGACTAGGAAATTTCTTTGGAGGAGAAAGTAGTTTATTATTCTTTTTCTTACTACTAGTTATTATATTCTGTAACTGTGGCATATTTGGCGCTGATAATGGTGATGAGTTACTATTCTTCTTCTTACTATTAGTTTTATTATTTGGTGGATCAGGAATCTGGAGAATTTAATTAAATAGCATGGATTCACAACAACAAGAGGATTAATCCTCTTGTTGTTATTTTTCTGAAATATTATATATTGTCAATAACTAACAATATTCTAAAAAAAGTTAAAAATTTAACTATAATTATGCGATTTTTTTAAAAATAAACTCTATACTCACAATAAAATATATTAAAAATCATGGTAAAATTCTAATTATTCTTCTTGTTTCGACTATTTTTCAATGGGTTTAATAATTTAAACATTAGTGATATAATAATTAAAGTCAAAAAGCTAATTGACATAATATTTCCTCAACTTTAACAAAGGAGTGACAAAATGAACAAAAAGACGCAAGACATTTTAGTAGTAGGATTTGCATTATTTGCAATGTTTTTTGGAGCTGGGAACTTAATTTTCCCCCCCACACTAGGACAACAGGCTGGTGTAGATGTATTATCATCAATCACTGGTTTTCTTTTAACAGGAGTAGGTTTACCACTTATCGGAATTATAGCTGTTGCTAAATTTGGTGGTAACTTAGAAGTACTAGGTTCAAAAGTAAATAGAAGTTTTGGTATAGTAATCACAGTTATTGTAACATTAGCTATAGGACCATTTTTAGCTATTCCAAGAACTAGTGCCACAACTTTTGAGATGGGAGTACTTCCATTTTTTCCAAATATGAATAGTGTTGTATTTTCTATAATCTTCTTTGCAATAGTTTTACTATTTACATTAAAGCCTAGTTCGATTATTGATAATATAGGTAAAATATTAACTCCGGCATTATTTATAACTTTATTAATAATTATTGTTAAAGGTATTATATCTCCTATAGGTATAATCGAAGCAAGCCAAATTGAAGCACCATTTGCTAGCGGTTTTAAAGAAGGCTACCAAACTATGGATGCATTAGCAGCAACTATATTAGGAGCAGTTGTTGTATCTTCTATTAAAGCTAAAGGGTATAAAGATACAAAAGATGTAGCAAGTTTAACTATTAAAGCAGGTATAGTTGCTATTATAGGATTAGGAGTAGTTTATGGTGGACTAGCATACTTAGGAGCAACAGCAAGTGGTTTTTCCATGGAGTTATCTAGAACTCAATTAATTATGGGAATAACAGAGCAAATACTAGGAACTGTTGGACAAGTATTGTTAGGAGTAGCTGTAGGACTTGCATGTTTAACAACATCTATAGGATTAACAGCTGCAACAGGAGAGTACTTTAGCAAATTAACCAAAGGTAAATTAAGTTATAAATTTGTTTGTATTGCTACAGCTGTAATAAGTATGGTAATTTCCAATGCAGGAGTAGACCAGATTACAAGTTTAGCGGAACCTTTATTAGTAGTTATTTATCCAGTTGTTATTGCATTAGTACTAGTAAATTTCTTAGATAAATATATAAAACATCATGTAGTATATTCAGGTGTTGTATATACGGCATTAGCAATAAGTATAATGGAAGTTTTCGTTGGATATAATATTCCAATACCAGGTATAGATAAATTATTAGCTGCATTACCATTGGCAAATCAAGGTTTTGCATGGGTAGTACCTACTATAGTAGTAGGAGGAATATTAATGACATTTTTAAAAGCTTTAGAGCTTTTAGGAAAACCAGTTTATTCAGAAAAATAATTTAAAATAGAAATTAAATTTTAAAATGCAAAATAGTTTTTATTAAAATATATATTTTAATAAAAACTATTTTTTACTTTATATAGTGTAATTGAACCAGAATTTATATTTGTAAATATTTTTCAAATATGGATAAAAATTATTGGATAATAAAAAGTGTTATTAAATTAACGAAAAACTCTTTTATAAAATTAATATATGTGTTATTATTAATACATAAGTATTGCAAATATGGTATAAAAATATGTTTATATCTATGTTAATTTTTAAGTTAATAATGTAATTTTATTTTAATTTTTATGGTTTGATATAACAGAAACTACAGTATAAAGGAGGGGTTTTATGTTCGGAAGACTTGGAACTTCAGAACTTGTCTTAATTCTTATAATTGCCCTTGTTATTTTTGGTCCTGCTAAGTTACCAGAACTTGGTAAGGCATTAGGTAGAGGATTAAATGAATTTAAGTCTCATGCTAATAAAATAACAGAAGACATAAAAGAAGAAGATAGTGATGAAAAACAAAACAAAGACGAAGAAAAAGAAGACAAATAGTAATAATAAAAATAAGCATCCTAAACAAAAATGGATGCTTATTTTTATGCATAGAATCTTTTGTTATAGTAAATAGATGTTAAACAGAACTTCGAATTAAACACTTAAATATGGTATACTAATTTAGAAAAGAAATAACTAGTAAAGTTAGGTATTTGATTAGTATTTTTTACTATATCAAATGAAAGATATATATTTACGTAAAGGGTGAAATAATTATGAGTAATGAAGAAAATTTAGGTCAGAACGGAAATATAGTAAAAAATGAATCCAGATATAATAGTTTAAATCCAATGCAAAAAAAAGCCGTACTCACTACAGAAGGACCAGTCTTAGTTTTAGCTGGAGCTGGCTCAGGAAAAACACGTGTACTTACACATCGTATAGCTTATTTAGTGGAGGAAAAAGAAGTGTCTCCATATAATGTTTTAGCAATTACATTTACTAACAAAGCAGCAAAAGAAATGAAGGAAAGAGTAGGTCAGCTTCTAGAAGATAACTATAGAGATCTATGGGTAAGTACTTTTCACTCTTCCTGTGTACGTATTTTACGTATGGAAATAGACAAGCTAGGGTATAACAAAAACTTTGTTATATATGATACTACAGACCAACAGGTTCTTATGAAGGAATGTTTAAAGAGATTAAATTTAGATGAAAAAATGTTCCAGCCTAGATCGGTTTTAAATGCAATAGGCAGGGCTAAGGATCAGTTAATCGGCCCAAGTGAATATATAGCAGAATATGGAAGTGATTTTAAAAATCAAAAAATTGCAGAATTATATAGAATGTATCAGGACAAGCTAAGAAGTAATAATGCACTAGATTTTGACGACTTGATTATGAAAACTGTTCAGCTTTTCCAAACCAACCCTACAGTTTTAAAGTATTATCAAAATAAATTTAAATACATATTAGTAGATGAGTTTCAGGACACTAATATGGCTCAGTATACTTTAATAAGTATATTAGCCAAAAGTCATGAAAATTTATGTGTTGTTGGAGATGATGATCAGTCTATATATGGCTGGAGAGGTGCAGATATAAGGAATATATTAGGATTTGAAAAGGATTTTCCAAATACACAGGTTATAAAACTAGAACAAAATTATCGTTCTACTAAAAGTATTTTAGATGCTGCCAATGTAGTAGTAGCTAATAATACAGATAGAAAAACAAAAAAACTATGGACAGATAATAATGATGGAGAAATTATACAATATTATCGTGCAAATAATGAATATGATGAAGCTAGCTTTGTAGCATCTACTATAGAAAAGCTTAATGATGAAGAAAATAGATCTTTTTCAGATTTTGCAGTGCTGTATAGAACAAATGCTCAATCTCGTTCATTAGAGGAAATGCTAATGAAAAGAGGAATACCTTATAAGATTTATAGTGGTACTCGTTTCTACGATAGAAAAGAAATAAAAGATATTTTGGCTTATTTAAGGATAATCGAAAATCCAATAGATGATGTAAGTGTTAAACGAGTTATTAATGTACCTAAAAGAGGTATTGGACTAAAAAGCATGGAAAAGTTTGATTCATATGCAGATGTAAGTGGAGAAAGTTTCTTTAGTGCACTTTTAGATGTGGACAAAATGACTAATCAGTCTACTAGAGTTAAGGTACAGACTGGTAAATTTACAAATTTAATAATGTCATTAAGAGAAAAACGAAATGAAATGTCTGTTACAGATATAGTAAAGGAAATATATGAAGGAACTGGATATATAGAAGTATTAAGATCTGAAGAAAAAATAGAAGCTGAAAGTAGAATAGAAAACTTGGAAGAGTTTTTATCTTTAACGAAAGATTTCGATGAAAATGCAGAAGTAAAAACATTAGAAGAGTTCTTAGCAAGAACTTCTCTTGAAACTAATATGGATGAAGATGATGACGAAGAAAATGCAGTAGTTTTAATGACACTACATAGTGCTAAAGGACTAGAGTTTCCAGTAGTATTTATACCTGGAATGGAAGAAGGTATATTTCCGTCATCTATGTCACTTCAGGAAAATAATGAAGAAGAAGAGCGAAGATTATGTTATGTAGGTATTACTAGAGCCAGAGAAAAATTATATATGAGCCATGCAATATCTAGAACATTATACGGAAGAACAAACTCAAACGCTATATCTAGATTTATGAGCGAAATTCCAGAAAAACTTATTAAAATAGATAAGCCTTTTAATAGAAAAAAAGACTTAAGAAAAATGAGAACTTCACCACTTTTTACTGGTGCTATGATGCATGAAAAGAAAAACTCTGCAGAGTCTAGTAACTTAAAAGATGTGAAATCAGGAAGCAAAATTAAGCATCCAAAATTCGGTGTAGGAACTGTAGTGTCAGTTTCAGGAGAAATGCTTACTATAGCTTTTCCAAATGCAGGTATTAAAAAGATTTCGTCAACATTTATGAATTTAGAAATAGTAGGATAGAGAATATTTAATTACTTAGTATTTTTTATTAAATATAATGGTTAGATGGATATTATAATGCCTAAAATGAGGTGAAACTATGAATCTAATGGAAGAAATGAAACAATTAGTAAAAAAATTAAATGAATATGGATATAAGTATTACGTTTTAGACGACCCTATTGTTAGTGATAAGGAATATGATAAGTTTTATGATCAGCTTTTAGAATTAGAAAAGGAAACGGGTACTGTTCTGCCAAATTCTCCTACAATTAGAGTAGGTGGACAAGTTCTAAAGGGTTTTAATACTCATGAGCATATATCACCACTTTGGAGTTTAGATAAATCCAAAACCCCAGAAGACTTAATTGCATGGGATATTAGAGTGAAAAAGTTACTCCAAGGTAGTAATTTACCTATAGAATATGTTATGGAATTTAAATTTGACGGTTTAACATTAAACTTAACTTATGATAATGGTGTGCTTGTACAGGCAGCTACTAGAGGAAACGGTACAGTAGGAGAGGGGATTTTAGAGCAGGTAAAAACAATTAGGTCTATACCTCTAAGCATACCTTTTAGTGGAAAAGTAGAAGTTCAAGGGGAAGGATTAATGAAACTTTCTGTACTAGAACAGTATAATAAAACTGCAGCAGAGCCTTTGAAAAATGCTAGAAATGCAGCAGCAGGAGCTCTTAGAAATTTGGATCCTAAAGTAACAGCAAAACGAAAGCTAAGTGCATTTTGTTACAATTTGGGCTATTATGAGGATGTAGAGTTTAATACACATATGGAAATGATTGATTTTTTAAGAGAAAATAAATTCCCTGTAAATAAGTATATAAAGAAATTTGGAAGTATAAATGAAGTTATAACTGAAATAGATAGAGTAAAAGAAGAACTTAAAGACTTAGACTTTTTAACAGATGGAATAGTAATAAAAATAAATAGCTTAGAAGCTAGAAAAGTATTAGGATATACTCAAAAATTTCCTAGATGGGCTATGGCTTTCAAATTTGAGGCAGAAGAGGTTACTACTAAGTTAAAAGATGTAATTTGGCAGGTAGGCAGAACTGGAAAACTGACTCCTTCAGCAGTTTTAGAACCAGTAGATATAGGTGGAGTAACAGTTAGTCGTGCAACACTTAATAACTGGGATGATATTACTCGTAAAGGTGTAAAAATAGGAGCTAACGTATGGCTTAGAAGATCTAACGATGTAATACCAGAAATAATGGGAACTATTTCAGAAACATGTAAAGATGCTGTAGAAGTAGAAAAACCAGATAGTTGTCCTGCTTGTAGTAGTGAAGTTGTAGAAAAGGGAGCTCATATTTTCTGTCCTAATTCATTATCTTGCAAGCCTCAGCTAGTATCTAGAATAGTTCATTATGCAAGTCGAGATGCCATGGATATAGTAGGCTTTAGTGAGAAAACTGCAGAACAACTATTTGAAGAGTTATATTTAAGAGATATGGCAGATTTATATGAGATTAAATATGAAGATTTGTTAAAGCTACCACGTTTTGGTGATAAAAAGGCTAAAAATCTTTTAGAAGCCATAGAAAATAGTAAAGAATGTAAATTAGATGCCTTTGTATATGCTTTAGGAATTCCTAATGTAGGTAAAAAAACAGCTACAGATTTAGCAAATTACTATAAATCCTTGGATGCTATAAAAAAAGCTAAGTCTGATGAACTTGTAACTCTTCCAGATATTGGGCAAATAGTTGCAGAAAGCATAGTAGATTTCTTTAATGATGAAGAGATTGAAAAAAGCATACAAAAATTATTATCTGAAGGAGTTAATCCTAAATATAAAGAAGAAGAAAAGAAAGAAAGCATTTTTTCAGGTAAAACAGTAGTAGTAACAGGTAAACTGGAAAACTATGGACGTAAAGAAATAAAAGAAATTTTAGAGAAGTTAGGAGCAAATGTAAGTAGTAGCGTAAGTAAAAATACAGATTACCTATTAGCCGGCGAAGCAGCAGGGTCTAAATTGACTAAAGCTAAAGAAATTATAGATTCTGGTGTAGAAACTAATCTAAAAATTATTTCAGAAGAAGAATTTACAAATTTAATATAAGAATAAGAAGCTTGTTTTAAATTGAGTTTTAAAAATAAGTAGGATATTAACTCTTATTGACTGTATACAAAATTAGATATATAATGACATTGTGATTAAAAAAATATGAAAAAAGGGGAGCTAGTTTAATCTGGCTGAGAGGAAGCTGTGTTGTTTCGACCCACAACCTGAACTGGATAATGCCAGCGGAGGGAAATATTGTGTAATAATATGATATTTCATACCCTTTGTCCAGTTAGGATAAAGGGTATTTTAATATTTTTAATTAAATATTAATCTTGGTTTTATATAAGTAAGTGCAAAAAAATATTAATAAATAGGAAGGAGATATAAAAATGGCTTATGTTAATGTTAGTTTACAAATTTTACCTACTGTCTCGGAGGAACGTATTTATCCTGTTGTAGATAAAGTTATAGAATTAATTGAAGAATCTGGAGTTAAATATGAAGTTGGCCCTATGGAAACGACTATGGAGGGAGAGCTAGATACTCTTTTAGATATTGTTAAAAAAGCTCAAGATGTTTGTGTAAAAGAAGGAGCACCAAGAGTAGTTTCTATGGTAAAAATTGATTATAAACCAGAAGGCGTGACTATGAATGAAAAAATTGAAAAATATAGAGGATAAGATTATCCCTATTGTATTTTTTGCTACATTGATTTTAATATGGGAAATGGTAAGTAGAATAGAAATAGTGCCCACATATATATTGCCAGCTCCTACTACAATTATAAAAACTTTAATTACAACTATGCCTAAATTAATGGAACATGCATATATAACCGCTATGGAAGCAGTTGTAGGATTTATTATATCTATTATATTTGCAATGATTATTGCTATTTCTATGGACAGTATTCCTGTAGTTAGAAAAGCCATATATCCATTAATAATAACATCTCAGACCATACCTATTATTACAATAGCGCCACTATTTGCTATTTGGTTTGGATTTGGTTATTTACCTAAAATTGTTATAGTTGTTTTAGTTTGCTTTTTTCCAATCACTTTGAGTTTATTAGAAGGGCTTTCTTCTGTAGAAACAGAGCTTTTAAATCTAATTAAATCTATGGGAGCTAGTAAAATAGAATTGTACAAAATAGTTAAAATACCAGCTGCACTTCCTAGTTTTTTCTCTGGCTTAAAGATTTCTGCAACTTATAGTATTATGGGAGCAACTATAGGTGAATGGGTAGGAGGTAAAAATGGATTAGGTGTATATATGATGAGAGTAAAGCAGTCATTTGCTACTGATAAAGTGTTTGCTGTTATCATAGTAATCACATTATTAAGTGTAATGATACTTAAATTAATCAGTTTTATTGAGAAAAAATCTATGCCATGGATATATGGCAATAAAAAATAAAGAACAGGAGAGAAATAATTATGTTTAAAAAAGGAATAAACTTGTTTATTATTACAGCACTAATAATAGGGCTTTTAGCAGGGTGTGCTACAGATACACCAGTAGAAGAAGATAAAAATAATACAAATAAAGAAGAGGAACAATTAGAAAAAGTAACTGTAGTTTTAGATTGGGTACCTAATACAAACCACACAGGTATGTATGTTGCTTTAGAAAATGGTTACTATGAAGAAGAAGGATTAGATGTGGAAATTATTCAACCAACATCAGGTGGAACTGCTGACCTTATTGCAGCAGGACAAGGGGAATTTGGAATTAGTTATCAGGAAGAAGTAACATATGCTAGAACAGCAGCGGATCCTTTACCAGTTAAAGCTATAGCAGCTATTATTCAGCATAATACTTCCGGGTTTGCTTCTCCTGCATCTAAAGATATTGAAACGGCAGCTGACTTTGAAAATAAAAAATATGGTGGTTGGGGATCTCCAGCCGAAGAAGCTATGATAAAAGGTTTAATGGATAAAGAAGGTGCAGATTTTAATAAGGTTGAGATGATTAATATAGGAACATCAGATTTCTTTACTAGTGTAGAAAACCATGTAGACTTTACTTGGATTTATTACGGATGGGATGGAGTAGCTGCTGGGCTTAGAGATATGGACCTTAACTTTATTAAGTTACAAGAAGTAGAGCCTGCTTTAGATTTCTATACTCCTGCTATTATTGCAAATGAAACATTATTAGAAGAAAACCCAGAATTAGCGAAAAAGTTTTTAAAAGCTACTTCTAAAGGATATGAATTTACAATTAATAATCCTGAAGAAGCAGGTAAAATGTTAATAAAACATGCACCAGAATTAGATGAAGAATTAGTAGTAGCTAGTCAAGAATATTTAGCTAATGAATATAAATCCGATGCTCCTAGATGGGGAGAAATGAAAGAAGAAGTGTGGGAAACATATGGGAACTGGATGTTTGAAAACGATTTATTAGAAAATGAATTAGAAGCAAAAGAAGCATTTACAAATGAATTTCTACCAGAGGAGTAATTATGAATAAGATAGAAATTAGTAATGTAACGAAAAAATTTGGTTCATTGCATACCTTAGATAATGTTTGTATAGATCTTGAACAAAATCAATTTGTTACTATATTAGGTCCCAGTGGTAGTGGGAAAAGTACTTTATTTAATATTATAGCAGGACTTTTAAAACCAGATGAAGGTAGAGTTCTAATTGAAGGAGAAGACTATACAAGCAAAACAGGAAGAGTAAGCTATATGCATCAAAAAGACCTACTTCTTCCTTGGAAAAACATATTAGAAAATGTATGCGTTCCTTTAGTATTAAAAGGTAGTTCAAAGGTAGAAGCAGAAAAGAAAGCATTAGAATATTTCAAGTTATTTGGTTTGGCTGGCTTTGAAAAAAGTTATCCAAACCAACTATCTGGTGGTATGAGACAGCGTGCAGCACTTCTTAGAACATATTTGTTTTCTAATGATATTATGCTTTTAGATGAACCTTTTGGTGGATTAGATGCTATGACAAAACAAAAAATGCAACAATGGGTTTTAGAAGTATTTAAAAATTTAAAATCATCTATTCTTTTTATTACTCATGATATAGATGAAGCTATTTTTTTATCTGATAAAATATATGTTTTTTCAGAAAGACCTGCATCTGTAAAGGCTGAATTTGAAGTAAATATACCTAGACCAAGAGATAACGACACACTTACCAGCACTCAGTTTAACGAAATGAAGAAGAAAATATTAAAATTATTTTAGGAGGTATAGTATGGCTATATTCGACAAAGAAGCAATTGATTATGATCAGTGGTATAAATCAAAGCTAGGAACATTTGTAGACAATGTAGAAACAGAATTAGCTCTTTCTCTTTTTAAGCCTAAAGCTGGAATGAAAATATTGGATGTAGGCTGCGGAACAGGAAATTTTAGTATAAAGTTAGCTGAAATGGGTTGCGAAGTAGTTGGTATAGATGTGTCAGAAGAAATGCTTGGTAAGGCACGTAAAAAAGCTAATGAAAAAGGACTTAATATTAAGTTTGAAATTATGGATGTTTATAATTTGAATTTTTCTGATAAAACATTCGATGGAGTTTTTTCAATGGCAGCTTTTGAATTTATTAAAGAGCCACAAAAAGCCTACAATGAAATGTATAGAGTGCTAAAAAATAAGGGCCATTTATTAATTGGTACTATAAATATAGAAAGTAGTTGGGGAGAACTCTATCTTTCAGAGCCATTCCAAAAAAATAGTGTATTTAAATATGCAGACTTTAAATCTACGGATCAATTAAAATCATTAAATACAGAAGAATTAATAAATAGTGGAGAATGTTTATTTATTCCACCAACTACTGTGGAAAAAGATATAAGTATGGAATTAGAAAAAGAACTTTCAGTTTCTGAAAGAGGAGGGTTCATATGTGTGGTTTGGAAAAAGGAAATATAGTTTCATGTGAAATCACATATTTTCCTATTGATTCAAACAATTATCTAGATGATATTAACGAAGTACTAAATTTAATTAAAGATTCAGGTTTAGACTATGATATCGGTATTTTATCTACTACAATCAAAGGAGAAGCAAAAAAGGTATTTAATTTAATTAGTCATATTCATGAAAAAATGTCATCTGAGGATTGTAACTATACTATGAATATTATGATTTCTAATATCTGTGGTTGTAAGTTACAATAAGTAAAATTAATTTAAATATAATATTTATTTCTTATACAATATAAAAAATGAGGTCAAAATTTATTGACCTCATTTTTATTTTATTCTTAGGCAAGGATATTATCTCCAACAAGTTCCTCCGCCGAATAGTACTACAAGTAGTAAGAAGAAGAAAAGTAACTCGTCACCACTGTCGTGGAAAATACCACATTTACAGAAAATAATCACTAGCAATAAGAAGAAAAATAATAAGCTAGTATCTTCACCCAAAAATCTACTTAATGCTCCAGCTGCCATAGAATTCACCTCCTTATAACCTATAGATCTATAGCTATCTTTTGTTTAATATATAATATGAAAAAACATAGAAACTGTGCTTTATTAAATTAATATAAAAAATAGCTGATAATAATATTTAATGACTGTTTTAGAAATGCTATAATTAAAATAGTTTTACATAAAAACTTAGAAATGTAATAGTTTTGAAGATAAAAGGAGGTGGGACGTTTGGGGTTTTTAAAAAAACTAAGCTATGTAATATTAGGAATTATGGTATCAATATTATTGTTATTTACATTTACAGAATTTATATCTTTTAGTTTAGACCATTACATAACCTCTTTTGACAAATACAATATAACAGAAGCTACTGGTATGGATATGGAAAACTTAGAACATACAGCAGAAGATATTTTAAAATATTTAAAAGATAATAGAGAAAAGTTAGATACCACAGCAATTATTAGAGGAGAAAAAACAGAAGTATTTGGAAATAGAGAAAAGTTACATATGGTAGATGTAAAAGAATTATTTACAGTAGGAATGTTAATTAGGAATATTAGTATTCTAATAATTATCGGAATATTAATCTTTATTGTTAAAAAAGATAAGAATTGGAAGAAAGGTTTTTCAAAAACATTAATATATACTGCAATTGCAAATATAGCTCTTTTAGCTATTTTACTTTTATTAATGGCTATAGATTTTCATAAGTATTTTACATATTTTCATCTTATATTTTTTAATAATGATTTATGGTTATTAAATCCAAATACAGATGTACTTATACAAATGCTTCCACAAGGATTCTTTTACGATACTGCTGTTAAAATAGTAGGTTATTTTATAGGTTCTTTAGTAGTATTAGGAAGTGCAGGACTATATTATATAAAAAAAGCAAAATCTAATACAATTTATTAGGCTTTGCTTTTTTATTTATTTTAAAAACACTTAAGATATGGTTTATTTATTTAGCATACTTTCTAGTAGCTTAGTAAACTTTTTTTCGTGCTCTGATTCTATTTTTGATACTTCTTTAAAAAAAGTTGCTATTTCAGGAAAACCTTCTTCTAAAGCTATTTTTTCATATTCTTTATACATAGTTGTAGCTTCATAATTTTCAGTTTGAATAGAATGCTTTAAATTGGTTTTAGTATCTTTAATACCGTTTAAAAATTCTAATATTAATTTAGCATGTTCAACCTCCTGAGAAGCTGCTTGTGTAAAAGCTGCTGCTATATCTTCATAGCCTTCGTCTTGTGCTGTTTTAGCAAAATATGTATATTTATTTCTTGCTTGGCTTTCCCCAGAAAAGGCCGTCCACAAATTTTTTTCTGTTTTACTTCCTTTTATATTCATAAGCAACCACCTTTTATATTTTTATATAAATTTACTAATATATTTTAACACATTATAACTTAACTTAAAATAGAAGTAAAAAAACATAAATAAACCTATGTGCCCTAAGGTGGAAAAATTGCTATATATTATATATAATCAGATAAAGAGCTATACGAGGAGGAATTAATATGAATATGAATTATATAGATTACATTGCAGACCTTGCAAAGCTTCAGTTAAATGAAATTGACAAGGAATCAATTCAGAAATATATAGATGAAAGCTTAAGAAATGTTCAAATTTTAAATGAGATAGATATAGATAATAATATAATGACTTATACAAGTGAGAATAAAGCTATTTTAAGAGATGATAAAATAAAGAAGTCTTTTAATACAGAAAAACTTCTTAAAAATGCAGGTAATAGAGAAAGTAATTATTTTAAAATAGGATAATAAAAACAGGTGGTGTTAAAACTGAAAATTTATAATCTTAGTATACATGAAATAAAAAACAAACTAGAAAACAGAGAAGTAAAGGCTATAGAAATAGTTGAAGCTAATTTAAATAGAATAAATAGTGTTGAAAATAAAGTAAATTCATACATAACTATAACAGAGGATATAGCTATTGAAAAAGCTAAAGACATAGATAAAAAGATTAATAACAATGAATCAATAGGTGTATTAGGCGGAGTACCTATGGCTATTAAAGACAATATTTGTACTGAAGGAATATTGACAAGTTGTGGATCTAAAATGCTAGAAAACTTCACCCCTCCATATAATGCAATGGTATATGAAAAACTTTTATCAGAAGGCGGAATAATGCTAGGTAAAACTAATATGGACGAATTTGCTATGGGCTCCTCTACAGAAACATCTTTTTATAAGCATACTAAAAACCCTTGGGACATAAACAAAATTCCAGGAGGCTCAAGTGGAGGCTCGGCAGCTGCTGTAGCTGCTGGTGAAGCAGCTTTTACATTAGGAAGCGACACAGGAGGTTCTATTAGACAGCCAGCATCTTTTTGTGGACTAGTAGGGTTAAAAACTACATATGGACTAGTATCTAGATATGGATTAATAGCTATGGCCAGCTCTTTAGATAGTATAGGACCAATTACTAGGAATGTAAAAGATGCAGCATTAGTTTTAAATGCTATAGCTGGGTACGATTCAAGTGATGGAACCTCTATTAATAAAGATAAAGTAGATTATTTAAATGGAATAAATGATGGAGTTAAAGGGCTAAAGGTTGCTATACCTAAAGAATACTTTGATGAAGATGTAAGTGATACCGTTAAGAAATCAGTATTAAAAACAGCAGAAGTATTTAAAGACTTAGGTGCAGTTTGCAAGGAAGTATCATTAAGCAGTACAAAATATGTAATGGCGACTTATGGCATAATAAGTGAAGCTGAAATAAGTCTTAATTTTGCTCGTTTCGATGGAATTAGATATGGACACAGAAGTTTTAATTATAAGGATATAGAAAGCTTTGTTAAATCTAGTAGAAGTGAAGGTTTTGGATCTGAAGTTAAAAAAAGAATTATGAAAGGTACATATTGGTTAAGTAAGGATAACTATGAAAAATATTATAAAAAAGCTGATTATACTAGAAAATTAATTAAAGCTGATTTTAATAATGTTTTTTCGAATTATGATATTATCCTAACTCCTACTGTAGCAACTACTGCTTTAGAAATAGGAACTAACCAGGAGAGTACTACTACAAAGAAAAAGCTAGATGGTTATGTTGCTGCTGCAAATTTAGCTGGTATTCCTGCTTTATCAGTTCCTTGTGACTTTGATAAAGGACTACCTATAGGCATGCAGTTAATAGGAAGGGCCTTTGATGAAAAAACTCTTTTAAGAGCAGCTAGAGCCTTTGAAAAAGCAATTAATCTAAATAATATATTAAGTACATAGTAAGGTAGGTGAGAATAGATATGAAAACTATAATAGGACTTGAAATTCATGTTGAGCTTTCAACTAAATCTAAAATATTTTGTGGGTGCAAAGTAGATTTTGGGGGTATTGCAAATACTAGATGTTGTCCTGTTTGTTTAGGAATGCCAGGTACACTTCCAGTACTCAATAAGAAAGTAGTGGACTATGCAGTTAAAGCAGGACTTGCTCTAAATTGTAATATTGCTAAAGAAAGTATAATGGATAGAAAAAATTATTTTTATCCAGACTTAGTAAAAGGGTATCAGATTACTCAATATTATAGTCCTTTATGCCAGAATGGGTTTGTAGAAATAGGAGAAGGAAAAAACAAAAAAGAGATTGGTATAAAGAGAATTCATATAGAAGAAGATACGGGAAAATCTTTATATAATAGCCAGAATATAACACTACTAGATTATAATCGAAGTGGAGTACCTTTAATAGAAATAGTTACAGAACCTGATTTAAATAGTGGGGAGGAAACTAAAGAGTTTTTAGAAAGCTTAAGAGATATTTTACGGTATATTGGAATATCAGATGTAAAGATGGAAGAAGGATCTTTACGTTGTGATGTAAATATTAATATAGAAGATGAAGAGAAGAAAACTAGATCTAATATAACAGAATTAAAAAACTTAAACTCTTTTAAAGCTGTAGTTAGCGCAATAGAGTTTGAAGAAAATAGACATAAATTGCTCCTTAAAGAACAAAAAAACACTGTAAAAGAAACTAGAAGATGGGATGAAGTAGAAAAACAAACACAAGTTATGAGATTAAAAGATACTGAAGAGGACTATAGATATTTTCCAGAGCCAGATATTCTACGTGTTGTACTTAGTGAAGAAGAAATAAATAAAATAAAAGAAGAATTGCCAGAACTTCCAAAAGATAAAAAGAATAGATGGCTTGAAGAATTTAAACTACCAGAGTATGACATAGAAGTATTAACAGGCTCTTTAGAGTTAGCTAGTTTTTTTGAGGAAACATTAAGTTATTCTAATAACCCTAAAAAAGTAAGTAACTGGATTATGACAGAACTTTTAAGACGTTTAAAGGAATGTGATGTAGAGTTAAGTGCTGTAAAACTTACTCCTAAAAACTTTGGTAAATTATTAAATTTAATAAACGAAGGTATAATAAGTAATTCTGCTGGCAAAAAAATTTTTTATGAAATGTTTGAAAATGGAGGTAAGCCTGAACAAATAGCACAAAACAAAGGTTTAATACAGATAGATGATATGGATGCTATTGAAAAGGTAATTAAAGAAGTATTACATAGAAATCCTCAATCTATAGAGGATTATAAAAATGGTAAAGACAAAGCTTTTGGATATTTAGTAGGACAGAGCATGAAAGCTTTTAAAGGTAAAGGTAATCCTAAACTAATAAATAAAGTGTTACAAAAACTATTAAATTAAATAAAAATAAAACAAAGTAATTGCAATCACTATATCCCTATTTATTCATATTATGAATTAGATAGGGATATTTTTTATATCCAATTATATTAAAACTGAGATTTGATCGGATTTAGTCTGGACTTTAAGAAACTCAAAATTTGAAAGGAGGATGACTATGGTTGAGTTAACCTTAGTGCATTGGATTTATGTAATAGTGGTTGTAATTGTTTTAGCAGTAATGATTATGAGAAGAGACACGCTAATACCCTGTATTATAGGGATATTTCTAATGGGGTTAGCAGCAGGAAAAGGGATTGTAGGATCAGCAGGAGGAATCTTTAATGCTTTCGTAGTAGCAGGTGTGGAGCTATTAGGAATTATATTTATTATTTCTGTAATAGTATCTATGTCCAGACTATTAGAAGACTTAGGCGCAAATCAACTTATGATTAGACCATTAGTAAAATTAATAAAAACACCAGGGCAAGCTTTTTGGTTTACGGGAGTAGTAATGCTTTTAATATCATGGTTTTTCTGGCCATCTCCAGCAACTGCTTTAGTAGGGGCAGTACTTTTACCAGTAGCATTAAAAGTAGGGTTACCTGCTATAGGTGTAGCTGTAGCTATTAATTTATTCGGGCATGGATTAGCATTATCTAGTGACTATGTTATTCAGGGAGCACCTACAATAACTGCAAGTTCAGCAGGTATAGAAGTAGCGGAGCTTATAAGTCAAGGAACTATTTTATTTATTACTATGGCAGTAGTTACTATTTCTATAGCTTATATTATGTTAAAAAGAGATATGAGAAATGGAAAATTAGAAGTTAAAAGAACAACTTTAGAAGAAGCTATATCAGATGAAAAGGAAATAAGTCCTGTAGCTAGAGTAGCAGCTGGAATAGTACCAATTGCATTTGCATTAAATATTATAGCTATGTTTAAATTAGGCTTAACAGGTGGAGATGCAACTGCTTTAATAGGTGGAACAGCAGTTTTAATACTTGTAATATTATGCTTTTTAGAGCATAAATCTAAAGCTTTAGAGAAAATTACAGATTATATTAAATCTGGTTTTATATTCAGTATAGAAATATTTGGACCTATTATTCCAATTGCAGCATTTTTCTATATGGGAGATATGGGATCTTTTACACAGGTAATGGGGGATGGAGCATTGCCAGTAGGTTCGCAAGGTGTATTATCTGATCTTGGTACTGCTTTAGCAGCAGTAGCTCCTATGAACAAACCGACAGTAGCAGCTATGGAAATAACCATAGGTAGTCTTACTGGTCTTGATGGATCTGGTTTTTCAGGTTTAAACTTAGCTGGAGCCGTAGCCAAAATATTTGGTACAGCAGTAAATGGAAGCATAGCTGTTTTAGCAGCTTTAGGTCAAATAGGTTCTATTTGGATAGGTGGTGGAACAGTAGTTCCGTGGGGATTAATTCCTGCAGCTGCTATATGTAATGTATCACCTATGGAATTAGCACGTAGAAATATAATTCCTGTATTAATAGGGTTAGTTGTAACTACTATTGTAGCTATGTTTTTGATTTAATTTAATAAAATAAAGCTCATCAGTATATTATACTGATGAGCTTTATTTTTTAGAAGTCTAAATTTAAAATTTAACATAAATAAGTATAAAAATACTAATAATAAGTAATATTAGATTTTTTTCTCTCACCAGCTTTCTTATTTCTGAAATAAGCACAACCTTTATCTACAGAGGTTGATTGATCATTTGATACTGAGGTTACATGGGTTAAAGTACATTCACCATCCTTTTCATAAAGACAAGGATTAACGCATTGAATCATATTCACAAAAAACACCTCCTATATATATATTGTGTCTGAAATACAGTTTATAATGTTATGTAATTATTGTTATTTAATAAAAAAATACTTTTAATTACTACTTTTGTTACATATAACTCTAATAATTTACGAATAAAGGAGGAATATTATGTATTTTGATGATTATTCAAAAACAAAAAGAGTTTATCATATAGCTCCTATTAATGATTTGAAAAATATTTTGTATGAAGGAATAAAATATAATGATAAAGTGACTTATGAAAATAAATACTGTAATTTTCATAATTTTATAGACAATTTAAAGCCAGATAATATACCTTCTTGGGTAGAAAGAAAAAAAGCTATATTTGCAACTATGAATTATCGTGAAAAACCTAATTTTCATTCTCATACAGTAGTAATGGCTTTAAAAGTAGATCCATCTAAATGTTGGATAGCCAATGAAAGTAAAGCAAATGAAATATATGAACCTTTTATTTTAAAAGAAATAGATGCTTTAAAAGGAGCTAAAAAATATATAGACACAAATGGTAAAAATTTAATAAAAGAATATTGGCGAACATCTTTAAGCTTTAAAGAAAACCTAAGCAAACGTATAGATTTAAAAAATAATTACGATGCAGAGGTTTTAATTTTGCATTCTGTTAAACCTGAAGATATAGAAGTACTATACATAGTTTCAGACCATAAAGTAATGGAATTCGACAAGTGGAAAAGGGTATTTTGTTTAGACACATAACGTTTTGTGATATAATGTTTTATATAACGCAAGGAAGTTGGGGGAATACATCATGAAAATAGGCAAAGTACCAACAGAAGTATTAAAAGAAGTAATTTTTTCTAATATTAAACATAAACGTGAAGAAGTTTTAGTTAGGCCGAATATTGGAGAAGATTGTGCAGTAATAGATTTTGGAGACTATGTTTCTGTAATGAGTACAGATCCAATAACAGGAGCAGTTAAAGATATAGGTAGTTTAGCAATACATATTTCTTGCAACGATATAGCATCTAATGGAGTAGAACCTATCGGAATAATGTTAACTATTATGGCGCCGCCTAATACAACAAAAGAAGATTTAAGGTACGTTATGGCAGAGGCGAATAAAGCAGCTGCTTCTATTAATGTGGAGATAATTGGTGGTCATACTGAGATTACAGATGCTGTAAATAAAATGATAATAAGCACTACAGCTATAGGAAGACAAGTTAAAGAGAATTTAGTGCTTTCTAAAGGAGCTAAGCTAGGCGATGTAGTTTTTATGACTAAACACGTAGGACTAGAAGGTGTATCTATAATAGCTGCAGACTTAGAGGAAAAATTAAAGAATAAAATAGACTACGAAATAATTAAAGCTGCACAGGGATTTTCAAAAGATATAAGTGTGGTAAAAGAAGGAGTATTAGCAGGTAGTATAGGTGTTAATAGTATGCATGATGTAACAGAAGGAGGAATATTTGGAGCTCTGTGGGAAATAGCAGAAGTCTCTGGATTGGGTGTAGAAATATATGAAGATAATATAAAAATAAGAGAAGAAACAAAGAAAATCTGTGAAGTTTTATCTATTAATCCTATGAGGCTAATTTCTAGTGGAGTTATGGTTATTACTGCTTCTAAAGATAAAAAAGATGTTTTAATAAATACTTTTAAAAGCGAAGGTCTACAGATTACAGAAATAGGAAAAATAGTGGAAAAAGATAAAAAAATTATAAGTAAAAATAAAGTTAAGGAATTAGCCCCACCAGATGTAGACGAACTATATAAAGCAATTTAATATGATATATATAGTTTTATATAAAATAAAAATACTAACAATTGAAGTTTTCTATATCAATTGATTAGTATTTTTTTATTTTGAACACTTGAGATTTTAAGCTTATATTACATCTTAGTTACAAATTCTCAGATTCGTTGACATAAGATTTTATAAAGTGATATAAATAGAAGTAAGGAAATAATAAACGACATAATTGCACACTGTTATATGGGATGAATGTAAAAAATAGGAGGAAAACGAATGAGGAGAATAATTTCAGTATTTTTAACGCTAATGATTATTATAACCTCAATTACTGTTTCTTTTGGTAACAAATCTTTGAACAAGATTTTACTAGCGGAAGACGGTAGAGGAAGAAATTTTGAAGTATTAAATTTAAAGATTGATGGAGATAGAATAGAGTCCGAAGACGTGCCTCCTGTAATGTATGTATTAAATAATCAAGGAAGAACTTTAATACCATTAAGAATGATTGTAGAACATGCTGAAGATGTATTAAATGCAGATATTGAATGGGATCAAGAAAAATATGAAGTAAAAGTTACAACTAAGGATAAAGAGATTACTTTGAAAATTGATAGTCCTATTGCTATTGTTAATGGAGAAGAAAAAAGATTACCAGATGATGTACCAGCCAAACTTCTTACATTAGATTTAAATGGTAACAGAATAAGTAGAACTATGGTGCCGGTTCGTTTCTTTGCAGAAGAATTAGGGTTTGATGTAGGTTGGGATAACGATACTAGAACTGCAGTGTTAGAATCTCCTGAAAAGGTTGAAGAAATACCTGAACCAGAAGATAAGCCGGGAGATAAAGAAGAAATTGAAGATATATCAAAAATTACAGATGTTAATATTGAAATGAAGGGTGCTACACCACAAATTCGTATAAAAACATCACAAGAAGTTGATTATAAAGAGTTTAAATTAGTAAATCCTGAAAGATTAGTAATAGATTTAAATAATGCAGAATTTGATTATAAAGATGAGGACGAGATAGAATTTAATGGAACTTTAAATATAAACACTGATGATGTTAATATTTTAGAAGGACTTAGATTATCTCAATTTCAGAAGGATCCATATGTAACACGAATTGTAATGGAATTAGATAATTTAACAGAGCACGAAGTAAGCTTTGATGAAAAAAATAGCGAAATCGTTATAGATTTTAATAGCTATATACGTAATATAAGAAAAGAAAATATGAATGCTAAGGAAGTTATTATTATAGAAGGAGATTCAGTTTCTAACTATGATGTAATGGAACTTACTGATCCGGATCGTTTAGTAGTAGATATAAAGGATGTAGCTCTAGCTAAAAGTTTTAGTACAAGTAAAATAAATGTAGATGGAAAAATTGCAAATGCAATTAGAATTTCTCAAAAATCATCAGAAGATGAAGAATCAGTTCGTATAGTAGTAGATATTAAAGAAGATAGTGGTTATGAAGAAGTGTATATAGAAGAAAAAGATAATAAGCTATATTTACATTTAGAAGGTGAACCTTTAAAAACAATAAAATATGAAGAATTAGGATGGACGACTTCCAGGTTAACATTTAAGGGAAGTACTGTTACTAGATATAGTTTAAGTAGACAAGAAGGAACTAATACAATGGAAATAACTGTTCCTAAAGAAGATATTGAATTAGAGCTAGCAAGCTTAAACGTTAATGATCATATTATAAAAACAATGGATATAACAGAAAATCGAGATGAATATAATATAAAGCTTGAATTGCAGGATTCAGTTGAATATAAGTTAATGTCACCTGAAGAATCTAAGGACTTTATACTAGAAATGAATAACAAGGAAGCTAAATATAGGGAAAAACTTATAGTCATTGATGCTGGCCATGGAGGAAGAGATGTTGGAAATACTGGTTCTGCATTTAATGAAGAATCGGTAGTTGTATTAGATATATCCTTAAGGTTTAACAAATTACTTACAGATGCTGGTTTTAGAACTTATATGACTCGTGTTGATAACTTAAAACCAAATATTAAGTTAAGTTTACAAGAGCGTGTAGATGTGGCAAATGCATTGAATGCAGATTTATTTATAAGTGTTCATGCTAATTCTTTTACAACGCCAACTCCTAATGGAATAGAAAACTTTTATCATTCTACTGATCCAGAAGGAAAGAAAATAGCAGCAATATTCCAAGAACAAATGATTAAAGATTTAAATGCTACTGACAGAGGATCAAAAGCAGCAGATTATTTTGTACTTAGAAATACAAATATGCCATCTATATTAACGGAAACAGGATTTTTAACTAATCCTTCAGACGATCAGAAATTAAATGATCCAGAATATAGACAGCAAATTGCAGAATCAATGTTTAGAGCAACTATTAAATATTTCGAACAGTCAAAATAAGAATATTAAAAAGTAGAGGCTTTTTCAGCCTCTATTTTAATGTTATAATTTTATTTTAGAAGAGAGCATACTAATAAAGCATAAGTGTTTTTTATTTTATAAAAATGTATATGGGTATAATAATTTATAAGATTAATTTTGGGGAGGTAATGAAATGGAGATGATTATAGGGTATTTATTAATTTTTACAGCTAGACTATTAGACGTAGGTATGGCTACAATTAGAATGATTCTAGTAGTAAGAGGAAAAAGAATAGTTTCTGCATTAATAGGTTTTGTGGAAGCAATAATTTATGTAGTTGCAATAGGGAAAGTACTTGATGGTATGGATAATCCATATAATGTGCTTGCATATGCGTCTGGTTTTGCTGCTGGTAATTATGTAGGTGTTTATTTAGAAGAAAAAATGGCTTTAGGAAGTATTATAGTACAAGTAATTACAGAGCATAAAATTACAGATTTAGTTGAGAAATTAAGAGATAAAGGTTTTGGAGTTACAGTTATAGAAGGCTATGGTAGAAACGGTATAAGACATCTTTTAAATGTAACATTACAGAGAAAAAATTTATCAAAGCTTTACAATGTAATAGATGAACACGATGAAAAGGCGTTTGTTACTATAACCGATGCTCGTGCTATTCGAGGAGGATATTTTACACGTATGAAACGAAAATAAGGAATAGTTATCTGTCTTTAATAATATAATTGCTATATAAGCCTTCATACTGAAGGTGTAAAGGAATTATATGATTGGAGGAGAGTATATGAAAGCTATACGATGGGTAACTATTTTACTTATAGTTACATCCTTAGTTTCGTTAACAGCTTGTAGTATTTTCACAGAAAAAGAGGACTCGGAGGTTAGCTTAATACTAGATACAGGAGTATTGGAAGAAGAGGGATTGAGAGAAACTGTTCTTTATTATCAGGATCAGAATGGAATTATTGTTCCTGTTATGAGAAGAATACCTTGGGAAGAAGGAATAGCAAAGTCAGCTATAAATTTATTAGTAGATGAACCTGGAACTAGGGAAAATTTGGCTCAGGTTGGATTATTACCAGTTCTACCTAATGGTACAGAGGTAATAGGAATGTCTATAAATGAAGGATTAGCTAAAGTAGACTTTAACGAAAATTTCCTTTCATATAATACTGAAATGGAAGAAGAAACTATAGTTCAATCTCTTGTATATACATTAACAGAGTTTGAATCTATCGAAATGGTTCAATTATTAGTGGAGGGTAAAGAAATTAGTAAGCTGTCATTTGGTACTAATGTTAAAAATCCTTTAGAGAGACAAAATATTAATCTTAGTCTAGAAATTGGAGAATCAGAAGTTCCAGTAACAGTATATTATAAAACTACAACTAATGGAGAAGATTCTTTCTATGTTCCAGTAACTAAGCCTGTTAATGCAATAAAACCAGATATAAAAACTGTGTTAGCATCATTAATTGAAGGTGTTCCAGAAGGAACAGGGCTATATAGTGAACTACCAGCAGGGGTAGCTTTAAACGATGTTTATGTAAAAAATCAAGTTGCATATATAGATTTTAGTCCAGAGATTGAAAATATGCCAGACAATAAGGATCATCAGCAATCTATGATTTATGAACTAGGTTTAACTCTAAGAGAAATTGAACCTACAATTTCACAGGTTCGTATTTTGTCTGGAGGAAAAGAAATAGATCTACATTCAGATGTAAGTATAAACTTACCTACATATTCAAATCAATATTAAACCAGGAACTATCCTGGTTTTTTATATTTTTTACTATGGTTAAACCGGTAATGGCAGAAAAGAATATTACTAAAGAAGATGATGCAACGCTAGAGATTTCATCAGATTTAGAATATGAAGAAAGCCTTAAATTATCCGATTATGTTGATGAATCTTTAAAGGGAACATACGGACTTTTAGATTCTAGAGAAAATAGAACACATTGTGCTGATCATTTAGTAAATGCAGCTACGGGAAATCATATATATAGGTATGAAGATATTAGAGTAGATGGGAGTTTTCCTATTTCCTTTAGTAGATTTTATAACTCCAGAGATAATTATAATGGAGCATTAGGAATGAACTGGCACCATAATTTTGAATATAAATTGTATGATATTGGTGAATGAAATATTGAAGTTATCTTTGATGATGGTCGAAAAGAAACTTATATTTTAGCAGATAATGGTATGTATGAATCACCAGTAGGAGTAGAAAGGGAATTAAGACAAAATAATAAAAAAGGTTATACATTAACAGAAACCAATCAGTGGGAATATCACTTCAATACTAGAGGTAAAAGACTCAAACAATAATGTGATTAAGCATGAGTATGATTCTGTTGGAAATTTAATTAAAATAATAGATATTTACGTATAAGCCGAGTAAAGAGTATTGAAAATAGTGAAGGTAGTAAAGTTAGCTTTGAACGTGATCCAAGTAGGGATGTTACTTCTACTACATATCTAAAGTGGAGTAGTATGAAATAGAAATATTAAATAATGCACCAGTAAGTGTCTGTATTATAAAATTATACGTAGAGCATAATAAAGTGGAGGGAAGAAGAAAAAGCTAAATTATGGTACAATATTAAAAGAAACTTTTATAAATACATAAAATATGGAAAGGAAGATATTTTTGAATAGAAACGATGGAAGAAATTATGACGAATTAAGACCTGTAAAGTTTACAAGAAATTTTACAAAGCATGCACAAGGTTCGGTATTAGTAGAAATGGGAGAAACAAAGGTAATCTGTGCAGCAACTATTGAAGATAAAGTACCTCCTTTCTTAAGAAATAGTGGAAAAGGTTGGATAACGGCTGAGTATTCTATGCTGCCTAGCGCCACAGAAAGCAGAAATATAAGAGAATCTAGTAGGGGAAAGGTAAGTGGAAGAACTCAGGAAATTCAAAGGTTGATAGGCAGAGCTCTTAGATCTGTAGTTGATTTAGACGCTATAGGAGAAAGAACTATATGGATAGATTGTGATGTTATTCAAGCTGATGGAGGAACTCGTACTGCTTCTATAACTGGAGCATTTGTGGCACTAGTAGATGCATTTAATAAACTTAAAGAAGAAGGAATTATAGAGTATATACCAGTTACAAGTTTTGTATCTGCTGTTAGTGTTGGTATAATAGAAGGACAAGCTATGTTAGATTTATATTATATAGAAGATTCAAATGCTAAAGTAGATATGAATATAGTTATGACTGATAAAGAAGAATTTGTAGAAATACAAGGAACGGGAGAAGAAGCACAATTTAGTAGAAAAGATTTAATGAATTTATTAGAATTAGGAGAGAAAGGAAATAAGGAATTAATTAAATTTCAGAAAGATGCTTTAGGTTCTATATCTGAAGAAATTGGAAAAATTATTAAAAAGAAAACAGAAGATAATAAAGGGGAAAATATTTAAAGATGAATAAAAAACATGATTTTAAAAAAATACAAGAAGCTGTTATAGCAACTGGAAACAAACATAAGCTAGAGGAAATAGGAGCTATATTGAAGGATTTTAATTTAGATGTTTTATCCATGAAGGATGTAGATTTAGAAGGACTAGAAATAGTGGAAGATGGTAATACATTTGAAGAAAACGCTTTGATTAAAGCTAAAACAGTTATGGAAAAGACAGGAAAGTTAATAATTGCAGATGATTCAGGTTTAGAAGTAGATATCTTAGATAATAGACCAGGAATATTTTCAGCACGATTTGCAGGAGAAAAAGCTACTGATGAAGAGAATAACAATAAATTACTTGAATTACTTAAGGATGTTCCTTTAGAAAAAAGAAGTGCTAGATTTGTATGTGCTATGGCTGCAGTATTCCCTAATGGAGAAAGTATTGTTTTAAGAGGAGAATGTCCAGGACTAGTAGGTTTTGAGCAAAAAGGAGAAGGTGGATTTGGTTATGATCCTTTATTTATAGTTAATGGATATGATAAAACATTTGCAGAATTAGGAGAAGCAAAGAAAAATAAAATTAGCCATAGAGCTATAGCTTTAGAAAAGTTGAAGAGTGAGCTCAAGATACAATTAAAGGGTGAATAAAGTGAAATTAGGTATAATTAGTGATACTCATGGTGAACATAGTTTAATTGATAAAGCTATGAAGAATTTGAAAGATGTAGACTTAATAATCCATGCCGGAGATCACTATAAAGATGCAAAATATATAGAAAAAAAATATAATATTAATGTAATAGGTGTGGCAGGAAATTGTGATGAAGAAAAAATTGATGAAAAATTAAAAGTAATAAATGGTAAAAGGTTTTTTATAACTCATGGACATAATCATAATGTAAAAACTAATATAAGTAATCTTTTTTATACAGGTAAGGAAAAAGATGTAGATGTAATTATATTCGGTCATAGTCATGTACCTTTTTATGAAGTAGAAGAAGGAATTGCAATTATTAATCCAGGAAGTATTAGTATACCAAGAGGTGGATCGCAAAAGAGTGGCTGTATACTTACTATAAATGAGAATTTAGACGTAAAATTTTTCAATATATAATAAAGAACTATTTATTATATATTAAAACTAACTATTGAAAGAGAAGGAATTTCTAAAACTTACTATGAAATATATGTTAAGCACTGAAAAATTTCTATGTGTGATTTTTAAGGGAAGACAAACAGTCTTTCCTTAAAATTATGTTTAATCTAAATAAAACAATAAGAAAACACGTGAAAAACACAGTATAACTTAGATATTTTGTGGTTATATTTAATAATGACTATTTAAGCATATTGATGTTTCACTTTAAATTGTGTATACTATATTTCGTCGCTAAACGACAAATAATAAAAAAATCTTATTTAATAATTAATATGTAGTTGACATAATCTCAAAAACGTGTTAATATTAATAAGTATGACACATTAATTATGCGGGTGTAGTTCAATGGTAGAACGTCAGCCTTCCAAGCTGATCACGAGGGTTCGATTCCCTTCACCCGCTCCAATTAATAAAAAATTAAAAGGAAACTCCAAAATTCTTTCAGAATTTAGGAGTACTACAATCACACAAAATCAAAGATTTTGGGGATTGCAGCATGTACTCATAGCTCAGCTGGATAGAGCAACGGCCTTCTAAGCCGTAGGTCCGGGGTTCGAATCCCTGTGAGTACGCCATATGGTGGATGTAGTCAAGTTGGTTAAGACACAGGATTGTGGCTCCTGCATGCGTGGGTTCGAATCCCATCATCCACCCCAAATAATGGGATATAGCCAAGTCGGTAAGGCAGCGGACTTTGACTCCGTCATTCGCAGGTTCGAGTCCTGCTATCCCAGCCATTAGGGTTATATATATTTTCTTGAGACTCAGCTAAAGGCTGAGTATTGTATTGTATTATTTAAACTTGCGGGTGTGGCGGAATTGGCAGACGCACTAGACTTAGGATCTAGCGGGCAACCGTGGGGGTTCGACTCCCTTCACCCGCACCATTTGCGGAAGTGGCTCAGTGGTAGAGCATCGCCTTGCCAAGGCGAGGGTCGCGGGTTCAAATCCCGTCTTCCGCTCCATTTAATAAAAAATTAAAAGGAGACTCCAAAATTCTTTCAGAATTTAGGAGTACTAAAATCACACAAAATCAAAGATTTTGGAGATTGCACATGTACTCATAGCTCAGCTGGATAGAGCAACGGCCTTCTAAGCCGTAGGTCCGGGGTTCGAATCCCTGTGAGTACGCCAAAAATAAAAAAGCAGCAAAGCTGCTTTTTTTGTACATTGAAATTCTTATTAAAATATGATATATTTAATAAGTGTGAGTTTAAGTAAATATATGCGCCTTTAGCTCAGTTGGATAGAGCGTCTGACTTCGAATCAGTAGGCCGGGGGTTCGAATCCCTCAGGGCGTGCCAAATTTAAACCTACAATCATTAGATTGTGGTTTTTTTATTGTATTCTATAGTATTGATAATATCTAAAATTGCTTTTCTATAACCTTTTGACCATTCATATGTAGTTTCGTTATGATAATCTAAAGTTGAATTATCTAAAATATCCTTCAATAGTTTAATTAAATTTTGTTCATTCATACTCATAATAAATCATTCCTTTATTTTAATAAAATCCTTCGAAAAGAATTATATAATACTTTTTAAAAAATGTGTGTCGAAATTTGAAATAATTTGATAAAAATTAAAATATTTTCAATTATATTTAAATAAAATGTTGAAATATATTGTTAAAAAATGTATAATATCTAATGCTGTAATACTAATTCAAGTAAAATTTTTAATTACGTTATTAATTCTATGATAAAAAAACACATTATCTTTATTTTGAAGCATAATCATTAATATAAATTAAATGTAGATATAAATTAAAGAAGGTTACAAGAAGGGAGGTAAATATATGAATAATGAAGCTTATACTCACGGAAACACAAATTATTTTAATACTAAATCTGATTTAGATAAATTAGCAACAGATATTTTTGAAACTAAAGAAGAATTAAATATATTGTTATCAGATGTACTAGGTCTGTTGAATGAATTAGGGGTATGTAGTGTTAATTAAAATTCTTATAAAAAATAGAGACTCCAATATAAGGCAATAAGTATTGCCTTATATTGGAGTTTTTTTGATTCATTTTTAGTATTATATAGAAATATTTAATTTTTTTTTAAAAAAACAATAAATTATGGAACCTTTATTAAATCTTTACGTCTAACAATATATAAGTTAAATAAATATGAAAACAAAAGGAGTGTATATATAATGAAATTTAAAAAAGTAATGATAGGAATTTTAGCTCTATCTATGTTAACATCTACAGCAGGGTTTGCTTTTGCAAATGATTCAAAAACTATAGAACCTATTAAAATGATCGAAGAGAAACAAGAAATTATGCCAATAAGTGAGGTAATAAAAAAATCACAATTTGCAACATTCACAGGAGAAGTTAAAGAAATAAAGGATTTTAATGATTCAGATGAATCCCAATTTATTTCATTAGAAAATGAAGATGGTGAAATAGCAAATGTTATATTAAAAAGTGATACTTATGCTATAAACGATTCTAAGATAGAAGAAGGTTCTACAATTACAGCTTTTTATGATGTAGATAAACCAATGATAATGATTTATCCACCACAGTATACTGCTGAGGTTATTATTGTAAAAAATGAAGAAACAGAAAATGTTAATATTAAAGTGGATTTATTCGATGAAAATTTAGTTAGCGTTGAGAATTCCCTAAAATTAAATGTTTCTAATGATACAGAAATTATTTTCAAAGATGGAAGTGATTTTGAAGGAGAATTAGAAAATAGAAAATTAGCTGTAGTTTATGATATTTCTACAAGAAGTATTCCAGCACAAACAACACCAATTGAAATAATAGTATTATCAGAAGAAATTGAAGAAGATGATAATGAAAATATAAATGATGTTTCTTCTATGGATATAGTAGTAAACAACGAAAAAATAGAATCTGAAAATGCTTTTTCTAATGAAGAAGGAACTGTTATGGTACCACTTCGTGCAATCTCTGAATCTTTAGGATTCGATGTTACTTGGGACAATACAGCACAAGGTGTAAAAATAGGCAAAGCGACTTTCCTAAATATAGGAGAAGACAATTATACTTATATGAAAACAGCTCCAATTCAGCTAGGTACAGCACCAGAGTTAGTTGAAGGAGTAACTTATGTACCCTTAAGTTTCTTTAAAGAAGTATTAAAGATGAATAATGCCTATGTATTTGAAAATCAGATAGTAATAAATCATAATATAATAATGGAATAATTAAAAAAGACTAAGGAAGTAATGTGCACCCCAAAAGTTAGACCGAAAATCTAATTTCTGGGGTGTTTTTATAATAAAACAGATAAGGTTCTGAATTGAGCTAATATTGAAAACATTATATAATTTAGTATATTCTAACATATATTGAATTGTTAGAATATAAAATATTTAATAATTAGTGGGGAACGTTTGTGAAGATTTTAAGACTAAACTTAAAAACGAAACAAACAAAGGTACAAGATATACCTAAAGAATATTTAGCTTTAGGAGGTAGAGGATTAACATCTAAAATTGTTTTAGATGAAGTAGAGCTACTTGTAATCCACTAGGTAAAAACAATAAAATAGTAATTGCACCAGGATTATTAAGTGGAACAAATGCACCCAGTTCTGGAAGGGTTTCTATTGGTTCTAAAAGCCCTTTAACAGGAGGAATAAAAGAGTCAAACTCTGGTGGAGTAGTAGCTCAGCAGTTAGCTAAAATGGGCATTAAAGCAATTGTTTTAGAAGATGTATCTGATGAATGGGTAATACTTAAAGTAACTAGTGAAGGAATTTCAATAGATACTACAGATAAAATTTTAGAAAAAGGAAATTATGAAGCAGGAGAATTACTTCGCCAAGAATATGGAAATAAAGTTGGTCTTATGACATTAGGTCAAGCTGGTGAAAATAAATATAGTGTTTCTACTATTGCTATCAGTGATACTGAAGGTAGACCAGTTAGACATGCAGGGCGTGGTGGACTTGGAACAGTAATGGGGTCTAAAAAAATTAAAGCTATAGTAATAGATCCTAAAAATGCAGAGGGCATTACGATAAAGGATAAAGAAGCATTTAAAAAGGCTAGTAAAGCTTTTACAAAAATGTTGCTTGATCATCCTGTATGTGGAGAAGGTTTACCTACATATGGTTCTTCAATTCTTGTGAATATTTTAAATGAATCAGGAGGTTTGCCAACAGGAAACTTTAGATAAGGTAGATTTGAAGGCGCTGAAAAAATCAGTGGGGAAACAATGTACGATACTATTGTTAAAAGAAAAGGTAATCCGACTCATGCCTGTCATCCAGGTTGTGTAATAAGATGTTCACAAGTATATAACGATGAAAATGAGGAGTACTTAACTGCGGGATTTGAGTATGAAACAATATGGGCGTTTGGAGCACATTGTAAAATAGATAACTTAGATGCTATTGCTAAAATGGATAGATATTGTGATGATTTAGGATTAGATACTATTGATATGGGAGTTGCCATGGGAGTTGCTATGGAAGCAGGAATTTTAGACTTTGAAGATCATAAAGAAGCAGTAAGAATATTTGAAGAAGAAATATATAAAGGAACTCCACTGGGAAGAATATTTGCTCAAGGTGCTGAGTTCTTAGGTAAAGCATATGGAGTAACTAGAATTCCACCAGTTAAAAAACAAAGTATTCCTGCGTATGATCCAAGAGCTGTTAAAGGAGTAGGTGTAACTTATGCAACTACACCAATGGGAGCTGATCATACTGCAGGATATAGTGTAACAGCAAACATATTAAATGTTGGAGGATCTGTTGATACATTGAAGAAAGAAGGGCAAATAGATTTATCTCGTGATCTTCAAGTAGCAACTGCAGGAGTTGATTCCACCGGTTTCTGTTTGTTTACAGCATTTGCTATATTAGATAACGAACAGGCTTTACCGGAAATAGTTAATATGCTTAATGCACAATACGGTACTCAACTTACAGTAGCTGATGTTTCAGAACTTGGAAAAAATATTTTAAGGTGGGAGAAAGCTTTTAACAAAGAAGCTGGATTTACAAAAGCAGACGATAGACTTCCAGAATTTTTTGATGAAGATTATGCTCCACATAATGTTGATTTTGGTTTTAGTGGGGCTGAATTAGATAGTGTTCTTGATTTTTAGAAAGTAGGTAGATATGTGTGAAACTTGAAGTAAGATTTTTTGCTATTCTTCGTAAAAAATATAAAAATATAGAGAGTATAGAAATAGAAGATAATTCTACAGTAAAAGATTTATTAGATAATCTAGAAATAGACAAAGAAACTACTATTGTTATAGTAAATGGGAAATCACAATTATTAGATCATAAGTTAAAAAGTGGTGATAGAGTAGGTCTATTTCCTCCAGTTGGAGGAGGCTAAAAAAATCAAACAAAGTTAAAATATTATATTAAAATACTCTTTTCTGGTTATAATTATAAATATTAATACAGAAGTGAGTATTTTTCTTTGTTATGGTATAATAAAAAGTGGTTTTGAGCTTATTTAATAACTAAAAAACAAAACATAACCTATTTAAAGGAGGAACTAATGAATAAGGAAGATATAAACAATAAACTATATTCAAGAAATTTTACTAAGTTTGGTTTAGATATGAACTTATTCGTATCTATTGTATCTGCTTTATTAGTAGTAGGGTTTGCAGCATTTACCATTTTAAGACCCGATTTGTCTTCAGAATTTTTTGGTGGAGTTAATGAGGCCATAAATAAAAATTTTAATTGGTTATTTGTACTTACTATAAATTCTGCATTTATATTTTTAGTGGTAGTAGGTATATCAAAGCTTGGTAGAATACGATTAGGAGGTTTTTTAGCAACACCTGAATACAGTAATTTTGCATGGTATTCAATGTTGTTTAGTGCAGGAATTGGTATAGGAATCTTGTTCTATGGAGTTGCAGAGCCTATCTATCATTTAAATATTCCTGAAGGACTTCAAAGTGGTTCACAATTTGATAATTTCAAAATTATGTATATGCATTGGGGAGCTCATGCGTGGGCAGCTTATGCATTAGTAGCTGTAGGGTTAGGGTACTTTTCATATAATAAAAAATTGCCTTTTTCTTTTAGAAGTTTATTTTACCCATTACTAAAAGAAAAAATATATGGTATATATGGCGATATAGCAGATACTATTGCAGTTTTGGCTGTTTTATTTGGATTAGCAACATCTTTAGGCCTTGGAGCACAACAAATAAATTCAGGATTAAATTACGTATTCGGCATACCATTTGCTCCTACTGTACAAGTAGTTTTAATAATGTGTATAACATTCTTTGCGACATTATCAGTTGTAAGTGGTCTTTCAAAAGGGATTAGAATATTAAGTGAAATAAATATGTTTATTAGTGGTCTATTATTAACTGGAATTTTATTAATAGGACCTACGGTATATATATTATCTACATATTTTTCGAGTATGGGATTATACATAAAAGAATTTTTTGATATTGGATTATTTACAGCTATCGAAGGTGATAGTATAGCATGGCAAGGTGATTGGACAATTTTCTATTGGGCTTGGTGGATATCTTGGACACCATTTGTAGGAACTTTTATAGCTCGTATTTCAAAAGGTAGGACTATTAGAGAAGTAGCTATGGGAAGTATTATTGTACCAACAATTATTATAACTTTTGCTATGACTATATTAGGAGCAGCGGGTATTTATTCTAATAGTATATATGATGGAGTAATAGCAACGGCTATTGAAAGTAATATATCAACGTCTATGTTCCAAATGTTTAATTATCTTACCTCATCAACGTTACTTCAAACTTTATTATCTATTGTTGGCGTTATAGCAATAATTTTATTTTTCGTTACGAGTAGCGATTCTGGTTCATTAGTAGTAAGTAACTTAACAAGTGGAGGAAGAGATAATCCTCCTAAAGTTCAAAAAGTATTTTGGGCTGGAATGGAAGGACTAATTGCTATTTCAGTATTACTTATTGGAGGAAAAACAGCATTAAAAACTCTAGAATCTGCTGTAGTTATCCTAGGATTGCCCTTTTCATTACTTCTTCTTGTTATGATGGTAGCGTTAAGTAAAGAATTAAAAATAAGTTATAAAAAGTTTAACTTTAACAGAACAATTAAATTAAGAGAGCGATTAAAGAGAATTGATGATGACACAGAGTATAAACAATAATTATAAAATCATATGAAACTCCATTATAAATTAGTTGCCTTATAGAATAGATAATTTAAATATATCTATTCTATAAGGTGTTTTTTTATATTCATTACTATATAAATATAGGCTGTAAAAAGTGAATTATATTTATGAGTTTATATACACGAACTATTAAATTTATTTTTTAAAAAATATATGAATTATTACGAACATTTCATTGAAATATTAATGATAATATACTACAATAAACTTAGAGAATATTTAATTAGATTTCTTTATAGAAATTTTGAATTTATACGGATTAATCTATAGTTTATAAGGAGGGTATATATTATGGTTAGTAGAGTTTGTGTTGAAAAAAAACATGGATTTAATATTGAAGCTGAAAGTTTAAAACAAGATATTATTAATACTTTAGATTTAAATAATCTAGAAAATATTAGGGTTGTAAATGTGTATGATCTTGAAGATTTAGATCAAAAAAGGTTGGATAAAATAAAGAAGCTTATACTGTCTGAGCCGAATATTGATAATGTAGTAGACGGGAATATAAAACTGAAAAATGATGAATACGCTTTTAGAATTGAATTACTACCTGGTCAATATGACCAAAGAGCAGATTCAGCTAGACAATGTATAGAAATAGTAACATTAGAGAAATCACCAGTTATTACATCGTCAAAAATAATAATTTTAAAAGGTAACCTTAAAGATGAAGATATTAGTATCATAAAAAAATATCTTATTAACCCTATAGAGTTACGAGAAATATCTTTAGATATACCACCTACACTAGAAACAAATTATGCTGCTCCTGATAATGTAGATATAGTAGATAACTTTATAGACTTAGATCATAAAGAGTTAATGCTTTATAAAGAAAAGATGGGATTTTCAATGTCCGTTGAAGATTTAACTTTCACAAAAGACTACTTTAAAAACAACGAAAAACGAAATCCAACTATAACAGAATTAAAGGTAATTGATACCTACTGGTCAGATCATTGTAGACATACTACTTTTTTAACAGAAATTGAAGATGTAAGTATTGAAAATGATCCTATTAATAAACCAGTTGAAAAAGCATATAAAGCTTATTTAAATGATAGAGATTTTGTATACAATGGTAAAAATAGAAATGATTGTTTAATGGATATAGCAACTATTAATATGAAAAACTTGAGGAAAAAGGGTGAGTTAGAGGACTTAGATGTATCCGAAGAAATTAATGCATGTAGCATAGAAATACCTGTAGATATAGATGGGAAGATTAAACCGTGGCTTTTAATGTTTAAAAATGAAACGCATAATCATCCTACTGAAATAGAACCCTTCGGTGGAGCTGCTACTTGTTTAGGTGGAGCAATAAGAGACCCATTATCAGGTAGAAGTTATGTGTATCATAGTATGCGTGTAACTGGTGCTGCAGATCCTACTGTAAGCTTATCAGATACTTTGGAAGGAAAATTACCACAAAAAGTTATTACTCAAGAAGCTGCTGCAGGATTTAGTTCATATGGTAATCAGATAGGATTAGCTACTGGTTTAGTTTCAGAGGTTTATGATCCGGACTTTGTTGCTAAACGTATGGAAGTAGGAGCAGTTGTAGGGGCTGCACCTAAAGAAAATGTAGTTAGAGAGCGACCAACTAAAGGAGATATTGTTTTATTAGTAGGGGGAAAAACAGGTAGAGATGGAGTTGGAGGAGCAACAGGTTCTTCTAAAGAACATGATGAAGAAAGCTTAAGAAGTTGTGGAGCTGAAGTTCAAAAAGGAAATCCACCTGTAGAGAGAAAAATCCAAAGACTTTTTAGAATTCCAGAACTATCTAAAATAATTAAGCGTTGTAACGATTTTGGTGCTGGAGGAGTATCGGTAGCTATAGGCGAATTGGCAGATAGTTTAGAAATTAATTTAGATGTTGTTCCGAAGAAATATGAAGGATTAGATGGAACAGAAATCGCTTTATCAGAATCACAGGAAAGAATGGCTGTTGTTGTACACCCTAACAATGTAGAAACTTTTAAAAAGTACTGCAGAGAAGAAAATTTAGAAGTAACACAAGTTGCTAATGTAACAGATAGTGGTAGATTGATTATGAAATGGAACAATAAAGAGATTCTTAATCTTTCAAGAGAGTTTTTAGATACTAATGGTATAAAAGGAAAAGCTAAAGTTCATATTAAAGCACCCAAGGAGAAAGTATATTTTAAGAAAGAAGAAGATAAAAAGTCATTAAAAGAAAAATGGATTACAACTTTAAATGACTTAAATGTTTGTTCTCAGAAAGGTTTAATAGAAAGGTTTGATAATACAATTGGTTCTAATACTGTTTTGATGCCATTTGGAGGAGCATATTATAATACACCTATTCAATCAATGGTTGCTAAAATACCTGTATCAAATGGGGAAACAACTACTGGATCTATGATGAGCTATGGATATGATCCCCAATTAGCAAAATGGTCCCCTTTCCATGGTGGATTATATGCTGTTGTAGATTCTATGGCTAAACTTTTAGCAACTGGAGGTAATTATAAAAAAGCTAGACTATCTCTTCAGGAATATTTTGAAAAGCTTGGGAATGAACCTGAAAAGTGGGGTAAACCTTATAGTGCATTATTAGGGGCAAGTTATGCACAGACACAATTTAATACAGCTGCAATTGGTGGAAAAGACTCTATGTCTGGAACTTTTAAGGATATTAATGTGCCACCAACTTTAATTTCATTTGCTGTAACACCAGTAGATGTCAGAAAAGTAATTACTCCTGAACTTAAAGGTTTGGATTCAACTTTAGTATATTTTTATGCTAAAAGAGATGAACAAGAAATTGTGGATTTTGAAAATTTATTAGATGGATATCAAAACATATATAATTATATAGATCAAGGAAAGATATTATCAAGTTATGCTATAGGTAAAGGTGGTATATGTGCTGCTATTAGTAAAATGGCATTTGGAAATAAAGTAGGAGTAAACTTGACAAGTTCAAATAAATTCAATTTATTTGAAGAAGCTTATGGAAGTATTATATTAGAAGTAAAAGATGAAGTAGCAAATAAACTTTCATTATACGAAGGTTTTAGTATTATTGGAAAAACAAGAAAAGAGCCAGTATTTCAGATAGAAAATGAATTAATATCTATGCAAGAAGCTGTTGATTCCTGGGAATCTAAGTTAAAGCAAGTTTTTCCAACTACACATAAAAATGAAAATACAGAAGCAAAGCCCCAAAATATTGGTTTTTATAATCGTGAAACTAAAAAGCATAGTATAACGATAGCAAAACCTCGTGTTTTTATACCGGTTTTTCCTGGAACTAACTGTGAAATAGATACACAAATTGCTTTTGAAAAAGCCGGTGCGGAAATAGAAACTATGGTATTTAAAAATTTAACACAAAAGGATATATCTGATTCTATTGAAGAAATGGCAGGTAAAATAAATAAATCGCAGATTATAGCTTTGCCAGGTGGTTTTAGTGCTGGTGATGAGCCTGATGGATCTGGTAAATTTATTGCATCCATATTTAGAAACCCTAAAATATTTGAAGAAGTTATGAATCATTTGAATAAAAGAGATGGCCTTATGATAGGTATTTGCAACGGTTTTCAAGCATTAGTTAAGTTAGGCTTATTACCCTTTGGAGAAATAAAGGACTTAAATGCAGATTCTCCTACATTAACTTTTAATAAAATCAATCGTCACGTATCTCGTATGGCTAAGGTTAAGGTTACATCTGTTAAATCACCTTGGTTTGCAAATGAAGAAATAGGCAATATATATGAAACTGCTTTTTCACATGGTGAAGGACGATTTTATGCTAAAAATTCAGTTATAGAAAAATTAATAGAAAATGGTCAGGTGGCTACTCAGTATGTAGATAATAATGGTGATCCAACCTATGATAGTAAGTATAATATTAATGGATCTATAGAAGCGATTGAAGGTATAACATCGTTGGATGGTAGAATTTTAGGTAAAATGGGACATGTAGAGCGTGTAGGTAATAATGTACACAAAAACATATATGGTAATAAGAATTTTAATGTTTTCAAATCAGGAGTAAATTATTTTAAATAAACAAAACTTAAGTTAAGTTGGATTGTTAAAGTTTTATTTGTGTAATAAATTGTTAAATCCCGTAATGATATCATTACGGGATTTAACATATTTGTTGTTAACATAGTAGCAAAAATTTAGTTATATTTTTTTGATTTTATATGCACATTTTTAAAAATACTACATAAAATAAAATTAAAATATATTATTTTTTAAGGTTTAGCAAGGGTTATCTGGATTAACCCTTGTTGCTCCAACTGCTACAGCTCTATCTTGTAAAATTTGAAGTCTAAGAGTTATAACCATTTTTTCTTCAATTGTTGAGAAAAGTTTTTCGCCAATAGGTAGCTTTTTATTTCTTGGCTTCTCACGATTAATATATTCATCAAATTCAACGATTCGAGAACTAATTAGCTTACAAAATGGTAAATCATTAAAAAATTCTGTACTAATTTGATTGAACTCTGATAGATCACCTGTTAATAAATTATCTTTTTCAGCAAAATTATTAGGTAAATCACTTGTTGAATAATATTCAAATTCAGATGATGTGCTATTAATAGGAGCAGCAGGAGATGTACCATTGAAATTAACACTTGTAGTACATTCAAAAGGAACATCTACTGTACAATGGCGAATATCTCCGCATATTCCTTCGTAATTTGAACAATTTCTAGTTGAATAGTCAATGTTTTTACGAACAAAACCTTTAATAAATAAAATATTTGTGTCTTGTAGAAGCATACATTGAGTTACTTTTATTCTCTTTTTTATATTTTTAATTTCAATTGCTTGTTCTGGTAGATCAATATAAGAATGAACATTAAAACGAATTCTTAAATCTGCTAAAACTACAGGTAACCTAGCTACTGCACCTTCTGTAATAGGATTTATTGGTGTAGGAAGATTATCACAATCGTTAAGGGTTTCAGCTTTAACATCTGTGCAAAGTGATTTGCATTCTGACTTTGGTAAGTTTGAAACATTTTCATATCTAACAGGATGAGCATTTATATTTTTTGTACTAAAAGAAACTTCTCTATTATCCATATTTATTCCTCCTATTTATTTTTGTATGAAAAAAGACTTCTTTGTCTTTTTTCCTAGTACATATTATTCAAGTACAGTACTTTAGTGAATATTAAAGTGTTTTTTTATTTATTTTATTGACAAAAGAAATTTATTATTCTATAATTGATAACAACAATCATTATCACTGAAAAAGAGGTGAGTGAATTTTGAGTTGTAATAAGGAATGTTTGTTTTTTAGTCAAAGCTATAATGATGTGTTTGAAAAATGGATTGTAAAGCTTTTAGGCCCTGTTTTATTAGGAGAAAAACCTGCTGAAATACTTAGTTTTCCAACAAAAGATAATGAAAAACTTAAAAGAATAAAATGTATGTTTAGTAAATGTAATAAAATATCATACAGAGAATTTGTAGCTTTTAATGGATCTAATAAAATATTATTTTATAATAATGAATTGTTAGATTTAACTTTACTAGATTCAAGAAATTTGAATTTCCTAAAAAAAATAGGCTATAAAAATGAATATTCTTTAGAAGAATATTTAAACCATTTAATTGAAAAGATAGAACAAGTTTATATACCTCATGAAATTGGTATTTTTTTAGGGTATCCCTTAAAAGATGTTATTGGTTTTATAGGACATCCCTCTTTAAAACTTACTAAAATAAATGGGTGGAATGTATATGGAGATAGCAGGTTATCTGATGAAAAATACAATAGGTTCAATAATGCAAAAGAAAAAATACAGAAGTTATTAGAAAAAAACTCACCAGAAATGATTGTACAATCTGCATAATAAAAAACAGGAGGTATTTAAAATGAAAAAAGCAACTGTTATATATTGGAGTGGTACAGGAAATACTGAAAAAATGGCTGAAGCTATTGTAGAAGGCATTAAAGTAAAGGATGTAGATGTAACTTTAAAAGAAGTTAGTGAAGCGTCCGTAGAAGATGTTTTTGAATCAGATGTTGTTGCTTTAGGTTGCCCATCTATGGGAGCTGAAGAATTAGAAGACTCAGAAATGGAACCTTTTGTTGAAGCGTTAAATAATGAAAAAATTAAAGGGAAGCCTATTGCACTTTTCGGATCTTATGACTGGGGTGATGGAGAATGGATGATAAATTGGGAAGAAAGAATGAAAAGTTATGGAGCTAATCTCATAGGAGACGGAATTATTGTTAATTTAACTCCAGAAGAAGATGGACTAAAGAAATGCAAAGAATTAGGTGAAAATTTAGCCAAATATTAAATTCTTTTTTAAAATATTATATAAAGTATTCATAGAAAGTTAAATATTATTATTATAAAAAGTAAGGCAAAATATTTTGCCTTACTTTTTAGCTATACTATTTATAAATAATATAACTAGTTTACTATGTGAGCTACAAATATATAACATAAATTTACTTATATAAGTAATCTAGAATGCCCTCAGAAATGGCTTTAGCTATAATAAGCTGATAATCTTTAGTTTGTATAAGTTTATTATCTGTAGGATTAGTTATAAATCCCATTTCTACTATAACTCCAGGGACTTCAGCTCTTCTTAATAAATAGTAATCTCCCGGTGAAATCCTGGCTTTTACATTTTCTGTTTTTAAAAAATCCTTAAAAACTATTTCATTTATATTGTTGCAAATATCAGTAGCTAATTTTTTACTTTCTTCAGATGTATTATAATAAAAAACTCTAATTCCTCTAGCACTAGGATCATTAAAAGCATCCATATGCACACTTATGAAAGCATTAGGATTATTTTTATCAATAATTGTTTTTCTAGCATGTAGATCTTTATTATATCTAGAAGAATTTAAAGTACTTTTAGACTCTAGAGAAACATCTGAATTTCTAGTCATAACAACATTAAGCCCCATATCCTTAAGTGTATTACTTAGTTTTAATGATACCTGTAAGTTAACATTTTTTTCTAATAGTCCATTACTACTAGATCCTCCATCAATACCACCATGACCTGGATCTACTACTATAAGATTGTTTGAATTTTTAAATACAGGAATAGATTTTTGAGAAATTAATATAGTACTTAGCGTTAAAAACAATAGTAGTATAATAATACCTAATATAATCTTTTTGTTGATTTTAATAACTAGAAAAAATGTTTTGTTTAACATTATAAATCACCTTCTTATAAAATAATATAAATATAATTAATTATACTCAGTTAAACATATATATAGAATCTAAAACTAAAAGAAATTAAATTTTAATAGATACAAAAAATATATTCTTAACTTAATAATTTAATTCAGAAATTATTGACAATATAAATAACTCTGTTGTACTATGAGAAAGAACGTTTAAATGTTATTAAATATTAAAGATATTTATATGATAAAGAGAAAGGACATAAGTTAAAATGAACGATATAATATTATATATTCTTATGTTTTTTATGAGTTTAGGAGCATTAGATAGAATCTTTGGATATAAGCTAGGTCTTGGTCAAAAATTTGAAGAAGGTTTTATGGCAATGGGAAATTTAGCTTTATCTATTATAGGAATCTATTCTATTGCTCCGTTGTTAGCTACTAGCTTAGAAAAAGTTGTAGGTCCTATATTTTCTTTAATGGGAGCAGATCCTTCAATATTTCCAGCATCTATTTTAGCATCAGACATGGGAGGTTATCTTTCTGCAGTGCAAATAGCAGAAAACCAGGAAATAGGACTTTTTGCAGGTTTAATATTAGCTTCTAGCTTAGGAGCAACTGTTATTTTCACTATACCTATTGGAGCGGGTCTTATTCATAAAAGAGATTATCCTTATTTCACTAAAGGTATATTGGCAGGACTTACAACTATTCCTATAAGTGGATTTGCAGGTGGTATAGCAATGGGGTTACCTATAGGTACATTGATTAAAAATCTTATGCCTATTATTTTTATTGCATTGATTTTAGCAATAGGGCTAATAAAATGGCAAGAAAAAATGATTAAAGGATTTTATTTATTTAGTAAGACAATTATAGTTGTTGGAACATTAGGTCTTATAATTTCAATAATACAAAATGTAACTGGAATAACAATTTTAACACAAATGGAGCCATTTGAAGAAGGTCTTAAAATTGTAGGAAGCATTTCTATTATTTTAGCAGGAGCATATCCTATGGTGCTTGTTATGACTAATTTGTTGAAAAAACCTTTAGTTAAAATAGGTAGTATATTAGGAATATGTGATAATGCGACTACTGCTTTAATTATGACATTAGCAAATCCTATTCCTGCCTTTGCGAGTATGAATACTATGCAGGAAAAAGGAAAAGTAATGATATCTGCCTTTGCAGTTGGAGGAGCATTTGTACTTGGAGGTCAATTAGGATTCGTAGCAGGAATAGATAAATCTATGCTAACTCCCTTTATTGTAAGTAAATTAGTAGGTGGTATAGGTTCAATAATTATAGCTTATATAATTACTAAAAACATGTCTATACATGAAGAAAATGAAATAGTTGAGTTAGATAAAGCAGATTAGATATATAATTCTCATTTATAAAATTATATATAAATTAGTTTTAATAAAAACTGTAGAATTATTAAATAATTCTACAGTTTTTATTTTGAGTACTTAAAATTTTAAGTATAGCTTAGAATTGAGTGCGACATAAAGTTTGTAAGTATAAGTAAAAAATATTTTAGTATATATAAATTTTTGTTTGAGAAGTAACAAACTTGATTGCTCTATTGCTTATATTATTATAAAATAAATGTATAAATAAATTGATTTTACATTTATTTTATAGAAAATTGGATAATATAGATAAACTATTATATATAGGAGGGCAACAATGAGGAAAAAAGTTGTTTCAATATGTTTACTTATAGTTATTGCAACTATTTTAATTCTATACTACTCAACCTATTTACAGACTAATGCTGAAGTAAAACAACAAAAAGTATATAAAATAGGTATATTGACTACTACTGAAGAAAGATTAGTTAAAACAGATGGGATGATAGAAGGATTAAAACAATATGGCTTATCAGATGATAATGTTGATTTTATTATTAAAAATTCTTATAAAGATATTGATATGTTAGAAGATTTAGCACAAGAACTAGTAGATGATGAAGTAGATATAATTGTAACTACAGGTACAGCTGAAACTACTGCAGCAAAAAAAGTAACAAATGAAAAAAATATACCAGTAGTTTTTATTGGTGTTGGTTGTACTGTAGAGTTAGGGCTTGTAGAAGATAGTATTTCTACTGGTTGTAATATTACTGGAGTGGATAGCCATTATGTACAGCTATCAGGAAAACGAATTGAATTTTTAAAAAGATTAGTTCCTAGTACTGAAAAAGTATTAGTTTTATATAACCCAAATACTACACCTTTTGGGCCAAGTTCTGTATTTTTATATGAAGCGGCTGAAAAATTTAATATAGAATTAGACATTACCCCTGTCACTACATCAAAGGAGGTTATAGATGCTTTAAACCAAAAGTCTAATGATGTAGATGGAGTTATGATAATGTGTAGTTTACTATTTGAATCTAATATAGATTCTATAACAGAAATAACATTAGAAAAGCAAATTCCTGCTATAGGAGTACTTGATAGACATGTAGAAGAAGGTGTTTTGGCGTTTTATGGAAGTACTAGCTATAACGAAGGAGTACAAGCTTCTAGAATAGTTGCAAACATATTGAAAGGACAAGATCCTCAAATAATACCTATAGAATCTCCAGAACAGTTAGAACTTCATGTTAATGTAAATACAGCTGAAAAATTAGGAATAGATATTGAAACTTTAAAGATGCCATTTGTAGATCAATTTGTATATAGTGAGAAAAGGTAGTATATTATGAAGAAACAAACTAGAAGTTATTGGTACAATAGTATTAAGTTAAGATTAATGAGTATTATGATTATTATTTCAATAATTCCTATTTTATTTTTAGGTTTTTATAATATTGAAATCATAAAAAAAGAAATACAAAATTCTATTCATAAACAACATATATTAACGGCATCTAGAGTTTCTTATGTTGTTTCTGATTTAGTGAAAACCTTACAGACATCTCTAGAAACGGTATCTTTAACTAACACAGAAATATTTGATGATTCAAATATAAAAAATAAAGAAAATCTAATTTATGGTATATTGAAAAAGTTTCCTCATTTAGAGGAAATTGTAATGGTATCAGCAGATGGAAAAGAAATAGTAAGGGTTTCAAAAAGATATGCAATATCTAATGAAGATTTAAATATAATAGCTGACAATGTTTTGTTTCAAAAACTTAAGCAGGGGAAATCATTTATTGGGAGTCCTGAAATAGACATAGATAATCAAATTATTTTTGATTTAGGGGTGCCAGTTGGAGGGATTAATGAAGATTTTAGGGGTGGATTTATTGTAAAAATTAGCTTGAGGCAAGTAATGCAAGAAATATCATCTGTAGAAGTTTCTGATGGTGGTTATATTATGTTAGTTGATGAGAATGGAGAGTTGATAGGTCACTCAGATTATAGCCAAGTATTAAGAAGACAGGATGTATCTGAGAGTAAGGGGGTATCTAACTTATTAAAAAGCAAAGTTAATGATGAAGATTATCTTAGAAACTTAGAATTTAAATCAATAATATATGAGTCTTATAATGGAGAAGATGTACTAGGAGTTTACGGATTAATTCCAGTAGTTGGGTGGGGGGTAGTTGTAGAACAACCTTTAGTGAATGCTTACTCTACACTTGATAAAATGCTTTTTCGGTTAAATTCAGTTCTTTTTATTATTCTTATAAGCATAACAATATTAGGAATAATTTTCATATTTCATTTTATTAAACCAGTAGAAGAATTAGCTAAAGGTGTAGCATCTGTAAAAAAAGGGAATTTAGATTATAAAATCCCTAAGCAATGTACTGATGAAATAGGATTAGTAATAGAAGCTTTCAATGAAATGATTGAAGAAATAAAGAAAAAACGTGAAAATGAAAATCTGGCAATTAAAGCAGAAAAGAAGGCGGCCATAGGAGTATTAGCAGCAGGAGTAGCTCATGAAATTAATAATCCTATGAATAATTTAGGTTTTTATGCTGATGACTTACTTGAAAGATTAGAAACTGAAGATATTGAACAGCTTAAAAAAGAAGGTGTATTTAAAGAGTATTTATTAAATATAAGAGAAGAAATATATAGATGTACAGATATAACTCAGAGTTTATTAAACTATTCTCGAGAAGTAGAGCCACAATGTAAAAAAGTGTATATTCCTAATATAATAGATAGAGTAATGAAACTAGTTAAATATCCTATAAGTAAACAAAATATAACTATAAATTTAAAATATGAGGAGCCATTACCGTATATTTATGTAGATGAATCTCAATTACAGCAGGTTATACTAAATTTAGTTACAAATTCGTTAGATGCAATGAATAGTGGAGGAATATTAACTATTTGTTTATTATCTCAAGGCAATTCAATTTGTATGGAAGTTATAGATACAGGTGAAGGAATTGAAGAAGGAAATTTAAAACATGTTTTTGACCCATTTTTTACTACTAAGCCTGTTGGAAAGGGAACAGGTTTAGGACTTGCCATTAGTCAAGTTATTGTAGAAAGAATGGGAGGAACTATTAGCTTACGAAATAATCAAGAAATAGGCACAAAAGCAACGATTTGGTTGCCAATAGTAGCTGAGGTGATAGAAGATGGATGAGTTTAAGATTTTACTAGTAGATGATGAAGCGAAATTTATTGAGTTATTAAAACAAAGGTTAATTAGAAAAGGTTATAAAGTAGAAATTTCTAACTGCAGTTTAAAAGCATTGGAAATTATTAGGCAAACCGAGTTTGATGTGGCTTTATTCGACATAATGATGAATGGTATGGATGGGTTAGAGTTATTAGAAAATGCTAAGAAGATTCAACCTAACCTTGAAGTGGTTATGCTTACTGGTTATGCTACAGTAGATACTGCCATTGAAGCAATGAAGAAAGGTGCTTATGATTATTTAACAAAACCTATCAAGCCTGTTGAGCTAGAACTAACTTTGCAAAAGGCTCTAGAGAGAAAGACATTACAAGATTATAATAACAATTTAATTGAAACTATTCAAAGAACAAATAGAAAACGAGAAATAATAGGAAATAGTGATTCTATGATTAATTTAAAGCAAATGATTGATAGGATTTCAGATAGCCAATTACCTGTTCTTATTTTAGGTGAAAGCGGAACGGGGAAAGAATTAGTTGCTAATGCACTTCATTATAGCAGTTGCAGAGCACATAATCCATTTGTACCTATAAATGCAAGTGCCATTCCTAGTCAACTTCTAGAAAGTGAACTTTTTGGATATGTGAAAGGAGCTTTTACTGGCGCTCAAACTAATAAAAAAGGATTAGTTGAATTAGCAAATGAAGGAACATTATTTTTAGATGAAATAGGCGATATGGAATTAGCACTTCAAGTTAAATTATTAAGATTTTTAGATACTGGGGAGTTTATACCGGTAGGAGGAATTACAACTAAAAAAACAAATGTAAGAGTTCTAGCTGCAACTAATATTAATTTAGAAAATGCAATATTAGAAGGTCGATTTCGTGAAGATCTATATTATAGATTAAGTGTTATAACACTTAATATACCACCATTACGAGATAGAGGAAAAGATGCTTTGTTATTAGCAGAGTATTTTTTAAGGCAAAGTAGTACTAAGAAAAAATTGAGTAAAGAAGCAGAATCATTTTTGTTAAGTTACAATTTTCCAGGGAATGTAAGAGAACTAGCTAATATAATTGACCGTAGTATGCTTTTTTCAAAACAAGAGGAGATTGTTCCTCAAGATTTTTTTGCAGGAGAAGTTCATAATAAAAATAATATTAAGAGCATGGCTTTAGAAGACATAGAAAAGAAGCATATAGAGCAGGTTTTAGAGCAAACAAGATGGAATAAAACAAAAGCTGCTAAAATATTAAAAATAGGACTAAGAACATTATATAGAAAAATTGAAGAATATAACTTATAGTATAAAAACATATATATCGTTTTAAAACGATATATATGTTTTTGTTTTGTTTTATGTCAAAATGACAATGGGTTTGTCATTTTGACACGGTGAAAACACTGTTATTTAACAATAAACATTATATATTAATTCAAAATACTTCTGACTAAAATAATTTTGTTTAAAAACTAACGAAAATAATGATTAAACATATAAAAAAACCTTATATATAATAATCATTGTTTATTGGCATTAATATTGCATGTAATATAGTGTGGAGCATTGAATAAAAATTTATTTTAATATCGAGGTGATAAAGTTGAAACGAAGGACCTTTTTAAAAATTTCAGGGCTTACTATAGGAGCAACAACTTTAGGTCTTGGGGTAACTGGGTGTAGTAAAGAAACTGACGTTTCTATTGATGAATTTCCAGAAATGCCTCAAACTTTAGGTCAACCAGTTGAAGCAACTGTAGATCCAAAAAGTGGAGACGTTAAAGTGAACTCTGATGTTTTAGTTAAAAGTAGTGTATGTATGGGATGTTATAGCTCATGTGGAGTTAGAGCTAAAATCGATAAGCAAACTGGAAAGATTTTAAAGCTTACAGGAAATCCATATCATCCTAAATGTGCAGAACCAGTACTTCCTTACGATACAACAATTAAGGAATCTTATCAGGCATTCAGCTTGCATAATGATAAGGGGCATGTGCATAGAGCTACAGTTTGTGCTAGAGGAAACTCTACTTTTGAACAAGTATATGATCCTATGAGGATTACAACACCATTAAAAAGAGCTGGTGAAAGAGGAAGCGGAAAATGGAAGCCAATTTCTTGGGAGCAACTTATTGAAGAGACAGTAGAAGGTGGAAAAATCTTTGCTGAACTAGGTGATAATACTGAAATTGAAGGATTTAGAAAAGTATATAGTCAAGATGAATTAATTAATCCAGAAGCACCAGAAATGGGGCCAAAGAGCAATGGTTTAGTTTGGATGAGCGGTGGTTCTTATGGACGTGTTGACTTTGCTAAAAGATTTGTATTAAATAGTTTTGGATCAAAGAACTTCTATGGACATACAGGAACGTGAGGTGGCGCATGGAGACCTGCGTGGCAGGTTTTATATGATAACGGTCCTGGCGGAGTATACAAGCCAGATCTTCAAGGGGCAGAGTTTTGTTTATATCAAGGAGCATACCCAGGACATAGTGGTATGAGTTTCCAGACTCTAGCAAGAAAAACAGTAAAGGGAGTTATGGAAAACAAACTAAAGCTTGCAGTAATCGATCCATTAATGCAAGGTGGAACAGATATACCAGGTAAAACAAAGTGGATACCAATTAAGCCTTCTACAGATGGAGCTTTAGTACTTGGAATGATGCATTGGATATTCGATAAAGAAAAATTTGATAGTAAATTCTTAGAATGTCCAAATGAAGAAGCAGCTCAATCTATAGGTTTTAAAAGTCATACTAATGCTACTCATTTAGTAATAGTTGACGATAAACACCCAAATAATAAAAAATTCCTTAAACCAGAAGATTTAGGTTTAGAAGGAGACGGGTTTATTGTAATTGATAAGAAAACTGGAAAGCCGCAACTTCATAGTAAAGCTTCAGCTGCACATTTATTTTATAACGGAGAAGTTGAAGGAAAAAAAGGTACTATTAAAGTAGCAACTTCTTTATATTTATTAAAGCAAGGAGTTAACAGATATTCTATAGATGAATATGCTAAAATTTGTGGTATCTCTGCAAAGCAAATAGAAGAGATTGCTAAGGAGTTTACAAGCCACGGTCATAAAGTAGCAGTAGATACACTTGGTGGAACAAACTCAATTAATGCATTACCATTTACAGTTGCTTTATGGTTATTACCAGCTTTAATGGGATCTTATAACATGAAAGGTGGTATGGCTTCAAATGGTCCATCATTTAAAACTTTTGCAGAAGGACCTAAATATGATTTAGCAACATTTGATGGTCAAGTTAAACCATCGGGAGTTAAAATAAGTAGAGAGCAATTCCACTATGAAAATACAACAGAGTATAAAAATAAAGTGGCTCAAGGCAAAAATCCTTATCCTTCTAAATTACCATGGCATACAAATGGACTTTCTTTAGATGGACAGACTTTATTCTCTGCAATAAATAAGTATCCTTACCAATGTAAAATACTTGTAAATTGTTTTGCAAATCCAATATATGGAACACCATCACTATACCAAGAAACTATGATTGAAGAAATTAAGAAGACATCTAACATTCCTTTAATTATTAGTGTGGATATAGTAATGGGTGAAACTACTTCTTATGCAGACTATATTGTTCCAGATACATCTGTTTATGAGCAATGGGCTATGGTTCCAGTAAGAGCAAATATAAATACAAAAATGACATCAGTTAGACATCCAATTATAGAGCCAGCTACTCCAAAAGTAGGTAGCAGCAATCAACCAATTAGTATGGAAACTTTCTTAATTGAAGTAGCTAAAAAGGTAGGAATGCCAGGCTTTGGAGGCGATGCTATTAAAGATGCTAATGGTAAGTTATGGCCTTTAAATACAAGAGAAGACTATTTTATGAAAGCTATTGCAAATATGGCATATGATGGTGATGTTGTAAGTAATATAGAAAAAGAAGATGATAAAATTACAGGATTAGACTCTATTCCTAAGCATTGGCAAGATGCAGTAAAAGCTGATGAGTTATTTGCTGTTAAAAATGTTATTGCTAAGGGTGGAAGATTTGAGGCTGATACAAATTATTACGATGGTGAATTTATGAAGTACGGAAATCCATCTAAGATTTGTTTCTATAGTGAAAATCTTGCTAATAGCAAAAACAGTATTACTGGAGAATATAATGAAGGAATGCCAGTTTGGATGCCAGAAACATTGGCAGATGGTACATTAGTTAGTGAAGTATATCCTTCTGAAGAATATCCATTTAGCATATGTTCATCAAAATCTAAGCTTAGAGGTATTTCTATGTTAAATAACTGTCCTACTCTACAAGTTCTATCTGATAAGAATTATATAGAAATTAACGCATTAGATGCTAAAGATTTTGGACTTAAAGATGGACAAGAAGTAACAGTAGAAACTCCAACTAATAAGGCTACAGGAGTATTGAAAGTTAAACAAGGTGTTTCTAGAGGAACATTAGGAATTAGCTTTGGATACGGTAAGTGGGAGTATGGTAGCAAGGATACTACTATAGATGGAAAAGTAATAAAAGGAGAAGAAATTAGATCAGTTGGAACTGCAACTAACCCTCTTGCTCTTGCTGATAAATCAGTTGAAGGAAAATATGGACTATCTGATGTAGTATCAGGTACACATAATAGAAGTGGTATTAAAGCAAAAATTGTTCCACTATCTTAGAAAATAGGGAGAAATTACAATGCAGAAAAATCAGATACAGTCCTTTGAAAGGGCAGTATTATATGAAATGTTTGCATCACTATATTTACAGGTGCCTACTATAGATACAGTACAAAGGATTTCAGAAATACTAAAAGAAGCTAGAAAAATACTAACTTCTATTGATTTTGACACATTGATAGAAGAAGCACAAAAAAAAGATAAACTAGTGGATGATGAAAAAAATAAGATTTTACAACAGGAATATTATGATCATTTGTTTATTCCTTCAGCAAGTAATTATATTCCTCCTTATGAGTCAGCAGTTATACAAGCTAATAAAGAAGACAATAGAAAAAAAAGAAAATGGAAATATGGTAGCCTTTGGACGAATTCTACCGATCATGTATCTATGTGTTATGATGCTGTAGGATTTAATCCTTGGGACTTAAATATTGAAGAAGGACTAAAGCAATCTAAAATTCCTGATCATATAGGATTTCAATTGGCTTTTATGGCTTATTTATGTCATAAGGAAGCAATGTGTAACGAATTAGTATTAGAAAATGAATCTGATACTACTAAAGAAAAAGAAGTTGCGAAAAAATGGAGTAAATTACAAAAGCAGTTTTTGGAAGAACATTTAGAAAAATTTGTAATTTCATATTATGAGATAGCTAAGGAAAAGTTTAATCCATTTTATTTACAAGTAATCAGTACTTTAAAAGAATATATAAATTGGGACTTAGCTAGTAGAGTAATTTAGGAGGTGAAAGAAATGAGTAGAAAATGGGGAATGGTTATAGATGTAAGAAAATGCGTTGGATGCCATGCTTGTTCTGCTGCTTGTAGAATTGAAAATAATGTAACAAAAGAAGGAAATAGATCTTGGGTAATAGAACAAGAAGTAAGCAATTATCCAGAAGTTCATACTTTAAAAGTACCTCAATTATGTAATCATTGCGATAATACACCTTGTGTAAGCGCTTGTCCAGTTGAAGCTACAGCTAAAAATGAGCAAGGTATTGTTTATGTAGATAGAGAAAAATGTATAGGATGTTTTGCATGTGTAGGTGCTTGTCCATACGGTGCTCGTATTAAAGAAACTGAAAATAAAAAAGTAGATAAGTGTGATTTCTGTGCTCATAGATTAGAGCATGGATTATTACCAGCCTGTGTTACTACATGTACAACACAAGCTAGATTCTTTGGGGATTTAAATGACCCAAATAGTACAGTAAGCAAATTGTTAAAGGAAAATAAGTATGAAGTTTTATTACCTGAAGAAGAGTTAGGTCCTAATGTATACTATATAGGTATTAATGAATATAAAAATTTAAATAAATAGTGTAACTCTATCTGTAAAGAGTAGGATGTATGATGTTTGGTAAGTTAGGAACATCTGAGCTAATTGTTATATATGAAGAAGATATCAGAAGATATTTAGTTAGGTTATAAGTAAATAATTTAAAAAGGTGCTACTATATAGTAGCACCTTATCTAAAATTTTATTATGAAAAATCATAGTTTTATTATATATTGTAAGTTTTGGAACTGAAAATAATTATGCATTTAAGATATAAATGCAATTTATCATAGAAGATATTTGGAATTTATAAAAGCTTTACTTGATTCTAATAATTATAAAATAATAGATTTATTTCATTCTTATACAAAAACATAATTATTATACATCAATTAAATGTATTTTATTAATTGTAATAAGGGGCAATTTAATATGTTAATGGGATATTTTTCACAAAAAATTCTGCAGGAAAACATTCTTAACATTAATAAAAAACGTTGTATTAATATTAGTAGTAAAGCACAAAGATGTACAAACTGTAGAGATATTTGTCCTGCAAACGCTATTACTATTAGCAATAAGAGTGTTAATATTGATCATGAATTATGTACACAATGTAGTATATGTAGAGCAGCTTGCCCTTCTCAAGCTATAGCACTAAAAAATAATAATGAAATAAAAATAATAAAAGAATTAAATAAAAAAGAAATTATAGTTGTTGGATGTAACAAAGAAGGTAATGAAGGAAATGTAACTTTTTCTTGTATACATGGGTTGCATAAAGAATATTTAGCTGCACTTTTATTAGCATCAAAAGATAAAAAAATTTATTTCAATTTATGTAAATGTGAAAATTGCAACCTTACAAATAAAAACAATTATTTTGAAAGCTCTTTAAATAATGCTAATACATTTATAAGTTATTTTGATGTTAATTCAGATATAGAATTATTATTTAATGAAGAAGATATTCCTCAATATCATAGTGAATTAATATCTAGACGGGATTTATTTACTCTTTTTAAGAAACAATCTACAGATATTGTTAGTGATATAGTTGATGATACTATAGGAAGAGAAAAGACCTATATTCCGAGGGACTTTATTTTAGCATATATAGACGATTTACTTAAGATAAATGGAAAGAACATAGATATAAATGAGAGTGAACCTTTTTTTACTAATTGGAATATAAAAGATAACTGCAATGGTTGTGGAGTTTGTGAAACAGTGTGTCCGTCTAATGCATGGAAAATAGAAAAAGAAAATAAAATTATTCAAATTAGTCATAATTCTAGAAAATGTATATCATGTGGTCTTTGTTCAGATTTATGTAATAAAAAGTCATTAGTAAAAAATACTTTTTCTACAAATTTATTAAAAGGATTTGTTGAAAAAAAAGAAGTACATTTAAACTCATGCAAAAAATGTGATAAAGAGTATATTCCAGATGAAAGTGATATAGGTTTTTGTCATATATGTGAAAAGAGAAATTCAATTACTAAATCTATTTTAGGAAAATAATACAGAAGGTATGAGGGCGGATTTTCCTAACTGCCATTTTGGAAAGTACTAAGGAGGGTTAATATGAGAACAAATATATCTTTAGAAGAAGCGTTAAATATACTTTTAAATGAAAATAGTCAAACAGAGGCAATACATGTACCACTCTTAGATAGCTTAGGAAGTGTTTTAGCAGAGGATATAACATCAGATATTAATATGCCACCATTTGATAAGTCTCCTCTTGATGGATACGCAGTATGCTCGGATGATATAAAAACAGCTTCGAAGAAAGTCCCTGTAACACTTAAAGTAATTGACTTTGTTCCGGCAGGTCATGTTTCTTCTAAAAAAATAAAAAGTGGAGAAGCTATGCGAATTATGACAGGAGCTAAAATTCCAGAAGGTGCTGATGTTATAATTCGTTTTGAAGATACTGAGTTTACTGAAGAAGATGTGAGAATATATACTCCTTTAAATCCAAACTCAAATATATGTAAATTAGGAGAGGATATGAAAGTAGGAGATATAGTAATTGAAAAAGGAACGGTTATTGATTCGCCTGAAATAGGGATACTTGCAAGTTTAGGAAAAAGTTTTGTAAAGGTATATCGTAAGCCTAGAGTTGCAATTTTATCCACTGGCGACGAACTTGTAGATATACACGACGTATTAACTGATGGAAAAATAAGAAATAGTAATTCGTACACTATTGCAGCTCAGATAAAAAAAATAGGAGCAAAGCCATTAATGCTAGGAATTTGTGATGATGGAATAGAGGACATTAAGGAAAAATTAAAGACAGCCTTAAGTTGGGCCGATATGATTATTACAACTGGTGGAGTTTCAGTAGGTGATTGTGATTTAATAAAAGAAGCATTTCAACAGTTAGGTGCAGAAATGTTGTTTTGGAGAGTTAAAATGAAGCCAGGCACACCAATTGCTGTTGCTAAATATGATAATAAGCTAATATTTGGGCTTTCAGGTAATCCAGCCGCTGCTTATATCACTTTTGAGCAGTTTGTAAGACCTATTGTATTAAAGAAAATGGGAAAACAAAAATATAAACTTATGGAAGTTGAGTCTATTTTAGAAAGTGAATTTTCTAAAGTAAGTAGCCAAAATAGATTTGTTAGAGCAAATACTTATTATAAAGATGGTAAATATTATACAAAGTTTCCTAGTAAACATAGTTCGGGAGTGCTTTCAAGTTTATCTGGAACTAATTCTTTATTTTATATCCCTTCTAGCACAGGCCCATATAAAGAAGGGCAAAAGATTACTGTTCAATTATTAAATTATTCGGAGGTATTAAAATGATACCAGTATTTTCAATAGTAGGTAAAAATTCTAATACAGGTAAGACAACAGTTTTATGCAAAATAATTAGCGAATTAAAATCTAGAGGTTATCGTGTAGCAACAATAAAGCATGATGTACATGGATTTGACATTGATCACCCAGGAAAAGATACTTGGAAACATGGTCAAGCAGGTTCGGATATCGTAATGATTTCATCACCAGCAAAATTTGCTATGATTGAAAAGGTAGAAACAGAATATTCATTAGATAAAATACTTGAAAAAATTGATAATGTTGATATTATAATTACAGAAGGGTATAAAAAGGAAAATAAACCTAAGCTAGAGGTTTATAGAAAAGAAGCAGCAGATGACCTTTTATGTAAAGAACATGAATTATTTGGACTTGTTACGGATACACAGTTTAATAATGATGTTCCACAGTTTGGTTTTGAAGATATAAAAGAGCTGGTTGACTTGATTGAAGCAAAGTTTTTAGTTTAATATTATTAAAGTATTAAATTTTTTTGTAATATAGAATATTTAAAACTATACGCAATGGGAGTAACATTCTGTTTTGTATGGTTTTTTTGTTTTATCATTTAATTATTATATCTGTAGTAAAATGTTTATGAATATAAAGGAAAAGTTGCAAGAGGAGAAAAGCCTTATACAATAATGCAATTATTTATATTGATATATGATTATATTAGGCAGACTATGGAAAGTTAGATTGAAAAGAACCATCAGATCAATTTAAAAGTGGAAAGTAAGTATAAAGTATATTACAATTAAAGAATTAGATGTATAATTTAAAATTGAGATATGGATGCAAATGAGCGTATTAAGATATGACTAGAGAATAAGTTGTCAATTATACGTTCCTTTACATGTTTTAAATTCCTTTGAAATGAGATATTGTATGTTTTTACAGGGATTAAATCTTTTAAAGATTTTAGATTATCGTCCAAAATATATTAAAAAAAATTGTATTAGGAAAGTTTCTTCAAGATCATCTTGTAATTTATGTGAAATTGCATGTTAAAGGAAAGTAATAAAAACTGTGAAAAAAGGGATACAAATAGAAACAGATTGTAATCAATGTGGTCAACGTATAGTTTCTTGTCCTACTGATGCATTATCACATAATGATTTTAACTTTGTTAATAAAGATAATAAAATATACGTTATAAACAAAGGTGGGGAGAGTGTGATAAATAATGCAACTGAAATAAATGTTAAAGATATTTTAAAAACTAGACTATGGTTTTATGACTTGTTAGGTAAATCTTTTTATTTAGAACCAGAAATATCTAGACTTAAAAAGGTATGTGAACTAAAAATCTTTGAACAATTCATAAATAATGAAGATTTTAAAAATGAAGGAATAGGTATATTAAGGGATTTCTTTGATAATATTTCTAAAATAAGTAATGAAGAATTTAATAGTTTAAGAAAAGAGTATACTAGGTTATTTATAGGTCCAGGACATTTGCCTGCTCCTCCTTGGGGATCAGTATATTTAAGTAAAGAAAGAATAATATTTGATGAAAATACCTTAGAAGTTAGAAAATTTTATAAAAAATGGGGAGTAAATACTAAAAATTCCAATAAAGAACCTGATGATCATATCGGTTTTGAACTGGAATTTATTAGTATTCTAATAGATAAAAGTTTATCTGAGTTAGATAAAAATAACATCAATGGTTTTAAAAATATACTTACAGCACAAATTGATTTTCTCAAGTCTCATATCTTAATCTGGATAGATGTATTCTCAGATAAGTTATCAGAAAACACAGAATATAGCTTGTTTAAAGGACTAGCTTTATTTTTGCCAGAGTATTTGAAAATGGACATTGGATTACTAGAAGATTTACTAGAAAATCTTGAGAATTTACAGTAATTTCATAGTTTTTTATAATATAAAAATAATATTTCATTAAGAGAGGGGACCAAAAATGGCTATGAATTTAAAATTATCCACAGTTACTCGCAGAGCTTTCTTAAAGCTATCTGCATTAACAGGAGGTTCATTAGCAATAAGTGGTTGTACACCAGGTGCCTTAGATGTGGAATCTGAATCTACTGATGTAAATGCCAGTGAACCAACAATTGCGGTTGAGGAAGGAGTAGAAGTTATACCAACTTCTGGCTCTAACAACTGTGGTGGGAGATGTGTTATTAAGGCACATGTTAAAGATGATGTAATTATAAGGTTGAGTACAGATGAAGGGTCCGAAGATGAAGGTAGCACTACTTTAGCAAGAGCTTGTGTTAGAGGAAGGTCTTATCGTAAAACATTCTTCCATCCCGATAGACTAAAATATCCGATGAAAAGAGTAGGAAAAAGAGGAGAAGGAAAATTTGAAAGGATTACCTGGGAAGAAGCTATAGAGACTATTGCTAGTGAAACTAAGAGAGTTAAAGAGCAATACGGTCCAGCTTCAAGATATGTTCATTATGCTACAGGTGTAAGTGCAGCAATACGAGGTAATACTTTAGCAAATAGACTTTTGGCATTAGATGGTGGATACTTAGGATATTATAATACTTATAGTACTGCCCAAACATCAAATGCGACTCCATATACGTATGGTACTGGATCTACTGGAAATACTCCTGATGATTATGTGAACTCAAAACTGATTATACTCTGGGGCCATAACCCAGCTGAAACAATATTCGGAACTTCAATGTATCCTTTAAGAAAAGCAAAAGAAGCAGGTGTAAAAATAATAGCTGTTGATCCTAGGTATAGTGATACTGCCATAGGGATGGCAGATGAATGGATTCCTGTTTTACCAGGTACTGATAATGCAATGATGGATGCTATGGCTTATGTAATGATAACTGAAGATTTACACGATCAGGAATTTTTAGACAAATATGCAATTGGATTTGATGCAGAACATATGCCAGAAGGAATTGATGGAAAGGAATCATATAAATCGTACATTCTAGGAGAAAAGGATGGTATAGAAAAGACACCTGAATGGGCTGAAAAGATTACAAAAGTTCCAGCAAAAACAATTAAAAAACTCGCAAGAGAATATGCTACAACGAAACCAGCTGCTTTAATACAAGGTTGGGGGCCTCAAAGAAGTGCATATGGTGAACAAATTGTTAGAGGTGCTACAATACTAGCTACAATGACAGGTAATGTTGGTATTAGCGGTGGTTGTGCTTCAGGAGCTGGATATGCAAGTAGAATAAGTATACCTGGTGTTCCGGTACCCAAAAATCCTTTTGAAGGTAGTATTCCTGTGTTCTTGTGGACAGATGCAATAGTAAGAGGTAGTGAAATGACTGCTAAGGATGGAGTAAGAGGTGTTGATAAATTACCAAGCAACATTAAATTAATCTTCAATCTTGCAGGAAATGCACTAATAAATCAACATTCAGATTGTAATAAAACTGCTGAAATTTTAGCAGATGAAAGTCTAGTTGAATTTATTGTAGTTAGTGATATATTTATGACACCAAGTGCGAAATTTGCTGATATATTACTTCCAGGGGATACGGTATTTGAAAGAAATAACATAACAAAACCTTGGGGATATGGTGATTTCGCTTTATATGCAAACAAAGTAGTTGAACCTCCATTTGAATGTAAGTTTGAATATGAATGGTTAAAAGAAGTAGCAGCAAAGCTAGGAATTAGAGATGAATTTACAGACGGTAATGAAACGAATGAAGATTGGACTAGATGGGTAGTGGAAGAAACTAGAAAAAAACATTTTGATTTTCCAACCTTTGAAGAGTTTAAGAAAAGTGGTATGCATAGATTTAAGTTTGATGAACCATTAATTGCTTTTAAGAAACAAATTGAAGATCCAGAAAACAATCCATTCCATACACCATCAGGAAAAATAGAGATATTCTCTAAAAGGTTATGGGATATGAACGCTCCAGAAGAGATACCAGCTATTCCAAAGTATATTTCATCTTGGGAAGGTCCAGAAGACCCACTTAAAGAAAAATATCCTCTACAATGTATTGGACATCATACAAAGAGAAGATGCCATTCTACACATGATAATAATCCATGGGGAGAAGAAGTTGAACAACAAACTGTATGGATGAACCCAATTGATGCAGATGTAAGAGGTATTAAAGATGGAGTTTTAGTTAAAGCATTTAATGATCGTGGTACAGTAGAAATACCAGCTAAAGTTACTAATAAAGTTATGCCTGGAGTTACAAGTATTTCCCAAGGAGCTTGGTGGACACCTAATAAAAGAGGAGTAGATACAAGAGGTTGTATTAATACCTTAACTACACATAAACCTTCTCCTTTAGCAAAAGGAAATCCACAACATACGAATTTAATTCAAGTAGAAAAAGCATAGAATATATAGATAGGGAGGAATTACTGTGGCTAAACAATTAGGATTTTGTATAGAACAAAATATGTGTATGGGCTGTAAAGCTTGCCAGGTAGCTTGTAAAGATAAACATGATCTCAAAGTAGGTCAATTATTTATGAAGGTAACTGAAACAGAAGGTGGAAGTTATAGCGAATCAGGTAATGGAATAGAACACAGAGTGTATTCTTATTGGACTTCATTATCTTGTAACCATTGTGAAAATCCGGTTTGTGTTGAAACCTGTCCTACAGAAGCAATGTACAAAAGGAAAGATGATGGAATTGTTTTAATAAATGAGGAATTTTGTATAGGATGTGAAGCTTGTGCAAAAGCATGTCCTTATGATGCACCAGTATTGAATACTGAGAAGAAAAAAATGGGTAAATGTGATTTGTGTGTTGACCAAATAATTCAAGGAAAGGACCCGGTTTGTGTAGGTTCATGTCCTGTAAGAGCAATACACTATGGTGAAATTGATAAATTAAGAGAAGAATTTGGTACATTGGATAAAATCGATGGCATGCCTGAACCATCAACTAAACCAGCTTTAGTTATTGTACCTCATAAAGACGTAAACAAATAGATAAGTAAAAAATAAGACTATTTTTAGATATATTATTATGAGACAATTTGAAAATACTTATTTAAAATGTGGTTTGGTGATTATATTTTATCAGAGAAATACAGCTTTAAGTTGGAAAGTGAAATTTCTAAAGTAAGTAGCCAAAACAGATTTGTTAGAGTTAATACTTATTATAAAGATGGTAAATATTATACAAAGTTTCCTGATAAGCATAGTTCAGGAGTACTTTCAAGTTTATCTGGGACTAACTCTTTATTTTATATTCCTTCTGGCACAGGCCCATATAAAGAAGGGCAAAAGATTACTGTTCAATTATTAAATTATTCGGAGGTACTAAAATGATACCAGATATTCTTAGATAAAATACTTGAAAAAATTGATAATGTTGATATTATAATTACAGAAGGGTATAAAAAGGGAAATAAGCCTAAGCTAGAGGTTTATAGAAAAGAAGCAGCAGATGACCTTTTATGTAAAGAACATAAATTATTTGGACTTGTTACGGATACACAGTTTAATAATAATGTTCCACAGTTTGGGTTTGAAGATACAAAAGAGCTAGTTGATTTGATTGAAGCAAAGTTCTTCAAAATATAAGGAGATTGTAGGAGGCTTGAAATTAACGTGGAAGCTATTTTAGAAGGCTTTAAAAATGCAATATACTTACTGTTATCATTTGATAAAGAAATATATAGTATTGTAGGGCTATCGCTTTACGTGTCTTTAGCATCTACTTTAATTTCCAGTTTGTTAGCCATACCTTTTGGAATTATATTAGGAATAAAATCATTTAAGGTAAAGAAAATAATAGTTCGTGGATTATATACTATGATGAGCTTACCGCCAGTAATAGTTGGTCTAGTTATATATTTATTAATATCTAGAAGTGGCCCATTAGGAAGGTTAGGCATAACATATACTCCTATAGCTATGATAATAGCACAGATTTGTTTAGTAACTCCTATTATAGCAGGAGGTATTTATAATGGAACAAAAGAAAAGGGTGAAGAAATTAAAAATTTAGCCTATACACTAGGAGCAAATAAAATACAAACTCTATTTCTTTTAATTAAAGAGCTTAGAGTTTATATTTTTTCTTCAATTGTTACAGGATACGGCAGAGCTATATCTGAAGTTGGTGCTGTAATGATAGTAGGTGGAAATATAAAAGGACATACTAGAGTTATGACTACTACAATTGCAATGTTAAGAAATATGGGAGATTATGAAATGGCAATAGCTATAGGAATAGTTTTGCTATCCCTATCTTTTATTATAAATTCTCTATTATATAAATTGCAGCAGGAGGATTAGTTATGAACTTAAATATTAACAATTTGCAGAAATATTATGAAGGACAACCTGTATTAAATATAGAGAATTTAACTATACAAGCTGGGAGCTTACTAGGTATTATAGGGCCAAATGGTGCTGGAAAAAGTACATTAATAAAAACTATTGCAGGATTGATAAAAGCAAGTTCTGGTTCTATTTATTATGACAACAATAAGTTTTCATCTAAAATACAAAAACATATGACATTAGTATTTCAAAAACCTTACTTATTAAGAAGTACTGTATTTAATAATATAGCTTATCCTTTAAAAATAAGAAATGTAGAAAGAAAAGAAATAGAAAAACGAGTTATAGAAGTAATGGATTTCATAGGAATTGAAAGTTTAAAGAATCAAAAAGCATGGACATTATCAGGAGGAGAAGCTCAAAAAGTAGCTTTGGCTAGAGCTATAGTAATTAAACCCTCTCTTTTATTATTGGATGAGCCTACTGCTAATATTGATCCTAATTCTATTCTAGTAATGGAAGAAGCTATAAAAAAATTTCATAAGGAAAATAATTCTACAGTAATTATAATTACCCATAATCTTGGGCAAAGTAAAAGACTTTGCAAGGAAGTTGCATTTATGAATAAAGGAAAAATTATAGAAATAGAAAAAACAGATAGACTTTTTAATAGCCCAAAGCATTCTACGACTAAGAAATTTATTGAAGGCGAAATAATAATATAATTTAACAATATTGACATATATAACTTAACTAAATTATAATAAAGTTGTAACTTAAAATTAAATAAAAACAAAACTTCAAGGTGCTTTATTTTTAAAGTTAAAAGGGAAAGAGGTTAAAATCCTCTGCAGCCCCCGCTACTGTGAGCAGGTATGAAATCTTTGTAACCACTGGGAAACTGGGAAGGAAAGAGAGTAAGAAAATCTGTAAGTCAGGAGACCTGCCTTGGAAAGTAAGAATCGTTGCTTCGGAGGGAAGTATGTAAGATTCGTCATAAATAATCTAATCTGATTATATTTTTTGATGAACCTAGCGCATAGACCCTCTATGTGTTTTTTTATTGCTTAAAAAGGTAAAATTATTAGTTTTCTAATCTATAAAAAATCCCGAAGGAGTAAACAATTAATAAAAATAGAAAGGAGGAATAAAATGACAAATAATATTATGTTTCAAGGAACGTCGTCTTCAGTAGGTAAAACTATACTAACTGCAGCTATGTGTAGGATTTTTAAACAGGATGGTTTTTCTGTATCACCTTTTAAGTCTCAAAATATGACATCGAATTCTATAATTCTTGAAGATGGCAATGAAATAGCTGGATCTCAAGTGATTCAGGCGGAGGCAGCAGGAATAAATGCTAGGGTGGAAATGAATCCTATTTTATTAAAGCCTACTAGTGATAGTAAGAGTCAAGTTATAATAAATGGAAATCTAACTGAGAATATGCCAGCTAATATTTATCAGGATAAAAAAGAAGAATTAAAAAATATAGTAAAAGATGCTTACAATATCTTAAGTGATAATTGTGACATTATAGTTATTGAAGGAGCAGGAAGTCCAGCGGAAATAAACTTAAATAAAAATGATATTGTTAATATGGGAGTGGCAAATTTAGTAGATGCTCCTGTTATTCTTATAGGAGATATTGATAGAGGAGGAATTTTTGCTTCGATCTATGGAACTATTATGTTACTTAATGAAGAAGAAAGAAGTAGAATAAAAGGTTTTATAATTAATAAATTTAGAGGGGATATTGAGATTTTAAAGCCAGGTATAAAGATGTTAGAAGATTTAGTTGATAAGCCTTGCTTAGGTGTAATTCCATATTTTGAGATAAATATAGAAGATGAAGATAGTTTAGTAGATACAGTAGCAGCTCCTAGAAGAAAAGAAATTAAGGAAAAATCAACTGTAAACGAGTATAAAAAGATAAAAGAAACAGAGTATGAAAAGTTAGCTAAAATAGTTAGAGAAAATGTAGATATACAACATATAAAAAGGATTATGGGAATTAATGATATCAAATAACATTCTATTAATAATTGTAATAACTTTAGATTTTATACTAGGGGATCCGCCTAATTGGCCACATCCTATTCGATGGATAGGATTAAGTATAAGTAAATATGAAAAGATTATACGAAAAAGTAAAGTAAACTTAAAAGTAGGAGGATTTATATTAGTTTTATTATCTTTAACCACTGTTTTAATTATAACTACTCTAATACTTAAAATAGCATATATTATTCACCCTACACTTAAAATAATAATTACAGTATACTTACTTTATACATCTGTAGCATCTAAATGTTTAGATGTAGAGGCCAGGAAGGTACATAATTCAATTTGCAAAGAGGACTTAGAATTAAGCAGAAAAAAGCTTTCATACTTAGTGGGAAGAGATACAACAGAATTAAATCTTAATGAGATAATTAGAGCAGTTGTTGAAACCATAGCAGAGAATACAGTTGATGGAGTTTTAGCTCCAGTGTTTTACATGGCTGTAGGATTTTACTTTGGATTACCAGTACAGTTTGCATTAGGATATAAAGTAATTAATACTTTAGACTCAATGGTTGGATATGTACAGCAGCCTTACAAAGATATAGGCTATGCATCTGCCAAATTAGATGATATTGTAAATTATATTCCTGCACGTATAGGGAGTATTTTTATGGTATTTGCAGGTGGACTGTTAGGTTATGATGTTCAAAATGGTTTTAAAATCTTAAAAAGAGATAAAAGAAATCATAAAAGTCCTAATTGTGCTTATCCAGAGTCAGCTGTTGCAGGACTTCTTAAAATACAACTTGGAGGGACTAATACATATTTTGGACATACAGTATATAAGCCTACAATAGGAGATAGGATTATAAAATTAACTCCAAATCATATAATTAATACTGTTAAAATCATGTATGGTGCTCAAATTTTATTAGTACTAACATTTATTTTAACAAATATTTTTATCTAAATAATAAATGTAAAATATTTAAAAGCTACATTTATATAATGTGGTATTGAATAGAGGTGAAATTTTGAATAAGCATGGTGGGTATTTTGGCAATGCAGAAACAAATATAATAGACTTTAGTGTTAACATTAATCCATTAGGTGTACCATCTAACCTTATAAATAAACTGGAAAAAGAGCTATCAAATTTAATTGCTTATCCAGAAATAGATGGTAAGACAGCTAAAGAAATCTTAGGAAAGCATTTAAATAAGAAGACTGAACAAATTATTTTTGGAAACGGAGCAACAGAAATTATTTATTTATTCGCTAGAGCTATAAAAGCACATAATACTTTAATTTTACAGCCAACTTTTACAGAATATGAACGAGCATTTAAACTTTCAGGAAGTAATATACATCACTTTTATACATATGAAGAAAATGATTTTTATATAAACATAACTGAGCTATTAAAAAGTATTAAAAAGATAAATCCTAAAGTTGTAGTGCTTTGTAATCCTAATAATCCAACAGGTGTATTTTATGAGCCTCATCAGCTTAAGTGCCTTTTAGAAGCTATTAAAGAAAATAATAGTTACTTATTTATAGATGAGTCATTTATAGATTTTACAGAAAAGTCATCCATAATTAATCTTATAGATGAATATCCAATTTTTATTTTAAGGTCTATGACTAAAACTTATGGAATACCTGGTCTAAGATTAGGTTATGGACTTGGTAATACAGAAATTATTCAAAAGCTAAACTATATAAAAGAACCATGGACAATTAATAGTTTAGCTTTAAAAGCAGTTGAAACCTTAATTGAAGACAAGGATTATTTTAACCAAACTAAGGAATGGTATAAATCAGAAAAAGAATTTTTACTAAAGGAATTATCGATGATTAATGATATAAAAGTTTTTTCTAGTGAAGGAAATTTCTTTCTTTGTAAGCTTAAAAATACTACAAGTGAAGATTTAAAAAAGAATTTATTAAATAGAGGTATATATATTCGAACTTGTACAGATTTTGAAGGATTAAACGATAGGTTTGTACGTTTTGCTGTAAGAAGTAGAAATGAAAATAAGAAATTAATACATAGTTTAATAGAAAATTTTAGGGAGGAATAAATATGAAAAAAACCTTAAGATTAACATCAATCTTTTTCGTGTTAGTTATGTTATTTACAAGCTTTAGCTTTGCTAATAATAATTCTTTATTATTAGATGGAAATAACAAGAACTTTAAATCTGAAAGTTTTAATGGAAGAACTTATATTCAAAGTAGTAGTCTAGAAAATCTAGGTATAGGTCTAAATACATCTATTAAAAACAACATAGTTACTATTAAAAATAAAAAAGTTACTTTGAAATTTACTTTAAATACAAATAATGTTGAAGTAAATGAAGTTCCTATGACATTAGATGTAAAAACATATATGAAAGATAATGAAGCGTATTTACCTTTACGTTTTATTTTAGAAACTCTAGGCTATGAAATTAAATGGAATGATAATACAAAATCTATAGATGTTAATAAAAATCAAGAGATTAAATATCCAATTGAAATTAATAACCAAGGAAGTATATACACAGTAAATAAGGCTCCCGAAGCTATAGTTTCTTTAGCACCAAGTGTAACGGAAATACTATTTGCAATAGGAGCAGAAGATATGGTTAAAGGTAGAACTCAGTACTGCACATATCCAACTGAAGCAAAATCTATTACTGTTGTTGGAAATATGACAGACCCTAGTGCTGAAACTATTGTTTCAATGGAGCCAGATTTAGTTATTGCAGGTACTCATTATAAACCAGAAGTATTAAGTCAATTTAAAAAAGCAGGTATAAATGTAGTAGCTAAAGATTCACCGGATACATTAGATGAAATGTATAACTACACTTTAAAACTAGGAGCTATTGTAGGAAAAAATTATGAAGCAAGAGCTTTAGTTTCTGCTATGAAATCAAAAGTTGAAACTGTAGAAATGTTTACAAAAAGGATAAAGAATAAACCAGATGTATATTATGTAGTTGGTACAGGTCAAGGTGGAGAATATACAGCAGGTAAAGATACTTTTATAGCAGAAGTAATTGGAATTGCAGGAGGAAATAATATAGCTAATGATATTACAGGTTGGAGCTATACTTTAGAAAAATTAATTGACAATAATCCAGATATTATTTTTGGATCAGCTGATGGGTACAATACTATGGATAGTAATCCTAATTATTCAAGTTTACAAGCCATTCAGAATAAAAAATACATTACTGTTAATAAGGATATATTTAGTAGACCATCACCAAGATTAATAAATCAAGGACTTAAAATTTTAGTTAAAGGATTGCATGGAAATTTAGCTAAATTATTAAATTTTTAATAAGTAATTTCAATTCAGGTAGAGTTTCTGCTCTACCTGAATCTTAATAGTAAAAGAAATAAAAAAAATCAATTTTAAGGTAAGGGATACAATGGTTAAAAAAAATATAATGAAAATTTTACTTTTAATAATAACTTTACTAATTTGCATGACATTTGCCATAACATTAGGCGCAGTAAAAATCCCTATAGGAGAAACAATAAGTATTGTTGGCAGTTTTATTAAAAATTTAAGTTTTGAAATTAATTTAAATGGTATTAAGGATTCTAACATATTTATTGTACTTAATATAAGACTTCCAAGAATTATATTAACAACAATAGTAGGAGGTATATTAGCTTCTGTAGGAGCTTCTTATCAAGCTATTTTTAAAAATCCAATGGCAGATCCTTTCGTTATGGGCGTATCTTCTGGAGCGGCTTTTGGTGCAACACTTAGCATAGTTTTTGGACTTAACAAAGGAATATGGGGATTTGGATTCACTTCTATTATGGCTTTTGTTGGTGCATTAATAACTACAGTTATAGTTTATAATTTAGCTCGAATTGGACATAAGATATCTACTACATCTATTTTACTTTCAGGTATTGTTATGAGTTCTATATTATCTGCAGCAAATTCTATTATGATGATTTTTAATCAAGATGATTTAGCTAATATAATTTCGTGGACAATGGGAAGTTTTAATGGAGCCAATTGGAACCAAATTAGTGTAATTATAATTCCTGCAATAATAGGCCTTTTATGTTTATCGTTTTTAGCTAGAGAAATGAATGCAATTGTTATGGGAGAAGAAGATGCACAAAATATGGGAGTGAATGTAGAACTAGTAAAAAAAATGATTTTAGTAGGGGCTTCACTTTTATCTGCATTGGCAGTTTCTGTAAGTGGTGTTATAGGTTTTGCTGGAATTATAGTGCCACATCTTTTTAGAATAATATTTGGTTCAGATCATAAAATACTACTTCCAGCATCTGTAATAGGAGGAGGTATTTTTTTATTGATTTGTGATACATTAGCACGAACTGCTCTTCCGGGAAGGGAATTACCTGTAGGAGTAATTACTTCAGTTTTAGGAGGGCCTTTCTTTTTATATTTATTAAAAAAGTCAAAAAGTAAAGCTATGATGTAATGAGGGATAAAAATGAAATCAATTTTAACTATAAAAAACTTAACATTTAGTTATGATAAAATATCTGTATTAAAAGATATAAGTTTTAATGTTTCTAGTAGAAAATTTATAAGTATACTTGGCCCCAATGGTTCTGGAAAAACAACATTACTAAAAAATATTTGTGGACTTTTAAAACCTAATGAAGGTACTATATTACTTCATGATAAAGAAATAAGCAATTTAAATAAGAAAGATTTTGCCAAAGTTATTTCAGTAGTGCATCAATATAATAATATAGGATTTTCATTTTCAGTTTTTGATACAGTATTAATGGGGCGATTTCCATATATAAATAAGTTTAAAGGTGAAACGAAAAAAGATATAAAAATAGTTGAAGAAGCAATGCAAAATACAGGAGTATGGAATTTGAGAGACAAGGATATAAGAGAAATAAGTGGTGGTGAAAGACAGAGAGTTATGATAGCTAGAGCATTGGTGCAGGAGCCAGAACTTTTAATATTAGACGAGCCTATATCTAATTTAGACGTAAAATTTCAAATAAGTATACTTAACCTTTGCAAAAAGTTGAATGAGAAAAAGGGATTAACTATTATTACAACTCTTCATGATATAAATTTAGCAGCACGATATAGTGATTCTATATTACTTTTAGATAAAGGTCAGATAGCTGCACAAGGTAAACCTGAAAATGTATTAACACCTAAAAATATTGAAGATGTATATGAAGTGGAAGTAGAAATATTAAACTCTGAAAAGAATGGTTTTTCTTATATCATACCGCAAAATATTGTTTAACAATGTAAATTAATTGTAGGAACAAATAGAAAGAAGGTAAATAAATGAACTCTTTAATATTAATAACAGGGGGAGCAAGAAGTGGGAAAAGTAGTTTAGCAGAGCAAAAGGCAGTAGAGCTTGGTGGAAAAGTAGTATATATAGCAACTGCTATTGCCTTTGATGAAGGAATGAAAGATCGTATAAAAAGACATAAGTTAGATAGACCAAAAAAATGGAGCACTATAGAAAAATATAAAGACTTTACATCAATTTTAAGTTATGAAGACTTTAAAAAAAGTGATATTATACTTTTAGATTGTATGACATTAATGGTATCTAATTTAATATTAGATAGTAGTTTAGATTTTGATACTTGTTCTATAGAAGCAATAAATAACTTAGAAAAGGAAATATTTAAAGAAGTTAAACAATTATTAGATATAATTTTTACTACAAATAAAAAAGCTATAATAGTTACAAATGAGGTGGGAATGGGACTAGTTCCATCATATAAAATGGGAAGTATATTTAGAGATATTGCTGGTAGAGTAAACCAATATATTGCTAGTAAAGCTAATGAAGTTTATCTTACAGTAAGTGGAATAGAAATGAAAATAAAGTGAGGTATTATATGAAGAGTTTAAAACTTATGATTACATTTTTCACAAGAATACCCATCTCTTATAAGTATAAATATGATGAAAAAGATTTTATAAAAGGAATAAAATTACTGCCAATTGTTGGATTAATAGTAGGTCTGTTTCTCTATGCTCCAACATTATTAGAAAGTTACATACATAGACCTATATTAATACTAGGTGTATGGAGTATTTATTTATTTATAACAGGAGGACTTCATATTGATGGGTTAGCAGATACTGTAGATGGTATATTTAGTTATCGAAAGAAAGAAGAAATGTTAAATATTATGAAGGACAGTAGAGTTGGAACCTTTGGAGCTATTATTATATTTTGGCTATTACTTATTAATTTATTTTTAACTTACTATTTAGAAAATGTAATTTTAATTTTTGTTCCTATAGTTGGAAGAATATGTGCTTTACTTTCAGCTTCTATTAGCACTTATGCCCGAAAAGAAGGTGGTATGGGAGCTGCTTTTATAAAAAATTGTGGAATTAAAGAGGTACTTCTAGGTATTATATTTACATTTATTTGTGGATTCATATTTGATATTACTTTTATAATTATTCCTTTAGGCCTTACTTTAGCTGCTGTAATTCTAATAACAAAAAACATTGAAAAGAAACTAGGGGGAACCACTGGTGATACAATAGGTGCAGTTGTTGAAATTTCTCAAAGTTTGTTTATGTTTTTCTACTATTTATTTATAATAAAAATGTAATTTGTATTTTATAGTTTTAATTAAAGCATACATTTTTAAACAAATTTGTATTTTAGAATGGGGAGGAAATTTATGAAGTTTATTTTAGTTAGACATGGGGAAACAGTAGCTAATATTGAAAAAGTATATAGTGGATGGTCTAATTATGACCTTACAGAAAAGGGAAAGCTACAAATAAAAATATTAGCTGAGGAATTAAAAACTTATAATGTAGATGTAATTTATACAAGTCCTCTAGGTAGAACTATGGAAACTGCAACAGAAATTGCTAAGATTACAGAAAAAGAAATAGTGATTGATGATAATTTAAGAGAAATAAATTTTGGAGTGTTTGACGGTAAAACTGCAAAGCAAATAGAAGAAACATATCCTGTAGAATGGGATAACTGGATAAAGGATTACGAATGTTATAAAATACCCGAAGGAGAATGTTTAAAAGACATGTTAAATAGAGTTAAAGGATTTATGGACTCTATTAAAAATAAAGATGGTACTTGTATTATAGTTAGTCATGCAGGTGTTATTCAATCTATAGTTACATATTTATTAGACCTAGATCTAAAAAAAATGTGGCATTTTCAGTGCACTACAGGAGGGTATATAGAGATAGATTATAAAAATGATTTTGGTTATTTAAGAAAATTAATTCCATCATATATTTAATAAGGGGGAGAATAAATATGAAGAGTGATGCTGAAAAAGTAAGTATAAACAATATTAAAGTAATAACAAGAAGTGGATTATTAATAGCATTATCTGCAATAGGTGCAATGATTAAAATACAAGGAACAATTGCATTTGATTCTATGCCAGGCTATTTTGCTGCTTTATTTATAGGTCCTACAGCTGGTGGGTTTGTAGCTGGTTTAGGTCATTTATTAACTGCTATAACTAGTGGTTTTCCTTTAACTTTGCCATTACATTTAATAACTGCACTACAAATGGGATTAATAGTATATATATTTGGAGCTTTAAGTAAGAAATATAATAGTATTATTGTATGTAGTATAGCTATATTATTAAATGGGCCTATTGTTACTTTCATTTCTGCTATGGCTGCAAAAGCAATGGGGTTGCCTTTTAGTGGAATTACAATGTTTACTACTCTTATTATTCCTTTAACTATAGCCTCTGCTGCTAATATTATTTTTTCGTATATTATATTTAAATTTATGACTAAAAAAGGTAGGTAATATAAATGTTTAAATTTAGAGACGTAACAGTAGTGGATATTACACCAGAATATAGGATGGTAATTTCTTGTGATTCATCTGGAGGAATTGGGAATAAAGAAAATGATATTATAAAGACAGATCCTGAAACTGTAGGGTATTTTGCAACGCAGGTTGCTCTTATGGAACTTTTATCCACAGGTGCTATACCTATTACTATTGTTAATACTTTAGGGGTTGAAATGGATAAAACTGGACAACAAATAATGAAGGGTATAAAAAAGGCATTAAAACCTTTAAAGCTAGAAGATGATATTGTAATAACAGGCAGTACAGAAGAAAATATTCCTGTATGTCAAACCTCTATGGGTATTACTATAATTGGAAAGATTGAAAAGAATAAATGGAGACAAAGAAAAGCTAAGAAAAGAGATTTAATAGTTGCTATAGGAATACCAAAAGTAGGAAATGAAGTATTAGATGATAATGAGAAAAAAACTATGACAATATCAATACTGATAGATTTACTTAAAAAATCCTATATAAATGATATTTTGCCTGTAGGCTCTAAAGGGATAGCCTATGAGATAGAAGAAATGGCAAGTACTAGTGATTTAAATTGCAATATATATGATAAAGCTGGTATTGATTTGTATAAATCGGCAGGGCCTGCTACTTGTGTTATTGTAGCAATAGACAGAGAAGATTATGAAGATTTAAAGAAATCCATGCCTATTCCTGTTAATTTTATTGGTATTTTTAAATAGTTAAAAATAATGAAAAATACTCTAGCTGATTTTGAATCATTATCAGAGAGTATTTTTGATTTGTATTTTACTTTAGAGTGGTTTAATAGACTTCGTTATCATTTACCAATCCTTATCATTTAACCTATTTATTTATTTAAACTAATGTGATCATTATCTAGTGCAATATGAGGGTTATTTTCATTAAATGGATTTGGAACAGATATACACAATATTTTTACATTTTTGTTTGTACTATTAGTCCAATTATGAGGAACACTAGATGAATAATGTGCTGAGTCTCCAGGATATAGGTAATGCTTTTCATCTTTATAAAGAAGGGTTAGTATACCTTCTAAAACATATATAAATTCCTCACCTTCATGTGGGTAAGTTTGTAAAGCCTCATTAGTTTTTAAAGTAGGTAAAATTTCAATTAACCTTGGATACAGGATATGGTCTGTATTGTCTACAGATAGACATGTTACTATATAATTTTCTCCGATTACATCTAAAGTTTCTTGTTCATGACTTTTTAATACTACAGAGTTTTCTCCTGATTTATTAGGAAAAAAGTAACTCAAACTTACATTATAAACTTCTGCAATCTTTGCTAGAGAATCGATAGCTATTGTGTTTATGCCCCGTTCAAACTGAGATAAGTATCCTACAGATAAATTAGTTTTTTCACTTAACTCTTTAAGAGTTATTTTTTTTTCTTGACGAAGCTGCTTTGCTCTTTTGCCTATTTGTGTTTCGATTTTAAGCATTAAAACCCTCCTTAACTGAAAAAAAGTCACTGTTTCATAGATTTATATTCAATAATAATAAGATAATTATACCACAGAAGTACTATTCTAAAAAAGCAATAGTATAAAAAATAACAATATATACATTCATAATAGTGACTATATTTTGATATAAATTTATATATATGAAAATATCGCGCAAAAAAATTCACAAAACTAACAATATAGATTGATTTTTTTATAACAAACATTTATAATATTAATCATAAGGAAGTTTGTTGACAATCAATGATATATTATTAACAATCTCATGGAATATGAGAAAGTAAAAACCATGGAAGGTTGTGATTCAATGTGAATCAAGCTTTAGTTTTAAATATTCAGCGATTCTCTATACACGATGGTGAGGGAATTAGAACTACTATTTTTTTTAAGGGATGTGGACTTCATTGTAAATGGTGCCATAATCCTGAAAGTCAAAATTATAAAATGCAGATTATGAGATATGAAGAAAGATGTAAAAAATGTGTTGCTTGTATAAGAGCATGTCCTAACAATGCAGTAAAAAAATTAGATGGGAAAATTATATTAGATAGAGATAAGTGTCACGCTTGCGGAATTTGTGTAGATTATTGCGCATATAATAGCCTGGAAATTGCGGGGAAATACTACACATCTGATGAATTAGTAGATATAGTAAAAAAAGATAATATTATATATGAAGAATCTGGAGGAGGTGTAACTCTTTCTGGCGGAGAAGTGATGTCACAGTCTATAGAGTTTCTTTTAGAACTATGTAAGAAGCTAAAGAAAATAGGAATTCATATCTACATTGATACTTGTGGATTTGCTCCAGTAGAATCTTACAGAAAGATTGCTCCTTATGTAGATACCTTTTTATATGATATTAAAACTTTAGATGTAGAGAAGCATAGGCAATTTATAGGTGAAGGGTTGGAGGTTATACTTAATAATCTAATAGAAATTAATAAATTTTCTTCTAATATAAATATTAGAATACCTATAATAGGGCAGGTCAATGATGAATTAGATGGAATGTCAAATATAGCTAACTGGCTATTAGAAAATAAAATAAAAGTACAGTGCATTAATTTACTACCTTATCATAATACAGGATCAACAAAATACGAACGATTAGGTTTAAGTTATGATCATGAATCTATGGCTGTTCCTGAACAGTGGAAAATGGAAGATATTAAAAATATTTTTAAAGAAAAAGGATTTCAAAATATAAAAGTGGGAGGTTGATTGTATGAAACTTAGAGGTATGAATGAAAGAATAAGAAATTTACGTAAAGAAAGTGTAACTACCGATCCTAGAATTTATATGGAGCGTGCTGATTTAATGACAGATGCTTATATGAAATATGACGGTACTGTATCTATTCCAGAAATGCGTGCATTAGCTTTTAAACATTTTATGGAAAATAAAACTTTGTGTATAAATGATGGGGAGTTAATTGTAGGTGAAAAGGGTGATGGCCCACAAAAATCTCCAACTTTTCCAGAGTTATGCTGTCATACTTTAGAAGATATGAAAATTATGAATGATAGAGAGTTAATTAGCTTTAAAGTAAGTGAAGAAGACTTTAAGTTACAGGAAGAAAAGATTATTCCTTATTGGAAGGATCGTTCAATTCGTACTCGTATATTAAATTCTATGACTGATGAGTGGAAAGCTTGCTATGAATCTGGAATCTTTACAGAATTTATGGAACAAAGAGGTCCAGGACATACTGTAGGATCTACAGCTATATATGAAAATGGATTTAAAGATTATAAAGAAAAGATTAGAAACCAAATAGAATCACTAGATTTTCTAAATGATTCTGAAGCTGTTAGTAAGCATGAACAGTTAAAAGCTATGGATATTACATGTGATGCAATTATTATTTTAGGAGAAAGATATGCAGCATTAGCAAGAGATATGGCAGAAAAGGAAACTGATCCAGTTAGAAAAGAAGAACTTTTACAAATAGCTAAAAATTGTGATGTAGTTCCTGCTAATAAGCCTGAAACGTATTGGCAAGCTATTCAAATGTATTGGTTTGTACACTTGGGAGTTACTACTGAGATTAATCCATGGGATGCTTTTAGTCCTGGTAGATTAGATCAACATTTATATCCTTTCTATAAAAACGAAGTGTCTAAAGGAAGATTAGATGATGAAAAAGCACTAGAATTACTACAGTGTCTATGGGTTAAATTTAATAACCAACCGGCACCACCAAAGGTAGGAGTAACATTAAAAGAAAGTAGTACATATACAGACTTTGCAAATATAAATACTGGTGGAATTACTGCTGATGGGCAAGATGGAGTAAATGAAGTAAGCTACTTAATATTAGATTGTATGGATGAGATGAAACTATTACAGCCTAGTTCAAATGTTCAAATAAGCCGTAAAACTCCTAAGCATTTTCTAAAAAAAGCTTGTGAAGTATCTAGAAAAGGATGGGGGCAACCAGCTTTTTATAATACAGAAGCTATAATTCAAGAGTTATTAAATGCAGGAAAAACTATAGAAGATGCTCGCCTAGGAGGAACTAGTGGATGCATTGAAACAGGAGCTTTTGGAAATGAAGCTTATATTTTAACAGGATATTTCAATTTGCCTAAAATATTAGAATTAACTCTGAATAATGGGTATGATGCTGTTAATAAAAAACAACTAGGATTAAAGCTTGGTTATGCAGAGGACTTTAAAAGCTATGAAGAACTTTTTGATGCTTACAAAAAACAAATAAAGTATTTTGTAGATATTAAGATGCAAGGCTCAAATGTTATAGAGACTATATATGCTAAATACATGCCATCGCCTTTTTTATCAGTTATTACTAACGATTGTATATCAAGGGGAAAAGATTATAACGCAGGTGGAGCGCGTTATAATACTAATTATTTACAAGGTGTTGGCATTGGAACTATTACTGATTCTCTATCAGCTATAAAATATAATGTATATGATAATAATAGATTTACAATGAAAGAACTAATGGAAGCTTTAAAAGACAATTTTGCAGGACATGATCTTATTAGTCATTTAGTAAGAAATAAAACACCTAAATATGGTAATGATGATGACTATGCAGATGGAATCATGCAAGAAGTATTTAATGCGTATAAAGAAACCGTAAATGGACGCCCAAATATGAAAGGGGGAGAATACCGTATAAATATGCTTCCAACTACTTGTCATGTTTATTTTGGAGAAGTTATGTTAGCTAGTCCTAATGGACGATTAGCCCATAAGCCACTTTCTGAGGGTATATCACCTGAAAAAGGAGCAGATACCTTAGGACCTTCTGCAGTAATCCGTTCAGCATCAAAGATGGATCATTTAAGTACAGGAGGTACTTTGTTAAATCAAAAATTTACTCCATCAGTAGTTAAAGGAGAAGAAGGATTAGATAATATGGCAAATTTAGTTCGTTCATATTTCAATATGGATGGACATCATATCCAATTTAATGTAATAGATAAGGAAATATTAATTAAGGCTCAAAATAATCCAGAAGAATACAAAGATTTAATAGTTCGTGTTGCTGGATATAGTGATCATTTTAGAAATCTAAGTAAGGCTCTTCAAGATGAAATAATTGGACGTACAGAACAATCTTTTGGAACAATAGCAGAATAAAAATTTAAAATTAATAAAATCGAATGAAAAACATGGAAAGAGGGATGGATTTATGAAGTTAGGATTTATCGGTTGTGGTAATATGGCGCAGGCTATGATGGGAGGAATTATTACAGGAAACTTAATTCCTGCTAATGAAATAATAACTTCTGACGCATATAAGCCAGGTCTAGAGAAAGCTAAAAAGACGCTAGATATAAATATTACTGTGGATAATAAAGAAGTTGCAGCTAACAGTGAAATGATTATACTATCTGTTAAGCCACAATTTTATAATATTGTTATAAAAGAAATTTCATCAATAATAAAAGAAGATACAATTATTATTACTATTGCACCAGGACAAATGCTAGAAGATTTAGAAAATCAATTTGGTAAAAAAGTAAAAATAGTGAGAACTATGCCAAATACACCAGCAATGGTAGGAGAAGGCATGACTGCTATGTGTACTAATGAATATGTAACTGAAGAAGAGATTAAAGAAGTTAAAAGAGTGTTAGAAGGATTTGGGCGTGTAGAAGTAGTTCCAGAATATATGATGGATGCTGTTGTAGCTGTTAGTGGTAGTTCACCAGCATATGTATATATGTTTATTGAAGCTTTAGCCGATGGAGCTGTACTAAACGGAATGAGTAGAGCTCAAGCTTATACTTTTGCAGCACAGGCAGTTTTAGGAAGTGCTAAGGTGGTTCTTGAGACTAAACTTCATCCAGCACAGTTAAAAGATATGGTTTGCTCGCCAGCAGGAACAACAATAGAAGCAGTTAAAACTCTTGAAGATGAGGGTTTTCGTAGTGCTATAATTAATGCTATGATTTCATGTGTCGAACGTTCTAAAAACATGTAGTAACTTATCTTTTAAAGTTTTATGAAGTAAATTTTAGAAATTCATTGATATTTATAAAGAGGAAGTAGTATAATACTTCCTCTTTACTTTGTTATTATTTATCTTTTTTACTTGTACGCATAACATCAATCATTTTAGACATAACATGATCATATCCATATTTTCCATGTGGAACTGTACATTTAGAACAGTCTTTAATACCATTTTCAGTATATTTAAAATTTCCTCCACACCTTTCTTTTAGCATGTATAGTGGACAATAACAAAATAAGCAATTAAATTCATTCGAATCATTTATTTTATGACATGGAAAAAATTCACACTGTTTATGCTGAAAAAATTTATAATTTGCATCGTTATGTTTATAAGACAAAATATTTTCCTCCTATCTTACCAATTGTAAGTTTAAAATGTTAAGCAATGGATATATATTATTCATAATGCATTATTATTAGCAAAATACGATTTAAACACAGTATATATTATACCAAATAATGGATTTGAATGTAAGACATAATTAGGAGTGATATAAAATGAAAAGCATAAAATTTAAATTAGTATTTTATATAGTACTAATATTATTAGTTACGTCTACAGTACTAGGAAGTATATCTTATAAAAAATCTTCAGATGCAATTATAAACGAAGTTAATAATGCCATAGAAAATTTATCGATAGAAGGGGGAATGTTAGTAGAAAATAAAATTCAGAATCAATTATTAGAACTTCAATCTATTGCTAATAAAAATGAAATAAAAAGTATGGACTGGAATATTCAAAAGTCAGAATTGGAAAAAGATATTGATTACTTTGATTTTCTAGGATTAGGAATTGTACATTCTGATGGGACAGCTTTATATAGTGATGGTTCTACAGCAGAATTAGGTGATAGAGAATATGTAAAAAAAGCTTTTGAAGGAGAAGCAAATACTTCGGATTTAATATTGAGTAGAGTAACAGATGAAATGGTGTTAATGTTTGCTACTCCAATTAAACAGGAAGAGAAGGTAGTAGGAGTTTTAATAGGACGGAAACCTGCCACTGCATTAAATGAAACTATTAAAAGAATAGGATTCGGTGAAAATGGCTATTCATACATTATAGGTAAAGATGGTACTATGTATGCTCACGAAAATGAGAAGTATGTTTTAAATAAGCAAAATGCTTTTAAAGATATTGAAACAGATGGAGAACTTAAGAATTTAGGATTAGCTATGCAAAAAATGGATATGACATCTTCAGATACTATTACATATGAATTTTTAGGGAATGCCCGATATATAGGAATGTCTCCTATACCAAATACAGATTGGTTAATAGGAGTAGGTAGTTTCGAAAGTGAAGTGCTACAAAGTGTTAAAGAAATGAAAACACAGATTATTAGTACAACAATAGTAATTATTGTATTAGCAAGTATATTAATATTTATATTAAGTAGTAAATTAGTAGAACCTATAAAGGTAACAGCTAAATATGCTGAGCAAATTGCAAATCTAGATATTACTAAAGATATACCAGAAAAACAATTAAAGCTAAAGGATGAAGTAGGGTTATTAGCCAGGTCTGTTCAATCTATAAATCAAAATTTAAGAAATATTGTAAATGAAGTTAAGGATGCTTCTATTAAGGTAGCCTCTTCATCACAAGAGTTAACTGCAACATCTGAAGAATCTGCTATGGTTTCTGAAGAAATCTCTAAAACAGTAGAGCAAATTGCAAGTGCAGCTGAAGAGCAGGCTAGTGACACCGAAGTAGGATCTAGTTCTGCTATAGAATTAGGAAAAATGGTAAAAGCAAATCAAGAAAATGCTAATAAATTAAGCACATTTGCTGACAAAGTATTGGAATTAAAAAATGAAGGAAATAATTTAATGAAAGAATTAAATGATAAAACTATTAACAGTAGCAAAGGAGTTCGAAAAGTATATGAAGGGATTAAAGATACAACAAGTAATGCGGCAAAAATTACAGAAGCTAGTGATTTAATTAAAGGAATTGCACAACAAACTAATTTATTAGCATTAAATGCATCTATTGAAGCAGCAAGAGCAGGAGAATCTGGAAGAGGATTTGCTGTAGTTGCAGAAGAAATTAGAAAACTAGCTGAGGAATCTAAAGAGTCAATTGCAGTTATAGATAATATGGTTAGTCAGCTTCAGCAGAGTACAGATGATTCTGAATCTACTATAAGTGATGTAATTAATGCTATAGATATGCAACAAGAAAGCTTTAAGCAAACAGAAGATAAATTTACAGGAATTGCTGAATCTGTTGAAAAGATAAAGTATATGATTAATCGGTTAGATGATACGAGTGACCTAATAAATAAAAATCAAGAAGACGTGATTAGTATATTAAATAATTTAACCGCAATAGCTGAAGAAAACGCAGCAAGTACTCAAGAAGTATCTGCCGCTTCTGAAGAGCAAAGTGCTTCTATTCATGAAATTGCTAACTCGAGTGAAAGTCTAAGTCATTTAGCTCAAGAGATGATAGAATTAGTAGACAAGTTTAAAATATAATATCTTAAATAAACATAAAAAGCTCTATAAAGTAGACGAAACATTAGTCTACTTTATAGAGCTTTTTCACGTTTTTATAGTATATCAAAGTATATGTTTTTATAATTACATTTCAAAAGTAAATGTATAATTTTCAGAAAATTGAAATATTCAATTTGAAATAAGCATAAATATTGTATTAATAAAGTATAAAGGAGCTGACAAAATGATAAATATTATCTGGTTTTTGATGATTGCTGTAGGAGTAATTTTTGGAGCAATTAATGGAAATATAACTGCAATAACGGATGCAGCTATTAGTAGTGCAGAACTTGCGGTAGAAATATCAATAGGATTAATAGGTGTAATGGCATTGTGGCTTGGAATAATGAAAATAGCAGAGAAGTCAGGTCTTATTCAACTTTTATCAAGGGCACTAAAAATTATAATGGTTAAACTTTTTCCAGATGTCCCACCAGAGCATCCTGCTATGGGAGCCATCATAATGAATATGGCTGCTAATGTGTTAGGTTTAGGCAATGCAGCTACACCTTTAGGGCTGAAAGCAATGAATGAACTTCAAACACTTAATCCTACTGAAGATACAGCTACTGATGCTATGGTTACTTTTTTAGCTATAAATACATCTTCTGTAACTCTTATACCTGCTTCAGTTATAGCTATTCGCGCATCTGCTGGCTCTGCTAACCCTGCAGAAATTATAGGTCCAACAATTATAGCTACAGCTGCATCTACCGTTGCAGCGGTTATAACAGTAAAATTATTACAAAGATTACCACGCTTTCAAATGGATATTGAAAATGAAAATATAAAATAGGGAGGTATAAAGATGTTAAATTTTATTCAAATAATTTCTGATTTTGCCATACCATTTATATTATTAGCTATACCTGCCTATGGATTTATTAAAAAGGTGAAGGTATATGAAGCATTTACAGATGGAGCAAAGGAAGGATTTCAAACTGCTGTAAGAATAATTCCGTATTTAGTTGCTATGCTTGTAAGTATTGGCGTATTTAGAGCTTCAGGAGCTATGGATGGACTTACATCATTATTAAGTCCAGTGACAGGCTTAATAGGAATGCCTGCTGAAACAGTACCTATGGCTATTATGAGGCCGTTATCAGGGGGAGGAGCAACAGGTGTAATGACAGATTTAATTACTACACATGGTGCAGATTCTTTAATAGGTCGAATGTCTTCAATTATGATGGGATCTACAGAAACTACATTTTATGTTTTAGCAGTTTATTTTGGAGCTGTATCTATTAAGAAAACAAGACACGCACTTCCTGCAGGTTTAATTGCAGACGCAGTAGGTATAATAACTGCTGTAATTATAGCTAGATTAATGTTTTAGGTTAGTAATGAATTTGTTATACATTTACATAGATTATAGAAAAAGACTTGCAATGTTTTGCAAGTCTTTTTTATCTATTATTAAACTATTTTTATTTTTTATTTTTTAAATAAAAGTAGAAAGGCAGACCTAATAAAGCAATCCCAATTCCTATAATAGAATTTATTGGGGAACTTACTAGTGTGCTATATAATATATAAGATCCACCTAAAATACCAATAGGAGGAAGAATAGGATAAAGAGGAACTCTATATTCTGGTTTTTCTATGTCCTTTCTTCTTCTTAAGATGAATATACCACATACAGTCATTACAAAGAATATCCATAGTATAAAAATAGTTAAATCTGTTAGAGTGTTGAATGAACCAGATAGTATATATAATATTGCCAATACTGTTATTACAATTAAGGAGTTGGCTGGAGTATTAAATTTTGGATGAACTTGTTTTAAAAAGTTAGAAAAAGGAAGTTGTTCCTTTTCCAAAAAGTATAGTAGCAACATCAGATGCTGGCTTAGAAGATGAAATAATTTCATTCATAGGCATAACTTTTAAAAGAGCTAAATTAAATATTATATAAACTCCTATAACAGAAGATACTCCTATAATAATTGCTCTTGGAAGGTTTTTACTTGGATTTTTAAGCTCTCCTGCAATGGTTGTTACACCAACCCATCCATCATATGCCCAAAGAGTACCAAGCAGAGCTGCACCAAAACCTAAGCTAGGAGCAGTAGTTTTTATAAAGTTCAAGTCGTTTGCTGTTCCTTTAATTAGTCCAAATCCAATAATAACAATAATAGGAATAAGCTTACCAATAGTTGAAATAAGTTGTATCATACCCCCAAATTTAGTAGCAATGATATTCATAATCACTACAAATAGTAAAATAAATATTGCAAGTAGCTTTTGTTGTATATCTGTTAAAGGAATAAAAAATGTAGAAAATGTTGCAAATGCAATTGCAAGCGCCGCAGCTGAAGCTGGATAAGTAATTATAGTTTGAACCCAACCTAATAAAAATGCCCAAACATCTCCATATAATACTTTTAAATCTTGATTTGACAAAAATTCATCCTCCTTTTCAAAAAAAGTTTGTTTAATTACAGTTTAGTAAAAATATAATTGTAGATTTTTTTATGCCAAGAAAGGATTATACCATTCATTTTATCCGTAAGCAATGTAAAATAATCATCATTTTTGTAATAAGATGCATTAACTATAGTTTTAATATTAAAGTTGTTTATTTTTGTGTTAAAATACTGGAAGGGGGTATATTTAAAAAAAGGAAAATCAAATATAAATATCAAATTATTATTAAAAATTAAAATATTTACATCTATATTTTATAGGAATATAATATATATAATTAAGGCTCAATGTTTAATTATATATATTTAAAATATTAAAACATTAATATCATTTGAGAGGTAGATGAATCGAATGAAAAATAGATTATATATGGGGTTAGATGTAGGATCAACAACTGTTAAAGTAGTTATTTTAGACAAAAACTATAAACTTGTCTATAGTCGATACGAAAGACATTATGCTGATATTAAAAAGACTATACAAAACCTTATGAACGATGCCTACACTAACTTTAAAAATTGTGATGTCTTAGTAAAGACAACAGGATCAGGGGGGTTATCCGTATCAAAGTGGTTAGATATTTCTTTTATTCAAGAAGTAGTTTCTAGCACAAATGCAATTGAAAAATATTATCCTCACACTGATGTTGTAATAGAGTTAGGTGGTGAAGATGCAAAAATTACCTATTTATCGGGACAAATTGAACAGAGAATGAATGGAACTTGTGCTGGTGGAACTGGAGCATTTATAGATCAAATGGCAGCACTACTTCAAACAGATGCATTAGGTGTTAATGAACTAGCTAAAAAACATACAACTATATATTCTATTGCTTCTAGATGTGGGGTTTTTGCTAAAACTGATGTTCAACCTTTATTAAATGAAGGAGCAGCAAAAGAAAATATTGCAGCATCAGTTCTTCAAGCAGTAGTAAATCAAACTATAGGTGGTCTTGCATGTGGTAAACCGATTAAAGGAAATGTAGCTTTTTTAGGAGGACCTTTATACTTTTTATCAGAGCTTAGAGAAAGATTTATAGAAACTTTACATCTTACTAAAGATGAAGTTGTGTTCCCAGAAAATTCTCAGCTTTTTGTAGCCATAGGAGCTGCTTTAGATGCCAAAGACGAAAAAATAATAACCTTTGAAAATCTAGTTAAAAGAGTGAATTTGTGGGATAACGAAGTAAGTAATGAAGTAAGTACATTAAGACCACTTTTTAAAGATGAAAATGAACTTAAAGAGTTTAAAAATAGACATAGCAAAAATGAAGTAAAAGAAAAAAATCTACAAGAATATAAAGGAAAAGCTTACTTAGGAATAGATGCAGGCTCAACGACTACAAAAGTAGTATTAATTGGAGAGGATGGATCTTTATTATATTCCCATTATGGAAGTAATCAGGGAAGTCCTTTTAACTCCACAGTAACTGTTTTGAAAGATCTTTATGATAACCTACCAGAAAATGTTGAAATAGTAAATTCTGCAGTGACTGGATATGGTGAATCATTGTTAAAAGAAGCTCTATCTATTGATATTGGAGAAATTGAAACTATAGCACATTATAAAGCATCAGAATTTTTCTTGCCGGGAGTAGATTTTATATTAGATATTGGTGGTCAGGATATGAAGTCTATGAAGGTTAAAGATGGTGTGATAGATAGTATAATGCTAAATGAAGCTTGTTCTTCTGGCTGTGGGTCATTTTTAGAAACATTTGCACACTCAATGAATTTGAAGATACATGAATTTGCAGAGAAATCCTTAACATCTAGATCGCCAGTAGATTTAGGTACTAGATGTACTGTATTTATGAACTCTAGTGTTAAGCAGGCTCAAAAGGAAGGAGCTACTATACCAGATATTGCGGCAGGACTTTCTTATTCTGTAATAAAAAATGCTATATTTAAAGTAATAAAAATAAGAGAGCCTAAAGAGCTTGGGGAAAAAATAATCGTTCAAGGTGGAACTTTCCTTAATGATGGAGTTTTAAGAGCCTTTGAGCTAGTATCAGAAAGAGAAGTTGTAAGACCTAATATTGCAGGCATAATGGGGGCATTTGGTGCTGCTTTAATTTCTAAAGAAAGATATATAGAAGGAAGTAAAACTACTCTTTTAAGCAAAGATGACTTGAAAGTATTTAATATGAACACAGATACTAGACGGTGTGGATTATGTGGTAATAATTGTCTCTTAACTGTTAATAAATTTTCTGATGGAAGACAGCATATAACAGGTAATAGATGTGAACGTGGAGCAGGCATTGAAGAAAAGAAAGAATCTGTGCCAGATTTATATGAGTATAAATATGAAAGAGTATTTTCATATAAACCACTAAAAAAAGATGAAGCAAAGAGAGGATCAGTAGGTATTCCTAGAGTATTGAATCAGTTTGAAAATTATCCATTTTGGTTTACATTTTTTACAGAACTAGGTTTTAGAGTACAATTATCTCCTAGATCTTCTAAGAACGTATATGGAAAAGGAATCGATAGTATACCATCTGAATCTGCATGTTACCCTGCAAAACTTGCACATGGTCATATTGAATCACTTGTGGAAATGGGATTAGATTTTATTTTTTACCCTTGTATTCCTTACGAGAAAAAAGAAAATGCTAATGCAGATAACCACTATAACTGCCCAATTGTAACTTCTTACCCAGAAGTTATTAAGAATAACATGGAAATTTTAAAGGATAAGGATATTCTGTTTATGAATCCTTTCCTTCCGATATATCATAAGAAAAAACTTAAAAAACGACTTTTAGAAGAATTTAAATTTATGGGTATTGATAAGCAAGAGATAAACAATGCTGTAGATAAGGCTTGGGAAGAAGAAGAAAAATGTAAGCAGGATATTCGTAAAAAAGGAGAAGAAGTATTAAAATATATTGAAGAAAGTGGAAAGAGAGCTATAGTATTAGCAGGTAGACCTTATCAAATAGATCCTGAAATTCATCATGGTATTTCTGGATTAATAACTTCTTTTGATATGCCTGTTTTAACCGAGGACTCGATTGCACATTTAGGTAAAGTCGAAAGACCTTTAGGTGTAGTAGATCAATGGGTATACCATTCAAGACTATATAATGCGGCTAGCTTTGTAGCAGCACACCCTAATTTAGAGCTCATTCAACTTAATTCTTTTGGATGTGGACTAGATGCTGTAACTACAGATGAAGTAAAAGAAATATTGGATAACTATGGGAAAATATATACTACATTAAAAATAGATGAAGGTAGTAATTTAGGAGCAGCTAAAATAAGAATTCGCTCACTAAAGGCAGCACTTGAAGAAAGAGAAAAAAATGGATTTATACCTAAAAAAATAGGATCAAGACCAGAACGAGTTGTATTTACAGAGGATATGAAGGATAAGCATACAATATTAGTACCACAATTATCACCTATACATTTTCAATTTTTAGAGCATGTTTTTAAGAAATCTGGATATAATTTAGAAATACTTCCATCTGTAGATAAAAATGCAGTAGATGAAGGATTAAAATATGTTAATAATGATGCTTGCTATCCATCTATTATAGTTGTAGGGCAAATTATAGAAGCCTTAAAATCTGGTAAATATGATTTAAACAATACTTCTGTAATAATAAGCCAAACTGGTGGAGGTTGTCGTGCTACAAATTATATTGGATTTTTACGAAAAGGATTAAAATCTGCTGGCTTTGGTCATATACCGGTAATATCACTTAATGCATCAGGACTAGAAAAAAATCCTGGGTTTAAATTAACTCCTGCTTTAATTCATAAAGGTATAATGGCTCTTTTATATGGAGATCTTTTCATGAGAGTCCTTTATAAAGTTAGACCTTACGAAAAAATACCAGGATCAAGCAATATTCTATATGAAAAATGGGTAAAAATATGTAATCATGCAGTAGCTAAAGGCAGCTTTAAAGAATTTAAGAATAATGTAAGAAGGATTGTTAAAGATTTTGATAACCTTGAAATTAAAGATATAGAAAAACCAAAGGTAGGTTTAGTAGGAGAAATTTTGGTTAAGTTTCACCCTACAGCAAATAATGATATTGTAAACATTCTAGAAGCTGAAGGTGCAGAGGCAGTAATGCCAGATCTTATGGACTTTTTCCTATATTCTGCCTACAATCATGAGTTTAAAAATACAGAATTAGCTGGAAGTAAAAAAGTCAGATTAATAGGAAATACAGTTATAAAAATTATAGAATATTATCGTAAAGAGATGAAAATCGCATTAAATACAAGTAATAGATTTACGGCACCTAAATCTATCAGGCAGCTTTCTAAAAGTGCATCAAAACTTCTTTCTTTAGGAAACCAAACAGGAGAAGGTTGGTTCTTGACTGCAGAAATGATAGAGCTAATTGAAGAAGGAGTTTCTAATGTATTGTGTATGCAACCATTTGCTTGTCTGCCGAACCATGTAACAGGAAAAGGAATGATTAAAGAGCTTAAAAATAGATATCCTAGTGCAAATATTGTTGCAGTTGATTATGATCCAGGTGCTAGTGAAGTTAATCAATTAAATAGAATTAAACTAATGCTTGCTGTAGCTTTTAAAGCTTTAGATGAAAGAAGAAATGAAATTGATGATACTGTAGAAGATAAAAAAATTGCGAATATTCTACAAGGTTCTTAAAATTCATGTATATTTATACTTGACTTTTGTAATAATCAAAGTGTATAATATAGAAAACTTAAAACATTATAAGCAATGATAAGGACAGTAATAAAAAGAAACTGCTTTTAGAGACATAATCGTTTGGTGAAAGATTATGACAGTACTTTTTATGAATATCACCTTAGAGCTAAAGATCTGAAATAATAGTAAGACCTTTCGTTGCATACGTTACATGCAATAAGTGATAAAGTAGAGAGTTATAGGAATTTTAGCTATAAATCTAATCTATTTTATAATCAGGGTGGTACCGCGATAATTCGTCCCTAAGTCTTTTAGACTTAGGGACTTTTTGATATTTAAGAACAAATTACAGAAAGGATGAGAGAAATGAAAGGATTTAAACCATTATCAAATGAACCAGTTGCAGAAAGAGAAATTAGAACCTCTAAGTATTGGGAAGATAATAAAATATTAGATAAAAGTGTAGACAATCGTGCTGATAACAAGCCTTTTGTATTTTATGAAGGACCTCCAACAGCTAATGGTAAACCAGGAATTCACCATGTTATGGCTAGAACATTAAAGGATTCTGTATGTAGATATAAAACTATGAAGGGTTACCAAGTAAAAAGAAAAGCAGGTTGGGATACACACGGTCTTCCAGTAGAGATAGAGGTAGAAAAACAGTTAAACCTTTCAAATAAGCAAGAAATTGAAAATTATGGTCTAGATAAGTTTAATACTAAGTGTAGAGAGTCTGTGTTCACATATGAAAAACAATGGAGAGAAATGACAGAAAGAATGGGTTACGCTATCGATTTAGATAATCCATATATTACACTAGATAATAACTATATAGAATCTGTGTGGTGGATTTTAGATAAATTCTTTAAAGAAGGATATATATATGAAGGACATAAGATTTTGCCATACTGCCCACGTTGTGGAACTGGATTAGCTTCTCATGAGGTTTCACAAGGATATAAGGAAATAAAATCTAATACAGTTATTGCACCTTTTAAATTAAAAGATAAGGATGAATATTTCTTAGCATGGACAACTACTCCATGGACATTAGCAGCAAACGTTTCATTGACAGTTCATCCAGAAGTAGTGTACGTAAAAGTAAAAATGCCAGATGAAAAAGTTTATTATGTAGCAGAAAATCTGTCTACTAAAGTACTTGGAGAAGAGTATGAGGTTATTGAGAAACTAAAAGGTAAGGACTTAGAATACATTGAATATGAGCAATTAATGCCATTCGTAAAGCCAGACAAAAAAGCTTTCTTTGTTACATTAGCAGATTACGTAACTACAGAAGATGGTACAGGTATTGTTCACTCTGCTCCTGCATTTGGTGAAGATGATTACAACACAGGAAGAAGATATGACCTGCCAGTTCTTCAGCCGGTTAATGAACAGGGAAAATATGTAGGTACGCCATGGGATGGAAGATTTGTTATGGATTGCGATGTTGACATTATTAAATGGTTAGCAGCTGAAGGCAAGCTATTCCATAAAGAAAAGATTGCTCATAACTATCCACACTGCTGGAGATGTTCAACAGAACTTTTATACTACGGAAAACCAAGCTGGTACATTGAAATGACTAAGCTTAAAGATAAATTAATTGAAAATAATAACTCAGTTAACTGGTATCCAGATTTTGTTGGTGAAAAACGTTTTGGTAACTGGCTAGACAACTTAAACGATTGGGCAATATCTAGAAATCGTTATTGGGGAACACCACTTAATATTTGGGAATGTGACTGTGGACATAAAACATCGGTAGGTTCTAGAGCTGAACTTGCAGAAAAAGCTATTGAAGATATTGATGAATCTATAGAATTACACAGACCTTATGTTGATGATGTACACTTAAAATGTGATAAATGTGGCGGCGAAATGACAAGAGTAACAGAGGTAATTGACTGCTGGTTTGACAGTGGATCTATGCCATTTGCACAACAACATTATCCATTTGAAAACAAAGAAGAATTTGAAAGATCATTCCCAGCAGACTTTATCTGTGAAGGAATTGACCAAACTCGTGGTTGGTTCTATTCACTAATAGCTATTTCTACATTTGTAAAAGGAGTTTCTCCTTATAAAAATGTACTTGTAAATGATCTTATATTAGATAAAGATGGAAAGAAAATGTCTAAGTCTAAAGGAAATACAGTAAATCCATTTGAATTATTCGATAAGTATGGTGCAGATACATTAAGATGGTATTTATTATTCGTATCTCCAGCTTGGACACCTACAAAGTTTGATGTTGATGGATTAAAAGAAGTACAAAGTAAATTTTTTACAACTATTCAAAATGTATATACATTCTTTACTTTATATGCAAATACAGATGGAATTAACCCAGAAGATTTCTTTATCGAATATAAAGATAGACCAGAGTTAGATAGATGGATTTTATCTAAATACAATAACTTAATCGATGAAGTAATAAACGAATTAGAAGTATATGACTTAACTAAAGCAGTTAGAAAGATTCAAGACTTCTTAAACGAAGATTTATCTAACTGGTATATTAGAAGAGCAAGACGTCGTTTCTGGGCAACAGAATTAACTGAAGATAAAAAAGCAGTATACAATACAACATATGAAATTTTAACAGGAGTAGCAAAAATGGTAGCTCCATTTGCACCATTTATATCTGATGAAATCTACAAAAACTTAACTGGAAAAGAATCTGTACATTTAGCAGATTATCCAGTAGCAAATAAAGAATTAGTAGATAACGACGTAGAAGAAAAGATGGACTTAGTTAGAGATTTAGTAGGACTTGGAAGAGCAGCAAGAGAAAAAGAAAAGATCAAAGTTCGTCAGCCATTACAAAAAATTCTTGTAGATGGTAAGTATGAAAGCTTAATTTCTGACTTAGCTTCATTAATTCAAGAAGAGCTGAATATTAAAGAAGTTGTTTTCGAGAAAAACCTAAGAGACTTTATGAACTTTAACTTAAAGCCAGACTTTAAAAAGGCAGGCCCTTTATTAGGAGGTAAAGTTAAGTTATTAGGAAAAGCTTTAGCACAGCTTGATGCATCAGAAGTTGTACCAAAGCTTGAAGCTGGAGAAAGCATAGAGATTGATTTAGATGGAGAAAAGACTACAATCAATAAAGACTATGTAATGGTTACAATTTCAGCTAAAGAAGGCTTTACTGTAGAAATGGCAAACAACTTATTCGTTATTTTAGATACAACATTAAATGAAGATTTAATTAACGAAGGTTTAGCTAGAGAGTTTGTTTCTAAAGTACAGCAATTAAGAAAAAATAGTGGATTTGAAGTAGCGGATAATATTAATATTTACTTTAATAGTGATGATGAAATTGCTAAAGCAGTAGATATTCATAAAGACTACATTATGCAAGAAACATTAGCACAAAAAGTTGAAAGAGTAAATGATGATAGCTTAGAAAAACAAAATCTAAATGATCATGATACAGGTATTAAAGTAGAAAAAATTTAATACAAATATTTATCAATATATAAATTAAATCCCGAAAAGTAGATTGTATAATCTGCTTTTCGGGATTTTTTTATTTTTTAAATTAATAATGAACTTCTATACAGGTTAGTGTATTAATCGTTTTTATTCAACCAATCAATCATTACTTTTACATATTTATCATTTTCTTCTACGAAAGGCATATGACGACTAAATTCAAATAATTCCCATTCAGAATTTGGAATTTTGTCATACATTGTTTTAGCAATAAGTGGTGAACAAAGGTCAACTAAACCACTAGTAATTAAACAAGGCTCCTTAATATTTTCAATCTCTTTCATAAAATCAAAATTTTTTAATGTTCCTGATGGACTGAATTCATTTTGTCCCCATGCAGTTATATAAGCATTTGTTCCAGCTTTCTTTTCTCGTCTTAAGCATTCTGGTGAATTTGGGCCTATTGAACCTGCACAGTGACGATGCATGAACTCTGCTTCAGCTTTTTGATATTCCTTTGAAGAATAATCTCCAGTTTGTTCTGCTTTAGCAATAGCATCTTGCATGTGTTGTGGAAGATATCCAACTCTTCTACGTTGTTCTTTTTCCCACAATGAAGCAGCTGGTAGAGTACTGGATAAAATGTAGCTTTTAATTCCCTTAGGCTTATGTTCACAAGCATAGTGAATAGCCAACATTCCGCCCCAAGACTGACCTAGTAAATGAACTTCATCTAGTTTTAGATGTTGTCTTAGTTGAATTAATTCTTCAGCCCATGTTTCTGCATTCCACAATTCTGGAGAATCAGGCATTGAAGATAACCCACATCCTATTTGATCATACATAATAATAGTTCGATCATCTTCTTCGGCCAACCTATCTAGTACTTCAAAGTAATTATGAGTAGAACCAGGCCCTCCATGTAATAAAACTAATGGTGTTTTATTACTTTTATTTTCTCCTACTATACGATAATAAGTTTTATATCCTTTAAAAGGCATATATCCTTCAGTAATTTTCATAAAGAAACCATCCTTTTCTATTTATCTTCAGGAACAACAATTATATCTTTTGTAAACTTGTTTAGTACTTCACAACCATCTTCAGTAACTATTAGTATATCTTCAATACGCACACCAATACCTTCATCTGGTAGATAAATTCCTGGTTCTACAGAAAATGCTTGGCCAGGTTTTATAATATCTTCATTTACAGAAGAAACATCGCCAAATTCATGATCTTCTAAACCGATAGAGTGACCAGTTCTATGAGTAAAATATTCTCCATATCCCTTTTCTTCTATGTAGTTTCTTGCAGCTAAGTCTACATCACACATCTTGTTTCCTGGTTTGGCAGCAGCTATACCTCTTAAGTTTGCTTCTAAAACTATATTGTATATTTCTTTCTGTCTTTCGGAAACTTCACCTAAAAATACAGTTCTTGTCATATCAGATGCATAGTTGTTGTAGAATCCGCCTATATCAAGAACAACACAATCTCCATATTTTCCTTTAGTATCATCTGTTACATGGTGTGGATCTGCTGCTCCTTTAGCATATGCTGTAATCGGATCGAAAGAAACTTCAGTTATACCATGTGTTTTGTATATTTCACGTACCTTGTCATTTAATTCTTTTTCAGTTAACCCTTTTCCTACCCATGGAATTAATTCTTCCATTACAAGATCATTTAATCTTGAAGATTCTCTTAAAATAGACTTTTCTTCTTCATCTTTAATAATTCTAACGTAATCAACTATATGAGAACCGTTTACGAATTTACTTCCAGCCCCAAGTTCTTGTAATCTTAATAAAAATTTAGATGGCCATGTTTTATCTATACCTATAACTTTATCTTTTTCCACATATTTAGATAAAATTTCAACTCCATCTTGAATATCGTTATACCATACTATATCAACACCTAGATCATCTTTTTGTGGGAATAACTCGTTGATAATTATCTTATGGTTTCCATTAACATTCAGATATAATGCTAATAGTCTTTCTCCTGGAATGATCCATTTTCCTGTTAAATAAAAAATAGCAGTTGGATCGGAAATGATTAATTGAGGAATTTCATTTTCTTTCATTGATTCTAAAACTTTGTTAATTCTATTTTTATTCATGATAATACCTCCTATTTATTTATAATTTCTGAATATACTACAAATAATAATATATTTACGAAAGTATGTCAATAATATATCAATATATTGAATTAAATTAGGCTATTATTTATTTGTGATACTTTAATTCTATTTATTAATTCGTCTCTGTTTTTTCATATATTAGTAAAAAAATTCATACATTAATAAAAAATATATAATTATTTTATAGTGCGGTGTAATTGTTTTATAATATAGTTAAAATTATGAAAATTTCCCTTGTGTAAATTGCAAGTTCTATGTTATTATGGTATAGTAAATCAATGTTAAAATAGTAACATTAAAATGGAAATTAAAGGGGGATTAAAAATGGAAAACACAAAACAAAGAAGACCATTTGGCTTTTATGTATGCTCACTTGCTTTTACATTTGAAAGATTTGCATTCTATTCAGCAAAATGGTTACTAGCAGTGTTTATAGTTGCTAGTGTGGCAGATGGAGGACTTGGGCTTTCTCCAGCAGATGGAGCAAAAATGTCTGCAAACTTAGTTGCTTTTACTTACCTTGCACCAATTTTTGGCTCATATGTATCTGACCGTTTTATAGGAGCGAGATACTTAGCTCCACTCGGAATGGCTTTAATGGGAGCAGGTTATATAATAGGCTCACAAGCTACAAGTGCTGCTATGGTAAACTTAATGATAATTTTAGTTTCTATTGGTACAGGTTTATTTAAACCGCAAACAAATGCTATAACAGGTAGACTTTTTAGTAATAAAGACCAATTAGATAGTGCATTTTCTATTCAATATTCTTTTGTTAATATTGGATCATTCATTGGTACTACGGTTATTGGTTTACTTACCAAAAGTCAAGGATATTCATTTAGCTTTTTAGTTTGTGGAATTATGATGTTCATTGGTGCAGTTTGGTTTATATTTGGATGGAGATTTTTAGGTGAAGCAGGTAAAAAGCCATTTAAGTATAATGAAAAAGATACTGAAGTTAAAGAAAAACAAAAAAATGAAGAAAAGAAGCCACTTACAACTCTTGAAAAGAAACGAGTTGCAGCCATTGTATTAGTATCCTTTTTCTCAGTAATTTTCTGGATATTCTGGTATTTAGCTTATATGCCTGTATATTACTACTGGGGAGCAGAAGGCGGGGTTCCTCATGCTAACTGGATGATAGGTAATTTTGAAGTTCCAACAATTTGGTTTGATTCATTAAACGCTTTAATGTGTATTACATTAGGACCAGTACTTGCTAAGGTATGGGCTAGACTAGCTAAAAGACCACAAGGTGATTTAAGTATGTTTAAGAAAACTTCTTTAGGTATGATATTACTAGGGGTGTCTTATGTAGTATTTGCAGCAGCAGATGTTCTAAGAGGTGAAAATCTTGCACCATTAATTTGGATAGTTGCATTTGGTATTTTATTATCTCTTGGTGAAATGGTGTTCTCACCACTTGGAAATTCATTTATAAGTAAGTTTTCGCCACCTAGATTATTATCAAGAATGATGAGTGTTTGGGTACTTGCTGTTTTCGTTGCAGGTAAATCTTACGGATGGTTATATGAGTTCACATTGAATTTTGAATTCTCAACTGTATACTTTGTAATTGCAGCCATTGCTATTGGTTCTGGTATAATACTTTGGTTAATGGATAAGCCATTAAAAAGTTTAGTTGTAGAAGATGAAAAAACTTCAGAACAGAAATTATAATACAAAAGTCTAGGAGAAATTCTCCTAGACTTTTAATGTTATTTTAAATTATCTTACTAATATAAAATCTTTAATATAAGCTAAAACTTCACGTATATAATACTTAATAGTTAAAGGTAAGTTAGGAATATTTTTTGTAGGTGCTCCACTTGCCACTATATTCAAACGATCTGCAATCATTAAAGATCTACCAATATGAAATTTATTAGTTACTATAATAGCAGTTTTTAAGTTTTTTTTCTTCATAATCTTATTACTATAATATAGGTTTTGATAAGTACTGTATGAGTTATCCTCTTCAAATACGATATCTTCAGGCACACCACTTTCTACAAGATACTTTTTCATAGCAAAAGCTTCTGTAACTAGCTCATCATGTCCTTGGGCGCCACTTACTATAATTTTATCTCCATACCCTTTATTATAAAGTTCAAGAGTTTTTTCTAACCTATACTGCAGCATAGGTCCAGGTTTATCTCCATATAATTTAGCACCTAGTACAATAATTGTATCGGACTTTTTAGGACTTTCACGAAAAGGAGTTATTATAATTGTAATTTGAATAGTAGCAAAGATTATAATACATAAAGATATTATTATAAAAATAGGTTTTTTAGTTTTCATATTAAACCTCCATAGGGGATAATAATTTTTTATTATATATAGATATATTATAGCAGGAAATATAATGGAAGGTCTAATAATTAGACAAAAAAGTATTGACCAATGAAAAATATTATGATAAACTGTTAAAAAATAAATAAAAAAATATGATAAGAAAACGACAATACGCTGTCGACCTTTAAAGGTGGTCCTGTGAGGCCAGAAAGGGAGGAATTAAGATGGAGTTCATCACTGCGTGTTTTTTTGATGGGTTTTTTAATGTACAAAAAAATAATGAAACTAAAAATAAGGGCAAAATGGATAAAATTAATTTAATTAACCCTGTATTTTTAAGTTCTCAATTTATAGCTAATAAGTTAGGACAATGGAGAGATTATTGTTTTTATAATCTTTCCATTGTCCTTTTGTTTTATTAAATTTTACAATTAATAAGAAAATATACAGAATTATGATTTTATCCATGTATAACTTAAAAAGGGAGTGGATCTTATGAAATTATTAATTAAAAATGGAAGAGTTATTGATCCAGCTACAAAAATAGATAAAGTTCAAGATATATTGATTCATAATAAAAAGATAGTAAATATACAATCAGAGATTAATGAAGAAGCAGACAAAGTAATAAATGCAAAAGGATACTGGGTAGTACCTGGACTTATAGATTTACATGTACACTTAAGAGATCCTGGATTTCAGCATAAAGAAAGTATTAAAACTGGATGTGAAAGTGCAGCAAAAGGAGGATTTACAACAATTTGCTGTATGCCAAACACTAAGCCTGTAACAGATACAGTAGAGGTAGTAGAATACATTAATGAAAAAAGTAAAAAAGAGGGAATAGTTAATGTAGTACCTATTGGAAGCATTACTAAAAGTCAGACTGGAGAAGAACTAGTTGAAATAGATGAAATGGTAAAGGCAGGAATTTGTGCTATTAGTGAAGATGGAAAGACAGTTATAAAAAGTAATTTACTAAAAGAAGCAATGAAGCAAGCTAAAACTTGTGAGATTCCAGTGTTTTCTCACTGTGAAGATACTGATTTAGTACAGGGTGGAGCAATGAACGAAGGAAAAAGATCAAAAGAGTTAGGTATAAAAGGCATAGGAAATGATTCGGAGGACGTAATCATAGCAAGAGATATAATACTTGCAAGAAATACTGGAGTAAAGCTGCATATATGCCATGTAAGTACAAAGGGTGGTGTAGAGCTTATTAGAGAAGCAAAAGTAAGAGGTGAAAATATAAGTGCAGAAGTTTGTCCTCATCACTTTACATTAACTGATGAAGTAGTAGAAAGAGGTTTTACAAATGCAAAAATGAATCCGCCTCTTAGAAATACTAAAGATGTTGAAGCAATAAAACAAGGTTTAAAGGATGGAACTATAGGAATTATAGCAACAGACCATGCCCCTCACAGTAAAGATGAAAAAGATACAGAGTTTCACAAAGCTCCATTTGGCATTGTAGGACTTGAAACAGCACTACCTTTAGGAATTACAGAACTTGTAGAAACAGGACTTCTTAGCCCTATAGAATTTATTAAAAAAATGACAATTAATCCAGCAAAGATAATAGGAATAGAAAAAGGTAGTTTAGGTGTGGGGAAGTATGCAGACATTACAATTATCGACCCAAACTTAGAATATGAAATAGATAGTAATAACTTCGCTTCTAAAAGTAAAAACAGTCCTTTTCACAATAGAAAAGTGAAAGGAAAGGCACTTTACACCATAGTAAGTGGAAAAGTTGTAGTAGAAGATGGAGAGTTAAAAACTAAGTAAGCAATATACAGCTAATTTCTATATTATTTAATTTAAAGTACAACTCTAAAAAATAAAAATGGAGGGATAAATATGATAGATAAATTAATAGAAACAATAGAGGAAAAACAAGCACCGATTGTTGTAGGTTTAGACCCAAGACTTAACTTTATACCAAATCATATAAAAGATAACGCTTATGAAGTATACGGAAAAACAGCAAGGGCAGTAGGTGAAGCTTTTTATAGATTTAATAAAGAAATAATAGATAATGTTTACGATTTAGTTCCTGCTGTAAAACCTCAAATAGCAATGTATGAGCAGTATGGACCTGAAGGATTAGAAGCATATATAAAAACTATAGACTATGCAAAGGAAAAAGGACTTATTGTAATAGGAGATATAAAAAGAAGCGATATAGCATCTACTGCAGAGGCTTATTCAAATGGGCACATAGGGAAAATAGATATAGAAGGTAATAGCCATACAATTTTTAATCAGGATGCAATAACACTAAACCCTTATTTAGGAGTAGATTCAATAAATCCATATATAGGTAACTGTAAAGTATACGACAAAGGATTATTTATACTAGTAAAAACATCTAACCCAAATAGTGGAGAATTTCAAGATTTAGACATTGGAGGAGAAAAGCTTTACGAAAAAGTTGGGCATTCTGTAAATAAATGGGGAGAAGAAGTTATAGGAAAAAGAGGATATAGCTTAGTAGGCGCAGTAGTAGGAGCTACCCACCCAGAAGAGGCAAAAGTAATTCGTAAGTTAATGCCGAGAAGTTATTTCTTAGTTCCTGGTTACGGAGCACAAGGGGCAACTGCGGAAGACTTAAAGGGATATTTTAACGAAGATGGATTAGGAGCAATTATTAATTCTTCTAGAGGAATTATAGCAGCTTACAAAAATGAAAAATATAGGTATGAATTTACTGAGAAAGAGTTTGCTTTAGCAAGTCGCAAGGCAGTAATTGAAATGAAAAAAGATATAGAAAAAATCTTATAAGGGAGGCATTAAAATGAAAGCAAAACTTATACTGGAAAACGGAAGTATTTTAGAAGGTAAAGCTTTTGGATATATAGGAGAAAGTATTGGAGAAGTAGTTTTTAATACAGGAATGACAGGATATCAAGAGGTATTGACAGATCCATCCTGCTCTGGACAGATAGTTACGATGACTTATCCTTTAATAGGAAACTATGGAATTAACTTAGAAGATATTGAGTCGGAAAAAGTTCAGGTAAAAGCTTTAATAGTAAGAGAGTTTTGTGAAAGTCCAAGTAATTGGCGCTGTGAAATGGATTTAGATGGATATTTAAAACAAAATAAAGTAATGGGATTACAAGGAATAGATACGAGAGCGCTAACTAAAATATTGAGAAATAACGGGACTATGAAAGGAATTATTACTACAGCAGAATTAACAGATGAAGAAGTTAAAGAAAAATTAAAAGGATTTAATAATGAAAGTCCAGTTAAATCCGTTACAAGTAAAGCTGTTTATGAAATAAAAGGAGAAGGTAAACATATTGCAGTAATAGACTTAGGTGTTAAATCAAATATCTTAAGAAGTTTTCAAAAAAGAAATTGTCGCTTAACTGTATTTCCAGCAACTGCAACTCCAAATGAAATTTTAAGTATTAATCCAGATGGAATCTTCTTATCTGATGGACCAGGAGATCCAAAAGACTTAACAGATATTGTAGAAAATATTAAGGAGTTAATAGGGAAGAAACCTATATTCGGAATCAGTCTAGGACATCAACTCCTTGCACTTAGCTTAGGTGGAAATACTTCTAAGTTGAAATTTGGACACAGAGGCTCTAACCATCCAGTTAAAGATTTTATTACTAATAAGGTTTATATAACTTCTCAAAACCATGGATATGTAGTTGGAATATCAGATTTACCTAAAGAAATGATAGTTACGCATGTAAATCTAAACGATAGCACAGTTGAAGGAATGCAGCATAAAACTCTGCCAATATTCAGCGTACAATTTAATCCAGAAACATGCCCAGGATCAAACGGCACAGAATATATATTTGACAGATTTTTAGAAATGACAGGAGGAGAAAAAGTATGCCAAAAGACAACAGCATAAAAAAAGTACTAGTAATAGGATCAGGACCAATAACTATAGGGCAAGCAGCAGAGTTTGACTACGCAGGGACTCAGGCTTGTCAAGCTTTAAAGGAAGAAGGAATAGAAGTTGTATTAATAAATAGTAATCCAGCTACTATTATGACGGATAGAGAAATAGCAGATAAAATATATATAGAACCATTAAAGGTAGAAGTAGTAGAAAAGATAATAGAAAAAGAAAGACCAGATAGTTTAATTGCAGGAATGGGAGGTCAAACAGGACTAAACCTAGCAGTAGAGCTTGATGATAAGGGAATTTTAGATAAATATAATGTAAAAGTAATTGGAACATCAATAAACTCCATAAAAAAGGGAGAAGACAGAGAGTTATTTAAAAACTTAATGGAGGAAATAAATCAGCCTATTATAGAAAGTTCTATTGTTACAAATTTAGAAGATGGATTAGAATTTGCTATGCAAATAGGTTACCCAGTAATAGTAAGACCAGCATATACATTAGGTGGAGCTGGTGGTGGAATTGCAGAAACAGAAGAAGAGCTAAAAGAGATTTTAGCATCAGGTTTACACTTAAGTCCAGTTAGCCAGGTACTTCTTGAAAAAAGTATTAAAGGCTGGAAAGAAATAGAATATGAAGTTATAAGAGACAGCTATGGAAACTGTATAGCTGTGTGTAATATGGAAAATGTGGATCCTGTAGGTGTTCATACAGGGGATAGTATAGTAGTAGCTCCTTCTCAAACTCTTTCACATAAAGAGTGTCAAATGCTTAGAAGTGCATCTATGGATATTATAAATGAAATTGGAATAGAAGGAGGGTGTAATGTACAGTTTGCATTAGATCCTGAAAGCTTTGAATATATAGTTATAGAAATTAATCCAAGGTTAAGTAGGTCTTCAGCTCTTGCTTCTAAGGTAACAGGGTATCCAATAGCAAAGGTCGCAACTAAAATTGCTTTAGGCTATGGATTAGATCAAATTAAAAATGCAGTAACGAAAAAAACATATGCTTGTTTTGAACCAACTCTTGATTATGTAGTAATAAAAATACCAAAATGGCCTTTTGATAAATTCCATGAAGCAAACAAAAGCTTAGGAACAAAGATGATGGCAACTGGAGAAGTTATGGCAATAGGAAATAACTTTGAAGCAGCTCTGTTAAAAGGAATCAGATCTTTAGAAATAGGTCAGTATTCTTTAGAACATAAAAACTCTAGAAAACGAAGTATAGATGAATTAAAAGCTAGGGTTCAAGTTCCAGACGATGAAAGATTGTTCGATTTAGCAGAAATGATTAGAAGAAATTATAGAGTAGACATGGTAAGTAAAATTACTGGAGTAGATCCATTCTTTGTAGAGAAAATAAAAGGAATAGTAGAAGAAGAGGAAAGATTAAAAGAAACTAAATTAGAAGATTTAAATGAAGAATGGTTAAGAAAACTTAAGAAACAAGGTTTTTCAGATAAGGGAATAGCAGATTTAATTGGATGTAGTCCACAGAACATTTACAAGTTAAGAAATAAATTTAATATTAACCCAGTATATAAAATGGTAGATACTTGTGGTGGAGAGTTTGAAGCCGTATCTCCTTACTACTATTCAACTTACGACAAAGAAGATGAAATAAATATATCTAATAAGAAAAAGGTTATGGTTATAGGATCAGGGCCTATTAGAATAGGGCAAGGAATTGAGTTTGACTACTGCTGTGTACACAGTGTATTAGCTTTAAGAAGAGCAGGAATCGAAACTATTATGGTTAATAATAATCCGGAAACCGTAAGTACAGATTTTGATATATCAGATAAATTATACTTTGAACCTTTAACAGAAGAAGATGTGTTAAACATTGTTGAAAAAGAAAATCCAGACGGTGTAATCTTACAGTTTGGTGGACAGACGGCAATCAAATTATCAAAATTCTTTAGAGAAATGAATATTCCAATATTAGGAACTAAACCAGAACAGATTGATGCTGCAGAAGACAGAGAGAAGTTTGATGCTTTAATGGAAAGCTTAAATATTGAAAGACCTAAAGGAAAAGCTGTCTGGAACTTAGAAGAAGGCTTAAATGTAGCAGAGAAATTAGGTTATCCAGTGTTAGTAAGACCTTCCTATGTACTTGGTGGACAAGGTATGGAAATTACATTTAAAGAGGAAGAACTAAAAAAATATTTAGGAGAAGCTTTTAATAAAGATAAGAAAAACCCAGTTCTTATAGATAGATATTTAATAGGAAGAGAAATAGAAGTAGATGCTTTATGCGATGGAGAGGAAATATTAATTCCAGGAATTATGGAACATCTAGAAAGAGCTGGAGTTCACTCTGGAGATAGTATATCTATATATCCAAGTCCGAATATATCAAAAGAAATAAAAGAAAAAATAGAAGATTATACAAAGAAGATTGCTTTAGGACTAAAAGTTAACGGAATGATCAACATACAGTTTATCGAATTTAAAAATGAGCTTTATATAATAGAAGTAAACCCAAGATCTAGTAGAACTGTACCATATATAAGTAAGGTAACAGAAGTTCCTATTGTAGCTTTAGCAACTAGAGTAATGTTAGGAGAGAAAATAAAAGATTTAGGTTATGGAACTGGATTATATAAAGAATCAGATATTGTAGGAGTAAAAGTGCCAGTATTCTCTACGGAAAAACTACCTAAAGTAGAAGTAAGCTTAGGACCAGAAATGAGATCTACTGGAGAGGTTCTAGGTGTAGGAAAAGACTGGATAGAAGCTTTATACAAAGGTTGTTTAGCTGCAAAGATTCCTATTTTAAAAGAAAATGGCAAAGTTTTAGTAACATTAAAAGATATAGATAAAGAAGAATTTTTACCTTTAGCGAAGAACTTTGCTAAAAAAGGATATAAATTTATGGCAACACAGGGTACAGCAAAGTATCTAGAAAGTAATGGAATAGCAGTAGAAAGTGTAAACAAAATAGGAGAAGAAAAACCAAATATACTAGATATAATACAAAGTGGAGAAGTAGATTTAATTGTGAATACACCAACTAAAGGAAATGATACAAAGCGAGATGGATTTAAAATTCGTAGAGCAGCTGTAGAATCATCTATTGGAGTAATAACATCGTTAGATACAGTAGCAGCTTTATTGAAAGTATTAGAGTCTAATATATCTATGGAAAGCTTAGAAATGATTAACTTGGGGGTGGAATAATGAAGCAAACTCATAAAGTCAAAATAGTAGATAATGTAGAAATTTCACCAGGAATATATAAAATAGATTTACTTTTTAAAGAAATAGTAGAAAGTGCAAAGGCAGGTCAATTTGTAAATATGTATACTAATAGTTCAGGTTCATTACTACCAAGACCTATTAGTATAAGCCAAATTAATAAAGAGAAAAATGTTTTAACCATTGTTTATGCAGTTGTTGGAAAAGGTACAAAAGCATTATCAGAGATGAAAATAGGTGATGAAGTAAAAGTACTAGGGCCTTTAGGAAATGGATTTAATATTCCAAAGGAAGCTGAAAATCATATTGTAATAGGTGGAGGAATTGGAGCTCCACCTTTAGTGGAACTAGTAAAGCAGCTTAAGGGAAATATAGAAGTTTATTTAGGATTTAGAAGTAATCCAATATTGATAGAAGAATTTAAAGAGTATGGAGCAAAGGTGTATGTAGCTACAGAAGATGGAAGCGTAGGAATAAAAGGTAATGTTAGGGATATTCTTAAAGAAAAAAATCTTAAAGCAGATATGATATACAGCTGTGGACCAAAGCCAATGCTTAAAGCAATTGCTAAATATGCAACAGAAAATGGAATCAAAGCTCAGGTTTCTATGGAAGAAAGAATGGCTTGTGGAATTGGAGCATGTGTAGGTTGTACTTGTAAGACCAAGAAAAAAGAAGAAGTACAAAATAAAAAAGTATGTAAAGATGGACCTGTATTTTATAGTGAGGAGGTTGTGTGGAATGACTAATCCTAATATAAAAGTAAATATAGCAGAAGTAGAATTGAAAAATCCTGTAATGACAGCCTCTGGAACATTTGGATCTGGAAGAGAGTATGGAGAATATGTGGATTTAAACAAGCTAGGAGCTGTAGTAGTTAAAGGAGTAGCAAAGGAGCCTTGGGACGGAAACCCTACTCCAAGAATTGCAGAAACATATGGTGGCATGCTAAACAGTGTAGGTCTTCAAAATCCAGGAGTAGATGAATTTATAGAAAAGGATATACCTTTCTTAAGACAGTTCGATACTAAAATTATTGTAAATATAGCAGGAAAAAGCATAGAAGATTACTGTGAAGTAGCAAAAAAATTAATCAAAGCAGATATTGATTTAATAGAGCTTAATATATCCTGTCCAAATGTAAAAGCTGGAGGAGTAAATTTTGGAACAGATCCAGCAATGGTAGAAGAAGTTACAAAAGCAGTTAAGAAAGTAGCAAAACAGCCGTTAATAGTAAAACTAACACCAAATGTTACAGATATAGTAGCAATTGCAAAGGCAGCAGTAAGAGGAGGAGCAGATGCACTATCTCTAATTAATACTTTACTTGGAATGGCAATAGATATTCATAAAAGAAAGCCAATATTAGCTAATACAGTAGGTGGACTTTCAGGTCCTGCTATTAAACCAGTAGCTCTTAGAATGGTTTACCAAGTAGCAAATGCAGTAGATGTACCTATTATTGGAATGGGTGGTATTGCAAATGGAGAAGATGCAGTAGAGTTTATATTAGCAGGGGCTAGTGCAGTTGCAGTAGGCACTGCAAATTTTAATAATCCAACTGCCACTATAGATGTTATAGATGAAGTTAAAGAATATATGGATAAATATAATGTGGAAAATTTAGATGATATTCGTGGCAAATTACTGTAATATAATTAATAAAAAATACACACAACGAATAAAAGGGAGGAATTATAATGATAAATACAGAGAGAGTAATTGAAATATTAAAGGAAGCTGATGTATTATTAAATGGACATTTTCTATTAACTTCAGGAAGACATAGTAATCAATATATGCAATGTGCACAGATATTACAGTACCCAGAATTTACAGCAGAAATATCTAAAGGCTTAGCAGAAGAGTTTAAAAATGATAAAATTGACATGGTAGTAGGACCAGCAATGGGTGGAGTTATAATAGCATACGAAATGGCGAGGCAGTTAGGAGTAAAAAATCTATTTGCAGAAAGAGAATATGGAGAAATGACTCTTAGACGTGGGTTTAAGATTCCTAAAGGAGCGAGAGTATTAATTGCAGAAGATGTAATAACAACAGGCGGATCTGTAAAAGAAGTAATGGAAGTAGTAGAGTCTCAAGGAGGAGAAGTTGTAGGTGTATCTGTATTAGTAGATAGAAGTAATGGTACAATTGACTTTGGCACAAAGTTAAGAGCAGCTTTAACAATAGAAGTTATATCTTACGAACCAGAAAATTGCCCAATATGTAAAGAAGGAAAATTAGATGTTGTTAAGCCTGGAAGTAGAAAGATAAAATAATAATGTTGTTGTAAAATAAATTTAGGAAGAGTAAAATAAAAATGGGAAGAAAATTTTATTTTACTCAAACCTAAGTTTAGAATTTGTAAATAACTTTGTGTTTTAAGATTAAAAAATTCCGTGGTTTATTTTGTGAAAATATTGTTTAATTTAATCGGATTTTGTGTTATAATCATATTGGATTTTGTGTTATAATCACATATTATATGTTTGAAGTAATATTAATAGGGGTGCTTCAGGTGTTGGGCATTATCGATTTAGACTTTGTTAATGCTTTTTTTTATGTTTACAAAAACTTTAAATAGGAGGTTTGTTATGGATAAGAAATCATTCATTTTATTTTCTTTTTTATTTATATTTTGGATAGTGATTTCAGGAATAGTAGATCTACAGCATATTATTGTTGGAATATTTGTTTCTCTACTTACTGTTTGGTTTTGGAAAGATCTTAACCCAAAGCTACCTAGTATATTATCCCCTAAAGAGTTACTGCATTTTGGTCGTTGTATTATAATGCTAGTAGGATATGTGATTAAGTCTAACATAGATGTAATTAAAATATTGCTGTTTTCTGATCTATCAGCAGGTTCAATATTTTTGGAGTTGGAACCTGACATAAAAAGTGAATGGGGAAGAGTGCTTTTGGCTAACTGTATAACCATTACTCCTGGCACGATAACTGTTGACTTTAATCCAGAAACTAATAAATTTACTGTGCATGCGCTTACAAGAGAAACTGGAGCAGCTTTGTACGACTGGAGGATTATTACTGAAATTAAGAATTTAGAAACATTGGTGCAGAGGAGGAAAACTCCATGTTGTTGATAATGATAGGATTTACAATTCTAATTTTATTAGCTTTATTAAAAGCAGTCATCGGATCGACTGTGATTGATCGATTCATTGCTGTAAATGCTATTACTAGTAAGGTAAGTATGATTATTTTATTACTAGCTTTTTACACAGATCAGTATGGGTTTATTGATGCAGCTTTTGTTTTTATGCTGTGTGGGTTTATAGGAGGACTATGGATAATTAAGGTACTTACTTCTAGTGTTTGGGAGTTTAAGATGCCAAAATTAAAAGAACTACAAGACGATAGAGAGGACGTGTCTTGAAATGATTGAAGGTATAGTTACTATTTGTTTTATTGGGTCATTTTTAGCCTTTGCGTTTGGAACCCTAGGATTATTTAAGTTTCCAGATCCGTACACTCGAATGCATGGAGTAGGTGTAGGGGATACTCTTGGCGTGGGACTCATGGGAATTGGACTTTTATTACTTAGCCCTACTTGGATTTTGAGATTTAAACTTATATTTATTTTAGTATTGTTTTGGATTATTAATCCTACTATGTCACATTTGATAGCTAAAGCAGCTGTAATGTGCGGAATAAATCCTACGAAAACTACAAGGATGAGAAAGGAGTAATATTATGGAACTTATAGTTGCTGATTATTGGATTATGGTTCTTCTTTTTATCCTGGTTGTAGCATCTTTAGCTATATATTTTATTAAGGATCTACTACATGCAGTTATTGTTTATGGTGTATATAGTTTGATTATGGCATTAGTTTGGCTACAGATGAACACTCCGGATATTGCTATTACGGAAGCAGCAGCAGGAATTTGCGTGACTATTTTGATGATGTTAGTTGTTTTTCGTACAAATAGAAAGGAGGAAGAGTAGTGAAGATAAAGAATATACTGGTACTTTTAATAGTTTTATTGACAACCTTTGGAATATTGCTTGCAGTAGCTGAGCTTCCTCCTTATGGCATGGACGATAATCCTATTCATAATCAGGTATCGGAACGATATATCAACGAATCTTTAGATGATACTGGAACTCTAAATATGGTAACAGGAATTGTGTTTGATTACAGAGCATATGATACTATGTTTGAGACAATTGTTTTATTTACTGCAACATTGGCTGTAGTTGTTACCTTAAAGCCATTCAAAAAAGAGGAGGTCGACGAATGAGAGATTTCATTTTTAAGCGAATAGCTGCTATAATTATACCTTTTATATGCATATATGGCTTTTATGTAATTCTTCATGGTGCTTCGGCAGCGGGAGGATCCTTTGCAGGAGGTATTATATTAGGACTTGCTGCTATAGTATTCTCTACTATTTATGGTTTAAAAAAAGGTAAAAAGAAGTTTCCAGAAAAAGTTCTTTTTTGCATAGAGAGCTATGGTACTCTTTTTTATGGGATTATAGGAATGATAGGAATCATCAATGGAGCTCCTTTTTTGGCAAATAAATTGGCAGGTATTGATCTTGGAATACCGGGAACTCTTACTTCTGGAGGACTTATTGGTCTTCTTGGTCTTGGTGTTGGTATTAGGGTAGCCAATACCTTATTAATTTTATTTTTTACAATGGAAGGAGCAGACTCGTGAAGATATTACTTGAAAAACTAATAGTAAACTATCCATACACAATTGCTGTTTTTTTATTTGCTATTGGAGCTCTTATTGTGATAACGAAATCTAATTTATTTAAGAAGCTAATTGGAATTAATATTATGGAAAGTGCTATCTTTCTGATGTTTATTAGCAGTGGAAATATTAGAGGTGCAGTTGAACCTGTTCTTAATAGCGCTCATTCTGATCTGGCTTATATCAATCCATTGCCTTCAGCTTTAATGTTGACTGGAATAGTTGTTAGTGTAAGTGTAACTGCTTTTGCTTTAGCTCTTATTATTCGATTATATAAATCATATGGAACTGTTGATGCTCTTAAAATAGCGGAAATGAGAAACGAGGTGACGAAAGAATGATATCTGCCATTACAACTAACTTACCAATATTTGTTATCATTATCCCTTTGTTTATAGCTTTTATTTTACCAACATTTTCTCGTCGTATGAAGCTAGTAGAGGGGGTAGTCATCTCTACTGAGACTTTGTGGCTTCTAGGTGCAGGATATTTGGCGTCCGTGGTTTTATTACAAAATGGTACTCCCATCATTTATAATATGGGGGGTTGGGCGGCTCCGTGGGGTATAGAGTTAAAAGTAGATAGCCTGGGAGCTTTTTTTATGATTGTTGTAACTTGTATTAATTTGCCTGTTGCATTATTTGCAAAGGGTAACCTTACTAAAGAGGTGGGAGCTAAAGAGCGAGTGACTCGGTTCTATGTGCTCTTATTACTACTTGGTGGCGCTATGGTAGGAATGGCCCTAACAAATGACCTCTTTAATGTTTTTGTATTGGTTGAAGTGGCTACTTTAAGCTGTTGTGGTTTGGTAAGTGCTAATAGCAATCCTCGAGCTTCTGAAGCTGCATTTAAGTATCTAATATTAGCAACTTTAGGTTCCACCTTTGTGCTTGGTGGGATTGGTTTTATACTTAATATAACTGGCTATTTAAATATGGGGTTTGCTCATCAGGAAATGGTTCAAGTTTGGCAGAATAGTCCTCATGCCATATGGCTAGCAATGAGTTTTGTATTGATTGGATTTGGAGTTAAATCAGCTCTTTTTCCAGTACATGTTTGGCTACCAGATGCTCATTCAAATGCTCCAACGCCAGCTAGTGCTATTTTGTCCGGACTGGCTGTCAAAGGTTATATAATTTGTTTTTTAAAGTTTATGTACACTGTGTTTGGTCAAAATTTAATGCAACAATTTAATATGCACAAAATATTGGTATTAGCAGGTATGATTGCCATTATTGCTGGTTCTTTATTTGCTCTTACACAGAATGAATTAAAGAGAAGATTAGCTTATTCTACCGTTGCACAAATAGGTTATCTTTTCTTAGGCTTAGGATTAATGAATACAAAAGGTTTGACAGGAACATTATTTTACTTATTTAGTCATGCATTAATCAAGTCATCATTATTCTTGGCAGCAGGTACTATGATTGCTGCTACTGGAAAGAAAAAAATTAGTGACCTAGCTGGTGTTGGGCGAAAGATGCCTATAACCATGGGAGTTTTTACGATCGGAATTTTAGGTCTTATAGGTATACCACTATTTTCTGGTTTTGTTGGGAAATGGTACTTGCTTCTTGGTAGTTTAGAGTCTGGAAATATTCTTGCGGCAATTGTAATTATCGTGGGGAGTGTGCTTTGTGCTGCTTATCTTCTACCGATTATTAGGATCGCATACTTTGAACCGGCACCGGAGAAAGACTTGCGAGATCCAGCTTTGCCACAGAAAATAGCTCTTATTATGCTGGCTGCAGGCGTGATAATTTTAGGAATTTTACCGGGATCTATATTAGAACTAGCTAGCAGAGCTGCTGCTGAACTTTTAATGATCCAGTAAAGGAGGGATATATTAGATGCTTAATCTTGTTTTAGCTTTACTTAGTGGAGTAGTTGGTGCCTTAATCGTTGCAGTTATGCCAAAGGTGAGAAACCGTATACGTAACCTTGTAGTATTGTTATTTACTATATTAGGTGCAGTTTTTAGCTGGCGAGTTGCTTTATTGGTATTTGCAGGTAAAAATATCAAAATAGCTGGTGAGTTTGCAGGATTTTCTTGGAGTATTAACCCAGATCCATTAGGGGTAATTTTTGCACTCATAGCCTCCAGTTTATGGATTTTCGCTGCTGTATATTCTTTTGGATATATGGAGGGTAAGCATAACCAACGTACTTATTATACATTTTTACTTTTAGCTTTAAGTGTGACTCTTGGAGTAGCTTTTTCAGGTAATCTTGTAGCTTTATATTTGTTTTATGAATTATTAACTCTTGTTACCTATCCTCTAGTGATTCACGAACGTTCACCTGAGGCGATGAAGTCGGGGAAAAAATATATTCTATATAGCCTTTCTGGTGCAGGAGTAATTTTGATTGCAATAGTAATAACTTATAGTTTGGCAGGAAATCTTGATTTTGCTGGAAATGCTATTCTAGCAGGTTCTACAGGTTCTGGACTTAACTTGCTGTTGGCTCTATTTATTATTGGGTTTGGTGTTAAGGCAGCTTTAATGCCACTTCATGGATGGTTGCCGGGAGCTATGGTAGCACCAACTCCCATAAGTGCGCTGCTTCACGCAGTAGCAGTAGTTTATTCCGGGGCTTATGGAATTGTACGAGTTGTGTATTCTGTATTTGGACACGAGCTTGTTAGGCAGTTAAGTTTTAGTCGAATCATGCCTTGGGTTATAGCATTTACTATTTTGATGGGAGTTATAATTGCTGCTCGTCAAAATGTATTAAAACGTCGATTAGCTTATCAGACGATTAGTCACCTTTCATATATATTGTTAGGTGTTTTCACATTTCAACCTTGGGGATTAGCTGGGGCAATAATGCATATGATTAGCTATTCTACGCTGAAAGTTAGCTTGTTCTTTTGTGCAGGAATTATTTCTGAACAGACAGGTGAGAAGAATATCGATAGAATGCGTGGAATTGGATGGTTATTACCAAAGACTATGGTCGCTTTAAGTGTTGCTGCTCTTGGGATGATTGGTACTATGCCTCTAAATACATTTTGGGGTAAGTATTATTTAATGAAGGGCAGTGTAGAAGGTGGAATGTGGCCTCTTGCCGTGGTATTAGTCATCAGTGGTATCATTAATGCTTACTGTTTTATACCTGTTATTGTGGATGCTTTTCGTGGAGAAAAAGTTCAAGGGGATACTGAAAAGGGAAGTAAAGTTAACCTTATGCTTGCCCCAACCTTACTTTTATCCATGGTTTCCATTTTGATTGGTCTTTGGCCTGGAATAGTTTGGCCTGGAGTTGAGGCTGTTGTTAATTGGTTCTTTTAGGAAAGGAGATGTGAATTTATGTTACTTGTCATACTTATGGCTATTCCACTCTTAGGAACAGTAGCTCTATTACTTATGCGAGATAGGTTTGCAAAGATCCCTTTTGTTATAACCTTAACTGTTTTTGTATTAGGGTTATTTGGGCTAAAGGATGTTTTTGGAGGGATACCATTAACTTATAATATAGCAATGCCGGGTCCTTTTGTGCTAAATTTTCAAGCTGACAGTTTATCTGCCATATTTGTAATATTGTCGACTTTTCTTTGGCTTGTAGTTTCTATATATTCACCGAAATATATGGAACATGAAGGCAGAGGTTGGAGCTTTCAGCTATGCACAATGCTTACTTTATTTTCAGTTTTAGGAATATTTTTAGCAGGTAATATGATAACTATGTTGCTCTTTTTTGAATTGATGACCATTACATCATATTTTTGGGTTATTCATCGATGGAATAAAGAAGCAATTAGAGCTGGATATTTTTATTTATTCTTTAGTATCGTTGGAGGTCTAGTAGTAACATTAGGAATTGTTATGATGGGATCAGCTACTGATGTGCTTCCTACAATTGGTTCAGGTATGGTTACACCTTTAAATCCTACATTGTTTGGTTGGAGTATTGCTACACTTATAGTAGGGTTTGGTATTAAGGCTGGTATGGTACCATTGCATCTTTGGTTACCTCATGCTCACTCAGTTGCACCTACTCCTGGGAGTGCACTTCTATCTGGACTTATTATTAAGATAGGGGCATATGGATTAATACGTGCAGGTGAGTTTACTGGATGGGGTATAAAATTAGGAGATAGCATGACTTGGTTAGCTTCTACACTTCTAATTTTAGGAACTTTAACCATGTTATTAGGTGTTTTAAACGCATTAATTCAAAGTAATGCAAAAAAACTACTAGCTTATCATAGTGTTAGTCAGATGGGTTATATTATACTAGGTTTAGGTGTTGGTCTTTATCTAGGAGCAGATGGAGGACTTGGACTATCAGGTGCAATTTATCATATAATTAACCATGCTCTATTTAAGGTTGCTCTATTCTTAGGTGTGGGTGTTATCTATATTCATACAGGAGAAACTAATTTATATAAACTAGGTGGACTTTGGCGTCGATTCCCTGTGACAGCCATACTAATGTTAGTGGCTGTTTTTGGTATTACTGGTACACCAGGGTTAAATGGATATGCTAGTAAGACTATACTTCACCATGGGGTTAGTCTAGCAACTGAAACTGGAGCACCATGGCTAATTTGGGTGGAACGATTATTTATGGTTGTAGGTGTTGGAACTGCTGCATCTTTTGCTAAGTTATATTATCTTATGTTCTTTGGAAAGCCTACTGAATTAAAGATCAATGATGAAGGATCTCCTAAGTTACAAATAGCTATGGGATTGATAGCTGTAGTAATGATAGGGATTGGAACTAGACCTGAGTTTCTATTGAACAGTGCCATAGCACCAGCGGTAGAGGCATTAGGCATAGAGAATATCTCTACAACTTTAGCGCATCTTTCATTTTGGAATTTTCATGATCTATCTGGCATGATAATTACATTAACCCTTGGTATATTAGTATGTTGGGGAGGACTTAAAAGTGGAATATTCCATTGGCACCTTCCTACTTATATGACTATAGAGGGGATAGTAAAATTAATTGTTAGAGGAATTGCTGCTATTATACAAATTGGTTTGAAAGGTTATGTTTATGTGGTTGAATCAATTCATCATATTGGTGAAGCCATGAGCTCACGCTTATGTTCAGATTTACGTAAATTTGATAAGTCAAAAAGCAGTACCGTATTCGGAATTAATTTAATAGGTATTACTGCTGATGTTGCAATATTAATCCTTTCATTAGGGGTTATAATTGTATTGTATACTCTTATGAATCCTAGTTTACTTTAAACATATGACTCTTGATTAACTGATGTTAGTGAACAAAAATGGAATAATAAAACAACTGAATAAGCAGTGAAAAAATAAGGCTATTTGTCAATAGTGGACTGGGATTATAAGTAATTCCGCTGCGTTATTGACAAAGAGCCTATTTTGATGTACAACTTTATTTTACAATAAAAATAGTGTGTATATGATAAAAAAATATTCTAGATAATATTATATTAACATATATTTTAAACTCTAATTGTTCATATATACTAGTGATTAGTTATTCAATAACTCCAAGTAAAAGTACGATTAGTGCCATTCTTACATAAACTCCTAATTTGGCTTGCTCAAAATATTTTGCACGAGGATCATTATCCACATCAGTATGAATTTCATTTACTCTAGGAAGAGGATGCAGAATAAGAAGGTCTTCTTTTGCGTTGTCTAAAGTAGAAGTATTTAATATATAGCTATCCTTTAATCTTATATAATCTTCTTCTTTTAAAAATCGCTCTTTCTGAATACGAGTCATATATAGAATATCAATTTCTGCCATACATTCTTCTAAAGAAGTTGTTTCTGTAATTTTAACATTATATTTATTTATAACTTCGTCTTTTAAAACTTTAGGAATTTTTAGTTCTGGAGGAGAAATTAAAATAAACTCCATATTTGGAAAGCGACTTAATGTTTTTAAAAGAGAGTGCACTGTTCTACCGAATAGTAAGTCTCCACAGATAGCAATTTTTAAATTTTCTATTTCACCTTTAAACTTCTTTATTGTAATTAAATCAGTTAATGTTTGAGTAGGATGTTGATGCCAACCATCACCACCATTAATAATTGGAACTGTAGAGTAATTAGAAGCTAGTGCAGGTGTACCTTCAGAAGGGTGTCTCATAACTAAAATATCTGCATAATCATCTAAAACACGAATAGTATCTGCAACACTTTCCCCTTTTTTTACAGAGCTTGTATTAGCATCGGAAAAGCCAAGCACATTTCCACCCATTCTAAGCATGGAAGATTCAAAGCTTAATCTAGTTCTTGTACTAGGCTCATAGAATAATGTGCCTAAAATTTTTCCTTTACAAATTTCACTATATTTTTTAGGATTACTATTCATTTGTAGACCTAAACTTAATATTTTATTAAGTTCCTCTAAGGTAATACCATCTGGATCGATTAAATGTCTTCCTTTTAATTGCATAAAAAAACCTCCCTGAATTTTGGTTTGTGGGAGTCAACGCTCCCTTTTTAGCCTCTCTGGACTAAGTTAAAGGTGAATATTAAATAAAAAATCCTTTGATCTGAGATCAAAGGATATATACATAAATAAGCAAAATTATATATCAAAACCTATAATTTATAAGTAAATTACTTAATTACATATCTACCCTTGTGGCCTCACAGGACCAAGTTAAAGGACAAAAATAATATTTTTTTTAATATAACATGTATGAGGTGTCATGTCAATTTATATAAGGATAAAATAACGCAAAACTTTATTTTTATTCTACAAAAGCTTTTATTTTTCAATAAAGGGTTTTTGTGTAATATGTTGAAAGATATCTATATATGGAATTATTTTGAAGGTAAGGTTTGTTTTAGATTAATCTTATATATTAATTTCAATTAATTAAATAATACATAAAAGGTGATGGTGTTGAGTAAAGTAAGCAATGCTTTAAAAATGTTAATTTTGTTAAAGAGCCGTGGAAAGATGACTCTACAGGAATTATCTGATGAACTAGAGGTGAGTAAAAGACAGATAATTCGATACAGAGAAGATTTAGATAAAGCAGGAATATATATAGATACAATACCAGGAAAATACGGTGGATATGTAATTAATAATAAAGACTATATATTAGGATTAAATGTTATAGATGAAGAATATTTAACTTTACTTTCTGCTTTGGAACACTTAAAGTATGAACATTTTATAGGATATTCAGAATTAAAGTCTTTAGTAGATAAAATAGGTGCACTTCGAGATTGTGAAAATGATATAAGTTTTGATTTTGTTATTAAAAATACTAAATCAAATTATAATCTACAAAGAGAAAAAAATATTTGGTTTGATATAAAAGCAGCTCTTATTTTAAATAAAAAAATTAGAATCATATATGAGTCAGCTAAACAAGAATTAAATGTTAGAATAGTACACCCATATTATATATTTCAGTATAAAGGTTCAATGTATTTTGCAGGCTTTTGCGAATATAGAAATGAAATGAGAGATTTTAAAATTTCAAGAATAAAAGAGTATAGAATATTAGATGAAACATTTGATAGAGATTCTAACTTTGATGTGAAGGAATATATGAAAAATTGCTTTGGAATATTTAAAGACCAAGAAATATTTATAGAGCTAGAGATAAAATATCCTATAGCGCAAATTATAAAAGAAAAAATATGGGTTGAAAATCAAGAAATTCAAGAGTTATATAATAATAATTCTATATTATTTAGAGCAAAGATGAAAGGATTAACTGAAGTTAAGAGTTGGATATTAAGCATGGGAAGTAATGTTAAAGTAATAGAACCAATAAGTTTAAAAGAGGAAATAAAAACGGAAGCAGAAAAAATATTAGAAAATTACAAATGATTTTTTAATGTTACCATTATATGTCAACATTAAAAGTTATAATAAAAATATATAACTAAATATTAGGAGGTGAGCATTTGAGATTTAATGTAGAACTTTTATTAGAAAATGAAAGTATTCCTAAGGATAAAAATAGAATAATTTTATCTTTAATAAAACATAATTTTATCTCTTATAATGAAGAATATTACTCAAAACTTTATAAAGAAGATCCAACAAAAACAAAGGACTTTACATTTTCATTATTTATGAAAGATTGCAAGTTCTTGAGACAAGAAATTATTATTCCAGATAAAAAGATAATATTAAACTTCTCTACTTATAATATGGAAGATGGAATTATGTTTTATAACTCTTTTTTAAGTACCAAGGGTAAAAAATATAACATTAAAAATAATGTTATGACTATTGAAAAAATCAACTTTATAAAAGAGTCTTATATCTATGATCATGAAATAATATTAAAAACATTAAGTCCTATTGTAGTTCGAGAGCATAAAGGAGATAACAGTAAAACATGGTATCATTCATTAAGTGATGAAAAAGGCAAAGAAATATTTATTAAAAATTTTGGGCATCAATTTAATGATACTTTTGAAAGTAATAGGTTATTAGACCTTGAAGAACTAAAAATAGATGTTTTAAAAAACAAAGAAGTAAAAGTAAAACACTATGGTATTGAAGTTTTAGGTAATGTAGCGATTTTAAAGATTAAGGGAAAACCATATATACTTGATTATATTTATAAGGCTGGTATTGGTAGTCAGAAAAGTACAGGGTTTGGCATGGTGGAACTAATGTAAGGAGGTGAAGTTTTGGGACAAGTTATACGATTAGAAATGAATAATTGGTTATATGATGCTGGATTAGTAGGGCTATATAATATTTTTAAAGAAGCAGAGGATCAAGTTATTATTAATGATAATTATATTGAATTTGATTCTGATCTATTAGAAGATTTTGAAACTAAATATTTTAATTATTTTATAAATAAATATGAGTGTTTATTATCTTGGTATAAAATAACTTCTTATAAAAATGCAATAGTTTATCATGAAGAAAGTGATTTTACAGAGTTTGATGAGTCTAGCTTAGATAACCTAAATCGATATATAAAAGATGTAAAATATTATATAAAAAGTAATAGCTATAAAAGTGCGTATAATCTAATAGATAAAGATATTTATATATTAAATTTATCAAAAAAGCTATCTACAATCAATATAAAAAAGAAACAAGATATTAAAGACATAATTCCTAAAGTAAAAGAATCTTTTAATGTATTGAAAGATATAATTGAATTTTTAAATATGAATAGTTCTAAAAAATATATAGCTGCTAAAAATGTAATTTATACAATAATTAAAAATGCTTGGGATGGAGTTTGTTTTTTAAATCCCCGAACTAAGGAAAAAGATATGTATGTTGATTATAAAAATTATTTTATATCTCCAACAAAAGAATATATATCAATAGATAAATCAAAGTTTAAATATAATTGTTTTGTTTGTGATAGAGAAATGAAAGATTTTAAAAATGATCTAAGTTTTTTAACTAATACTGGATTTGATACTAGTAGAAAATCTTCTCATGTTTGGAACTTTAATAATGATGTTACTACTTGTCCAATTTGTAAGCTTATATATTCTTGCAGTCCTGCTGGAATAATATATGTGCATAATTCAGGAATTTACATAAATGATAATTCATCAATGGAGAGTGCTATTACTATAAATAATAAAGTGAAAAGTGAAATCTTAAAGGGTCATGAGATAACACACTCTCTTACTTATAGAGCCTTAGTTAACTCTATTAAAGATCAATTTACTGATAGTTCAAAATATGAATTATCAGATGTACAAGTTGTTAGATATAGTGAAGGTAAATATTTATTTAATATATTATCAAGAAGGACTTTAGATATTATTTATAATTCTAGAGAAGATTTAAATAAGCTATTAAATTGTGGTTTTAAAGAAGCTAATATATACTTTAACATCTATGATTTAGTAATTGAAAATTTATTTAATAATCAAAATTTATTCTTATTAACTCACAAGTTATTAGTATACAAATTGACGAATCCTAAAAATGCTAGATTTAATGTTAGTCAACTAATTAAGGTGCAAAATATCAATTTTAAATTTATGAGGGGGGTAGGATACATGGGTAATTTAGAGCATGATCTTGTAAAGAAAGCTAATAGAGATGGATATTTCTTAAGAAAAGAATACAAAGAAAGAAAAGCTGAAAATAAATTAAGTGGCATATCTTATAGATTGTTGAATGCATTGAAAGTAAATAATAAAGATATGTTTATGGATACTATACTTAATTGTTATCTATATGTTCAAAAGACAGTTCCTCAAATATTTTTAGATGGCTTAACTGATGATGTTGCTTTCAAAACTATAGGTTATGCATTTGTAAGTGGATTAATTGAAGGTAAGCAAGTTATAAATAAAGATGAAAATGGAGGGGTAATCAATGAATAATAAAATGCAACCAAAAGGCATGTCTATATCAATTATTTTTGAAGCTGAAAGTGCAAATTACGGTGAATCAGTAGGAAATGTTGCATCATTAAAAAAGATATCTAGAAATAAGGGAGATCAATATACTTATATTTCAAGACAAGCTATAAGATACAATATTGCAGAACAATTAAGAGAAGAAAAAGCACCAGTAAAAGCAGAAGGAAGTGGGGAAAAAAAGGTAATTCAATTTAAAGAGGATGCAACAATAGATAAATATCCAGAAGTTGACTTCTTTGGATACTTAAAAACAGAGAAGAAATCTTCAGGGAAAAAAAGATCTGCTAAAGTTAGATTGTCAAATGCAGTATCCTTAGAAACTTTTAAAGGTGATTTAGACTTCTTAACTAATAAAGGCTTAGCAGATAGACTAAATGAAAATATGAATATTGCTCAAGCAGAGATACATAAATCTTATTACACATATACAATAACAGCAGATTTAGATCAAATAGGAATAGATGAAGCGTACGATATGGAAATAGAGAATGAAGAAAAAGTTAGAAGAGTTAATAAATTATTAGACACTATTGCGTTTCTACACAGAGATATAAGAGGAAGAAGAGAAGACTTAAAACCACTATTTATAATAGGTGGGATATATGATGTAAAGAATCCTGTTTTTCAAAATGTATTAGATATAAAAAATAATAGATTATTAGTTGATCAAATTAAAGGAGTAATGTTTGATAATATTAAAGAAGATACTTATTCTGGAGTAGTAAATGGAAAATTTGAAAATACAAATGAAATTAAAGATAAACTAAATTCATTATCTATGCCAGAGTTCTTTAGCGTTTTAAAAGGGAAGGTAAAGGAATACTATGAAGGCAATTAGATTAAAATTATATCAAAACCTAGTTAACTATAAAAAACCTACCAGCTTTCAATTAAAGGAAACATATCCATTACCCCCATATTCAACTGTAATAGGAATGGTGCATAATCTTTGCGAATATACGGAATATCATGATATGGATATTAGTATTCAAGGTAAATATTATTCTAAAGTAAATGATTTGTACACTAGGTATGAATTTTCAAAAAGCTTTGATGAGAATGATCGAAAAAGAATGAAGAAATGTAATGAATGTTCAAGCCTAAATAAAAAGACAGCTAAGGCTTGCGAAAGTTGTGGAAGCTCTGATTTGTATATAGTTAAAATATCTAGAGGAACACATCAATATAAAAATAGTATATTTCCTGGAATTAATAATCACCCTAACTTAGGAGGAGAAATTAATTATTTAAACGAAGAAGAATACAAAAAAGCTAAAAAAGAATTCATGAGTGTAACTAAAGGAATCTCAACTACAGAATTATTAGTAGATGTAGAACTAGTAATACACATCATTCCAAAAAATCAAGATATTATAGATGAAATAAAAAATGCTTTTCTAAAACCTGTAGAATATCCATCGTTGGGCAGACGTGAAGACTTAGTAACTATACAGGAAGTAAAAACTGTAAATGTAAAAGAAGAAGTCTTAAAGGATACTGTTAGAGGCATAGAAGATTATAGTGCTTATATACCTGTTGAATTCGTAGAGTCAGAAAATATTAAGATTAAAAATAAAGAACAAGGAGTAAGAATTCCTGGAACTAAATATAAGCTTACTAAAAATTATGAGTTGGTAAATTATGGTTCTGAAAACTCTCCTAAATGTTTCAGGAAATGGAAAAAGGTTGATGTTGTATATGGTTCCAATGTATCAGCTTTAAGAAAGACCATTGTAAATTTAGATGAAGATGGTTATTTAGTATTTGCGGTTTAGAATGGAGGATTATTATGAATAAGTTTCTAGCAAAATCTAATCCCCAAGAAACGATTCAAGAACATACAGATAATCTAATTAAAAATTATGAAATACTTAAGACAATATATCCTAATCTAGAAATAGATTGGGATATGTTGTATATGGCTTGCTTGCATCATGATTTGGGGAAAATGAATTTTAAGTTTCAAGAAAAACTTACAACAAGAAAAAAATATGATGATGAAATTCCTCATGGAATATTAAGTTTAGCTTTCATTAATTATGAAGAACTTGAAGAAATAGGATATTCAGATGATGATATAAAAATATTATTTCATACTGTAGCTTACCATCATGAAAGAGATTTATCCTATGAAGAATTTGAACTCGAAGAAGCTATTGAATCAATGAAAGAGGATTTAAAACAATTTGAGTATAATAAACTTAATAGTAAATTTATAGATGACTTCATAGAGGATTCATTTTTTATAAAAAATGACAGAATTTACGAAAAAGATAATGAAGATATATTTATTAAATACATAATTATAAAAGGTTTATTAAATAGAATAGATTATGCTGCTAGTGGACATATAGATGTTGAAAAACAAAATGACTTTTTGATAGATAATATGAGTGATTTATTAATAAATTGGAAAAATCAAAATCCAAATTCTGACTGGAATAAGTTGCAAAAATATATGATTAAAAATAGAGAAAAAAATGTAATTGTAGTTGCTCAAACAGGAATGGGAAAAACAGAAGCAGGATTACTTTGGATAGGAAATAATAAAGGATTCTTTACATTACCTTTAAAAACAGCTATTAATTCTATATTCGATAGAATATCTAAAAATATTGTAAAAAATAACTTTCAAGATAAAGTTGGCTTATTACATTCAGATACTTACAGCGAATATTTAAACATTAAGTCTGATCATATTGATTTAGATGAATATTTTAATAAAACAAAGCAAATGTCTTTACCTTTAACTGTATGTACATTAGATCAAATATTTGATTTTGTTTATAGGTATAGAGGGTTTGAATCTAAATTAGCTACACTAACTTATTCTAAAATAGTAATAGATGAGATACAAATGTATTCACCAGATCTACTTGCTTACTTAATTATAGGATTATCTTATATCAATAAAGTTGGAGGGAAATTTGCAATACTTACAGCTACATTACCTAACATTGTACTAGATTTATTAAGAGAAGAGGAGATTGAATTTGAAACCCCAAATGAAGCATTTATCGATGAAAGTTTTAATAGACATAGTGTAAAAGTAATAGAAAATGATATTAACGTAGATTATATTTTAAATTTTTACAATAAAAATAAAGTTTTAGTTATATGTAATACAGTAAAAAAAGCACAAGAAATATATAACGAATTAGAGAAAAAAGGCATAGATAATATAAATCTATTTCATAGTGGCTTTATAAAAAAACATAGAAAAGAAAAAGAATTAGATATTTTAGAATTAGGTTCTAGGCATTCTGATGGTTATGGAATTTGGGTAGCTACTCAAGTAGTTGAAGCCTCACTAGATATTGATTTCGACGTTTTAGTAACAGAACTATCAGATATAAATGGTCTTTTTCAAAGAATGGGTAGGTGTTATAGAAAAAGAAAGTTTATAGGTAAAGGATATAATTGCTATGTCTTTACCGGAGATAAAAAAGAATGTAGTGGAGTTGGATTTGTTGTAGATAAAGACATATTTAACTTATCTAAATGTTATATTAGAAACGTAGATGGAATTTTAACAGAAAAAGATAAAATTGATATAATTAGTAACTTATATACTACAGATAACCTTAAAAATACTGATTACTACAAGTTAATTAAAAATACAATTAGTTATGTAAAGAGTATAGAGGACTTTGAAAAATCTAAAAGTGAAATTAAAAAGAAATTTAGAAATATTAATACTGCTACAGTTATCCCAGTTGACATCTATAATAAAAATAAATTCGATATTGAAGAATATATTAATATTATGTCCTTATCTTATGATAAAAAGTTGACAGATAATGAAAGAAAAAAAATAAGAAAAAGTAAGATAATTGCTAGAAATAAATTAATGGATTTTACTGTTAGTGTTCAACAGTATCTAGTAGAAGGAAATATTAGCGATAATTTGAAGTTGAATAACTATGAATACTTACCAATTTTAAATTCTACTTATTCAAAGGAAGTAGGAATAAGAGTTGCACGAAATAAAAAAGGGAAAATATCTATAGAGGATAAGTTCTTTTAAGTGGGTGAGATTATGAAAAAGGTAACAGGGGTTATGGTTTATTATTATTTTGTATGTAAAAGAAAACTATGGTTTTTTTCTAATGATGTAAGTATGGAATCAAATAGTGAGCTTGTAGGAATAGGAAAATTACTTGATGAAACATCTTACAATAGAGAAAAGAAAAATATATTAATAGATGAAACGATTAATGTAGATTTTTTAAAGGATTGGAAGGTAATTCACGAAGTTAAAAAATCAAGAAAAATAGATGAAGCTTCAATTTGGCAATTAAAATATTATATATGGGTGCTTAGACATAAAGG
>JADWMM010000028.1 GCA_015978205.1 Alkaliphilus sp. NP8 | reverse complement strand
CACCAAATATTATAGAGCCATAATATTTATATTATCAGTTCTTTTATTTTTTTGCTTAAAAAAGTATAAGTTTTGATTCCTTGTTAATTTATGTTGATGAAGAAAATACAATTTAAAGGTTTAAGAGAATATTAATTGGCATTTCGCTTAAGCTTTTTATATTGCTAAAATTTCAAAATATATAGCAAAAGCAATAGAAAGCCAAAGCAATAAAAGACTATAAAAAACAAAATCTGAGTTATAAGTAAACAAAAAATTATTCTATGGTTTTACATATAGTTGTATATTATTGTTTTATCTAAAATAATACTTTTATGAATAATTACTTTTCGATTTTCATAATCATTTAATATATAAGTTTTATTCAATAGGTACTATATCATAGTTAACTTTATATTTATTGAAATCATAGAGTTCAATTTCAACTCTAGGATTTTCTTTGTCAATAAAATCGAATAATAGGACAGGCTTAAGCTGTTTATCATTTTTTATTATTCCACTTTTTTCTATACCATCACAAATACTTTTTGGATAATTATGTAGATCACCCATTCTTTTATCAGGAAAGTATAATTTTAAGATAATTATTAATTGTTCCTTTAGTACTGGGCCTGAATATTGTTGGTTTATATATCCTGCTATCATATTTTCATAAGCAATGTATCTACTGTGTTTACCAGACCTGGGCATCCAAGTCTGACCGTTAATATTAGTAAGTTTAAAGTTTGATTTACTGACAGGTCGTCCTGGTACAGTGAATTTTAACATAGTGCACCTCCCAAAGTATTGTATCACAAAGAAAGAAAAAGATGAAGAAGGCATAATTTTTATATTACGTTACCAAACTTTATATAAAATTAGTCTTGATTTCTATAAAGAGGCAATAATAAAAAGATATTATTATATTTAATTTAGGATGTGTTATAATGAATAAAAAATTTAATATAATTATAGATTGGCTCAAATTAATAGGAATTGCTACTTTAGTAGCTATTCTAATAGAAAATTTTGTCTTTAGTTTTGCTATAGTAAATGGAGAATCTATGTTTCCTACACTAGAAACTCAGAACCGACTGTTAATAGCTAGATTACCGTATTTATATGAAAATATTGATAAAGGAGATCTTATTATTTTTAATCCTCCTAATACTAACAATAAAAATCAGATGTTTATAAAAAGAGTTGTAGCTAATGAAAATGATGATTTTTTTATTAAAGATGATATTTTATATATAAATGGAAAGAAGCAGGTAGAAGAATATATTTGTTATGAAGAATATTTACCTAGAGATTATAAACATCTTGAAGGTACAGTACCAAAGAATATGGTTTTTGTAATGGGAGATAATCGTAATGATAGTAATGATAGCAGAATGTTTGGTTTTGTTTCAAAAGATAATATAAAAGGTAAAGTTGTTTTTAAAATTTGGCCATTAGATGAAATGCAGGCTTTTTTTACTTATGATTAAAAGGAGAAGATTTAATGGATTTAAAAGAAAAAATAATTTCTTATTCTAAAGATATTGGAATAGACTTAATAGGTTTTACTGATGCTGAACCCTTTAAGAAGCTTGAAAAAATACTGTTAAACCGTAAAGCTAAAGGTTACTTATCTGGTTTTGAAGAAAAAAATATAGAGTTAAGAATTGATCCTAAAAAAACGCTGAATAGTGCTGAATCTATTATTGTTATAGGAATGTCCTATTATACTAATGAAGAAGATTTAGATAATCGGGAAGAACCTAAATTTTATGGAGAATTAGCTAGAACGGCTTGGGGTCAAGATTACCATATAATATTAAAGAATAGACTTGAAAAATTAGCTGACTTTATTTCAAATGAATATGATGAATTTGAATATAAAGCTTTTGTAGATACAGGACCACTAGTAGATAGATATTTAGCAAATAGATCGGGAGTTGGATTTTATGGTTATAATTCAAGTATTATAAATGAAGACTTTGGATCATGGATATTTATAGGATATATGATAACTAATATTCCTTTTAAAAAGGATAAGCCCCTGGATACTACTTGTGTAGGGTGTAATTTATGCATTGAAAATTGTCCTAATTCTGCCATAGAGGGTCCTTATGAGTTTAATGCTAATAAATGCTTATCTAATGTATTACAGCAGAAAAAAGATATAGAAGAAAATGTACTTTCAAAGATTGGCAAAAAAATATATGGATGTGATATTTGTCAAAACGTTTGCCCGCATAACAAAGGAATAAAAGAATCTACTAGCAAGGCGTTTACACCGAAAGAATTACCACATAAAGTTGATTTAATATCATTATTAAATTTTTCAAATAAAGAGTATAATTCTCTTTTTAAAGAAAATGCATCAGGGTGGAGAGGTAAAAAAATATTACAGAGAAATGCAATTATAATTTTAGGAAATTCTAAAAACAAAGATGCTATATCATATTTAGAACCATTACTTGAAGATATAAGACCAGATATTCGAAAAATAACAATATGGGCTTTATACAATATAGATCCTGAGTTTACCTTAGGATTACTTTTTAGTATTAGAGAAAAAGAAAAAGATAAAGAAGTGCTTAAAGTTATTGATAAATACTTGAATAATATAAACAAATAGTCTAAGTGTTTAATTTATAAATTTCAAATTAATGGTGTAATAATGTGTCCCTATCGAATAGGATAGTATAGAAAACTTAATTTAGGTAGAACTTTAATAATTCTATTTAATAGAGGAGGGACATGTATGCATAATAAATATAAATTTAATTATACTCAGTTAAAGAAAAGTTGTAATATAGATGAATTTGATTTTGAAACTATAGATCAAGTATCTATTTTAGAAGGTATAATAGGTCAATACAGAGCTGAAAAATCTATGGAATTTGGTCTTGGAATAGATCATCCAAGTTATAATATTTATATTAGTGGTTTAAGAGGTACTGGTAGAACTAGCTATGCAAAAGCTACAGTACAAAGCAAGGCAGCTAACGAATCTGCTCCTGATGATTGGTGCTATGTATATAACTTTAATTCTAAAGGTAAAATAAAAGCTTTAAATTTGCCTGCTGGAATAGGTAAAGAATTTAAACAAGATATTGATGAACTAATTGAAGAGTTATTAATTCAAATTCCTAAAATATTTAATAGCGTAGATTATGAAAAGCAAAGAAATGAAATTATTAAAGAATATGAAGATGGAAAAAACAAGTTAATTCAGCACCTATCTAATTATGCTAAAGAAAACCATTTTTTATTTAAAGGGACTAATAAAGGTTTAGTTTTTAAGCCTATATATGAAGGAAAAGAAATAACAGAGAATGAATTTACAGATTTAGATGAGGGAATTAGAGAAGAACTAGAAGAAAAACTGGATGAAATACATGAAGTTGCATTAGATATATTGGATCAAGTTAAGAAATTAGAAAAAATAGCTAAAAATAAATTACTACAATTAGAAAACAAAGTCGGATTATATATTATAAAGCCTTTGATGAATGAATTATTTGAGAAATATAGTAAATATGAAAATGTGTATGATCATTTAAAAAAAGCAGAAAGTGATATAATCGAAAATATATTTTATTTTTACTTAGAAGATGAAGATGAAGATGAGGATATTACAATTATTAAGGCTACAGAAAATCAAGATTTTATAAAAAAATACAAAGTAAATCTGTTTGTAGATAATAGTAATAGTAAAGGCGCTCCAGTAATTATGGAATTTAACCCTACATTAAACAATTTAGTAGGAAAGATTGAATATAAAAATATTAATGGAACATTAAAAACAAATTTTCTTTTAGTAAAACCAGGCGCTATTCATATAGCGAATGGAGGATATCTAATTTTAGATGCAAAACAATTACTAAATAATCCTTATGCATGGGATACTTTAAAAAGAGTACTGCAGACTGGAGAAGTTACTGTAGAAAGTATAAATAGTCAGCTAGGAATAGGGGAAGTATCTTCTGTAAAATTGGATCCTATACCAGTGAATTTAAAGGTTATTTTAATTGGAAGTAGCTATTTATATTATTTGCTTTATCAGTACGATGAGGATTTTGAAAAATACTTTAAAATATTAGTAGACTTTAATGACGAGATGATAAGAAACTCGGCTAATGAAAAGCAGATGGTAAGTTTTATTAATTCTTATGCACAAAAAGAAGGGTTACTTTCTTTTGACAAAAGTGCTGTAGCTCAGATTATGGAATATAGTTCAAGATTAGTAGGTAGCCAGAAAAAGTTTTCTGCTAGATTTAATAAAATAATTGAAGTTTTGATTGAATCGAATCAATGGGCAAAATTAAAAAAATCTAATATAATTTCTAGCGAGCATGTTAAATGTGCTGTATATAGAAAATGGGATAGATTAAATCGATATGAAGAGCGACTTTTAGAAATGTATGATGAAGGAAAACTATTAATAGATATAAAAGGTAAAAAAATAGGGGTTATTAATGGATTATCTGTGCTTAGTATAGGAGAATACAGTTTTGGAAAACCTAATGTAATTACTGTGACAACAAGTAAAGGTAAAGGTAATATAATTAATATAGAAAGAGAAACAAATTTAAGTGGAGATATTTATGATAAAGGTGTAATGATTTTAACAGGATTTTTATTAGAAAAATTTGCACAAAATAATGCTTTTAATTTATCTGCTAGAATAGCATTTGAGCAATCTTATGGAGGTATAGATGGGGATAGTGCTTCAAGTACAGAATTATATGCTCTATTATCAAGTATTGCAAATATTCCTATTAAACAAAACATAGCTGTAACTGGTTCTGTAAATCAGAAGGGTTTTATACAACCTATAGGTGGAGTTACAGAAAAAGTAGAAGGATTTTTCAAATATTGCTCTAAAAAAGGATTGACAGGGGACCAAGGAGTAATAATACCTTATCAAAATATAGATGAATTAATGTTAGTAGATGAAATTATAGAAGCAGTAAAAGAAAGTAAGTTTAACATTTATGCTGTTAAACATATAGATGAAGGGATAGAAATATTAACAGATGTTTCTGCTATAGAAGTTTATAATAAAGCTCAAAAAAGATTAAGTTATGTATCGGATAATAAAAAAAAACAGTAATTCAGAATAACTTTAAATCTTATAAAAATATTTCACGACTATATAAATTAGGAAATTATCCTATAATATATAGTCGTTATATTTTTGAAAATTGCAAAAATTAAAACATATTAAATTTTCCCTATATAAGCAGGAGTTTCTATCTATATGTTGTATATTATTATTATACGAAGTAATTTATTGTTGAAAAATAAGTTTAATTTATTTATTTTTCGTAGATACTTTATAAAGAGGTTAAAGATATAAAGTAGTTTGTAATAGGTATATATATATAAGGAGGTATAATTTATGTCTAATGTTCATGAATTAAATTTTTTAAAGGAAAAAATTCAAGGTTTAAAGGATCAAGGTGTTTACCGTGAGTTACCTGTACTAGAAGGACCAAATGAAGCAGAATCTATGTTAAATGGTAAAAAAGTAATTAATTTATCTTCTAACAACTATTTAGGTTTTGCTAATCATCCTAAACTAAAAAAAGCTGCTATTGAAGCAGTAGAAAAGTATGGTGTAGGTTCAGGAGCTGTAAGAACTATTGTTGGAAATATGGATATTCACGAAGAATTAGACAGAAAACTAGCAGAGTTCAAAAGAGAAGAAGCTGTTATGACTTTCCAATCTGGTTTTAATTGTAATGCAGGAACTATTCAAGCTATAACAGAAAAAGGAGATCTTATAATATCTGATGAATTAAACCATGCTAGTATTATTGATGGTGCTAGATTAAGTAAAGCTGATAAAACTATATATAAACATGCTGATATGAACAGCTTAGAGTCAGTTTTAAAAGAAAATAAAGACAAGTATAGAAATATGCTAATTATTACAGATGGTGTATTTAGTATGGATGGAGATATTGCTCCATTACCTGAAATAGTAGAGCTAGCTGAAAAATACGGTGCTATGACATATGTAGATGATGCTCATGGTTCTGGTGTGCTTGGTGAAAGTGGTAGAGGTACAGTAGATCATTTTGGACTTCATGGAAGAATAGATTTTACAATAGGAACATTATCTAAAGCGATAGGTGTAGTTGGTGGATATGTTGCAGGTAAAAAAACAATGAGAGATTGGTTAAGCCATAGAGGTAGACCTTTATTATTTAGTACATCTTTACCTCCAGCAGCAGTTGGTGCAATTACAGAAGCTATAAACACGCTAATGAGTACTACAGAGTATACAGACAGACTTTGGGACAATGCTAAGTACTTTAAAGAGCAAATAAGCAAATTAGGATTTGATATTGGAAATAGCGAAACACCTATTACTCCAGTAATTATTGGTGATGAAGCTAAGACAATGGAATTTAGTAAAAACTTAATTGATAACGGTGTATTTGTTTCTGCTATTGTATTCCCAACTGTACCAAAAGGGACAGGAAGATTAAGATGTATGGTAACAGCAGGACATACAAAAGATCAATTAGACAGAGCAGTAGAAGCTTTCAAAAAAGTTGGAGAAGAAATGAATATATTATAAAAATCAAAAACAGAGGGATGTTCATCTCTCTGTTTTTGATTTTATAACATTCAGTGTTTTCTAATAAAACCAAGTATAATTTTTATTGTTATTATAATAATATTTTGGGTATAACTATTTTATATAATTATCTTTTATAACCTTATAATGCAGAGAGTTAATACAAATTAAATATTTGATTGAATAAAAGCAAAGCTAAATATACTTGGAGGAATACAAATGAATACTAAAAATAAAAAAGTACTAGAGCTTTTAATGAAAGAATATCCTGATGCAGAATGTGAACTAAACCATAAAACTCCATTTCAATTATTAGTAGCTACAATATTGTCTGCTCAAACAACAGATAAAAAAGTTAATGAAGTAACTAAAGATTTATTCAAAAAATATCCTACAGTAGATGAATTTTTGTTGCTAACTAAAGAAGAACTAGAGCAAAGAATAAAACAGATTGGATTATATAGAAATAAGACAAAAAATATTCTTTTAATGTGTAGACAATTAAAAGAAAAGTTTAATGGGGAAGTTCCAAATACAATGGAAGAATTAATGTCTTTAGCTGGCGTAGGTAGAAAAACTGCTAATGTAGTTTTAAGCAATGCCTTTGGTGTACCTTCTATAGCTGTAGATACTCATGTTTTTAGAGTATCTAATAGAATTGGACTAGCCAATGCTAAGAATGTATTAGATACTGAAAAACAGTTACAAAAAGCTATAGATAAGGAACTTTGGAGTTTAGCCCACCATCTTTTAATATTTCATGGTAGAAGATGTTGTTACGCAAGAAATCCAAACTGTAGTGAATGTATAATAAAAGAACATTGTAATTATTATAAACAAATTACAAAATAGAAAGTATAAGTTTGTGACAACTCTGCAGAAATCTGCTGAGTTTTTTTATTTATCTATATTTAAATATGTATATAAAAATAACTTTTTATTTAATATTAGTTAAGACTAAAAAAGGAAAACAAAATTTTATGGAGAATTATTTGTTATAAGATCGTTTTAAGTAGAAAGGATGTAGAAAATGTCAGATAAGGTAATGAAAAACCATGATTTTGTTTTTGCTTTAGATATTGGGACTAGAAGTATAGTAGGTATACTAGGAAGAAAAGAAAATAGTAAAATAAATATAGAGAATATAGCCGTAGAATTTCATGAAAAAAGAGCGATGTATAATGGACAAATACATGATATTGATGGTGTAGTAGAAAGTGTGAAAAAAGTAAAGACATCTTTAGAAAAAGAATTGGGTTATACTTTGGAACATGTATCTATTGCTGCAGCCGGTCGTTCTTTAAAAACAAAAAAAGTTACTGTTGAAAGAGAAATTGATTCTACAAAAAATATAAATAAGGATATAATAAATAGTTTAGAAATAGAAGGTCTACAAAAAGCTCAAAATGAATTAGAAAAAGAGTCTGAGGATAGTACAAAATATTTTTGTGTAGGTCATACTATAATGAATTATTATATAGATGATAGTTTTATTACAAATCCATTAGATCATAAAGCAAATAAAATGAAAATTGAGATTTTAGCAACATTTTTGCCGCAGATTGTTGTAGATAGCTTATATTCTGTAATGTCAAAATTAAACTTAGAAATAAGGTATATGACGTTAGAACCTATTGCAGCAATTGAAGTAGCTATTCCACAAAATGCAAGATTATTAAATTTAGCATTAGTAGATATAGGTGCAGGTACATCAGATATTGCTATTACTAAGGATGGTACAATTGTAGCTTATAGCATGATTTCTAAAGCAGGAGATCACATTACCGAGGAAATATCCAAAAAATATTTATTAGATTTTGATTCAGCAGAAAAGTTAAAAGTAAATTTATGCAAACAAAAAGTACAAAAATTTACTGATATAGTAGGAATATCACATGAAATAGATACAGAAGATATATTAAACCAAATTAAACCGTCAATAAAGGAATTGGCTAAATTAATAGCTTCTAATATTGTTGAACAGAATGGAAGTGGACCTAGTGCAGTGTTTTTAATTGGTGGAGGAAGTCAAATACCATATTTAAATCTATTTATTGCAGAAGAATTAAAAATAGCAAAGGAGAGAGTAGTAGTAAAAGGTCTAGATATAATAAAAAATACTACTGATATATCAGATTCTATTGCAGGCCCAGAATATATCACTCCCGTTGGTATTTTAACTAAATCAATAAATAATATAGATTTAGATTTTATTGAGATATATGTAAATGACAGGCAATTTAAACTTTTTAAAACTAAAAAGCTTAAAGTAAAAGATGCATTAGTATTAGCAGACCTTAACCCAAGAACTTTAATACCAAAAAGAGGAAAATCTATAAATATAACTATAAATGAAGAAAAAATAGAATTACATGGCAAGTATGGTGAGCCAGCACAAATTTATATAAATGAAACAATTTCAAATATAGAATCAGATATAAAAAATGGAGATATTATAAAGATAATTCCTTCTAGAGAAGGAGATACAGGAAATTATTTAATTAAAAATATATTACCATTAGAAAATGAGATATTTGTAAATTATAAGTCCATACCTCAAATATATGATCTTACAATAAATGGTCAAAAGGTAGATTCTAATTTTAATATTAGTGAAGGAGATAATGTTAAATACCAAAAAATATATAATGTTAAATCTCTTTGCAAATATATAGATATTTTATATAAAGATCATATAATTAAAATTAATGGTGAAGTAGCTATATTAGAGAGTAAAATTAAGAACAATGATAAAATAGATATTGAAAATAAAAGTGACTTAGAAGGACAAGAAAAGGTAAAAGATAAAGAAATTATTAAAGAAGAAAAAAATAAAATAGGTTTTGATGATATAAAAGACTATGAAACTATAGTAGTTAAATGTAATAATGAAACTGTAGAAATACCTAAAAAGAATAGAGACATTATATTTGTAGATATTTTTGATTTTATTGAGTTTGATCGTAGTGAGGTTAAAGGAAAGTTAATGCTTATTTTAAATGGTGAGGATGCAAATTATACAGATTTGCTCAACAATGGAGATGAAATAAAAATATATTGGGAAAATTAAAAGTATAATACGAATATTTTTTAAAAATAAAAATAGTATATATTAAGCATATTGATATATTTAGAGGTGGTCATGTATGGGACCTAATACTCCTATAAAAAGTTTTTCTAAAAAAAATTTATTTATAATTAGTGGAGTAATAATTTTTTCATGCTTTATATTTATGTTTTTAAATATAAAAATGCTGAATAGTTCAGAAATATATCCTAATATATATATTGAAAATGTAAATGTTGGAGGACTTATACCTAATGTGGCTAAAGATAAAGTAAAACAAGTTTTTGAAAAGCAATTAGCATCATTTAATATAAAATTAATTTATGATGATAAAATATGGAACTTTTATTATGAAGATATAGGTCTATATTATGTATTTGATGACTATATTTCTAAAGCCTATGGAATAGGTAGATCTGGAAATTATTATGAACGGATAAAAAAAATTAATGATCTGAAGAAAAATCCTGAAATAATTAAATTAGATCCAAATTATGATTTAGGCGAAATTGATAATATAATAGAGCGAGTTAGTCAATCTATTAATAAAGAGCCTATAAATGCTAAAATCGTACGGAAAGACAATAAGTTTATAATTAGAAAGGAGATTTTAGGTGTAGAAGTTAGAAAAAATAATTTGAAAAAAGAAATAGTAAGTAATATCAAAAAACTAAACAGTAGTCCAATTAATATATCTACTTATAATCCTAGTCCAAAAGTATTAGAAAAAGATTTAATTGTTATCCAAGACTTAATTGGAGAATATAGTACTACTTTTAATAGTGCAGTATTAGGTAGATCAGAGAACATTAAATTAGCTTCAAATAGCATTAATAATACGCTATTAATGCCGGATGAAGAATTTTCATTTAATAAGAGTACAGGACCTAGAAGTGCAGAAGCAGGTTATAAAGAAGCACCTGTTATTATTAATGGTGAGTTAGTGCCAGATACAGGTGGTGGAGTATGTCAAGTATCTACAACATTGTATCAAGCAGCTGTTCGCTCTAATTTAGAAGTAATAGCCAGACGGAATCATGGTTTGCCTGTTAATTATGTTCCTTTAGGGCAAGATGCAACTGTTTCTTATGGTTATATAGATTTTAAATTTAAAAATAATAAAGAGTATCCAATTTACATAGAAAGTTTTATTAATGGAAATAGACTTTTTGTAAAAATACATAGTAAAAAATCAGATAATATATCAATAGATTTGGAGTCAGAAGTTGTTGAAGTTATTGACCCCAAAATAGAAATAAAGAAAGATGAAAATATGTATTTAAATGAAAAGAAGATTATTAAAAAACCTAAAAAAGGTTACCGTGTAATTACGTATAAGGTTTATAAGGAAGAAGGAAAAGAAATTAAAAGAGAAAAGATAACTAAAGATTATTACCCACCTAAAGAAGGAATTATTGTAGAAGGAGTAAGGAAATTATAAATATATTAGATTTAATAGATAATTGTAGTTTAATTTGATATAATATATCCAGTTTAAGGAGGTAGCAATATGGAAAATTTATTATATGATAAAGACTGCAATTGTCCAGTATGCAAAAACAAATTTAAAACTAAAAAAGTTAGGACCAGGCCTCTTAGAATAAAAAAACGAGAAGATGATTTTAATGTAATATATAAAAATGATATAAATCCACTATATTACTATATTTTTGTATGTCCTAAGTGTGGGTATAGTGCTACAGAAAAAGAATTTCAAAATATAAATAAAGAGCAAGTTAATATACTTAAAAAAGCTATAGGTTCTAAATGGAATGAACGTAGTTTTGGAAATAAGAGAACATTTCATGAAGCAGAAGAAAGTTATAAAATGGCGCTGTTAGTTGCTCAAATATTAAACAAATCAAAAACTTATAAAGGTGGTATAAGCTTAAGACTTGCATGGTTATATAGAGAGATTAATAGTTCAAAAGAACAAGAATTTTTAAAGCATACATTAGAGTGTTTTGAAGATGCTTATGAAAAAGAACGAGTAGAAGAATCTGGTTTAGATGAAGTATCTTTAGTTTATCTAAATGGAGAATTAAATAGAAAAATAGGAAAATACCAAGAGGCTATTCAATGGTACGGTATAACTCTAGAACATCCTGATATTAAAAATAAAAGACAAATTCAATTGAAAGCTAGAGAACATTGGAGATTAGCAAAAGAACAATATAATTCTCAAAAAGTGGCATATTAATGCCACTTTAATTTTTTGAAAACAAATAGCATATAAATAATTAATATTAATGAAAGAAAGAAGGGAGAAGTATGAAAGATAATAAACTAAATCCAATTATATTTGTTCCTGGTCTAATGGGGTCTATAGGAGGCGAAATGTTAGGGTGTAAAATTAACTGGAGTTTTGGAATGTCTAGTTGGATTTATAAGCCGTTTATATCTGAGTTAGAAAAATTAGGATATGAGTTAGATAAAAGTTTATTTATATGCTATTATGATTGGAGAAAAAGCTGTACAGAAATAGTAGAACAGTTCTTAAAGCCTTTAATAACTGAAGTAGAAAATAAAAATTCTAATAAAAAAATAGATTTACTATGCCATAGTATGGGTGGAATTGTAGCACGTACCTATATTCAAGGTAGATCTTATAAATTTAACATTAGAAATTTTATGTGTTTTGGAACTCCTAATAAAGGAAATATTGAAGCCTATTATTTATGGTATGCTGGAAAAGAAATTAAAAGAAACCATAATGAAAAACAATTATTTGAAATTATACGTAGAGGATATATTTGGTTATTTTCTAAAATTTTAGATATACCATTAGGTAAAGGAAATATTGAAAAACTACATGAAAATTTTCCTGGTATAAAAGACTTAATACCTTCAGATGACTATGGTGAATTGTTATGTTATAAAACAGAAAATACTTATGAATTTTACCCTAGAGAATATACTATAGGTACTAATGATTTATTAAATTATTTAAATAACAATATTGATATGTTAATAAATAGAATTGAAAATTTATATTGTTTTATAGGTACCAATAAGGAAACAGATAAATTTTTAATATTAGATAAAGAGGAATTATTAGAGAATAAAAAAGGATATGTTAAAGGAACTTTAAGGACAATTAAAGGAGACGGTACAGTAACAGTTGCTAGCTCAAATATACCTAATGCTAAAACGTATATAATAGAAGCGAGTCATGGCGATATTTTAAAAAGTTCTATAAAATATATTTCAGACATTTATCAATTTAGTGAACCTATAGAACATATAAGTAATAAAACTTTCAAAGAATATCCTTTAAGTTTAATATTGAAAAAACATATTAATATAGAACTAAAAAATGAAACAGAAATAGTTTCTAAACTAATAAAAGAAAAATTTATTACAAAATATGAAAGTATACATGTTGAATTTGGAAAAGAGTATTTGTGGATTATGATTAGAAACTTACCTAAAGGTGAGTATACTTTAAGTTTACATGTAAATGAAGAAGAAGATCAAGATAGTATTTGTATAATAAGTCCGTTAATAGAAGAAAAATTAAAAATAAGTGAGTTAAAGAAAGTATCAAGAGATAATAGGATATATTTTTCTTTTAAAGTATAAATTTTGATCTATTGAAAATATATTTTTTTTCTGATATTATTAAAACGATTAAATAGAATATAAACGGTGCTATTTAAGCTTAAAAGGGAAAATGGTGAAAATCCATACAGCCCCCGCTACTGTAAGTGATGATGAAACAGCAATATACCACTGGCTACGGCTGGGAAGGTGCTGAAGTAAAATGATTCGCAAGTCAGGAGACCTGCCTAATTTTAAGTATAAATACCTTCGGAGGGAGAGGTTGATTGTTATTACGCCTTATAGTCCCTATCTTATAGATATGGGATTTTTTTATTTGTATTAATTATTTAATATTCAGCTATAAAAGGAGGAAAATTTTATGAATAAATCAAGAGGAACAGTATTTTTGATAGTATTAACATTACTATCTATGCTTTTTATAGGTTGTACAAGTGAAACAGAAAATGACATTCAAAACAATGTAGATGGAAATATAGAAGAGGGAAATTATAGAGTCCAAGTTACAGATGACACTGGGAACTCTATAACTATAACTGAAAAGCCTGAAAGAGTCATTTCTATTGCTCCTAGTGTAACAGAAATATTATTTTCTATAGGTGCAGAAGATAAAGTTGTAGGAGTATCTGATTATTGTGATTATCCTACAGAAGCTTTAGAAAAAGAAAAAGTAGGAAATGCTCTTGCAATAAATATTGAAAAAATATTAGAGCTTGACCCAGATGTTGTGTTTTTATATAGTGAATCTTCTACTGAAGCTATAGATCAAATTCAAGATAATGGAATTCATACAATAGTTTATGAATCTGAAACTATAAATGATATTTTAAACAATATACTTGAAATTGGCAAAATAATGGATGTAGAAGAAAATGCCAATGAAATTGTAAATGAAATGGAACAAAAAAGAGATGACATTATTAATAAAGTAAAAGATACAGAGAATGTAAGAGTATTTTATCAAATTTGGGACGAGCCTTTAATGACAGCTGGACAAGGATCATTTATACATGAATTAATAAATTTAGCAGGTGGAGAAAATATTGCAGCTGATGTGAAAGATGCTTACCCTCAATACAGCACAGAATCTATGATAGAGAAAGATCCAGAAGTATATATAGCTCCTGCTCATACTGCAGAAAGTCAGTATTTAAATTCGGAAGAGATTGAAACGTTAAGAAATAATATAAAATCTAGACCTGGCTATGATGTAATGACTGCTATTAAAAATGATAGAATAGAATTATTAGATCCTAATATAGTTTCAAGACCTGGTGTTAGAATAATGGAAGCTTTAGAGTTGTTTGCAAAATCTATACATCCTGAAATATTTAATTAAAATAATCCCACTATAATAGTTGGATTATTTACCATAGTTTTTATGGAGGACAGATATATGAAAAAGCATAATTATTTTAAAATATTTTCGATATTATTAGTAATCGTTTTTATAACAATATCTATTTCTGTAATTATAGGAGTAGCTAATATAACAGTTGTAGATAGTATGAAGATTATTTTTAATAAAGTACCCGTTATTAAAAAGTATATTAATATTTCAGGTATGCAGAACTCACATATTTCTATAATACAGAATATTAGATTACCAAGAGTATTAATTTCTTTTATGGTAGGTTATGGCTTATCAATAGTAGGTGTAGCTTTTCAAGGAATGCTAAAGAATCCTATGGCTGATCCTTTTATTGTAGGAACCTCTTCAGGAGCAGCTCTAGGTGCTTCTATAGCAATTTTATTAAAATTAAATAATACGTTTTTGGGTATGGGTGCAGTATCAATATTTGCATTCATAGGAGCTTTATTAGCCACACTAATTGTATATAATATGTCTAGGATAAAAGGTAAAGTAGCAGTAACTACATTGTTATTAGCAGGAGTTGCAACGGGTCAATTTTTTACTGCTATAATGTCATTTATAATGACTCTTTCAACTAAAGATATAAGTAAAATTACATTTTGGACACTAGGGAGTTTTTCTGGAAGAGGATGGGATCATGTACTTATAGCTGTAGTTCCAGTTTTAGTAGGAAGCGGTATAATATATATATTTGCTAAAGATTTAAATATAATGTTGTTAGGAGAAGATAATGCTAAAAATATGGGAGTTGATACAGAACATACAAAGAAAATAATTTTAATAACTAGTGTATTAATAACTGCTTTTTTAGTTTCTATTAGTGGTATAATTGGATTTGTAGGTCTTATAGTTCCCCATATAACACGTTTGATTTTTGGACCAGATCACCGTATTCTAATACCAGCAAGTGGATTGTTAGGAGGTATTTTTCTAGTTATTGCAGATACATTAGCTAGAACAATTATTGCCCCTACTGAAGTACCTGTTGGAATTATTACTGCTTTATCTGGAGGACCTTTTTTTATTTATTTACTTAGAAAAGTAAAACGAACAGTATAGGTGGTGAATATGTGAGTAAATCTATTAAAGTAGAAAAATTAGTGTTTTCATATAATAAAAATAAAATTTTGGACAATATAAATTTAGAATTTATTGAAGGAAACATAATAACTATAATAGGACCAAATGGTTCAGGAAAGTCTACATTATTAAAAAATATAGCTTCTACTTTAACGCCACAAGAAGGAACTGTATTTTTAGGTAATAAAGAACTAAAAAAATATTCGTTAAAGGAATTGGCACGTCAGATAGGGGTAGTTCCTCAAAATACAAATATTGAATATGACTTTACAGCTTATGATATAGTCTTAATGGGTAGAAATCCTTATATAAAAAGGTTTCAAATAGAATCTGAAGCAGATATTTCTATAGTAGAAGAAGTAATGAAAAAAACTAACACTTGGGATTTAAAAGACAGGAACATTAATGAACTAAGTGGTGGTGAATGTCAAAGAGTAGTTATAGCAAGAGCATTAGCACAAGAACCTAAAATTATTTTATTAGACGAGCCTACAGCTGCCTTAGACATGCATCATCAAATAGAAATACTAGATTTATTAAAAGTATTGAATAAACAAAAAAATATTACTGTTATTATAGCACTTCATGATATAAACTTAGCTGCTAGGTATAGTAATAAAATACTACTTCTTAATAAAGGAAAACAAGTAATAATGGGTAATCCAGAAAACGTTATAACAAAAAAAAATCTACAATTAGCATATAAAATAAATATGATTGTAGATAAGAATAAATATACTAACTCTTTACAAGTTATTCCTTTATCAAACTTGAAAATATAAAAAAAATTTACTTAGAATTAGATTTGTGAACACATTTAGCACAAACTCCATAAAAACAAAGTTGTTGTTTTTCAATTTCATAATTTGAAATATCTTCTACCTGTAAAGATAAATTTTCAAAAATATTACTATCTATATCTTCAATCTTGGAGCATTTAGTACATACGATATGCTGGTGATCATCTGTTCTTCCATCATATCTAAAACTGTTTTCACCAATATTTATTACTTGTATTAACCCTAGTTTCACAAATAGCTCTAGTGACTTATATACAGTTGCTAAGCTCATAGTAGGGTATGTAGAATACAATTTATTAAAAACAGATTCAGCATTTGGATGATCTTTTGACTCTTTAATTGTTCTATACACAGCAATTCTTTGAGGCGTAATTTTACACTTATTAGACTTTAACTCTTTTATCAAAACTTCCACAATACACACCACCTTAATTATAATAAATAATAATTATTATATAGAATTATATTTTTATTATAGGACAATGTTAATTATTTGTCAATATGATATATGAAAATTTTTACAAATTATAAATTTAAATAGCAAAGGAGAATTAATATGAAATATAAACTGGTAGTATTAGATATGGATGGAACATTACTTAATAGCTATAGAAAAATTAGTGAAGAAAATAAAAAAGCTATAAGTAGATTGCAAAGTTCAGGAATTAAAGTAGCAATAGCAACTGGAAGAATTTTTACATCTGCAATATTTTATGCTAGGCTATTAGGTATTGAAGCACCTATAATAGCTTGTAATGGGGCTATTATTAAAGATGGTCATAATAATAAGACTTTAGATATAAAACCGATTAACAAAGATAGCATATCAAAAATAATAGAAGTTTTTCAAAAACATAAAGTCTATTTCCATATGTATGATGAAGAAAATATATATGTTGAAAAATCAAAATTTAATTCTAATATATATAAAAATTGGAATGAAGATCAAAGTAAAAAACATAAGGTGCATGTAGAAAAAATGGAAGATGCACTAGATTATTTTAAAACTAACAACTTGAATGTATTAAAAATGATGGCTGTTGATGATGACAATAATAAGATGAACTCTATAAGAGAAGAATTGAAGAGAATAAAGAACATAACTATAGATAAGTCATGGTATAATAATTTGGAAGTTATGAATAAAGCAGTATCTAAAGGTAATGGAATAAAGATGTTAAGTGAAATATATAATATAAATTCTGAAGATATAATAGCATTTGGGGATAATTATAATGATTTATCTATGAAGGATTCTGTAGGAATATTTGTGGCTATGGGAAATGGAGAGAAATATGTTAAAGAACAAGCTGATTACGTTACAACTTCTAATGATGAACATGGAGTAGCAAGGGGAATAGAAAACTTAATATATAATAATTAATTACTATATATCCATTAATGTATTGAACTTTAATTTTATGAAAATATAAAATAGCGACTAGGGAACTTAAATATTAAAAAGTAGCCTAGTCGCTTAATAATGTTTAACTTAAAGAATTAATTGTAACTGATGTATTATTTAATCTATTAGTTTAACTTGGTGATATGTTTTTTTCCCTTTTTTGATCATTAAGATATTATCTTCAAAGAAATCAAGAGTAATATTAGTATCAAAATCTATTATTTTCTCATCATTAATTGAAACTCCACCTTGCTTTATAAGTCGTTTACCTTCTCCACGAGATGGAACCAATTCTGTTTTAGTAAGTAGTGTAATAATATCTATGCCATCACTAAATTCTTTTTTATTAATTTCAGTAGATGGAACAGATCCAGCTAAGTTTCCTTTACCGAATAAAGATTTAGCAGCTTCTTCAGCTTTTTTTGCTTCATCTTCACCATGAACAAGTTTAGTAACTTCAAAAGCAAGAGTTTCTTTGGCTTTATTAATCTCTGCTCCTTGTAGTGCTCCTAATCTTCTTACTTCATCTAGAGGTAAGAATGTTAATAGAGAAAGACAGTTTTCAACATCAGCATCTGCAACATTTCTCCAATATTGGTAAAATTCAAATGGGGATGTCTTATTATGATCTAGCCAAATCGCTCCAGATTGAGTTTTACCCATTTTTTTACCTTCACTTGTAGTTAGAAGTGTAAATGTCATTCCATAAGCAGATTCGCCTTCGACTCTTCTAATTAAGTCAGCACCTGCGATAATATTTGACCATTGATCATCTCCACCTAGTTGAAGTCTACATTCATGTCTTCTAAATAACTCTAAAAAGTCGTAGGATTGCATAATCATGTAATTAAATTCGAAGAAAGACAATCCTTTTTCCATTCTGTTTTTAAAGCATTCTGCAGTTAACATTCTATTAACAGAAAAATGTTTGCCTATCTCTCTAATAAATGAAACGTAGTTTAAGTCTAACAACCAGTTAGCATTATTTTCAATAATAGCATTTTCCTCTGACAAATCGATTAATCTTTTAGTTTGTTCAATAAAACAATTAACATTATGTTGAATAGTTTCAGGAGTCATCATCTGTCTCATATCGGTTCTTCCAGATGGGTCACCGATCATTCCAGTACCTCCGCCTGCAAGGAATATAGGTCTGTGTCCTGCTCTTTGCAGGTGAGCCATAGCCATAACCTGAACAAAATGGCCTACATGTAAGCTATCTGCTGTTGGATCAAAGCCTATATAAAAGGTAACTTTTTCCTTACCTAACATTTCTCTAATTTCATCTTCATGAGTGGTTTGTTTAATAAAACCACGATCTTTTAGAATATCAAAAGCGTTTTTCATATTAAATACCTCCTATTATAATTTTTTTAAAAAGTACTAATTTATATTTTTGCAAAAATAAAGGGCTATCAAGTCCGTAAGGACGAGATAACCCGTGGTACCACCTTAATTTACATCATATAGATGCCTCAAGCCATTATAACGGATGGGAACCGGTGAAGTTTTTGACTTCACAACTCCAGAATGTAATTCATCTTACTATGTACTATAGACCTTTCACCAACCGATCTATTCTCTAATATTGTAACCATAGTGACTACTTATTTCCTTCAATGTTTTTAGTAATTTTAATATATTGTTTCCTATTATAACATACATTAAACAGTAAATACAACATTGTTTTATAATAATTTTTTAAATGCTAAAATAAGTAAAAGAATGCCAGATAGCCAAGATACATCAACCTTAGAGTTTTCAACAAATTTTTGTCCTATAAATAATCCCATACAAATAGCTAAAATACCACCAATTAAAGAGAGAAATATTACTTGGATATAATCTATATTTCCTAATCCGCTACTGAATCCTACAGCTAATGAATCTAAAGAAAGAACTATTGCAAGAAAAAAAGCTTCTTTAGGGTTAATAGATTTTGAATTATCAAAATCTGCATTAATTTCATCAATATAAATATTTACTATTAAATCAGACACTTTTAATTCTAATTTTTTATTTTTATTAGAAGACTTTCTAATATAAGCTTTCACTATACTTTGAAATAAATAGAATACACCTAAAGTTAATAATATTAAAAAACTAAATATTGAATCCAAATTTAATGGTATTATATTTTTAGTTAGAGAGCCTAGTAATATGGAGAATGTAAGTATAGAAGAACAAGCAAGAACTATAATAATTATAGATTTTAAGGGAATTTTAATTTTATTAGTCCCATAGGCTATGCTAGCTAAAAAAGCATCTAAAGATAAGACGAGTACTAAAAGTATTGATTCTGTCACAGTGCCACCCCTCTTATATTGTTTTAAAATAGTGTTTTGTATAGTAGTCCCTTATTTATGGGAAAGTAACTGATAACATGATATGCGTTGAATTACTGAATAGTTACATAAAGTAAAATAACAAATTACAAATAATGATATATTTTTTGAAAAAGAAAATGTGTTAAAAAATAAGCAATTAATGGTAATAAAAATATCATTAATTGCTTATTTTATTGATATATATCCTATTGTGTTGCAGAATGATGTTAAAAAAATATCAATATATAGAATATTCAAAAAATAAAGAATATTATGTTGAATCGACTCATAAATTTGATATAATAGTTACCAAGATAACAGACTGTTTTTTAGTTATCACTATGTTAAGTAAATTAAAAAAGGATGGAGGGATTAATGGATGGAAAATGTGAAAAAATGTTGCGCTAACCAGCAAACAAGTAAAACTTTGCTAAAGGCAAAGGAAGAACTACGAGATATTAAAGGGAAAGAAGGTGCACTAATACCAGCATTACATAAAATACAGAGTGTTTATGGTTATCTCCCAGAAGAAGCCTTAATGCTAGTATCGGAAGAATTAGATATACCAATTACTCAGATTTATGGAGTCGCTTCGTTCTATTCTTTCTTCTCATTAGAGCCTAAAGGACAACATATTATAAGCGTGTGTTTAGGTACAGCTTGTTATGTTAAAGGTGCTCAAAATATTTTAGAGAGATTAAGTAGTGAACTAGGTATTGAAGAAGGAAGTACTACAGAAGATGGAAAGTTTACTCTACAGGCTACTAGATGCATTGGAGCATGTGGACTAGCACCAGTAATAATGATAGATGAAAAGGTTTATGGTAAGTTATCATCCCACGATATTCCTAAAATATTAAGAGAATATAAATAAATTTTAAAGGGGGAAAATAATGAAATCAGCTATTGAACTTAATGAAATAAGAAATACGTTTAAAGATGAAGTATGTCAGTATACAAATGGAAGTATTGCAAGAATATTAGTAGGCGTAGCTACTTGTGGTATTGCAGCTGGAGCAGAGTCCGTAATTTCTGAGTTTCAAGAGCAATTAAATCAGTTAGGTCTATCTGATATTGCTATTACACAAACTGGCTGTATAGGTGTATGTGATCTTGAGCCTATAGTTGATGTAATTATGCCTGGAGAAGATAAAGTAACATATGTTAGAATGACACCTGAAAAAGTAAAAAAAGTAGTAAGTAATCACATTAAAAACGGACATATAGTAGAAGAGTATACTATTAAACATATTTTAGATAATTTAAATACAAAAGGGTTAGCAAATATTAATTCAACTAAATTAGAAGAAGTTAATTTTTTTAAAAAACAAAAAAGAATTGCTCTCAAAAACTGTGGAATAATTAATCCAGAATCTATTGATGAATATATAGCTCTTAATGGATACAAAGCTTTAGAAAAAGCTATAATAGAAATGACTTCTAAGGAGGTAGTAGATTTATTAAAAGAATCAGGACTAAGGGGAAGAGGAGGCGGAGGCTTTACTACTGGCTTGAAATGGGAATTCACTGCTAAAGCTGAAAATGATAAAAAATATGTAGTATGTAATGCAGATGAAGGAGATCCGGGTGCTTTTATGGATAGATCCATTTTGGAAGGAGATCCACAATCTATATTAGAGGCTATGACTATAGCTGGATATGCAGTAGGAGCAAATAAGGGCTTTATATACATAAGAGCAGAGTACCCAATGGCTGTAAAACGATTAGAAAAAGCTATATCTCAAGCTAAGGAATATGAACTTTTAGGAAAAAATATTTTAGGTACTAATTTTAGCTTTGATATTGAATTAAGACTTGGTGCTGGAGCATTTGTATGTGGTGAGGAAACTGCACTTATACGTTCTATAGAAGGAGAGCGAGGAATGTCAGTTCAAAAACCTCCATTTCCCGCTAATTCTGGACTTTGGGGCAAACCAACTCTCATTAATAATGTAGAAACTTTTGCTAATATAACACAAATGATACTGAAGGGTTCAGAGTGGTTTAGATCTATTGGAACGGAAAAAAGTCCTGGAACTAAGGTGTTTGCATTAGGAGGGAAGATAACAAACACAGGTCTTGTTGAAATTCCTATGGGAACAACTTTAAGAGAGGTTATTTATGAAATAGGTGGTGGAATACCACATAACAAAGAATTTAAGGCTGTTCAAACAGGTGGACCATCTGGTGGATGTATTCCTTTTACACATATAGATTCACCTATAGATTATGATACTTTAACAGCAATAGGATCTATGATGGGTTCTGGTGGAATGATAGTAATGGATGAAGATAATTGTATGGTAGATGTTGCTAAATTCTTCTTAGAATTTGTATCTCACGAATCTTGTGGAAAATGTTCTCCTTGTAGAATTGGAACCAAGAGACTTCTGGAAATACTAACAAAAATAACTGAAGGAAAAGGAACTATTGAAGACATAGATAATCTAGAAAGACTTTCTCATGATATAAAAGCTACTGCTTTATGTGGGTTAGGTCAGACAGCACCAAACCCAGTATTATCAACACTAAAGTACTTTAGGCATGAATATGAGGCTCATGTTAATGAACATAGATGTGTGGCTGGAGTGTGTAAAGCATTTAAGAGCTATACAATAAAACCAGTAAGATGTGTTGGATGTGGAGTTTGTGCTAGAGTTTGTCCAGTACATGCAATAACCGGTGTAGTTAAAAAGCCATATAGTATTGATCAAGAAAAGTGTATTAAATGTGGTGCCTGTATGGATCAATGTCGCTTCGAGGCTATAGAAAATACTTTTAAAAAGGAGCGTGAATAAGTATGGTTAAACTTACGATAGATGGTATGGAAGTTGAAGTACCGAAAGACACTACAATATTAGAGGCAGCAAGAACAATAGGTAAGCATATACCTACACTTTGTCATTTAAAAGGTGTTAATAACAGTGGAAGCTGTAGAGTGTGTGTGGTAGAATCGGGACCTAAATTAGTTGCATCGTGTTCAATAGTAGCAGAAAATGGAATGAATATTAAAACTAATACTGCAAAGGTAAGAGAAGCTAGAAAGACAGTAGTAAAACTTATATTATCAGATCATAAAAGGGAATGTACTACCTGTATTAGAGGTGATAATTGTGAATTACAGAGCTTATCAAATGAATTAAATATTAGAGAAGTAGAATATGATGGTGAAAGACTACAATTAGGTACTGACGATTTATCTCCATCAGTTTCAAGAGATCCAGAAAAATGCATACTTTGTGGAAGATGTATTAATACTTGTGCTAAGGTACAGCAAGTTAATGCTATTGGATTTATAGAGAGAGGCTTTGATACTACGGTGGCGCCTCCATATGGAAAATCTCTGGACGATGTATTTTGCACTAACTGTGGTCAGTGTATAACAGCCTGTCCAGTAGGTGCATTATATGAGAAAGAAAATATTAAAGATGTATGGAAGGCTATAAATAATCCTGAAACATATGTAGTAGTTCAGACTGCACCAGCAATAAGAGCAGCTTTAGGTGAAGAGTTTGGAATGCCAGTAGGAACAAGTGTAACAGGCAAAATGGTAGCAGCGCTTAGAAGGTTAGGATTTGATAAGGTATTTGATACTGATTTTTCAGCAGATTTAACTATAATGGAAGAAGGAACTGAGTTAATAAACAGATTAACGTCAGGAGAAAATCTTCCTCTTATGACATCTTGTTGTCCTGGATGGATAAAATACATAGAACATTTTTATCCAGATATGTTAGATAATTTATCAACATGTAAATCACCTCACGAAATGGAAGGTGCATTAGTAAAAAGTTATTTCGCAGAAAAAATGGATATAAAACCTGAAAAAATAGTTACTGTATCTATAATGCCGTGCACAGCTAAAAAATATGAAGGTAACAGAGAGGAACTATCAAATAACGGACTTCAGGATATAGACTATGTTTTAACAACTAGAGAATTAGCAGGAATGATAAAGGAAGCAGGATTAGATTTTAAAAATTTACAAGATGAAGAATTCGACAATCCATTTGGAGAGTCTACTGGAGCAGCAGTAATATTTGGGGTTACAGGTGGAGTTGCAGAAGCAGCTTTAAGAACAGTATTTGAAATATTATCTGGCAAGGAGTTAGATAATGTAGATTATACAGTAGTTAGAGGCTTGGAAGGTATAAAAGAAGCAGCAATAGAACTACCAAATGGTATCACAATTAACTCTATTATAGTTCATGGTTTAGGAAATGCAAAAAAAGCTATGGAATTAATAAAATCTGGTGAAAAGGAATATCACTTTATAGAAGTAATGGCATGTCCAGGTGGATGTGTAACTGGTGGAGGACAGCCAATAGTTAGTTCAGATTATATAATGGGCAATGATATTAGATTACAAAGAGCTACTGCAATATATAGTGAAGATGAAGCAAAGCTATTAAGAAAGTCACACAAAAATCCATATATAACTAAAATATACGAAGAGTTTTTAGAACAGCCAAATTCAGAAATAAGTCATAAGTATCTGCATACACATTATATTAAGAGACATAAATTTTGGAAATAGAAAATAATATTTATTCTGTAGTATTGGAATATCCGATACTATAGTATTAAATTTAATATATAAACCTAATTGCAAAGATATTCTAAGCGAAAGGGAGATGTATAGTGTATAAAATTATGCCTTCTAACCTTTATTAGAAGGCATTTTTTATATAATAGGGAAGTTTTACTTTACGAAAGCATCGAAGATGCGTTTTGAACATTTTCAAAATATTTAAAAAGGGGGCTAGTAGATGGAAAAAAGGATAGGTGTAGTAGGTATAGTAGTAGAGGATATAAGCAATGCGTCAAAGGTGAATGGGATACTTCATGATTATGCAAATATAGTAGTAGGTAGAATGGGTGTACCATATAAGGATAGAGGAATATCTATTATTTCTATAATTGTAGATGGAAGTATGGATCAAATAAGTGCTATGACAGGAAAATTAGGAAAGCTTGACAACATAAGTGTGAAAACTGCATTGACGAAAGTATAAAATATTAAAATCTATTATAGAGGGAGAGATTATTTTGGTAAGAAATGTATTTTTATATTTTTTAATATGTGTTATGGCTTTATCTTTAGTATTAACTGGTTGTAGTACAAGTAATGAAATTCAAGAAGAAGCAATAAATAATCAGAAACAGAAAGAAGTAGAAGTAACAAAGGATCCTGTTGGATTAAAGGTAGGATTTGCAGATGGTATACCAGCTTTAAGTATGGCTAAACTAGCTAAAGAACAGGAAAATATACAAGATAATATTATTATCGATTATGAATTAATAAAAGGCCCGGATTTAATAGTTTCAAAGGTTATGAACAAAGAGTTTGATATTGCCATAGTACCTTCTAATTTAGCATCTGTAGCTTATAATAAATCTGAAAGCTATGCTGTAGGAGGTATTAGTGGATTTGGTAATCTATATATTGTATCTAGAGAAAATATTTCTTCTATTCAAGATTTAAAAGGTAAGGATATAACTACCATAGGAAAAGGACTAACACCAGATATAGTTCTTCAATACATATTAAATTCTAATAATATAGATCCACTAAATGATGTTAACATAAACTATATGGGAGGAGCAACGGAATTAGCACCTGCATTTCTTTCTAAAAAAGCAGATATTATATTAGCGCCAGAGCCTATTATAAGTACTATTCTATCTAAGGATAAAACTGCAAAAATTCAGTTTAGTTTAAATGAGTTATTTGCAGAAACCACAAACTCAAACTTAGGATTTCCACAAACTGTACTTATAATAAAAAAAGATTTAATAGAGAATTATTCTGATTTTATTAATAAATTTTTAAATAAATATGAACAGTCTATAAACTGGGGAAAAGATAATATAGATTTGCTGGTGGAATATAGCTCTAGCCTTGACATTACAGTAAGTTCAGAAGTATTAGATAGTGAATCAATGAGTAGAATGAACTTAGACTTTATATCAGGAGATGAAATGAAGGACATATATATGAAATATATGAAGGTTTTATTAGAATTTAATCCTAAAACAATAGGAGGAAAGCTTCCAGATGAAGGCATCTTCTATACGAAATAATTTAGCGTTTGTAGTGTATGGAATAGTACTAATACTTATTTGGCAATTGATATCTAGGTTAATAAATGAAAGTGTTATCGTACCTTATCCATTAGAAGTAGTTCACTCTCTTTCAGATATATTCAAAATAAAACAGAACTACATATCAATTGCTCAAACATTAAAAAGAACTATAGCTAGCTTTTCTATTTCTTTAACCTGTGCTGTTTTATTTGGATTTTTAGCTTACACACTTCCGTTATTAGGAAAATTACTGGCACCTGTACTTTATTTTTTAAAGATAGTGCCAGTAGTTGCAATTATATTATTAATTTTAATTTGGTCAAATAGTGAAATTGCACCATCTATAGTTGGATTTTTAATGGTATTTCCTCTTTTATACGAAGAGGTAATAAATACACTTTCATCTATTGATATTAAACTTTTAAATATAACTAAAATTTATAACGTGTCTATGTATTATAAGATAAAAGATTTATATATACCTAGTATTTATTTTGGGATATACAATATAATATCCTCTGCTTTTGGTCTTGTATTCAAATCTATAGTAGCAGGTGAAGTATTAAGTCATCCGAAGTTTTCTATTGGTGGATCAATTTATGCAGAAAAAAATTATTTAAACACATCTGGAGTTTTAGCTTGGTTAATAATCATGGTAACCATAAGTATAGCAATAGACAAAATATTTAATGTAATAAGGAGTGATAAATATAAAAATAGTAGATATTGAAAAAAGTTTTGACCAAAATGTAATTTTAAATAAAGTTAACTTAACTATATATCCTAAAAAAATAAATATAATTATCGGTCCTTCTGGTTGCGGAAAGAGTACGTTATTAGAAATTATTTCAGGATTGGATAAGGATTTTAATGGTTTTATTAAAAATACAGATAGGCAAAAAATAAGCTATGTTTCTCAAGAACACTGTTTATTACAGTGGAAGAGTGTAGAGAAAAATATTATGTATACACTAAGTGGGAAGGTAGATAATAAAAAATTTCTTAAATATAGTAGAGCTTTAGAACTTACTAATTATTTAAAGCACTATCCAAGTCAGCTTAGTGGAGGGTTACTTCAAAGGGTAAATCTTCTAAGAGCTTTTCTTTATCCTGCTAACATTATATTAATGGATGAACCTTTTAAATCGTTAGATGTTCTATCGAAAGAAAAAGCAATTAATTTATTTATGGAGGTTCAAAAAGAAAAACAGCTAACTGTAATATTAGTAACACATAATTTAGAAGAAGCAATCAAGTTAGGTAATTATATTCATGTTTTATCTAATAAGCCTACAAAAAAGCTAGATACATTTGTAAATCCATATTTTTGTAAAGAAGAGTATTATGACAAAAATAGAATATTATTTTCAAATAAAATTAAAGCAATAATTAAGCAAAATTAAGTTGTCTGTCTATCTTGATGAGATAGAAATTAATTCTACAATTTACTTTTAAATATAATTAAATTTTTCTTGCATGTATTAATAAGTTACTATATAATATAATTATAAATTAAAACTGAATATTTTGAAAAAAAGCACTTGTTTATTCAGATTGAATATATCGTCGTAAGCAAGGCCAAAGAATGTTGTAAATACATTTAAATGGTCTTGCTTTTTTTGTTATGATAATAATTCTCATAATATAAATATTCAAAGTAAGGGATGTTCTAAGTTAACAATCCTTAAGTGTCACTTTGTATTCACATTTAAGGATTAAAATAAAATAAAAGGAGGAATTTTTATGATTACAAGTGGTTTTACTTATTTAGCTTTTTTAGTATTTTTAGCTGGATTTCTTGTTTGGACGGAAAAGAAATATAAGGATAGTAAATTTTTCAAGTATGTACCAGCAGTAGTTTTACTTTACTTAGTGGCTATGTTATTATCCACATTTGGAATGTGGCAAAAAACTGATGATGTAAATATGTATTATTCAATATTTAAAAGCAATTTATTACCTGCAATGATTTTTTTAATGTTATTAAGATGTGACTTAAGAAAAATTTTAAAGTTAGGACCTAAAATGTTATTAGGTTTTTTTGCAGCGTCAATAAGTATAGGTATAGGATTTATATTAACTTATGCAATTTTTAAAGGATTCTATGAAACTGATACATGGCAAGCTTTTGCAGCATTATGTGGTAGTTGGATGGGTGGAACAGGTAATATGGTAGCTGTTCAAGGTGCTTTAGGTGTTCCAGACGCTAAGCTAGGATATGCACTATTAATGGATTCTATCAATTACTCAGTATGGGTAATGCTTTTATTAGCATTAGTTCCATTTGGTCATAAGTTTAATAAATGGACTAAAGCAGATACAAGTATAATTGATGAAGTAGGGGAGCAACTTGCAAGTGCTCAAGAAAACATAAGGAAAAGCATTGAGTTTTCAGACTTAATAATTTTAACAGGAATAAGTTTACTTGTAGCAGCAATTTCTATGTCTTTAGGTGGAAAATTGCCACAATCAGATTTCTTATCTGCAACAACTTGGACTGTTTTAATAGCTACTATTGCAGGAGTTATAGGAGCTATGACACCTTTAGCAAAGTTACCAGGATCTTCTCAAATCTCTAATGCAATGCTGTATACAATAGTGGCATTAATTGCTTCAAGAGCAAACTTTGCAGAGCTTGCGCAAGCTCCAATATATATTATTTCAGGGTTTGTTATTTTAGGAATTCACGCTGTAGTATTATCATTAGTCGCTAAGGTATTTAAACTTGATCTTTTTACATGCGGTGTTGCTAGTTTATCTAATATAGGTGGTGTTGCATCTGCACCTATTCTTGCAGCTTCATATAGTGAGGCTTTAATACCAATAGGTGTACTTATGGCTATGATGGGGTATGTTGTAGGTACTGGTGGTGCGTTAATAGTCGGTAAGGTTATGTCTATTCTATAATAATTATATAAAAAATATTATCAACTAGAGGAGGCAAAATAATGAAAATTAAAGACATTAAAATAGGACATATATCAGTTCCATTAAAGAAGCCTTTTAAGACAGCTTTAAGAACTGTTAACAGTGTAGAAGATGTTATAATAAAAATTGAAACTGATACTGGACATGTAGGATATGGAGAAGCACCACCTACAGGCGTAATAACAGGTGACACAACAGGTGCTATTATTGGAGCGATAGAAGATCATATAAAAAAACATATAATAGGAATGGATATTGAAAATATAGAAGAGATAATGTTAAAGTTAGACAAATCAATTGTAAAGAATACAAGTGCTAAAGCTGCTATAGATATAGCAATTTATGATTTGTATGGACAATTATATAAAGCTCCAGTATATAAATTATTAGGTGGATATAGAAAAGAAATAACAACAGATATAACTATAAGTGTAAATGACCCAGAAGAAATGGCACAAGATAGTATTGAAGCTATAAATAAGGGATATAGAACACTTAAAATTAAGGTAGGTAAGAATGCAAAATTAGATTTAAAACGTATGCAAGCTATAAGAGAGGCAGTAGGATATGATGTAGATTTAAGAATAGATGCTAATCAAGGATGGAATCCTAAAGAGGCAATTTATACATTAAGAAAGATGGAAGATGCAGGACTTAATATAGAGTTAGTTGAACAGCCGGTTGCAGCTCATGATTTTGAAGGTTTAAAACTCGTAACAGATAATATTTCTATGCCTGTATTAGCTGATGAAAGTGTATTTTCACCTAAAGATGCTATGCGAATTATGCAAATGAGGGCTGCTAATTTAGTAAATATTAAATTAATGAAAACAGGTGGATTACATAATGCACTTAAAATATGCTCTGCTGCAGAAACATATGGAGTGGAATGTATGATAGGATGTATGCTTGAATCTAAAGTAAGTGTTGCAGCAGCTGTACATTTAGCAGCAGCTAAGAGTGTAATTACAAAAGTTGATTTAGATGGACCTTTATTATGCAGTGAAGATCCTATAGATGGAGGTCCTACTTTTGAAGAGCATAAAATCACTTTAAATGATGAACCTGGATTTGGCTTTAAAGCAGTTAACGGAGTAACTTATAAATAAGAATAATTTAGATATAAAATAATATATATGTTATAATTTATATATTATTTTATATAGAATTTTGTAGTGATATTTTTTAAATTAAATAATTGATTTTTAGACGGAGTTATGTACTATGTTTTTGACTTGTAAGTACAATAAAATTAATATAGGTGATACAAATGTATGATAAAAATACTGTGTATGTGATTGGACATGGTAAAACTAGTACTGATAATGCTATTACTGAAAGATTTAAGATATTCTTTATAGGATTTGTAATTGATTCAAAAACTGATGAAGTTATTGATGTTGGTTGCTCTACAACTATACCTACTACAGAAGAGTTTATTGCTAGTATATTTGTAGGCAGAAAATTTGACAGGTTTTATAAAAATATAGAAGAAAATATAATAAGAAGATATTTTGGTTCTTCACAAAAAGCAATAGTTGTTGCATATAAAGATGCTTTGAAAAAATATAGAGAAATCAAGGAAAAGCATTATTAATATTAACTAAATAAGAGCAAAGTAAAAAGCATATAACAAAACAATCAATTAATAAAATGAACCTTATTAATTGATTGTTTTGTTTATATATTGAAGAGTATTTATTTTGAATTTAAATATATTATATAAAAGATTGATTATAAATAATAATTTAGTAAAATGTAAATACAAGAAACTTTAAAATAAAGTTTGGAGGAAGTAAAGTGAAAAATACATTTTTTTATGATACAGATATTGGGAATATACAAATTATAGAAAATGGAGAATCAATTACTGGAGTTTATTTTCATAAACAAGTAAATATTAAAGATGCCGAAGTAAAAGAAACAGTATTATTAAAAGAAGCAAGTAAACAACTGCAAGAATATTTTGAAGGAAAACGAAAATCTTTTAGTCTTCCTCTTGAAACTAAAGGTACAGAGTTTCAAATACAGGTTTGGAAAGCATTGCAAACAATACCTTATGGTGAAACAAGAAGTTATGGAGAAATTGCTAAAATCATTGGAAAACCTAAGGCTGCAAGAGCGATAGGTATGGCAAACAATAGAAATCCTATATCTATTTTTATACCATGTCATAGAGTTATAGGTTCAAATGGTAAATTAGTAGGCTATGGAGGAGGTTTAGAGATAAAAAAATATCTTTTAAACTTAGAAAAAGAAGATAAAAGTAGTTAGTATACTCTTTGCTTAGGGTAAAATAGAATTAGGATTGTTTTAACAAAAAGCTAAGTGTAAAATTAAAAAATGATTATTTTAAATCTTGAAAGGAGTAATTATGTTAAAAATAGGATGTCACTTATCAACATCAAAAGGATATAAAGCCATTGGTGAAGATGCTATAAAAATCGGAGCAAATACATTTCAGTTTTTTACTCGGAATCCTAGAGGAAGTAAAGCTAAGAAACTAGATTTAGAGGATATACATGCTCTACAAAAAATAATGGAAGAAAATGAATTTGCTACACCATTAGCTCATGCACCATACACTTTAAATCCTTGTTCTGCTAGTGAAAAAACTAGAGAGTTTGCACTACAAGTTATGCAAGATGATTTAGAAAGAATGGAATATTTACCTAGTAATCTATATAATTTTCATCCAGGAAATCATGTGAAACAGGGAGTAGAAAATGGTATAAAATATATCACTGACCTTTTAAACAAAGTATTAAAACCAGAACAGACTACTGTTGTACTACTTGAAACAATGTCTGGTAAAGGAACAGAGGTAGGAAAAACTTTTGAAGAATTAAAAGAAATCTTAGATGGAGTAACCCTTTCTGACAAAATGGGAGTTTGTCTAGATACTTGCCATATATATGATGCTGGATATGATATAGTTAATGACTTAGACGGAGTATTAAATGAATTTGATAAAATTATTGGTTTAGACAAACTATATGCTATTCACTTAAATGATAGTAAGAATCCATTTGCAAGTCACAAAGATAGACATGAAAAAATAGGTAAAGGTACTATTGGAAAAGAAGCTATAATTAATATTATAAACCATCCTAAATTATGCAATTTACCGTTTTATTTAGAGACACCCAATGAGTTGTCAGGGTATGCTCTTGAAATAGAAACGTTACGTAAAGAATATAAGTATTAGTCTATATAATTGAAAATGTTAAATGTGATTTTATAATAAGTAGAACCTGTTAAATTTTAAATATATAGGATTTAGAGGTGGTTGAATGGAAAAGAATATAAGTTATATTTGTGTAGAGTGTGGAAAAAAAATTTCTTTGAAAAGTAATAAGTGGAAATGTGATTGTGGCGGATTGTTGAATTTAGAGTATGAAAAAATTGCTATAGATTTTAATTCTCTAACATTATTAAACAACAATTCACTTTGGAAGTATATTGATTCAATGCCATTTGACAAGAATGACTGTTGGAATGAAATTACAATGGGTGAAGGTAATACTCCATTGATTTCAATAGATAAGAATTTGTATGCTAAATCAGACTACTATATGCCAACTCTCTCTTTTAAAGACAGAGGAGCAGTTGTTTTAGTTTCAATGGCAAAAAAACTTGGAGTTAGAAGTGTTGTTGCAGATAGTAGTGGGAATGCAGGTACTGCTATTGCAGCCTATGGAGCCAGAGCAGGTATTGACTGCAATATATTTGTACCTGCTTCAACTTCAAATAAGAAAATTAAACAGATAGAAGCTCATGGAGCTACAATTCATAAAGTGCCTGGTACACGAGAAGATACTGCAAAAGCAGCTATTAATATGGTTGAAAATAGTAATCTATTTTATGCTAGCCACATATATAACCCACTTTTTTGGGAAGGAACTAAAACATATTTTTATGAGGTATTCGAACATTTTAAAGGTGTTATGCCAGATGTATTTATTATTCCAGTTGGTAATGGTACACTTTTAATGGGAGCATATATTGCTTTTAAAGAGATGCTTTCTTGGGGCTTAATACATAAAATGCCAAAAATTTTAGCGGTTCAGGCAGAAAATTGTTCACCTATAGTAAAAGCTTTTAATAAGGGTAGTTACATAGTAGAACAATGTGAAAATATAGGAACTTTAGCAGAAGGTATTGCTATTGCAGCTCCTGCAAGGGGATCAGAAATTTTGAAAGCAATTAGAGAAACAAACGGTGATATTATAGGCGTATCAGAAGAAAATATTGCTACTGCTAGAAGTACATTAGCATCTAAAGGATTATATGTTGAAATAACTACAGGAGCTAATTATGCAGGTTATTTAACCTATTTACAAAAATATCCTGATTTAAAAGAAAAAACGGTTGTGTTGCCATTATGTGGTGCAGGAATTAAAAGTTCTTAATAAATTTAGTGCTAATAAAAAAAGTAAGAGTTTAATACTCTTACTTTTTTTATTGATACTATCTACTGTTAATAATGTTTTTAAAATCATATCCTGAAGGCTTTTGGTAAATTTGAATATCGAATTCATTAGCTACAGCTAAAATGTGATCGAAAATATCTGATTGTATAGATTCGTAATTTTGCCAAATTATATCATTTGTAAAAACATATATTTCTATAGGCAAACCATTTTCAGTAGGCTGTAATTGCCTTACGATTTGAGTCATATCTTTATGTATTTTAGGGTGATTTTTTAAGTAATTTTCTATGTAAACTCTAAAGATACCTATATTAGTTAAATGCATACCATTAGCTACATCAGAAGGATCTATATTGTTTTGTTTATTATAATTATATATTTCAATACTTTTACTTTCTATATATTCATTAATATATTTAATATGTTTAAATTTTTCTATCATTTCTTCAGTGCAAAATTTAATACTACTCATATTTACATATATAGATCTTTTTATTCTTCGTCCTCCAGTTTCTTGCATACCTCTCCAGTTTTTAAATGAATTTTCTATAAATTTATAAGTAGGTATATTAACAATAGTTTTGTCAAAATTTTGGACTTTTACAGTATGTAAAGAAATTTCTAAAACATCTCCATCTGCTCCATACTGGGACATTTCGATCCAATCACCAATTTCAATCATATTATTAGAAGTTATTTGTATACTCGCTACCAGTCCAAGTATGGAGTTTTGAAATATAAGTAAAAATACTGCAGTTGCAGCACCAATACTACTTAATAAAATCCAAGGTGAACGACCTATAAGGACACTTATAATTATAATAGTACCTATAGTATACATAATTATTTCTATAACTTGAAGATATCCTTTAATAGGTCTAACTTTTGAAATTTCATATTTTTTATATATCTCATTTATAGAATCAAGAAATTTATGTAGTGCTGATAAAATAATAATAGCCATATAAGCAAAAGCAAGTTTTTGAATTCCATCCTGATAGTTAGGAAATACTGGAGCAAGAGCATGTATAGTAGCTGCAGGTGCAATATTAGCTAATCTATCAAAAACTTTATTCTTTAAAAAAGTATCATCCCATTTATTTTTTGTTTTTGTTATGTACGATTCCACAGTTTTTAAAAGAACCCTTTTAACGATTAAATTAACTAAAAAGCTAATAAATATAATACATAGTAGAACTATTATATTTGATAAATATAAAGATAGAGTTTGGTTTAAACCATAATATATTAACCAAGAATTAATAAATTCAATCAATTTAGCAATCTCCTTTCAGTATAAAAACGTATTTTCTAGAAGGTATTAAGGTTACAATATAAAGTTAATTAATTTGGTAATAGTACATGAAGATATAAAAAACATTATAACATATTATAGTTAATATTATAATAGCAACTATTATAGAAACTGAGTTTAGAAATAAATATGTTTTTATGAATGATATTACTAATAAAGAAAATAATAAGAAAAGAAGACATTGCATGTAAGGAGATGAAGATATGGAACAAACCTGGATATGGTAATCAATACTTATATTTTATGTATGTGAAAGGAATAAAAATGAACCATAGAAAAAATAAAGAATTAATTTTAAATACACTAGTCATAGTTATTGGCGTATTGTACATTTTATTCATATACATAGATATTTATAGTATACAGTTTTTTATATCATCAAATATACTAAAATATATATCTATAGTATTTTGCTTTTTAACAACACTTTTTATAGGAAAATATAATTTAAATAAAAAAGATTTATTACTACTTCAAGTTGGGCTTTTCATTACCGTATTGGCTGATTTATGTTTTCTGATTTTTAATTACTATGTAATAGGAATAGGGCTTTTTTGTTTAGTACAAATAATTTACTATTATAGGTATAAATCAAGATTTTATTTAAATAGAATTTATAATCAAAATAAAATCAAAGCCGCACCTATTTTTAAATTTTTTATTGGGATTTTTTTGTTTATAATAGTATTTTATTTTATAGTAAATTTATATATAGTAGAGATTGATTTTATATTTTCAGTAGCTATATTTTATTCTGTATGTATATTATATACTACTGTAGAATCTATAAAAGTATTTAAATATAATAAATATCCATTTTTAAATAAGTACATGATACTTTTTGGTTCGATACTTTTCTTATTATGTGATATAAATGTTGCTATATTTAACGTTAGTAGAGAGTTTAATATTTCAATATATAATACTTCTAGTTTCTTAATATGGATATTTTATTTGCCTTCACAAGTATTACTTTCTAGTAGTGGGTATAAGTTTAAATAAAAAATATTTTGTCGGTTTATAGGCTGAAAATTATATATACTTATATAATTTTATATTTATATAAGCTTGACTTTATTCTTGTGTTATGATACGTTTAATACAATAATTTAATATTGTAAGGGGAGCCTGAATTTACAGGCTGAGAGTGGAATCTATTTCCAGACCCTCATAACCTGATTTGGGTAATTCCAACGTAGGGAGACTGAAAGTATAGCATGTAAATATATATTACACTTTACTTTCTTTACTTTTATGATTATGAGGGAGCAAGTTATTTGCTCCTTTTTATTTTGTAAAACTCGTCTTTCTATTAGGCGAGTTTTTTTATTATAACTACATAAACAAATATAAATTCTAATTTATATTGAATTTTAATAATAAATAAAAAAAGGAGGAACAATTATATGAATTATACAACTCAAATGGATGCAGCAAGGAAAGGTATAATAACTAAAGAAATGGAGGTAGTAGCTAAAAAAGAAAGTATTGAAATTGAAGATCTTAGAGGTTTGATTGCAGAAGGAAAGGTAGTAATACCTGCAAATAAAAATCATAAATCTTTAAGTGCTGAAGGTATAGGAGAAAATTTAAGAACCAAGATTAATGTTAACTTAGGTATTTCCAAAGATTGTCCAAATGTAGATGATGAATTAGAAAAAGTGAAAACTGCTATAGATATGAAGGTTGAAGCTATAATGGATTTAAGTTCATATGGTAAAACAGCAGAATTTAGAAATAAATTAATAGAAATGTCTCCTGCTATAATAGGAACAGTTCCTATATATGATGCTGTTGGGTTTTATGATAAAGAGTTAAGTGAAATAACAGCTAAAGAGTTTTTAAAGGTTGTAGAAAAGCATGCAATTGATGGGGTTGACTTTATGACTATTCATGCAGGAATAAATAGGGAAACAGCTCAAGTATTTAAAAGAAATGAGAGATTAACTAATATAGTTTCTAGAGGAGGATCTTTACTTTATGCATGGATGGAGCTGAATGACAAAGAAAATCCATTTTATGAATACTATGATGAAATATTAGAGATATGTGCAAAATATGATGTTACTATAAGTCTTGGAGATGCTTGTCGTCCAGGAAGTATAAACGATGCTACAGATGCAAGCCAAGTTAAGGAGTTAATTGTTCTAGGCGAATTAACTAAAAAAGCGTGGGAGAAAAATGTTCAAGTTATGATAGAAGGCCCGGGACATATGGCACTAAATGAAATTAAAGCTAACATGGTACTTGAGAAAAAATTGTGTCATGGAGCACCATTCTATGTTTTAGGACCAATTGTAACAGATATAGCTCCAGGGTATGATCACATAACGAGTGCTATTGGAGGAGCAGTAGCAGCATCAAGTGGTGCAGACTTTCTATGTTATGTAACACCAGCTGAGCATTTAAGACTTCCGAATTTAGATGATATGAAAGAAGGTATAATAGCCTCTAAAATTGCTGCACATGCTGGGGATATAGCTAAAGGTGTAAATGGAGCAAAAGAGTGGGATTATAAAATGAGTAAAGCTAGACAAGCTCTTGACTGGGATACAATGTTTGATCTGGCAATTGATTCTGAAAAAGCAAGAAGATATAGAAAAGAATCTACTCCAGAGCACGAAGATACGTGCACTATGTGTGGAAAAATGTGTTCAATGAGAAATATGAACAAAGTAATGAAAGGCGAAAATATTAATATTTTAAGAAATGATTCTTAAAGATTAATTGACTTATACTGTCTATAATAAAGTATATGAATTATATTAAGTTTTTAAAGTTTTTAATAAAAATTATAAAAAAAATATTGACATATTATTTTTATTATGATAGTTTATAAACAAATTAAATATGATCTTCAGGGCAGGGTGAAATTCCCGACCGGTGGTAAAGTCCACTAGCCACTATGTGGTTGACTTGGTGAAATTCCAAGACCGACAGTAAAGTCTGGATGGAAGAAGATAAACTAATAAAAGTATAATGATTTTTATAGTGTTGTAATGATGCTATACTTAAAATCAGTATACATTTGTTAAGATTTGTAATAATAGACTCTGAAGATATATATCTTTAGGGTCTTTTTTAATACCTTGAAAAGTATATTTTTTTAATTATCATACTTATTAAAAATATTTGAGGTGGTTATGTGAATACTAAGTATATGGAAAGAGCTATTGAGCTAGCACGAAAAGGTATAGGATATACAAAGCCTAATCCTCTTGTTGGTGCTGTAATTGTTAAAGAAAATAGAATTATAGGTGAAGGATATCATCATTACTTTGGAGGACCACATGCAGAAGTAAATGCTTTTAATAATGCTACAGAAGATGTTGAAGGTGCAACTATGTATGTAACTTTAGAACCTTGCTCTCATTATGGTAAAACTCCACCTTGTGCAAATACTATCGTAAAGAATAAGGTTTCAAAGGTTGTTGTAGGCATGATGGATCCTAACCCAACAGTAGCTGGAAACGGTATAAAGTTTCTAAAACAAAATGGTATCGATGTTGTTACAGGTATTTTAAAAGATGAAGTAGAGAATCTAAATGAAATATTTATTAAATATATAACGAGTAAGGTTCCATTTACTATTTTAAAAACTGCTATGACATTAGATGGAAAAATTGCATCTTATAGTGGAGATTCTAAATGGATAACTAATGAAGAGTCTAGAAGTTATGTACATGAAATAAGGCACAGAGTATCTAGTATTATGATTGGGGTAAATACTGTTTTAGCCGATAATCCTAAATTAACTACAAGATTAAATAATGTGAAAGGCATAGATCCAATAAGAATTATTGTAGATACTACTGCTAAAATACCGTTAGACTCTAATGTTTTAAACCCTGATTCAAAATCTAAAACAATAATAGCAACAACAGAAAAAGCAAATAAAGAAAAACTTAAAGCTTTAAAAGAAAAAAACGCCGAAATAATAATTACTCCATTAAAGAATAGTAAAGTAGATTTAAATTATTTAATAAAAAAACTTGGTGAACAAGGAATAGATAGTATTTTATTAGAAGGTGGATCGACATTAAACTACAGTGCACTGAAGGAAGGTATAGTAGATAAAGTTATTTCATTTATTGCTCCTAAAATTATAGGAGGTACTAATGCTAAAACTCCAGTAGGTGGACACGGAATAGAACATATTACAGACGCTATTACCCTGAAAGATATACAGATTTCAAGATTTAAAGAAGATATTATGTTACAAGGTTATTTGAGAAAGAGGGAATAAACAATGTTTACTGGATTAATTGAAGAAGTGGGAAAAGTACAAAGTATTAGAAATGGAGTGAATTCTGCTCAAATTACTATTAATGCAAATAAAATATTAGAAGATGTAAAATTAGGAGACAGTATCAGTACAAATGGTGTCTGTCTTACTGTAATAAATTATACTAAATATACTTTTACAGTAGATGTAATGCCTGAGACTATGAGAAGAAGCAATTTAAAAAGTTTAAAACAAGGGAGTAGTGTTAATTTAGAAAGAGCTTTAAAACTTGGAGATAGATTAGGTGGACATATTGTTTCTGGACATATTGATGGAGTAGGTTATGTAAAATCAGTAGAAGAAGAGGATAATGCTACATGGATAACTATTAAAACTTCTTCAGACATTTTAAAATATATTATTAAAAAAGGTTCTATTGCTGTTGATGGTACAAGTTTAACAGTAGCTTATGTAGATGATGAAATATTTAAAGTATCAATTATACCATTGACTAAAGAAGAAACTACATTGTTAAGCAAAAAAACTGGAGAAGAAGTAAATTTAGAGTGTGATATGGTTGGAAAGTATATAGAGAAGTTTACAATGTTTAGTCAAAAGGAAGAAATAAAAGAGTCTATAGATATAAATTTCTTAAAAGAAAATGGATTTATGTAAAATAAAAGAGAGGTGAATTAAATTGATAAAATTTAATACAATTGAAGAAGCTATAGAAGATATTGAAGCTGGAAATATGATTGTAGTTGTTGATGACGAAGATAGGGAAAATGAAGGCGATCTGCTAATGGCAGCAGAGAAAGCCACTCCAGAAGCTATCAATTTTATGGCAAAGTATGGTAGAGGATTAATATGTATGCCAACAACTAAAGAAAGATTAGATGAATTAGAAATATATCCAATGGTGTCAAATAATACGGACCCTAAAGAAACAGCTTTTACTGTTTCAGTTGATGCTGTTACAGCAACAACGGGTATATCAGCTGGTGAAAGAGCAGAAACCATATTAAAGTTAGTTGATAAAAACTCTACTAAAAAAGATTTTACAAGACCAGGACATATATTCCCGCTGATAGCTAAAGATGGAGGAGTACTAAAAAGAGCAGGACATACTGAAGCATCAGTGGATTTAGCTAAACTTGCAGGGTTATACCCAGCAGGAGTAATCTGCGAAATAATGAATGATGATGGAACTATGGCAAGAGTACCCCAATTAATGGATTTTGTTAAAGAGCATAATTTAAAGATAATATCTATAGCTGATTTAATTGAGTATAGAAGAAGTAAGGAAGTTTTAGTAGAGAGAGTCACAGATGCATATATGCCAACAAGATATGGAGAGTTTAAAATGGTTGGGTATATTAACAAACTAAATGGAGAACATCATGTTGCATTAGTAAAAGGAGATATATCTAATGGAGAACCAGTACTTGTAAGAGTTCATTCTGAATGCCTTACTGGAGACGTTTTTGGATCTTTAAGGTGTGACTGTGGTCAGCAGTATGCAGAAGCTGTAAAAAGAATAGAAAAAGAAGGAAGAGGAGTCTTATTATATATGCGTCAAGAGGGACGTGGAATAGGACTTATTAATAAAATAAAAGCCTATAAACTACAAGATGAAGGTATGGATACTGTTGAAGCTAACTTAGCATTAGGATTTCCAGAAGATATGAGGGATTATGGTATAGGGGCACAAATACTCTATGATCTAGGTATAAAGAAAGTTAAGTTAATGACGAATAATCCTAAGAAGCTATCTGGTCTTTCAGGTTATGGAATAGAAATTACTGAAAGAGTACCAATACAAATGAATCATAATGAAAAAAATGCATTTTATCTTAAAACTAAAAAACAAAAAATGGGACATATGTTAAATTTTAAGGAGGAAAAATAATATGAAAATCTATGAAGGTAAATTAGTTGCAAAAAATCAAAAAATAGGAATTATAGTTGGCAGATTTAATGAGTTTATAGGAAGTAAATTATTATCAGGAGCTATTGATGGGCTTAAAAGACATGGTATAAGTGAAGAAAACATTGAGATTACATGGGTTCCTGGCGCTTTTGAAATGCCATTAATAGCAAAAAAAATGGCAAAGACTAAAAAATATGATGCAGTAATATGCTTAGGTGCAGTTATTAGAGGAGCTACTCCACATTTTGATTATGTTTCAAGTGAAGTTTCAAAAGGTATTGCTAATGTGTCTTTAGAAACAGAAATTCCAGTTATTTTCGGTGTTCTTACTACTGATACAATAGAACAGGCGATTGAAAGAGCAGGTACAAAGGCAGGAAATAAAGGGTATGAAGCAGCAGTAAGTGCAATAGAATTATCAAATTTATTAAAGGAACTTTAAGGATATAATTTAAATGTTTGAAAATGTAAAAACGGTTTTTTTTGACTATGATGGAACTATAAATGAAAGTATAAAACTTTATGCACCTGCCTTTAGAAAAGCATATAAATTTTTGGTTGATAAAAAATTAGCTGAAGATAGAGAATATACAGAAGAAGAAATTGCTTATTGGCTTGGGTTTAGTAGCAAAGAAATGTGGAAAAAATTTATGCCAGATTTAGATAAAAAATCTAGAGAAATAGCTAGTAAAATTATAGGAAAAGAAATGGAAAAGCAGCTAGCAGAGAATAAAGTTGCATTATATAATGGTGCAATTGATACCTTGAAGTATTTAAAAGATAAAGGCTATAAGCTTGTATTTATAAGTAACTGTGGAATTTATTATCGAGATATGATGAAGAAATCTTTTCATTTAGACAATTACTTTCAAGAAATGGCATGCTCTGAAGAATATAAATACATTCCTAAGCATGAAATATTATATAAAATTAAAGAAAAATATCCTAAAGATATGGTTATTGTAGGAGATAGAATCCATGACATCGAAGCTGGTAAAAAAAATAATATTTATACTATTGGTTGCAATTATGGATATGGATCTAAAGATGAACTAAAAGAAGCTGATGTTGTTATTGAAAATATAAGGGACATTAAAAATATTTTATAGTATCTATAATAATACTTAAAATACAGATTTAACTATAAATTAAATAAGATAAAACAAAGACTTTTAATAAAAATCAATAATAAGACTTTAAATAAAATGGAGTTTAAATTTTGTGGTATAATAATATGTAAACTTTTAAAACTAAGCTTAGGAGTGAATGAAAATTGCCATTACACGTAGTATTATTAGAACCGGAAATTCCACAAAACACAGGTAATATTGCAAGAACTTGTGTAGCAACAGAAAGTATACTTCATTTAATAGGACCTTTAGGATTTTCTCTAGACGAAAAGCATGTTAAACGAGCAGGTCTTGATTATTGGGATTTATTAGATTTAAGATATTATGAGAGCTATAAAGAGTTTTTAGATAAGAATCCTAATGCCAAAGTTTATTACGCAACAACTAAAGCCGAAAAAGCACATAGTGATATGGTCTATCCTAAAGAAGATTGTTATATAATGTTTGGTAAAGAAACTAAAGGAATACCTGAAGAAATATTGAATGATAATAAAGAAACATGTATAAGAATACCTATGGTAGATATAAAACGAGCAAGATCTTTAAATTTATCTAATTCTGTGGCTATTGTTGTATATGAAGTTTTAAGACAATATAATTATCCAAGTATGAGATAGAGTAGCTAAGGCTACTCTATCTTATTTTTATAAAACTTAAGTAAAGTTACAGCAACTTGTATATTACAGTATAGTAAATATTGTCAATGTATTAAATAAGGTATAGAATAGAATTGAATTAATAAGTATTTACTATGAATAGTATATTAATAATGGAGGCGATAGAATGAGTAAAATTCAAATTATTACAGATAGTATGGTTGATTTACCAAAAGATATTATAGAAAAATATAATATTGTAGTAGTACCTTTAACTATAATATTTGAAGATAAAGAATATACAGATGGAGTAGATTTAACAAATAAACAGTTTTATGAAAAATTATCACAAGCTAAAAATTTGCCTAAAACATCACAGGTTAGTCCAAATACTTTTATGGAAGTATTTAAAAAGTCTTTAGATGATGATAAAGAAGTTTTATGCATAAATGGTTCATCTAATGCAAGTGGTACATATCAATCAGCAGTTATAGCCAAAAACTCGTTAGAAAATGACGATATAGAAGTTTTTGATACTATGGGTTTATCATTTGGTGCTGGAATATTTGTATATAAAGCAGTTAATATGGCGCAAGAAGGAAAAAGCCTAAAAGAAATAGTTAATAAATTAAACGATATGAAGTCAAATGTAGATCATATTTTTACTGTTGATACACTAGAAAACTTAAAAAAAGGTGGACGTTTAAATCCAATGAAGGCTACTATAGCAACTATGCTAAACATTAAACCTATTTTAACAGTAGTAGATGGATTAGTAGAACCCTTAGATAAAGTACGAGGAAGTAAAAAGGTAGTTAGTAAAATGATAGAACTTGCAAAGCAAAGGGGAGGTAATTTTGAGAATAAAATAATCGGAATTTCTCATGCTAACTCTCCGGATACGTTATCTATACTAAAAGAATCAGTTATTAATGAACTTAATCCAAAAGAAGTATTAGTAACTGAAATAGGATGCACTATAGGTACCCATGCTGGCCCTGGTACACTAGCTATTTTTTATATAACTAAATAAGATAAAAAAATAAACAAGAAAATTCGACTTGTTATAAATTTGACAATTTCAACGTTTTGATTGAATAGTTAAAAAATATCTAAAAAAAATTCAAAAAAGTGGTTGCTACCAAAGTGTTTATGTATTATAATGTGATTGAAGATAAGGATAAGAAAATTTTAAAAATACAGCAATGAGACAATATTAAGACAATTCAATATATTGCTGGAGGAAAAATGCGGGAGAGATTTAGTTAGTAAATAACTAAACGCCGAAGGAAGAAGCTAAAGAGTTATCCGCTTTTTAGTGAATATCTCAGGCAAAAGGACCGTATTTGGACAGAACTCTGAAAAGCTGATTTCAGCACCAACGGGGCAATTTCTGTATCTATATGGAAAGAAACTCTCAGGTTAAATAACAGAGCAACTAGGACAATAAAACATTGTATTTAAGTTGCTCTATTTTTATGCAAACTATTTGTATAATTTATCTAAAAATGTAAAATATGATAAAAAACTAAATACAGGGGTGACCTGAGTGAAATTCACAATTATAACAAATAATACCAAAGTTAGTCAAAAATATAACAATAAGTACTGTGTTAAGTTTATGGAAAATGATTATTTAGATGTATTAATTTTTGTAAGAAATAAAATACATGAAGGGCATGAACTTTTGACACACCCACTATCTGGTAGTGTAAAACCTAATGAAACACCTTATAAAAGCGTGATAATTTCTAAAACAAAAGAAAAACTAGATACAAAATCCTTAGCTATTATAGAGGAAAGTATTATTACTGCTAAAAAATTTATCAGTATAAAAACTCCTAAAAAATGGAATAATAATATATTAGAAGATTTTATGGAAATTGATTTTGAACTATTGAATAGTGGAATTGAAAGTATGACACAGTTTAATAAGTAATTTAATAAATATATCAATTTAGTTTAAAAATCTTAAAACTAAGGAGTGGAATTTATGGAGAATGTTTATGATGTAATTATAATAGGGGGAGGGCCTGCTGGGTTGTCTGCTGGACTTTATGCAGCTAGAGGTAAAATGTCTACACTAATTTTGGAAAAAGAAAAAGCAGGTGGACAAATTGTAACTACTTCAGAAGTTGCTAACTACCCAGGTTCTATGGAAAATGCTACAGGACCAATTCTAATAGATAGAATGGTAGAACAGTGCAAAGAATTTGGAGCAGAATTTGAGAAAGATACCATAAATGAAATAAAAGTAGATGGCACAATTAAAACTTTAGTAGGAGAAAAGACAAGTTATAAAACTAAATCTATAATTATAGCTTCAGGTGCAAACCCAAGACTTGCTGGCGTTCCAGGAGAAAAAGAGTTATCAGGTAAAGGAGTGTCATATTGTGCCACTTGCGATGCAGACTTTTTTACGGATTTAGAAGTATTCGTTATAGGTGGTGGAGACTCTGCTGTTGAAGAAGCTATGTTTTTAACTAAATTTGCAAGAAAAGTAACTATAGTACATAGACGAGATGAACTTAGAGCAGCAAAGTCGATTCAAGAAAAAGCATTTAATAATTCTAAAATTGAATTTATGTGGGATACTGTTATAGAAGAAATTAAAGGTGATGGAATAGTAGAAAGTGCAATATTTAGAAATAAAAAAACTGGGGAAGTTACAGAGTATACTGCAGATGAAGAAGATGGAACTTTTGGGATATTTGTATTCATTGGATATATTCCTGCAACTAAGATGTTTGAAGGAGTTATAAAAATGGATGAAACTGGTTATATAATAACTGATGATAATATGAAAACCAATATTCCAGGTGTATTTGCAGCAGGTGACTGTAGAGTTAAATCTTTAAGACAAGTTATTACAGCAGCAGCAGATGGAGCTATTGCAGCAACTCAGGCTGAAAAATATATAGAAAATGAGTTAGAAAATTAATTTTTAAATATATAAATAAAAGGAGGTACAAAATATGTTAGTGGTTGATAAAGAAACTTTTGAAAGTGAAGTATTAAATGCAGAGGGACATGTTTTAGTTGATTATTGGGGAGATGGTTGTGAACCATGTAAAGCTTTAATGCCAGATATTGAAGATCTAGAAAAGCAATATGGTGACAAGATTAAGTTTACTAAATTAAATACTACAAAGGCTAGAAGATTAGCTATTAAGCAAAAAGTTTTAGGTTTACCTACTATTGTAATTTACAATAACGGGGAAAAAGTAGATGAAGTAACTAAAGATAATGCAACAAAGGAAAATATTGAAAATATGATTAAAAAGTACTTATAAACAAATTGGCCTATGGTTGGTACGAAAACAAAAAAGTCAATTGTAGGCCTAGAAATAAAGGGAGGTGAAGCTTGTGCGCTTAGAATTAGGAAAAGTTTTTATTAACGATGTAAAGTTTGGTGATTCTACTAAAGTAGAAAATGGTGTGCTTTATGTCAATAAAGATGAAATGCTTAAAGAAATTGGTGGAGATGAAAATATTAAAAACATCGACATCGAATTAGCTCATCCAGGAGAAGAAATTAGAATTACTCCTGTTAAAGATGTTATTGAACCTAGAGTAAAGGTTGAAGGTCAAGGCGAAATTTTTCCAGGAGTGCTAGGTAAGGTTGATACTGTTGGTAGTGGACGTACACATGCTTTAAAAAATGTAGCAGTAGTAACTGCAGGTAAAATTGTTGGCTTCCAAGAAGGTATTATAGACATGACTGGTCCTGGAGCAGAGTACACACCTTTTTCTAAGCTACACAACATAGTTGTTGTAGCAGATCCAGTTGATGGATTAAAGCAATATGAGCATGAGGCAGCTGTAAGAATGATAGGATTTAAAGCTGCAAAGTATTTAGGTGAAGTTGCAAGAAATATTGAACCTGATGAAGTAAAGGTTTATGAAACTGAACCGATACTTGAATCTGTTAAGAAGTATCCTGATTTACCTAAAGTAGGATATGTCTATATGCTTCAAACTCAAGGTTTACTTCATGATACGTATGTATATGGTGTAGATGCTAAAAAAATAGTACCTACGATTCTTTATCCAACAGAAATGATGGATGGTGCCATTGTAAGTGGTAATTGTGTATCAGCTTGTGATAAAAATCCAACATATGTCCATTTAAATAATGGAATAATTGAAGATTTATATGAGAAGCATGGTAAAGAAATAAATTTTGTTGGAGTAATTGCAACAAATGAAACTGTTTACCTTGCAGATAAAGAAAGGTCTTCAAATTGGACTGCTAAATTAGCTAAGTTCTTAGGTTTAGACGGTGCTATAGTATCACAAGAAGGATTTGGTAATCCTGATACAGACTTAATTATGAATTGTAAAAAGATTGAGAATGAAGGTATTAAGACAGTTATTGTAACTGATGAATATGCTGGTAGAGATGGCTCTTCACAATCCCTAGCAGATGCAGATCCAAAGGCCGATGCTGTTGTAACAAATGGAAATGCTAATGAAACTATTATATTACCTCCAATGAAAAAGATAATTGGAACAACAGATTATGTAGATAAAGTTGCTGGTGGCTTCGATGGTAGTTTAAGGAAAGATGGAAGCATTGAAGTAGAAATTCAAGCAATAACAGGTGCTACAAATGAAACAGGCTTTGGTAAATTGTCCTCTAAAGGATTTTAAATTAATAAAGTATATGTATAATTAAATTTAAATATTATAAAACTTAAAATTAAAAACAGAAAGGATGAGAATATATGTCAAGATATGATGGTAAAAAAGTTATCATTATTGGCGATAGAGATGGAATTCCAGGTCCAGCTATCGAAGAGTGTTTAAAAGATACATCAGCAGAAGTAGTATTCTCAGCTACAGAATGTTTTGTCTGAACAGCTGCAGGTGCTATGGACTTAGAAAATCAACAAAGAGTAAAGGATCTAACTGAAAAGCATGGAGCAGAAAACGTAGTAGTTATTTTAGGTGCCGCAGAAGCAGAAGCATCTGGATTAGCTGCAGAAACTGTTACAGCAGGAGATCCAACATTCGCAGGTCCATTAGCAGGAGTCCAGTTAGGACTAAGAGTATACCACGCAGTTGAGCCAGAATTCAAAGGTGAAGTAAATGAAGAAGTATTTGACGATCAAATCGGTATGATGGAAATGGTATTAGATGTTGACTCTATTATAGATGAAATGAAGAGTATAAGAAGTGAACATGGTAAATTTAACGATTAATTTATAAATATTTCAATAAGTTCCCGTTAAAAATGAGAGAGGGGGGAAAGCATGAGCAAGAAAAAAGTTGTTCATTATATAAATCAGTTTTTTGCTGGTATTGGTGGAGAAGAAAAAGCCGATGTTAAACCGGAAATAAGAGAAGGTGTAGTAGGGCCTGGTATGGCTTTAAAAGGAACAATTAAAGAAGATGCTGAAATTGTAGCAACAATTATTTGTGGTGATTCATATTTCAATGAAAATATTGAAGAAGCTAAAACTGAGATTATTGAAATGGTAAGAAAATATGATCCAGATTTATTTATTGCAGGTCCTGCATTTAATGCAGGTAGATATGGTGTTGCGTGTGGAGCTATTGCTAAAGCAGTGAATGATGAATTAGGCATTCCTGTTTTAACAGGTATGTATCCTGAGAATCCAGGTGCTGATATGTTTAAAAAGAATATATATATTGTTGAAACAGGAAATTCAGCAGCAGCTATGAGAAAAGCAATTCCTGCAATGTCATCACTTGCCCTTAAATTATTAAAAGGTGAGGAAATTGGATCACCAGAAGAAGATAATTATATAGCAAGAGGTATTAGGAGAAATTATTTTGCAGAAGAAAGAGGAGCAACTAGAGCTGTAAATATGCTCATAAAGAAGTTAAAAGGAGAGGATTTTGTAACTGAATATCCAATGCCTGACTTTGATAGAGTTGATCCTAATGATGCTATAAAAGATTTAAGTAAATCAAAAATTGCTTTAGTAACTTCTGGAGGAATTGTACCTAAAGGTAATCCAGATAAAATTGAATCTTCAAGTGCTTCAAAATATGGTAAATACGATATTTCTGGATTTAGTGACTTAACAGAAGCAGACCATGAAACTGCTCATGGTGGATATGATCCAGTATATGCTAACTTGGATCCAGATAGAGTGTTACCAGTTGATGTTTTAAGAGATATGGAAAACGAAGGGGTTATTGGGGAATTACATAAATATTTCTACAGTACAGTTGGTAATGGTACTTCAGTTGCTAATTCTAAAAAATATGCTGCGGAAATAGCAAAAGAGTTAAAAGCTGACTGCATAGATGCGGTTATTCTTACTTCTACCTGAGGCACTTGTACTCGTTGCGGTGCAACAATGGTAAAAGAAATCGAAAGAGCTGGGATAATTGTAGTTCATATGTGTACAGTAGTACCAATATCATTAACTGTTGGTGCTAATAGAATAGTACCTACAATTGCAATTCCTTATCCTTTAGGTAATCCAGAACTAGAACCTAAAGAAGAAAAGGCCCTTAGAAGAAAGTTAGTTGAGAATGCTTTAGAAGCATTAAAAACAGAAGTAGAAGGACAAAAAGTGTTTGAATAAATTTTCTATAGCAAGTAATTAAATAGATGGGTGATCTTTTGCCCATCTATTTAAATATATAAAAAGTTTTAAAATAAGATTTATTTTTATTAATATGTTATTTATTAAAAATTTTGGAGGTGTTTATTATGTCGTATGCTGTGGCAAAAGCTGCTGGTTATGTTCTTGTTCATACACCAGATATGATTCTTCATAATGGTACTACACAAACTGTTGAAAAACGATCAAATCCCAATTCTGAATATTTAAAGCAACTTCCTAATCACTTACGTAGCTATGAAGAAGTTGTTAGTTATCCTCCCAACCAAGTATATATTGGATCTATGAAACCTGAGGAATTACAAAATTATGAAATGCCTTGGTATGATAAAAAAGTTGAAGGTGGAAAAAGAGAAGGCAAATTAGGAGAAATAATGCCGCAAGATGAATTTATTGGACTTATGAAAATATCAGATGTATTTGATTTAGTAAAGCTCAATACATCGTTTACAAATATGGTTAAAGAAAAGTTATCCAAACATCCTTTAATAACTGAGCAAATGATTGCTAAGTTAAAAGAAGGAGAAGAAATGAATGATATTAACAAATATATAAATGAGCAAGATGCTGAACCTATTTATAATAACGGAGATGTTGTAGGTTGCGTTAAAAGAGCTCATGAAGTTGATGTAAATCTTAATGCACATGTTATTTTTGAAAATTTAGTTGTAAAAGCTTCTGGAGTTTTATCTTTCATTCATCTTATTAATAAAAATAACATAGATCCAGAATCTATTGATTATGTTATTGAATGCTCAGAAGAAGCTTGTGGTGATATGAACCAAAGAGGCGGTGGCAACTTTGCTAAAGCTATAGCTGAACTAGGTGGAGCAATTAATGCAACTGGATCAGACACTAGAGGGTTCTGTGCTGCACCAACTCATGCCTTAATTCAAGCTGCTGCCCTTGTTAAATCTGGAGTTTATGAAAATGTTGTTATTGTAGCCGGTGGAGCAACAGCAAAACTTGGAATGAATGGTAAAGATCATGTTAAAAAAGAAATACCAGTTTTAGAAGATGTATTAGGTGGTTTTGCAGTATTAGTTAGTAAAAATGATGGAGAGAGTCCTATTCTTAGAACTGATTTAGTAGGTAGACATACAGTAGGAACAGGCTCTTCACCTCAGGCAGTTATTACTTCTTTAATTACTGCACCTTTAGACAAAGGTGAACTTAAAATAACAGATGTAGATAAGTATTCTGTAGAAATGCAAAATCCAGATGTAACAAAACCAGCTGGAGCTGGAGATGTTCCAGAATCAAACTATAAAATGATAGCAGCACTAGGAGTTAAAAGAAAAGAGCTTGAAAGAAAAGATGTAGCTACTTTTGGAAAAGAACATGGTATGCCTGGTTGGGCACCAACACAAGGACATATTCCTTCTGGAGTTCCATATGTGGGTCATGCTATAGAATCATTTAGAAATAATGAAATTCAAAGAGCTATGATAGTAGGTAAAGGTAGTTTATTCTTAGGTAGAATGACGAACTTATTTGACGGTGTATCAATCCTTATGGAAAAAAACACAGGAAATGAAAAAGTGCAGACTGAAGGAGTTTCAGAACAAGAGGTAAAATCTATGGTAGCTGAAGCAATGAGAGATTTTGCGTCACACTTATTAGGGAAATAGAGGTGATTTATAATGAGTGAGAACAAAATAGTAAAAGAAATGATAGGAAAAGTCTTTAATGATGTAGCTGATGCAATAGAAACTGGACAGTTTGGAAGTAAAATTAAAATAGGTGTTACTATCTTAGGTAGTGAACACGGAATAGAAAACATAGTTAAAGGTGCTGAAATGTCAGCTCGAAAGGCTCAAGGCTATGAAGTTGTATTAATTGGACCTAAAGTAAATACAGATCTACAAGTGTTTGAAGCAGATAGTGAAGAAGAAGCACATAAAAAAATGGAAGAACTATTAGATAATGGAGAGATTCATGCATGCGTTACAATGCACTATAACTTCCCAATAGGTGTTTCTACTGTAGGGAAGGTTATTACCCCAGGGAAAGGAAATGAAATGTTTTTAGCTACTACTACAGGAACTTCGTCTCCTAACAGAACAGAAGGTATGGTTAAAAATGCTTTATATGGAATAATTGCAGCTAAAGCAGCTGGAGTAAAAGATCCAACTGTAGGGATATTAAATGTAGATGGAGCTAGACAAGTTGAAAGAGCTTTAAAAGAATTAGATGCAAATGGATATAAAATTAATTTTGTTGAATCTATGAGATCAGATGGCGGCGCTATAATGAGAGGGAATGATATTTTAGCAGGAACACCTGATGTTATGATTCAAGATACATTAACAGGAAATATATTTATGAAAGTTTTTTCTTCATTTACTACTGGTGGAGACTATGAATCATCAGGTTTTGGTTATGGACCAGGAATAGGTGAAGATTATGATAGAACTATATTAATATTGTCTAGAGCATCGGGAGTTCCAGTAGTAGCTAATGCAATTGAATATGCTGCACAACTAAGTAAAGGTAATTTAAAAGAAATTGTAAAGAACGAATTTAATGCAGCTAAAAAAGCAAAGTTAGATGATATTTTAAAATCTTTAACTAAAGATAATAAAAAATCTAATGAAAATGAAGAAGTAGTAGAAGCACCTCCTAAAGAAGTTGTTACAGGGTCAATTTCAGGTATAGATATTATGGATTTAGAAGATGCTGTTAATGCTCTTTGGAAAAAAGGAGTTTATGCAGAAAGTGGAATGGGCTGTACAGGTCCAATAGTAATGGTAAATGAGCACAAAATAAGTGAAGCAACAAAGATATTGGCAGAAGTAGGATTTATTGCAAAAGAGTCAGAACCTTGTTAAAATATATTTAAACAAGTAGATAATTTAAAATCAAACCTCCTAATGCGTGATTTGGCAATAAATCAATGTTTTAGGAGGTTTTTTTACATAAATACTAAAAATTTATAGTTATTGCATTTATATAAATCCTATATTATAATATTAGACATATACATATAATGTATTAGACTTTAAATTTTAACCACAATATAATGTATATAAAATATTAAGTGGTTAAAAATATGTTTAAAAGGGAGGACAACAAATTGAAAAGAAAATCATTGGCAGTATTATTAGTTAGTGTATTAACAATGTCAATACTACTAACAGCTTGTGGTAGCAGCAATGCAGGAGATACAGCAGTAGATTTTTCTGCAGGACTTGTAACAGACATCGGTGGAATTGATGATAAGTCATTCAACCAAGGAACATGGGAAGGACTTGAGGTATTTTCAGAAAAAACTGGAGCAGATATAAACTACCTTCAGTCTGAAGAAGATGCTGATTATGAACCAAACTTATCAGCTTTTGCAGATGAAGGTGCTGACTTAATCGTTGCACCAGGATTTTTATTCCAAGATGCTATGAAAGAAGCATCATCAAATTTCCCAGAGCAAAACTTCTTAGTTATTGATACAGTAGTAGATGCTCCAAATGTGGCAAGTGCTTTATTTGCAGAGCATGAAGGATCTTTCTTAGTAGGTGCAGCAGCAGCCCTAAAAGCTCAAGAAGCAGGTAAAGATACTGTTGGGTTTATAGGTGGTGTTGATTCTGAAGCAATTCAAAAATTCGAAGCTGGATTTGAAGCTGGTGTTTCAGCTGTAGATTCTAATATGAATATATTAATTGAATATGCAGGAGCATTTGATAATGCTCAAACAGGTCAGGCTTTAGCAGCTAGAATGTATGATCAAGGTGCGTATGCTATTTATCATGCAGCTGGTGGTACTGGTAATGGATTAATTAGAGAAGCTAGAGAAAGAAGAGCAAATGGTGAAGATGTATGGGCTATCGGTGTTGACAGAGATCAATACGAAGATGGTATATACGATGGAGATAAATCTGCAGTATTAACGTCAATGCTTAAGCGTGTAGATACTGCTTCTTATGAAGTTGCTAAACTTACACTAGATGGAGAATTTCCAGGTGGAGAACTACTTACATTTGATTTAGCAAATGAAGGTGTTGCATTACCTGAAAATAATCCGAATTTATCTGATGAAATTGTAGAAAAAGTTCAAGAATTTATTCCTCAAATAACTTCAGGAGAACTTGAAATATCACCTGTACCATTAAGAGTACAAGAAGAAGAATAGGGTTGAATTAAATTTAATATAACTATAAAAAAACCAAGATTTTATAGTCTTGGTTTTTTTGTTCATTTTAATTGGGTATAGGTATAATAAAAAAGAGGTGTGAAAAATGAAAGCAAAACACAGTGAAATACTTGAAACTGTAAGAAGTAAGAATTTAACATACGAACAAAAACATCACAATTTAGCTAATATAGCTGAAAGACTTGTTGATCCTATACAATTATTAGGTTATACAGATGAAGAAATGGAAGCTGTAGACAATAATTTTATATGTGATTTAAATGAAGGTTATGCAATATATAGGCCACGCTATATAGTTCCAGATTATTCTATATTCATAGAAAAAGGTTGCAAATTTTTAGATTTAGAATCACCCAAAAATATAGACGAATTGTTAGATGGTCTATTAATCTTATATAGTAATGTACCATCTATAACTAGCTTTCCAGTTTTTATTGGTAATCTAGATGAATTAATAGATCCATTTATTACAAATGAAGAAGAAGATTATATAAAAATCAAACGATTTTTAAATCACATAGATAAAACTATTTCCGACTCTTTTTGTCATGCTAACATAGGCCCAAAAGCAACTAAAGCAGGAGAGCTTATATTAAATGCTGTAATTGAACTTAAAAACCCAACACCTAATATGACTATTAAATATAGCAAAGAAGTTACTGGTGACGATTTTGCTAAACTTGCTGCTAAAGCTTGCTTAGTTGCTTCTAAACCATCCTTTGCAAATCATGAATATTACCTTAAAGACGTTGGAGAATATGGTGTAGCAAGTTGTTATAATCCACTTCCTATGGCAGGAGGAGCATACACACTATTAAGATTAAAGCTAGGAACAATTGCTAAATCATGTAAATCAAAAGAAGAGTTAATTGATGAAAAACTTCCTAAAATGACTAAACATATGCTTTCTATGATAGATAAAAGAATTAAATTTATTGTTGAAGAATCTAATTTCTTTGAAACTTCTTTTTTAGCAAAAGAAGATTTTATTAAAAAAGAAAATTTTACAGCAATGCCAGCTATACTTGGACTTGCAGATGCTGTTAACTCTATACTAAAGGTTGAAGATAAAAATGAAAAATTTGGAGAATCAGAATATGGTGATAAAATAGCTCATGAAATATTAGAAGCTATTGAAAAAATGGTGAAGGATCATAAAGCTGTTTATTGTCCAAGAACAAATAACCAATATTTATTCCATGCTCAAGTAGGTGCTAGTTTAGATGACACTGATAAAGAAAATACTCCTGCACATAGAATACGAGTTGGAGATGAACCAATACTACCGCTTCATTTAACACAGTCGGCACAATTCCATAAGTATTTTCCAGCTGGAACAGGAGACCTATTTGCTCTTGATCAAACATATTTAAATAATCTAGACGCAGTTTTAGATATAATCAAAGGGTCTTTTGATAAAGGATATCGATATATAACTACGTATCTTCAAAATTCAGACTTAATAAGAGTAACAGGATATTTAGTAAAGCGTAGTGAAGTTGAAAAAGCACGAAAAGAAGAAGTTGTCCTTAGAAATACTGCTATGTTAGGAATGGGTACAGATGATAATTCACATGTATTCAACAGAAGGACAAGAGATTAATATGAAGATGGAAAAAAGTATATTGCCAGTAAAACAAATTATTCCCTTTGCCAATGTAGATGGCAAAGGGAATAGAACTGCTATATTTGTTCAAGGATGTAATTTAAATTGTGTATATTGTCATAATCCAGAAACAATAAAATTACCTTGTGCAGAAACTAATGAAACTAAATATACATTAGAAGACCTAATAAATATTATTAAACAATATTCACCTTATATAAGAGGGATTACAGTTTCTGGTGGAGAAGCAACATTATATAGTTCTTATATAACTCAGCTTTTTAAAGAAGTAAAAAAGTTAGGTTTAACTTGTTATATAGATACAAATGGTATTTTTAATAAAGAAAAAATTCAAGATCTTATTGAGGTAACAGATAAATTTTTATTTGATGTAAAAGGTATTAATAGTCTATCTAAGGTTACTAGAAAAGATATTGAATTTAGTTTTGATAATTTGGAATATTTGTTAAAATTGGATAAGGTTGAAGAAGTTAGAACTGTATGTATAAAAGATTATATTGATTTAAAAGATACAGTTACAGCGATTTCCAATGTTATAAAGAGAAATAATAATGTAATATATAAGTTAATAAGAGTGCATTATAGAGGTTTGAAAAAGGAACAGGCAATAAATATAAAGGATTTTATTCCTTCTAAAAAAGAAATGATAGAGCTAGAAAATCTAGCAAAATCAATAGGTGTTAAAAATGTTGTTACAATATTATAAAGAATAGGAGAAAAATTATGGCATATGCTATTGAAATGTTAGGAATTACAAAAGAATTTCCTGGTATAAAGGCCAATGATAATGTCACACTACAAGTAAAAAAAGCTGAAGTTCATGCACTACTTGGTGAAAATGGGGCAGGAAAATCTACACTAATGAGTGTTTTATTTGGTCTTTATCAGCCAGAAGAAGGTATAATAAAAGTAGATGGTAAAGAAGTCAAAATAAGTGACCCCAACATTGCTAATGAATACGGTATAGGAATGGTGCATCAACATTTTAAGCTTGTAGAAGATTTTACAGTAACTGAAAATATAATACTTGGTATGGAGCCTAAAAAGTCCTTTAGTAGATTAGATATAAATAAAGCAGAAAAAAAAGTTAAAGAGCTTAGTGAAAAATATGGATTAAAGGTTGATCCTAAAGCGAAGGTTCAAGACATATCTGTAGGAATGCAACAGAGAGTTGAAATTTTGAAAATGCTTTATAGAAATGCAGAGATATTAATTTTTGATGAGCCTACTGCTGTTTTAACTCCACAAGAAATACAAGAACTTATTAAAATAATGAAAGGCTTAATAAAAGAAGAAAAAACTATTATTTTAATTACTCACAAGTTGAAAGAAATTAAAGAAGTTGCAGATAGATGTACAGTTCTTCGTAGAGGGAAATATATTGGCACTGTTGATGTTGAAAGTACTACTGAAGAAAAAATGGCGGAAATGATGGTAGGTAGAGAGGTTAGCTTTGAAGTTGAAAAGTATGAAGCAAAACCTAAGGACGTAGTTTTAGAGATTAAAGATTTAGTTGTAAAAAATAATCGTAATCTTGATGCAGTTAAAAAGTTAAATTTAAAGGTACATGCTGGTGAAATCCTTTGTGTTGGAGGTATAGATGGGAATGGACAATCAGAGCTAATAGAAGCTATAACTGGACTTAGAAAAATAGAAAGTGGTACTGTTTTACTTAATGGTGAGCCTATTGAAAATGAAAGTACTAGAAATATAACTTTAAAAGGGATAGGGCATATACCTGAAGATCGCCAAAAATATGGATTAGTTTTAGATTTTAATCTAGAACAAAACATGGTTTTACAAAATTACTTTAATGAGCCATTTTCTAAGAAGGGGATTTTAAATCCTGGTGAGATTCGAAAATACTCAGACAAGCTTATAGAAGAATTTGATGTTCGTAGTGGTAAAGGAAGTTTATCAGAAACTAGAGGTATGTCAGGAGGAAATCAGCAAAAAGCTATTATTGCCAGAGAAATAGATAGAGCTCCAGATCTTTTAATTGCAGCTCAACCAACTCGTGGACTTGATGTAGGTGCTATAGAATATATTCATAAACGTTTAGTAGAGGAAAGAGATAATGGTAAAGCTGTATTATTAGTATCTCTGGAAATGGAAGAAGTTCTTAATCTTTCAGACAGAATTGCTGTTATATATGAAGGTCAAATTGTTGGAACAGTAAAGGCTGATGAGACTAATGAAAATGAACTTGGTCTAATGATGGCTGGTTCTAAGAAAGGAGATACTATTTCCGATGAGTAAAATAAAAGGTTTTTTAGCAAATAAAAAAAATCATAGTTTTATTATTCCTATAATCGCTATCTTATTAGGTTTTTTATTTGGATCATTAATTATGGTATTAAGTGGATTGAATCCAATAGATCTTTTTGTTTCTCTTGTAAGAGCAGTTACTGGAATTGATATAAGTAATATAGGAACAGGAAAAAAAATCTTTAATGCTAGATATATAGGAGAATACTTCGTATATGTAATGCCATTAGTATTAACAGGACTATCAGCGGCTTTTGCTTTTAGAACGGGCCTTTTCAATATAGGTGGTGAAGGTCAAGTTGTAGTAGGGGCTTTTTTCGCTACTTATGTAGGGTTAACTTTTGACCTTCCAGGATTTTTACTTTTACCGGCAGTTATACTAGCTGGTGCATTAGGTGGAGCTTTATGGGGATTTATTCCCGGAATATTAAAAGCTAAATTTAATGTGAGTGAAGTAGTTGTAACTATTATGCTTAACTATATAGGTATGTATTCTACTAACTATTTTTTAAAGCAGCTTCCTGGAAGTACAAATACAAAAACTGCAGAGATTCCTCAAGCTGGTTTATTATCAAGTGACTTTTTAGCTGGAATTACAAATAATTCTAGATTACATTATGGATTTATTATTGTAATAATCGCAGTATTTATTTTTTGGTTTGTAATTGAAAAAACAACATTTGGATACGAGTTGAAGTCAGTTGGATATAATCCTTTGGCATCTAAATATGCAGGAATGAAAGTTGAAAGGAATGCAGCACTATCTATGACTATAGCAGGAGCTTTTGCAGGTCTTGCAGGTGCTATTTTAGTATCGGGAACATTTGGATATGGTCGTGTTATTAATAGTTTTGAAAATTATGGATTTGATGGTCTAGCTGTTGCATTGATTGGAAATAGTACTGGTTTAGGTACATTTTTAGGAGCTTTATTATTTGGGGCACTTAAGGCAGCACAGCCTATTATGCAAATTAATAGAATTCCTAGAGATATTGCTATTATAATTATATCTTCTATTGTAGTATTTATAGCTATGAGAAATGGAATTAAAATGAAACTAGATAAAATTAAAGTTAAGGAGGTTGAAAAATAATGGAAACAGTCTACTCAATGTTAGTATCAACACTTATTCTTTCAACTCCAATTATTATAGCATCATTAGGAGGGCTTTTTTCTGAACGAAGTGGAGTCGTAAATATTGCTCTTGATGGGCTGATGATGTTTGGTGGTTTTTCAGCTGCTACCGCAATAGTCTTTTTAGAAAACTCAACCTCTTTAGCACCATGGTGGGCACTTATTATAGGTATGATAGTAGGAGCTTTAGTATCTATTATTCATGCTTACTTAAGTATTGATTTAAATGCTGATCAGATAATATCTGGAACGGCTATTAATCTGCTAGCTCCAGGTATAACTATTTACTTGGCACAAATCATATTTGGACAACAGAGAACAGAAACATTTACTCACAGTTTTAGAAAAACAACTTATCCAGTATTAAGTGATATACCAGTGATCGGAGATATTTTCTTTAAAAATATTTATCCCACTGTATATGTAGCATTCATATTAGTAGTAGTCTCATGGTTTATTGTATATAAAACTCCATTTGGTCTACGATTAAGAGCAACAGGAGAAAATCCTCACGCCGTAGATAGTATGGGTGTTAGTGTAAGAAAAATGAGATATATAGGTGTTATAGTATCTGGTGCTTTGGCAGGACTTGGTGGTGGAATACTTGTACTTACACAGGATACACAATATACTGTTATAAGTATTGGAGGTACAGGGTTTATAGCCCTTGCAGCATTAGTATTTGGTAGGTGGAAACCGTCAGGAGTTCTTGCGGCAGGTCTCTTCTTCGGATTCTCTAGGATATTTAGTATATATTCTAATACTTTTTCATTTTTGAAGGGATTACCAAATGAATTTTTCTTTGCTCTACCTTACGTATTAACAATAATAGCTCTTGTATTATTTAGTAGACAGTCAGTCGGTCCGAAAGCAGCAGGAGAACCTTATGACAAAGGAAAAAGATAAAAACCCTCATTTGAGGGTTTTTTTAGTATAAAGAATATATGCAATTTATATGCCAAATATAAAGTTTTGAGTTATAAAGCTTTCTTAAATATAGAATAGATGATATAATGTTAGTATAGATTAAGAGAAGGGTGATTCTATATGAGAATGGGTTTTAACTTGCAATTAGAGCAATCTCAAAAATTAGTTATGACTCCCCAATTACAGCAAGCTATAAAAATATTACAGTTTACTTCTTTGGAGCTAGATAATTATGTAACTCAAGAAATAGAAAAAAATCCTGTGTTAGAATTGAATGATGATAAGCAAAAACAAGAAATGTCAGATATTACTTCGAAAGAAGACAAACTTAAAGAAATTGACTGGAAAGAGTATATTAACGATTCTCATAATTATACACATAGTAAAGGGGTTAACCATAATGATGATAATGATTTTAATTATGAGAATATTGTATCAAAGGAATCTACATTACACGAATATCTTTTATTTCAGTATCACTTAACTATTATAGATAAAAGGTATTTTAAAATTGGAGAATATATAATAAATAGTTTAGATGATAATGGCTACTTAACAGCTAATGTAGAGGAAATATCTTGCTATTTTAAAGAAGAAGAAAATATTGTTGAAAATATTTTAAGTATAATACAAACCTTTGATCCACCAGGAGTAGGGGCAAGAAATTTACAAGAGTGTCTATTATTGCAATTAAAATTTCTAGAAATAGATGATAAAAAAATCTATGAACTTGTTGAAGAATATTTAGATAAGGTTGGAGCGAATAAATATCCATATATAGCTAAAAAGTTAGGTGTTACTGTTGAAAAGGTACAGGATTATTGTGACTTTATAAAAACATTAGATCCAAAGCCGGGAAGAAGATTCGCAAGTAATCAAAATAAGTATATAACACCTGATATTGTAGTAAAAAAGATTGGTAATGAATATGTTTTAACAACTAATGACTATAGTGAACCTCGGTTATCTATACGTAAAGACTATAAAATAATGATGGATTCTAATGACAAAGAATCTGATGTTGTAAAATTTTTAAGTGATCAATTTAATTCTGCAGCATGGTTAATTAAAAGTATTGAACAGAGAAAACAAACTATATATAAAGTAGCAGAATCTATAGTGAAGAAGCAATTTGATTTTTTTGAAAAAGGAAAAAAGCATTTAAAACCTATGACTTTAAAAGAAGTTGCAGAGGACATAGAAATGCATGAATCTACTGTTAGTAGAGCTACTAATGGAAAATATATCGAAACTCCTTTAGGTACATTTGAATTAAAATACTTTTTCTCTGGTGGTTTAGATAATGAAAATGGAATGGGAATTTCGACGCAGAGTGTAAAAAGTTTTATAAAAGATATAATTAATGAAGAAAACCCTAAAAAACCTTTAAGTGATGATAAAATAGTTAAAATGCTAAAAGATAAAGATATAAATATATCAAGAAGAACTGTAGCTAAGTATAGAGATGAAATGAGTATATTATCTTCATCAAAAAGAAAAAGATATTAAAGATTATTAATTTCAAAAAAAGTCTAGAATAGTAATGAGTCCTGTTTAATAGGATGAAAGTATTCTAGGCTTTTTATAGTATAGGAAACATAATATTTATATAAAATAAAAGGGAGGTTAAAATCTAATGCAAAGATTTTCATGTATACTTTAGGGTATAAAAAATGTTAGAAGATTACAAAATAAATCTTTTAAACAACAATAGGAGGTAATGTTATGAGTGTTAAAGTAGCTATTAATGGATTCGGAAGAATTGGAAGGAATGTATTTAAAATAGCATATGAGGAAAAAACAGACTGGGACATTGTGGCTATAAACGACTTAACAGATTCGGAGACACTAGCACACTTATTAAAATACGATAGCTTATTTGGAAAGTTTTCAGGGGAAGTAGAAGCTAAAGAAGGTGCCATAACTGTAGATGGTAAAGAAATCAAAATATTTGCAGAAAAAGATCCAGAAAAATTACCTTGGAAAGAAACGGGAGTAGATCTAGTTATAGAAGCCACAGGAGTTTTTAGAGATAAAGAAGGAGCATCTAAGCATATTACTGCAGGAGCTAAAAAAGTAATTATTACTGCACCTGCTAAAAATGAAGATATAACAATAGTTATGGGTGTAAATGAAAAAGATTATGATTCATCTATGCATAATATAATTTCAAATGCATCGTGTACAACTAATTGTATAGCACCTCTATGTAAAGTATTAGATGAAAACTTTACTATTAAAAAAGGTCTTATGACTACTGTACATTCATATACAAATGATCAAAGAATTTTAGATTTGCCACATAAAGACCTAAGAAGAGCAAGAGCGGCTACAAAGTCAATAATCCCTACTACTACAGGAGCAGCAGATGCTGTTGCATTGGTACTTCCTCAATTAAAAGGAAAATTAAGTGGTATGGCTATGAGAGTTCCAACACCAACAGTATCAGTTGCAGACTTAGTATTTGAACTTGAAAAAGACGTAGACAAAGATGTAATAAATGAGTTATTCAAAAAAGAATCTGAAGGAGAATTGGAAGGTATATTAGATTATTCAGATAAACCATTAGTTTCAGTGGACTATAGAAAAGATCCTCATTCAACTATAATAGATGGATTGAGTACAATGACTATGGGGTCTACTATGGTAAAAGTAATAGCTTGGTATGACAATGAATGGGGTTATTCAGCAAGGGTAGTAGATCTTACTAGTTATGTAATAAATAAAGGATTTTAAAAATTATGTATAATATTATGCTGAAGCATTTAAATATTTTTAAAAATATGGTAACATATATATGAAAAAATATATACTAATAAGTTAATATTATATACTAATCATTTGTCCATAGGAGGTATTAATGTAAATGCTTAATAAAAAAACAGTAGAAAACTTAAACGTTAAAGACAAAAAAGTTTTAGTAAGGTGTGACTTTAACGTTCCAATGAAAGATGGAAAAATAACAGATGATATAAGAATTAGATCAGCCATGCCAACTGTAGAGTACATATTGAAACAAGGTGGAGCTGTTGTTTTAATGTCTCATTTAGGTAGACCTAAAGGAGAACCAAAGCCTGAATATTCATTAGAGCCTGTAGCAAATCGAATTTCTGAATTAATCAATAAAGAAGTGAAATTTGCAGACGATAATCTAGTAGTTGGTGATAACACTAAAAAAATGATTGAAGAATTAAATTCAGGTGAAGTTATTTTACTACAAAATGTGCGGTATCGTAAAGAAGAAAAACAAAATGAAGAAAGCTTTTCAAAAGAGTTAGCTTCTCTAGCAGATCTATACGTTAATGATGCATTTGGAACAGCTCATAGAGCACATTCTTCTACTGCGGGAGTTGCTGCATTTTTACCTTCTGCTATGGGTTATTTAATTGAAAAGGAAATTAAGTTTATAGGTGGAGCACTAGAAAATCCTAAAAGACCATTTGCGGTAATTTTAGGCGGTGCTAAGGTTTCAGATAAAATAGGAGTTATTGAAAACTTAATAGACAAAGCAGATACTTTAATAATAGGTGGTGGAATGGCCTATACATTTTTTAAAGCAAAAGGATATGAAGTAGGGACTTCTCTTTTAGAAGAAGATAAAGTTACTTTAGCTAAGAATTTGATTGAAAAAGCTAGAGAAAAAAATGTAGATTTATTATTACCGGTAGATACAGTTGTAGCGAAAGAATTTGATGCTAATGCAGATTATAAAACAGTAGATAGTAGTAATATTCCCGAGGAAATGATGGGATTAGATATAGGTGAAAAAACTAGAGAATTATTTGCTAAAAAAATAAAAGAAGCTAAAACAGTAATTTGGAATGGACCTATGGGTGTATTTGAAATGCCAGCATTTGCAAATGGAACTAAAGAAGTTGCAAATGCTTTATCGGAAAGTGATGCAACTACAATTATTGGTGGAGGAGATAGTGCTGCTGCTGTAGAAAAGTTTGGATATGCAAATATGATGTCCCATATTTCTACAGGTGGAGGAGCTTCACTAGAGTTTTTAGAAGGTAAAATGTTACCAGGAATAGATGCATTAGAAAATAAATAGTGAGGAGTGAAAAACATGAGGAAACCAATTATTGCAGGTAACTGGAAGATGCATAAAGTTACTGATGAAGCTTTAGAACTTGTAAATAAAATAAAAGATAAAGTAAATGAAACAGATGTTGAAGTAGTTGTATGTTCTTCCTTTGTTGCACTTTCTGAAATTAAAAAAGTTATAGGTGGGTCCGATTTAAAACTTGGAGCTCAGAATATGCATTGGGAAGATGAAGGAGCATATACAGGTGAAATTTCTGCAAGTATGCTTAAAGATATTGGAGTTGATTATGTAATAATCGGACACTCTGAAAGAAGACAGTACTTTAATGAAAGCAACGAAACTGTTAATAAAAAAGTGATTAAAGCTATTGAAACAGGCTTAAAGCCGATAGTGTGTGTAGGTGAAACTCTAGATCAGCGAGATGGTAAAAAAACCTTTGATATTATTAAAGAACAAGTATTAGTTGCTTTTGACAATGTGAATAAAGAAGATGTAATAAATACAGTAGTTGCATATGAACCAATATGGGCTATAGGTACTGGAAAAACTGCTTCCTCTAATGAAGCTAATGAAGTGATTTCATACATACGATCATTAATACAAGACAAATATGGTGTTGGAGTTTCCGAAGAAATCAGAATACAGTATGGCGGAAGTGTTAAGCCTACTAATGTAACTGAGATAATGAATGAAACTGATATTGATGGGGCTTTAGTTGGGGGAGCTAGCTTAGAATCTGAAAAGTTTTTAGAGGTTGTGAATTTCTAGGAAGGAAGATAAATATGAAAAAGCCTGTTGCACTTATTATTTTAGATGGCTTCGGAATACGAGAAAATGAGTTTGGAAATGCTGTAAAAAGCGCAAAACTTCTAAACTATAACAAATTAATTAATAGCTATCCTAATACACAACTTACAGCTAGTGGCTTAGATGTTGGACTACCCGAAGGACAAATGGGAAACTCTGAGGTAGGTCATTTAAATATTGGTGCTGGTAGAGTTGTTTATCAAGAACTTACGCGTATTAACAAAGAAATCGAATTAGGTGATTTTTATAAAAATACTAAGTTATTAGATGTAATCTCAACTGTAAAAAAAGGTGATAAGAAATTGCATTTAATGGGGTTAGTATCTGATGGAGGGGTACATAGTCATATTGACCATCTGTATGCATTGCTAGAATTAGCTAAAAGAGAAGGTTTAGACCAAGTTTACATACATTGCTTTTTAGATGGTAGGGATACGCCACCAAGAAGTGCTAAACAATATATTGAAAGTTTAGAGGATAAGATTAGAGAAATAGGCATAGGTAGAATAGCTACAGTATGTGGACGATACTATGCTATGGATAGAGATAAAAGGTGGGACAGAACTAAATTAGCTTATGAAGCTATGATATTAGGAGAAGGAAGAACTGCTAAAGATGCTTTAAGTGCAGTAGATACTGCTTATTCTTTAGGTGAAAATGATGAGTTTGTTATTCCTACAGTAATACCAAACTCAGATGGAAAGTACGATGAAATAGATTCAGAAGATGGAATTATATTTTTAAATTTTAGACCAGATAGAGCTAGACAAATAACTAGAGCTTTAGTAGATACTGATTTTAATGATTTTGAAAGAAATAAAGGTTATTTTCCATTGGATTTTGTATGTATGACTTTATACGATAAAACTATTGAAAATGTTAAAATTGCCTATGAACCACAAAAATTAGAAAATACCTTAGGAGAATATGTTAGCAAGAAAGGATTAAGTCAACTTAGGATTGCGGAAACAGAAAAGTATGCCCATGTTACTTTTTTCTTTAATGGGGGAGTAGAAGCACCAAATAATAATGAAGATAGAGTGCTTATTCCGTCACCTAAAGTTGCTACATATGATTTAAAACCGGAAATGAGTGCTTCTGAGGTTACAGATAAATTATTAAATAAAATAGATGAGGACAAGTATGATTTAATTATTGTAAATTATGCTAATCCAGATATGGTAGGTCATACTGGAAATATGAATGCAGTTACAACTGCTCTTGAAACTGTAGATAAATGCTTAGGTAAAGTTGTTGAAAGAATTATACAAAAAGGTGGAAATGCTGTAATTACATCAGATCATGGAAATTCAGAATATATGATTAATGATGAAACTAATACTCCATTTACTGCTCATACAACAAATCCAGTTCCTTTGATTTTATTAGGTAAAGGAAATGTAAAATTAAGACATAATGGGCGTTTATCTGATATAGCACCTACTTTATTAGAATTATTAAATATAGAAAAGCCAAATGAAATGACTGGTAAAAGTTTAATTCAAAATTAGGAGGGAGAAAGACAGATGACAATTATAAGTGATGTTTATGCAAGAGAGGTTTTAGATTCTAGAGGTAATCCAACTGTGGAAGTAGAAGTATATTTAGAAAGTGGTGTAATGGGTAGAACTATAGTTCCATCAGGAGCTTCTACAGGTGCGTTTGAAGCTGTAGAACTTAGAGATGGAGACAAAGATAGATATTTAGGAAAAGGTGTTCAAAAAGCTGTTGATAATGTAAATGAAGTTATAGCACCAGAACTAATAGGATTAGATGCAATTGATCAAGTAGCTATTGATAAAATTATGATAGATATAGACGGAACACCAAATAAAAATAAATTAGGTGCAAATGCAATTTTAGGAGTGTCTATGTCAGTAGCTAAAGCTGCAGCAGAAGCTTTAGATATACCACTATTTCAATATTTAGGTGGAGTAAATGCAAAACAATTACCAGTACCAATGATGAATATTTTGAATGGTGGAGCTCATGCAGATAATAATGTAGATATACAAGAATTTATGATTATGCCTGTAGGAGCTGTAAGCTTTAGTGAAGCACTTAGAATGTGTGCTGAAATTTATCATAACTTAAAGTCTGTTCTTAAAGAAAAAGGACTAGGTACTGGTGTTGGTGATGAAGGTGGATTTGCACCTAACTTAGGTTCAAATGAAGAAGCACTTCAAGTAATAGTAGAGGCTATTAAAAAATCAGGATATAAACCAAATGAAGATATTAAATTAGCTTTAGATGTAGCGGCTACTGAACTATATGATGAAAAACAAAAAACATATAATTTAGAAGGAGAAGGTGTTACGAAAACTGCAGCTGAAATGGTGGACTTCTATGAAGAATTAATTAATAAATATCCTATAATTTCAATTGAAGATGGATTAAGTGAAGAAGATTGGGATGGATGGAAGTTAATGACTGAAAGAATTGGAAATAAAGTTCAAATAGTTGGAGATGATTTATTTGTAACAAATACACAAAGACTAGAAAAAGGTATTAATAATAAAACAGCTAATTCAATCTTAATTAAGTTAAACCAAATTGGGACTATAACAGAAACTTTAGATGCAATTGAAATGGCAAAAAGAGCTGGATATACAGCTGTAATTTCTCACCGTTCAGGAGAAAGTGAAGATGCTACTATAGCAGATGTTGCCGTAGCATTAAATGCTGGTCAAATTAAAACTGGTGCGCCTGCTCGTACAGATAGGGTTGCAAAGTATAATCAATTATTAAGAATAGAAGATATGCTAGGATTTACAGGTCAATACTTAGGTGAAGAAGTATTTTATAACTTAAAAAAATATATATAAGTACATCTATAATATAATAAGGGCTTTATGCCTTTATTATATTATTTTATTTCTAAAAGAGTGAAATTAATCTATTATAAAATATATGATTATAAATTTTCAGATTCTTTGCTGAAATTACTGGTTTTAAAGGCTATATGGCAGCAATAAGCAACATTTGTAATTGATTTTACAAATCTGCTATGTTACAATATCAATGTTACTATAATATAGGAGGTGTGAAAATTGAGAACATTCTTAATGGTTATTCAACTAATAGTATCAATTGTACTTATTGGAAGTGTTTTATTCCAACCAGCTAAAAGCCAAGGACTTTCAGGTTCAATTGCTGGAACAGGTTCACAGTTTACAAGTAATCAAAATAGAGGTTATGATGCATTAATGGCTAAAATAACTAAAATATGTGCAGTTTTATTTATAGGTTTAGCTATTGCATTAGTCACAATTCAATAAAAACACAAAAGGAAAAGTGAATAAGAGGAGGTTTATTATCAATGGATTATATAATTTTAGCACCAATTGCAGGGGTGATAGCACTTATTTTCGCTTATATGCTTACAAGTAAAATCAATAAAGTATCTCCTGGAACAGACAGAATGAAAGAAATTTCATCTTATATCCATGAAGGTGCAATGGCCTTTTTAACTAGAGAGTATAAAGCACTGTCTATTTTTGTTGTAGCTTTATTTATAATATTGGGAATAGGTATTGACTGGGAAACATCAATATCATTTGTAGTTGGAGCTGTTTTTTCTGGCTTGGCAGGATTTGTAGGGATGCAGGTTGCAACAAAGGCAAATGTAAGAACAGCTAATGGAGCTAAAGAAGGCGGAATGAATAAGGCACTAAGTGTAGCTTTCTCTGGTGGAGCAGTAATGGGAATGACTGTTGTTGGACTTGGTATTTTAGGTGTTGGAACATTATATATATTATTCTCTAACCTTACAGGTGATCCTGCCAGAGCAGCTACAATTATTACTGGATTTTCGCTTGGGGCTTCATCTATAGCATTATTTGGTCGTGTAGGTGGAGGTATATATACAAAAGCTGCTGATGTTGGAGCAGACCTTGTTGGTAAAGTAGAAGCTGGTATTCCGGAAGATGATCCAAGAAACCCAGCTGTTATTGCTGATAATGTTGGTGATAACGTTGGTGATGTTGCAGGTATGGGGGCAGACTTATTTGAATCTTTTGTAGGATCAATTATTTCTGCAATTACTTTAGGATTAATAGCATATGGTAAAGATGGAGCAACTTTTGCATTAGCTTTATCAGCTATCGGAATTATAGCATCTATTATTGGTACGTTTTTTGTTAAAGGTGATGAAAATTCTGATCCAGGAAAAGCACTTAAAATGGGTACTTATGTATCTGCTATAATTACAGTAATAGCTGCATTTTTCTTAAGTAGAATGCTTTTAGAAAATCTACAAGGCTTTTTAGCAGTAGTTACAGGATTGATAGTAGGAACTTTAATTGGACAGATTACAGAGGTTTATACTTCTGGGGATTATTCTTCTGTTAAAAAGATAGCAGATCAATCTGAAACAGGGTCAGCTACTACAATAATTAGTGGATTATCTGTAGGAATGGTATCAACTGCTGCACCGATACTTTTAATTTCAGCAGGAATTTTAATTTCATATGCTGTTGCAGATTTATACGGTATAGCTTTAGCTGCAGTAGGTATGCTTGCTACTGCTGGTATGACAATTGCTGTTGATGCTTATGGACCAATTGCAGATAATGCAGGTGGTATTGCAGAAATGTGTGAGCTTCCAAGTGGAGTAAGAGACATTACAGATAAATTAGATGCAGTAGGAAACACAACTGCAGCTATTGGTAAAGGGTTTGCAATAGGTTCAGCTGCTTTAACAGCTTTAGCACTGTTTGTAACTTATACAGAAGCTGTAGGTTTAAAGACAATTGACTTACTAGATCCTTCAGTAATTGTAGGACTTTTAATTGGTGGTATGTTACCATTCTTATTCTCTGCTATAACTATGGAAGCTGTAGGAAAAGCTGCTTTCCAAATGATAGAAGAAGTAAGAAGACAATTTAAAGAAATACCTGGGATTATGGAAGGAAAAACAAAACCAGAATATGCAAAATGTGTTGATATTAGTACTAGTGCTGCACTAAAAGAAATGATAATACCAGGGGTACTAGCTGTAGTTGCACCAATTTTAACAGGGGTATTATTAGGAGCAAATGCTGTTGGTGGACTTTTAGCAGGTGCTTTAGTAGCAGGTGTTTTAATGGCTATAATGATGGCGAATGCAGGTGGAGCATGGGATAATGCAAAAAAATATATTGAAGAAGGTAACCATGGAGGAAAAGGAAGTGAAGCTCATAAAGCTGCAGTTGTTGGTGATACTGTAGGAGATCCTTTTAAAGATACTTCTGGACCATCTATTAATATCTTAATTAAGCTTATGACAATTGTTTCAGTAGTATTTGCACCATTGTTTGTGAAATTTGGTGCCGGACTACTTATGAATTTATTCTAAAAGATTAATTTTCTTAAGCCCTTAATCTAAAAGATTGAGGGCTTTTTAGGTTTTTAAGAATGTATAATTTTATATTAATGAAAGGAGTACGAGTAATGGTTTGGAATGTTTTATTTTCTTATTCTAAAGGTGAACAAATATTTTATTTTTATACAATAATAATTAATTTAATAGGATTTATATTAATGGGTATAGATAAATATAAGGCAAGAAAAGAAATATGGCGAATCAAAGAATTTACATTAATATTTATTTCTTTTGTTGGTGGATCTATTGGAAGTTTAATTGGTATGGTTATATTTAAACATAAAATACATAAGAAAAAATTTTATATTGGAATTCCGCTAATATATATATTAAATTTAATAGTGAAACATATAATTATATACTATTTATAAAAAAATAATTAATGGCTAATAATATATATAGCTGTAACATTAATACAAAAGGAGGGTTTAATATTGTCCGTTAAGGAAAAATTGTTAGAATTCATGTATGAAAAGGCATATAGTCCTATGCTTGAAGAAGAACTTATGAATATTTTTGATATAAGTAAGAAAGAAAAAGAAGATTTTTCTAATCTTTTAGATGACATGGTAAAAGAAGGGGTAGTAATTAGAACTAGAAAAAAAAGATATGGTGCTACTGAAAGAATGGGATTAATTATAGGAAGATTACAGGTGCACCAAAGAGGCTATGGATTTATAATTTCTGATAGACCTGAAATAGAGGATGCTTTTGTACCGGCAAACTTTATGAACGGAGCTATGAATAATGATAGAGTAATAGCAAGAGTAAGTGAAGTAAATAGTGAGACTAAAAAATCAGAAGGTGAAATAATTAGAATATTAGAAAGAGCTAATAAAGAAATAGTAGGTATATATGAAGATAGTAGAAATTTTGGTTTTGTAGTTCCAGATGATCCTAGAATAAATTCAGATATATTTATACCTAAAAGTGAAATGAATAATGCTAAAGAAGGATATAAAGTAGTTTGTGAAATTACTAAATGGCCTGAGTCAAGAAGAAATCCAGAAGGAAGAATTGTTGAGGTTATAGGTCATAAAGATGATGTAGGAACAGATATACTTTCTATTATGAAAAAGTATAAATTAACTCCAGACTTTTCACAAAATATTAAAGCTGAAGTTAACAAAATAAGTAATGAAGTAGAAGAAGAAGAAAAATTGAATAGAGTTGATTTAAGAGATATACCTATGGTAACTATAGATGGTGCAGATGCAAAGGACTTAGATGATGCTATATCTTTAGAGAGGTTATCTAATGGTAATTATAAATTAGGAGTACATATTGCAGATGTAACTCATTATGTACGTGAAGGAATGGCCTTAGATAAGGAAGCTATTGAAAGAGGAACTAGTGTATACTTAGTAGATAGAGTAATTCCAATGCTACCACCTGAGTTATCTAATGGGATATGTAGTCTAAACCCACAGGTGGATAGGTTAACATTATCCATATTCATGGAAATAGATAATAATGGTAAGGTTGTTGATCATAAAATTGTAGAGGGATTAATTAATATAAATGAGAGAATGGTTTATGAAGACGTTTCAGATGTTTTGGAAAAAGATGATAAGGATTTAAAAGAAAAATATTCAAACTTAGTAAGTATGTTTAAAATGATGAAAGATCTTTGCTTAATACTAAGAAAGCGCCGTGAGAATAGAGGAGCAATTGATTTTGATTTTCCTGAAGCTAAAGTTATATTAGATGAAAATGGTAAGCCGGTAGATATCAAAAAATATGATAGACGTATTGCTAATCGAATTATAGAAGAGTTTATGTTAGTTTGTAATGAAACTGTAGCTGAAAACTTTTATTGGCAAAATACACCTTTTGTATATCGTGTTCACGAGGATCCTAGTCTAGAAAAACTTGAAGACTTTAATAAGTTTATTCATAATTTTGGATATCACTTAAAAGGTTTAAATAGTGAAGTTCATCCGAAAGCACTACAAGAGCTATTAGAGAAAATATCAGGTACTAAGGAAGAAAGAGTAATAAATACTTTAATGTTAAGATCTCTTAAAAAGGCTAGGTATGCTGGTGAAAATTTAGGACATTTTGGATTAGCTGCACAATACTACTGTCATTTCACATCGCCAATTAGAAGATATCCAGATCTTCAGATACACCGTATTATAAAAGAATCTATAAATGGCAAATTAAATAATAAGCGTTTACAACAGTTAAGTAGCATAGTACCTAATACTGCAGAACAATCTTCAGATAGAGAAAGAGTTGCAGATGAAGCAGAAAGAGAAACTGTAGACTTGAAAAAGTCTGAATATATGACAGAAAGAATTGGAGAAGTCTATGAAGGTATTGTTTCAGGCGTTACTTCATTTGGTATGTTTGTAGAGTTAGATAATACTATAGAAGGTTTAGTTAGACTAAGTTCTTTAGTAGATGATTATTATATTTATGATAGTGAAAATCATATATTAATGGGTGAAAGAACTAAAAAGCAATATAGAATGGGTGATATTGTAAATATAAAAGTTAGTAGAGTAGATATAGCAAAAAGGGAAATCGATTTTGTCTTATCAGAACAATAAAACTTACTTAGTTTTTTAACAAGTTTATACATTGCTTTTATCTCCTATAATAAAACTCTATACTTTAAAGTAAAAACATAAAATAAATCAATTGTACAATAAATTCTCCATATATTATAATTTATGTGAATTAAATAAAATATGGAGGTAAGAGCATGAATAATAGAAATAATACACATGTATTAATTTTTTCAGCATTAGGAATAGCAGTAAATATAGTGCTTGGATCAGTATCAAGTATGTTGAATATACCGTTATTATTTTTAGATACAATAGGAACCATATTTACTGCAGTAGTTTTTGGCCCATTTTATGGAGCCTTAACTGGAGGGCTTACGAATGTAGTTCAAGGAATTATAACTAGCCCAAAGAGTATTCCTTTTGCACTAGTAAATATTGCAGTAGGAATAGTTGTAGGTTTAATAGCAAGAAGAAAAGAATTTGATTTTAAAACTGCAATTTTTACTGGAGCGATTTTATCAGTAATAGCACCATTAATAGGAACTCCTATTTCAGTATATGTATATGGAGGGATTACTGGTGATTTTAATGATGTTTTCTTTACATGGTTAGTTCAATCGGGACAAAAAGTATTTGCAGCTGCATTTATTCCTAGAATAACAAGCAATATTGTAGATAAGATAGCAAGTTGTATAATAGTTGTATTTTTAATTAAGAGAATACCTAAGAGATATTTTCAAGGAGTAAAATAATGGAAAGAAACAAAAAAGTAGTTTTTGTATCTCATTGTATATTGAATCAGAACTCTGTAGTTCCACCATTAGCTAGATCAAAAGGACCTTATAGAGATGTAGTTAAGGAAATTATTGATTGTGGGATAGGAATTCACCAATTACCATGTCCAGAATATAGATATTTAGGGTTAAGTCGTAAGCCTATGAACAAGTATGAATACGACACTGAAGAATATAGGAAACTATGTAGACAAATATCAAAAGATACTGTAGATATTATGATGGAGTACTTAGATAATGGATATGAAATATTAGGATTAATAGGTGTAAATAGCAGTCCAACATGTAGTATACAAGGGGATAGAGGAATATTGATGGAAGAATTATTGAACTTAATGAATGAATCAGAGATTAAGCTTAGATTGCTGGATATTCCTACTGATTATTATGATGGGGAAAAAGGAAGAGAATTTATAGATACATTGAAGATTTCTATCTTAGTGTAAAATAATATATTTTAATACTATCTGTAACCATTAGAAAATTGACAAATTCAACTCTTCATGGTAATATATATAAGTGAAACTTATACAGTGATACAATATAAAGGGTGAAAAAACATGGCTAAAAGTGGACGAAAAGTAATAGCAGCAAATAAAAAAGCGAGACATGATTACTTCATTGAAGATAGCCTAGAAGTTGGTATTGTTTTAGCAGGCACTGAAGTAAAGTCAATAAGACAAGGAAAAGTTAATATTAAAGATGGTTATGCCCGAGTTGAAAATAGTGAGGTTTTCCTGTATAATGTTCATATAAGTCCTTATGAAAAAGGAAATATTTTTAACAAAGACCCTTTAAGAATAAGGAAGCTGCTACTCCATAAACAAGAAATAAAGAAACTTATTGGATATGTTCAGCAAAAAGGATATTCTCTAATTCCTTTAAATATATATTTAAAGGATGGATTAGTAAAAGTTGAATTAGGTATAGCTGTTGGTAAAAAGAATTATGATAAACGTCAAGATATAGCTAAGAAAGATGCTAAACGCCGAATGGATAAAGAATTACGTCAAAAACAAAAAATACAACTATAAAATTGGGGGCGTACAGGTTTCGACGGGGGTTTGGAGTCATTAGTAGCGAGTCGTGTTTTGCTTAGAATCACGTCAAAAACTGAGCATTAAATATAAACGCAAAAAATAATAATTACGCATTAGCTGCATAATAAGGCAGCTTCGTTTCTACCTAGCTTCCCGCAACTAGGCTAGAAACGTCATATAACGCGGGGAACGTCTTAAAGGGTGTCTTGACTTTACTGATGTATAATTGAGGCTGGTCGAATCTGTAGTATGTTGTTGGACGACAGAGGAGACGAGATTTAAAACAACAACTACACTCGTAGAAGCTGGTGATAAAGAGCTTTCGGACAGGAGTTCGATTCTCCTCGCCTCCACCAAATTAATAAAATCCGAACTTTTTCCGATAGGATAAGGGTTCGGATTTGTTGTTTATATATAACATATCAATATAAAAAACGAGTCGGTGCAGTTCATGCGTCAGATCCTTTGATTTTGAGTATAATACGTGGTATGCTTATTTTGAATAAAAAGTTGGAATTTGGAGGGAAAATTAGAATGACATTTCATTTAATAGATAAAGAAAATTGGAAGCGAAAAGAACAATATAAATTATATCAAAATATTATTCCATGTACTTTTAGCATGAATGTAGAAATTGATATCAGTCATTTGCTTGGGCAGGTAAAAAATAAAAAAATGAAATTTTTCCCGGTCATTCTTTATGGGATTACAAAAATTGTAAATCAACACAAAGAATTTTGTATTGGGGTAAATGAAGACGGCAATTTGGGATATTATGATAATGTAAATCCAAGTTATACTGTTCTTCATAAGCAGGAAGAAACTTTCTCTAATATATGGACAGAATATGATGATAAGTTTAACAAATTTTATCAAAATTATTCAGATGATATGGAAAAGCATGGAGATAAAAAAGATCTGAATCCTAAGCCCAAAATTGCAAATGTATTTAATGTTTCATGCATTCCTTGGGTATCTTTTAAAGGATTTAATTTAAATCTGCAGAAAGGGTATGACTATTACCCTCCCATTTTTACAATAGGTAAATATCACAACGAAGGTGATAGGGTTTTATTACCACTAGCAATACAAGCTCATCATGCAGTATGTGATGGTTATCACGTTGCACGGTTTGTTAATGAATTACAAGAGTGGACTAACACATTCGTATGTTAAATTCTATTTTTACCTTTTAAATTAAGCTAATTTATTGTACAATGATTGTGAGATGTTTAACATTGTTGGTAATATATAAAACAATGATTATATATCTTAGTTTAATTAAAAGGGGAATTTATATGATTTTTTTAAACAAAGATGATATTTTAAAATGCATAAACTACAAAGAAATGATGGAAAGTATTGAAGATGCATATAAGGCATATGCGGCAGAAAATTATAGTATGCCTTTAAGAATGAGTGAGGAAATGGGAAAAAATAAAGATACACTACTCTTAATGCCTTGCGTAAATGGAAATGGATTTGGAACTAAAATATTAACTCTTTTTCCAAAAAATATAGAAAAAGATAAACCTTACATCGATGGTATTATGATTTTACATGATAAAGAAGTTGGCGAAACAACTGCGGTTATGGATGCTAAAATTTTAACAGCATTAAGAACAGGTGCTGTAGGTGGAGTAGCAATAAAACATTTATCAAGAGAAGATATTGATAGTGTAGGTATAATCGGATGTGGAATACAAGGCTTTTATCAGGCCATTTATGCAGCTACTGCTAGAGAATTGAAGAACATAAATATATTCGATCAAAGATCTGAAGCATTAGAAGAGTTTGCTAATAAACTTTCTAAAGAAATACATAGTGATATAAAAATTAATATTTGCAGAACTTCTGAAGAATTGGTTAGAAATTCGCAAGTTATAGTTACTGCAACGACTTCTACAGATCCAGTTATTCCTGATGATGTAGATTTAATAAGAAACAAATGTTTTATAGGTATTGGATCGTACAAACCATTTATGAGAGAATATCCAAAGTCAGTAATAAAACACTGTGATAAAATTTATATAGATACAGATCATGCTTTTCATGAGACTGGGGATCTTATTATTCCATTAGAACAAGACTGGATAACAAAAGAAAAAATAAATATGTTTAGTGATATAGTTTTGTCTAATGATTATTCAAAATATAATACTGTATTTTTCAAATCAGTTGGGATGGCGCTATTTGATCTTTTTGTAGCACAAAAAATCTTTGATGTTGCAACTGAAAATGATATTGGACAAAAGATTAATCTCTAATTGCAGTATAAATTAACTATATAGCATTATTATAAAATATTATTTAGCAAATATGAAGCTATATGTATAGGAGATGAAAATATGAAATTAGACAGTATGGATGTAGCAAGAGCGTCCATAGAAATTGCTATGACTTCTTCAAGAAGTATTGAAGATCAAAAGATTAGTCAACTAAAAGATAAAGGAGTTAAGGGTGCAGCTGTAGATATAGGTGGAAATCTTATTAACTCCATACCTAAGATTATTGAAAGAGCTATTATAGCTTCTAGGAGAAGTGGAATTATAAAGGAAAGTCATGTTCATGATGGAGCAGTAGCGGGTGCAACAAGGGAAGCTATAATGCAAGTTGCATCTAAAGCCAATGGTCTAAATGTAGGCGGAAAGATTGGTATTGCTAGATATAAAGAACATTTAAGTGTAACTATTTTTATGAGTATCGGTTTATTACATTTAAATGAAGTGGTAATAGGATTAGGACATAGAGCATTACCTGATGTTTAAAGGTTAATAATTTATATTCTGAAATTACTTTTAAAATTATGTTGACATAGAAATATAACTTAGATATAATGTGTTTAATTTCATTTTAATGTAGAATAGTAGATAAGTATTTTTGTAGGCTATAGAGATCTAATTTTTTTATAAATAGTAGTATGGTAGGTTAGTAGGACATATTGTGTATAAATGCCTTTAAATATATTTTAAAATATATTTTTTAAAAGGTTTATTTTATATTGCTAAAAAGCCCTCTAGCTAGAGGGTTTTTTTATTATCTAAGAAAGCAAACTATTGTCTTAGATAACAAAATATTTAAATCAATATACAAAATACAAAACTGGAGGATGGTAGTATGGTAGGAAAAAAATTTTTAAACTTAGTAGTAATAATGTTGTTAGTTGGATCTTTATTAATAGGGTGCACAGCATCACCAACACCTTTGGAAGCAGAGGAAAGTAATACAGCTTCTAAACAGCAAGATGATATTATTAAAATAGGGATAACTCAACTTGTAGAGCATCCTGCATTAGATGCATCACGACAAGGTTTTATAGCAGCGCTAGAAGAAAATGGATATATATCTGGAGAAAATTTTGAAATTGAATATCAAAATGCTCAAAATGATATACCAACAGCTCAAACAATTGCTTCAAATTTTGTAGCAGATAAAAAAGATATGATTTTAGCAATTGCTACTCCATCAGCACAAGCTGCATATAATGCAACTAAAGATATACCAATTCTTATTACAGCAGTTACAGATCCAATTGAAGCAGGTTTAGTAAAGTCGTGGGAAAAGACTGGTACTAACATTGCTGGAACAAGTGATATGAATCCGGTAAAAGAGCAATTTAAATTATTAAATCAATTAATTCCAACAGCTAAAAAAGTTGGAGTTTTATATAATACTAGCGAGGTAAATTCTGAAATACAGGTAAATAAGATTGAAAATCTTGCTCCTAATTTTGATCTTGAAATCAAAAAAGCAGGAGTAACTAGTGTTAATGAAATATCTCAAGCATTACAAGAGTTACTAAATGAAGTAGATGTTATGTATGTTCCAACAGATAATCTTGTAGTATCTGCAATACCTTTAATAGTTAATGAAAGTATAGATAAAAATATACCTATTATTGCAGCAGAAGAAGGACATGTAAAGGCAGGAGCATTAGCGACAGAAGGGATAGAATATTATAAATTAGGATTTCAAACTGGACTTATGGCTATAGATATTATAAATGGTGAGAAACCTGAAAATATGTCTGTAGATACTTTAAAAGATACTCAAATAATCATTAATGAAGATACTGCAGAAAAATTGGGAGTACACATTCCAGAAGAGTTAAAAAAGTCTGCAGAAATCATTAAGGGTGGTGAGTAAAAAAATGGAACTTTGGTTAACTATTTTAGAGCAAGGATTAATATTTGGAATAATGACTTTAGGGGTATATATAACTTATAAAATATTAGATTTTCCAGACTTAACAGTAGATGGTAGCTTTCCATTAGGAGCTGCCGTTGCTGCTTCACTTTTACAGTCAGGGATAAATCCTTTTATTGCAACTATTTTATCTTTTGGAGCTGGAGCACTTGCTGGTGGAGTTACAGGAATTCTCCATACTAAGTTAAAAATTACTAATTTATTATCTAGTATTTTAGTGATGATTGGACTATATTCAATTAATTTAAGAGTTATGGGAAAAGCTAATATTCCTTTGTTTCAAGAAAAAACAATATTTACAAATGATTTAATGCCAATATATATAATCGCTTTCATAACAATCTTTATGAAGATATGTTTAGATTTATTTCTTAAAACTAAATTAGGTTTTTTATTAAAAGCTACTGGAGATAACCCAAAGCTTATTACTTCACTTGGAATAGATATAGGAACGATAAAAATAATGGCACTTATGCTTGCTAACGGGTTAGTGGCTTTATCTGGAGCTATAATGGCGCAGCACCAGAGATTTGCAGATGTAGGTATGGGTACAGGAGTAATAGTTATGGGATTAGCTGCTATTATTTTAGGTGAAACAGTTTTAAAAAATATACCTTTTATATATGCTACAACAATGGCTATAATAGGTTCTATTTTATACAAAGCAAGTACAGCTTTTGCACTAAAACTTGGATTCCCTGCAACAGATTTAAAGCTAATAACAGCTATTATTGTAGTTATAGCATTAGCTTTAAGATATAAAGATATAAAGTTACCTTGGAGATTTAAAGAGCTTTTAGGAGGTGGATCCAGTGCTACAAATACAGAATCTATATAAGACTTTTCAGAGAAATACTATAAACGAAAAAACAATTTTTAGTAACTTTAAAGTAGATATAAATAAAGGAGACTTTATCACTGTTATTGGTAGTAATGGAGCAGGAAAATCTACATTACTTAATTTAATTTCAGGTGCAATACAGGCTGATGAAGGAAATATTATTTTAAATAAGAAAGATTTAATACAGCTTCCAGAACATAAAAGATCTAAAATTATTAGTAGAGTATTTCAGGATCCATCTTTTGGAACTTCGCCATCTATGACAATTCTAGAAAATTTATCTATGGCGGTTAATAAAGGGAAAAAATTTAATTTATCAATGGGAGTATATAAAGAAAATATACCAAGATTTAAAGAGGTACTAAGTCAATTATCTTTAGGACTTGAAAATATGATTGATACAAAAGTTGGAATGTTATCTGGTGGACAACGTCAAGCTCTATCTTTAGTTATGGCTACTATATCAAATCCAGATTTGCTTTTACTTGATGAACACACAGCAGCATTAGACCCAAAGACATCTGAAAGAATAGTAGAATTAACAGAAAAAATTGTTTTAGACAAAAATATTACTACTCTTATGGTAACGCATAATTTACATCAGGCAATTAATCAAGGGAACAGACTTTTAATGCTTCATCAAGGGGAAATTATATTAGATATAAAAGGAGAAGAAAAGAAAAGTCTTACTATTGAAAAGTTATTAAGCTATTTTGATAAAATACAAGATAATCAATTTATTAGTGACAGACTATTATTTTCATAAAAAGGTAAAAGTCGCATTGCAAAGGCAGTGCGACTTTTTTTGGGATATGTCAAAATTTGCGTAGAGGATTTTTGAAAAAAATGTCAAAATATAAATCTGTAGATTTAAGAAAATATTATTAGATTAGCACAGCTTTTTTCATAATAGGCAATATGCTTTTAATTAAAGGAGGTGATTTATTATAATGAAAAATGTAAGGGTATTAAAAATTATTGTATCATTATTATTATTATTTTTATTTGCAACTTTAGTTTTAAATTCTATAAATTTTTATAAAAGTGTTAGTTATGAAGAAAATTCAATATTGATGACTTCTTTATTTATACTAGGAGTGATTGTTGGACTTATATTAAGAAGTGGTATTGTATTTATATTTTTGTATTCATATAATATGAGATATGCTAACTATAGTGGTGAACATGAAACTTTAAAAAAGGTATTAGCTTCTTTTTTGTTTTTAACTATTATTTCTGTTTTGCCTTTATTTAATGAAAGCATCTTTATAATATTTATAATCTGTACTTTAATAATGCGAATAAGGAAGCTTCAGATGAATTAAGTAATTTATATAGATTTTTATAAAATATACTAAATAAATGGATTGAAAAATGAATAGTGATTTAAAAGTTGAAAAGTTAGTAGTAAAGGATGTTATAAAAGAAACAATAAACTTATTTTTTACTCCATTAACAACTGGAATAATTCTAATAACATACTTAAAACTGGATAGGGAGTAAAAAAAGTATTAGTAAAAAGAATATTTAAAAAAAGGGGGACACAATGTATGAAAGTTTACATTTCGGCAGATATAGAAGGGATTAGTGGAGTAGTAAATAACACACATATTATGCAAGAAGAATATGACTATAATAGAGCTAGAAAGCTAATGACAGATGAAGTAAATGCAGCAATAAGAGGAGCAAAGTTAGCAGGAGAATATAACGTTCCTGTAGTTTTTGTATCAGGAGATAATATATTATCAAAACAAGTAAAAGAATTTGATAACCAAATAGAGTCATTAATTGTAAAGTATGCTCATAGCAGATATACTGCCCAATGCATTCAACCTAAGAAAGTACATAAATTAATGGAAGAAAAAGTACGTAAATCATTAAGTAAAGAATTAAAATCTAGTGTTACAAATAAATTAGAAGGTAAGATCGAACTAGAAATGACTTTTTTAAATAGTAGTATGGCAGAGATGACTTTATTAATACCAGGAGTAGAACTTATAGAATCCAATAGAATAAAATATAATGCCAAAGATTTAAATGAAGCTTACAAATTACGGTTAGCAATAACTACTTTAGCAGAAAGTACAATATAATATAAACTTGTGTTTTTAGCAATAAATCAAGCAACATAGACTCTATTCAGAAAAGAGAAAAATTCAAATGAATAGAGTTGTTTTTTTTGTAACAATCAAAATTTAAATATGTTATAATAAAAATAATAATATGAATATAGGTGAATAAAATGATTGATTCTAGAATTTTAACATTTATAACTGTAGCTAAAACTAGAAACTTTACTAAAGCTGCTGAAATACTTAATATAACTCAGCCAGGAGTGTATCAACAAATTCAGTTTTTAGAGAATTATTACGAAACTAAGTTTATAGAAAGAGAAGGTAGATTATTAAAGTTAACAAAAGAAGGGGAATTTTTCCTGCAGTATGCTAAGGAAATAAGTAATATATCTTCTGAGATGGAACGAGGTCTTCGAAGTGGTGCACCTACTATTAAAAGACATAATATAGCTGCTACGCTGACTATTGGTGGATATGTGGTTCCACCTATATTAGGTGAGTATAAGACTGATAATCCTAATATAAGTATAGATTTACATGTAGATAATACTAATATTATTTTAAAAAAGTTAATTGATAGAGAAGTGGAACTAGCATTAATAGAAGGACCTTTTGATAAGACAAAATTTAAATATAAGAAATTTAAAAATGATGAACTTGTATTGGCGGTTTCTTCAAAACATGAGTTTGCAAATAGAAAAGTGGTTACTATAAATGATGTCTTAAAAGGGAACTTATTGCTTCGTGAACATGGTTCTGGTACACGAGAAATATTTGAAGGAGAATTGATTACTAGAGGATATAGTACAGAAACATTAAGCAAGTGTATGAGCTTAGGTAGTATTAATGCTATTATATCTTTAGTTGAATCAAATATTGGTTACACAATTATATCTAAAGAAGCAGTAAAAAATGAAGTAGAGCAAGGGAAAATATCAATTGTTTCTATAGATAATTTTTGTATTAATAGAGAATTTAACTTTGTATATCTTTACGATAAAGAAATTGATTTTATAAATAACTTTATGGATTTTTGCTGTAAATATGAATAATATACTCTTATAATTTAAACGGAGGTGAATTTATGTCATCTAATAAAATTGAAGAGCTAAAGAAACGTAGACAGAAAGAAATAAAGCCTAAAAAAAGTCAATTGCCTTATTTCTTTTTTGTAGGTTTTATTTCTTTTATAATTGCTTATTATTTTTTAAATACGAATATAAGATATAGTATAATTTGGACAATTGGTATTATGATTGGAATTACTATGCAACGCTCTAGATTTTGTTTTGCTGCTAGCTTTAGGGATCCAATAATGGTAGGAACTACGTCATTATTTCGAGCTGTAATAATAGGATTAATTATATCTACAATAGGATTTAGCATATTTCAATATATACAAATTGGAAATATAGCAAACTATTCTTTAGCAGATGTGCCTGGCCAAATTCATCCTGTAGGTTTTCATACTATATTAGGAGCGATTTTATTTGGAATAGGTATGGTTATAGCTGGAGGGTGCGCATCTGGTACGTTAATTAGAATTGGAGAAGGATATGCTATGCAAGTAGTAGTTTTAATTGGTTTTATTATAGGAACTGTATTAAGTAGCAATCACTTTGAATTCTGGGACAAGTTATTCATATCTTCATCAAAGACAATATATATACCTAAGCATATAGGATTTTTCCCGGCACTAGTTATTCAACTAACTGCATTAAGCACATTATATTTATTAGCAAATTGGTATGACAAACAAAATAACATAATGGCAGATTTATAACACTAGGAGGAATATATATGGCAGAATATAAATTAGACTGTATGTTTGAAGCATGTCCTATTCCTTTATTAAAAGCATTGAAAAAACTAAAAAAAATGAAAATAGGCGACGTATTAATTATGCAAACAGATCATAATTGTTCTATAACTAATGTAATTGAATGGACTAAGAAACAAGGACACTATATTGATTATATTGAAATTGGTGAAGGTGAGTGGGAAATTTATATTGAAAAGGCTAAATAAAATAGCGGTTAAATTTAATTATAATATAGAACGAGGGGGTATATATATTTGAATTTAAAGTCGAAAATTAATAATAAACCTTGGCCATATTGGGTAGGTGGAATTATTTTAGCAATTTTAAATATAATTTTGTTATTTACTACTGGATCTGCTTGGAGAATCAGTACATCATTTTTATATGCTGGCGTAGGAATTTTGCATAAATTGGGTATAAATGTTGAAGACTGGTATTATTTTAATGTATATAATAATGGTTTAGATTCGGGACAAACATATTTTAATAATAACATAATGCTAATTTCTGTTGCTATAATAATAGGAGCTTTAATATCAGTTTTATTTTTTTCAGAATTTAAATTTAAGAATATAAAAAATAAAAAGCAACTATTTTTTGGCTTAGCAGGTGGAATTTTAATGGGCTATGGAACTAGATTAAGTTTTGGCTGTAATATAGGAGCTTATTTTAGTGCAATACCTTCATTTTCTCTTCATGGATGGGTTTTTGGAGCATTTATGTTTGTAGGTGCATGGATAGGAAGTAAAATATTATTTAAATATATTTTATAGCATTATAAATGACCAGTTATATATAACTGGTCATTTATAATGCTATGTAAAACAAGTAACATTTTTAACAAAATCCTCTTCTAGAAGATTTTATAAATTTAACAAAGTCTTTTTCGTGAATACTTAGATTGTGATCTTTTCTGTAAGCTATAAAAAATTCATTAATTATATTTAATCCTTCTATTTTTATTTCCTTTAAATTACCGTCTTTTAACTCTCTTTTTATTGATAGTTCAGGAATAAAAGAAATTCCTTTTCCTGACAATACAGAAGTTTTGATTGCTTCCATAGAGTTTAATTCATATATTATGTTTAGATCTTCAATATCTATCTTATTTGCCTTTAAATGTTTTTCTATAGTGTGATAGGTACCAGATCCTTTTTCCCTAAAAATTAGTGGTAATTTTTTAAATTCATCTATGGTAATAACATCTTTCATAAGTGGTAGAGATGTTACAAGTAATAATTTATCTGAAGTTATTTTTTCTGTTATTATATTTTCATGTTTTTTATCACCATGAAGAATTCCTATATTAATAGTACGGTCTATCAAGCTTTTAACAATATTCTCAGTATTATGAATTACAAAGTTTATATCTACATCTTGGAAATCCTGTTTGTAGATGTATATACTACAGGGTAATGCATATTCTCCAACAGCTTTACAAGATCCAATTAACAATTCTTTTTTATGAGATTTTAGACTGTTTAAATCACGTTCGATATTATCTTGCATGGAAAGAATAGTATTAGCATAATCAAAAACTATTTCTCCAGCCTCTGTTAACTTAACACCTTTGTTACTTCTAATTAAAAGAGAAGATTCTAATTCTTTTTCTAGGGATTGTATTTGCATACTTAATCCAGGTTGAGTTAAGTGAAGTTCTTTAGCAGCTTTAGATATACTGTTTAATTTTACAGTTACAAAAAAAGCTTTTAAATATTGTAAGTTCATTATGTATAAGTTCCCCTTCCTATAACATTCTAATTATAATAATTAGCATTACTTCAAATAATTAGAATTACTTCAAGTTTTAAATATTATACTTACTGTTTATTGTATTATATCATGAATTTTTTAAAAAACAGAAATTGAAGTTTTATTTTAAACTATAATTAAATCTAATTAAATATAATATAAGAATAAGGTATGGTTATAGTATATAATTAACTGTTATTATACTGTGTATAAAACTTGTACTATAAGATAAATAGAAGGTGTTAAAAAAGTAACACTATATATATAATATTTATTTATATTTTAACAAATTTTTATTAATTTTGGGAGGTTTAATTATGTCAAATAAAGAAAACAAACAAATTTCTAGAAAAGATTTTCTTAAAGGAGCAGGAGTAGCTATGGCAGGAGGTTTAGGAGCAGTACTTACAGGATGTACGACAGCAGCTGTAGATACAGTAGAAGCTACATCAGCACCAGAGTGGCCATTTAAGTATAAAAAAATAGATCCAGAAGTAGTAAAAGCAAGAGCATATAATGCTTACAAAGAAATGGGAGGATATGGTATGTCAACACTTTGTGGATCTTTAGGTGTTGCTGCAACTTGTATAGGTTCAGTAACAGATGTTGACACACAAAAGAAATTAGTAGGAGAACTAATTAGATGGTATAAGAAATATGAATTCCCACAATACCAACCAGAAGGATTAGGTTTAACTACTACAATTGCAGAGTCAGAGCTATGCGCAGATTCAGTAGGTAAGTTTATGAAAGCTGAAGGAGTAGAGTATGGAGATCCAAGAAGAAAAGCTCGTTGTGCAGCAGTAGCTGGTGAGGTTGCAGCTAAAGCTGTAGAACTTCTTAATGAAACTTTAGCATAGTATCTGTAATAAAACTTTAATAAAAAGTAAAAATCAAAAAAGATGAGGATATCCTCATCTTTTTTGTATATATAGAAAATATTAGTTTTCTATTATGAAAACTATATAATACAAAAAATATATAAATTATTGAATCTATTCCCAACACTAGTGTACATGGATGTAATATTTTGGAATAAGAATCACTTATATACCATAAGTCATACTTATAACTATTTTATAGATAAGTATGTTATTATATTAACAAGAAAGTTATTAATTAGTTATTAATTAATAGTAAGTGTAATTTAGTTCTAAAAAAAGACAATTAATATTTATTAGGAGGGGCTATTATGTCAAATTTAGAAAAAAAACAAATTAGCAGAAAAGATTTTCTAAAAGGAGCAGGAGTTTCAGTAGCAGGAGTAGCTATGGCTGGAGGTTTAGGAGCAGTACTTACAGGATGTACAACAGCAGCAGTAGATACAGCAGAATCTACATCAGCACCACAATGGCCATTTAAGTATGTGAAATTAGATCCAGCAACTGTTGAAGCAAGGGCATATAATGGTTACAAAGAAATGGGAGGCTGAGGCGTTGGAGTAGCCGAAGGGTTCTTCGGTACACTAGCAGATGAAGTAGGATATCCTTTTAATCAAATTCCACCTCAAGCATTTACAAATGCAGCTGGAGGATATGGTATGTCAACACTTTGTGGATCATTAGGTGTTGCTGCAAGTTGTATAGGGTCAGTAGCAGATGTCGATACACAAAAGAAATTAATAGGAGAACTAATCAGATGGTATAAGAAACATGAATTCCCACAATACCAGCCAGAAGGATTAGGTTTAACTACTACAGTTGCAGAGTCAGAGCTATGTGCAGAGTCTGTAGGTAAGTTTATGAAGGCTGAAGGAGTAGAGTATGGAGACCCAAGAAGAAAAGCTCGTTGTGCAGCTGTAGCTGGTGAGACTACTCGTAAAATGGTAGAACTTCTTAATGAAACATTAGCATAATTGTATAATAAAATTTTATTTATAAATAGTAAAGATGAGGAATTATCCTCATCTTTTTATTTTTTGAAAAAACAAGACATTTTTATAATTTTTTTTAATATATATATAAAGAATGGACAACCAGAGATTATTATAATAAAAGACTTTAATTTTTACTACTTTGAAATGGGGGAGCTGGGATGAAAAACTTAAGTTACTGTGTAGAATGTAGAAGAATTTCTTATTTTAATGAAACATGTAGTTACTGTAAATCCAATAATATTAAAGACATTAATAGAAAAACACCTGTTAATGTTATTGGAACTAAAACTAAAGGAAGAGTACTAAATGTAAAAGATGGAATGGTTGATATTTTATGTATTGGTCAAGGAAAAGTAAAATCTATTAAACAGTTTGAAGTAGAAAAGCTTAGAAAAATTTTGTAGTTTTTAAAGTATTTTAAAAGACTTTAGGTAAATCCTAGAGTCTATTTTATTTATAGCATATAAATATAATATAATCTTATTTTATGATAAAATAGTATGGTATTGATATATTTTTAGTAAAATATGAGTTAAATAAATATTAAACTATAACAAAGTTTTCTAATTATTTATTATATATAATAATTGTAGTTTTGAAAGGATTGTAAAAATGAATAAAAAATTAGTGTTAGCAGAAAAACCTTCAGTAGGAAGAGATTTAGCTAGAGTTTTAAACTGTCAGAAAAAAGGAAATGGGTATTTTGAAGGACGAGAGTATATTGTAACGTGGGCATTAGGTCACTTAGTTACATTAGCAGGTCCTGAAAGCTATAGTGATAAATATAAATCTTGGAGGATGGAAGATTTACCTATGCTACCTTCAGATTTAAAGCTTATAGTTATTAAAAAGACTGGAAAGCAGTTTAATACTGTAAAAAGTTTAATGAATAGAAAAGATGTTGGACAAATTATAATAGCAACAGATGCTGGAAGAGAAGGAGAACTTGTTGCAAGGTGGATTATTGATAAAGCAAAAATAAAGAAGTCTATTAAACGTCTTTGGATTTCTTCAGTTACAGATAAGGCTATTAAAGATGGATTTAGAAACTTAAAAAATGGTACAGAATATGAAAAACTGTATTTGTCTGCTATTGCAAGGGCAGAGGTAGACTGGATAGTAGGTATTAATGCAACTCGTGCTTTAACATGTAAATATAATGCACAACTTTCTTGTGGAAGAGTTCAGACTCCAACACTTGCAATAATAGCTAAAAGAGAAAAAGAGATACAAAGCTTTAAACCAAAGAAATTTTATGGAATGCAAGCTATTAGTAACAATTTAAAATTAATCTGGCAGGATAAGAGCTCAAATGATGTTAAAACTTTTAGTGAGGAAAAAATTAATAGATTAGTTAATTGCGTGAAAAATAAAGATGCTAAAGTAGTAGAAATAAATAAAAAACATAAAAAAAGTTATTCTCCTAAATTGTATGATTTAACAGAACTTCAAAGAGATGCTAATAAAATGTTTAGCTATTCTGCAAAAGAGACACTTTCAATTATGCAAAAACTTTATGAACGTCATAAGATATTAACATATCCTAGAACGGATTCAAGATATATTTCTTCGGATATAGTAAATACGTTAAAGGATAGGCTTAAATCTTGTGGAGTAGGTCCATATAGAAATTTAGCACATAAAATTCTGAAAAACCCTATAAAAGGGAATAAATCATTTGTAAATGATAGTGAAGTTTCAGATCACCATGCTATTATTCCAACAGAGCAGTTTGTTCAACTAAGCTCTTTAAGTGACAAGGAAAGAAAAATATATGATCTTGTTGTAAAACGATTTATGGCTGTTTTATATCCACCTTTTGAATATGAAGAAACTTCTATTAAATCTAAAATTGAAGAAGAAACTTTTATAGCTAAGGGTAAGAGAGTTATTAAACAAGGCTGGAAAGAGGTATATGAAAATAATTTTGATGACCATACTGCAGATGATGGAGTTTCAGAACAGTTACTTCCTAATATAAACAAAGGAGATATTTTAAAAATATCCTCTATTAAAGAAACTACAGGACAAACTAAACCGCCAGCACCTTTTAATGAAGGAACTTTACTTTCCGCTATGGAAAATCCAGTAAAATATATGGCAAGTGCAGATAAAGATTTAATTAAAACAATAGGTAAAACTGGAGGATTAGGTACTGTAGCTACTAGAGCAGATATTATAGAAAAATTATTTAAAAGTTTTTTAATTGAAAAAAGAGGAAAAGATATATATATAACATCAAAAGGGAAACAATTATTAGAATTAGTTCCTGAAGATCTTAAATCCCCTCAACTAACTGCAGAATGGGAGCAAAAACTAGAAGCTATTTCAAAAGGATCACTTAATAAAGAAAATTTTGTTAGAGAAATGAAGAATTATACTAAGGAAGTTGTAAAAGAAATAAAGAATAGTCAAGAAACCTTTAAACATGATAATGTAACTGGGAACAAGTGCCCAGAATGTGGAAAATATATGCTTGAAGTTAAAGGGAAAAGAGGTAAAATGTTAGTTTGTCAAAGTAGAGAGTGTGGTCATAAAAAAAATATTGCACAAACTACTAATGCAAGATGTCCTAACTGTAAAAAGAAATTAGAGCTTAAAGGTGAAGGTGAAGGTCAGATATTTTTATGTAGATGTGGATATAAAGAAAAACTATCTAATTTCAAAGAAAGAAAGAAAAAACAAGGCAATAAGGTGTCTAAAAAAGAAGTAGCTAAATATATGAAAAAACAAAAGCAAAAAGAAGATAAAGAGTTTGCTAACACAGCACTTGCAGATGCACTTGCTAAACTAAAGCTTTAATTAAATTTAGAATATTTATTATAGAAAGAAGAAGGTGTTAAAATGTCTGATATTGCAGGAAATGGATGCGAGTCTATAATACCTCTTGGTGAAAGAGAACCACTTGAGACAATAGAGAGAAGTATTATTACTAAATATAAAAAAACTATATGGAAAAAGTTTATAAAAGGTATAAAGGAATTTAATTTAATAGAAGATGGAGACAAAATAGGTATTGCAATATCTGGTGGAAAAGATAGTTTGCTTTTAGCTAAGCTTTTTCAAGAACTGAAAAAACATGGGAAAAATAATTTTGAATTACAATTTATTGCAATGGATCCAGGTTATCATAAAAGTATTAGAGAATTACTTATAGATAACTGTAATCACTTAAATATTCCAGTCCATATTTATGAAGCTAAAGTCTTTGAGGTAGCAGAAAAAAATGCAAAAGATTATCCTTGTTATATGTGTGCCAAAATGAGGAGAGGTTCCTTATATGCGAAGGCCCAGGAGTTAGGATGTAATAAGTTAGCCCTTGGACACCACTTTAATGATGTTATTGAAACTACTATGTTAAATATATTATATACAGGGAATTTTAGTACTATGCTTCCTAAACTTAAATCTACTAATTTTGATAATATGGAATTAATTAGACCTCTTTACTTTGTAGAGGAAGAAGCCATTATTGACTATACAGAATCTAATGGTATTTGGCCTTTAAATTGCGCTTGTATGGTAGCTGCTAAAAAAACAGGAAGTAAACGTCAGGAAGTGAAAGAACTAATTAAAAGTTTAAAAGATGACTTTAAAGATGTTGATAAGTCTATATTTAGAGCTGCTCAAAATATTAACATGGATTGTATTTTAGGATGGAAGAAAGATGGACAAAAGCATTCATATTTAGATTTTTATGATGAAGAATAGTTTGAAGCAAATTTATAATATAAAGTTTAAAAATAAAAGCTCCCAAGTTAGGGAGCTTTTTTATTAAAGTTAAAATATAATGTGAGCTATTAATACGATTACTGGTAGAGTGACTAAAGTACGTTCAATAAATATAATAGCTAATTCTTTAATAGAAATAGGAATTTTAGATCCTAGTATTAATCCGCCTACTTCGGACATATATATAAGTTGTGTTACAGATACACATGCTATAACGAAGCGTGTAAAAGCACTTGTAATTTGACTTGCTATAACAGATGGTAAAAACATATCTGCAAACCCGACTACTAAAGTTTGAGCAGCAAGTTCTGCTTCAGGAACATTTAATAATTTTAATACTGGAACAAATGGAATTCCTAACCATTGAAATATTGGAGTAAACTCTGCTATTATAACCGCTAAAGTACCAAAAGCCATAACTATAGGAGTTACACCTAGCCACATATCTAATACATTTTTAAATCCACTTTTAAAAAATTCCTTTATATTACTATTCTTATCTGCTTGTTCTACAGCTTGTTTAAGTCCCCATGTTAATGAAGAATATCCTTCTGGTATTTTTTCAGAATCACCTTTGTGGTTATTAACTAAATAAGTATCAGATTTTCTAGAAAGCGGAGGTATACGTGGAACAATAATAGCTGCTAAAACCCCTGCAATAGATACCGTTAAATAAAATGGCGCAAAAAGGTGAGTTAAATTTACTTGAGCAATTATAATTAAACTGAAAGTTATAGATACTGCTGAAAAAGTAGTTGCAATTACAGAAGCCTCTCTTTTTGTATAATATCCTTCCTCATACTGCTTACTTGTTAAAAGTACACCGATAGTTCCATCTCCAAGCCAAGAAGTGATACAGTCTATAGATGAACGTCCAGGTAATTTAAAGATTGGACGCATTATTTTACTTAATAAAGTTCCAAAAAACTCTAATAGTCCAAAGTTTAAGAGTAAAGGTAAAAGTAATCCTGCAAAAAGAAATACAGCGAATAATATTGGAAGTAGATCGTTTAAAAGTAGTCCTCCAGTAACGTCAGACCACATCCATTCTGGTCCAACTTTAAATAATGCAGAAATTGCAAATACCATACCTAAAATTCTTGCTATAAACCATAAAGGTGTGACGTTAAATAAACTATTTAAAAAAGAATTTTCTTTAATCATATAAGGTTTAAATATTTTAGTAAGTATACTAATAATTGCTGTAATAGATATTAGTACAGTAGTAATTGCTGGTAGTAAGTCAGATAATATATCAAGAATAAATCCAGAAAATATGGCTATAGGAATAGTTATTTCTCCATTATATGAAATAGGAATCATAAATAAAAGTGCTCCTATTAATGAAGGAATAATAAATTTTAATATACTTGATATAGAATAAATTTCTTTGTTTTTGTTATTCATTAAAATGCTCCTTCCTTATAAAACATAAGATTAAACAACAGTATAAATATTAATATATATTGTATAAAAATGCAACAGAAAACATTTACGAAAATTGTTAAATTTTATTCTCATTTTGAATTTAACTTATATATATAAGTGATACATAGAAGTACACTTAAAAAAATTATGTTTATTTCAATGTTATACAGGGTAGTATTATACAAGTGCTGATATATATGCACAAATATATTTAGAAATTATTATTAGATTATAAAGGAGTGATCAAATGTCTTCTGTTAATAAAGAAGTAATAACAGGTAATGAGGCTATTTCAAGAGGCTTTTATGAAGGTGGAGGTATAGTGGCAGCAAGCTATCCAGGTTCACCAACAGTTGAAATAATAGAAAAACTTAAATCATATGATGACGTATATTCAGAGTTTTCAACCAATGAAAAAGTTGCTACAGAAGTAGCAATAGGAGCTTCAATGTATGGTGTAAGATCAATGGTTACTATGAAACACGTAGGTGTAAATATTGCTGCAGACCCACTTATGACATTTACGCAAACACCTACTAATGGAGGATTTGTATTAGTTACTGGTGATGACCCAGGGCTTTCTAGTTCTCAAAATGAACAAGATAATAGAGTCTGGGCTAAATTTGCAAGTATGGCTGTATTAGACCCTTCTGATAGTCAAGAAGCTAAGGACTTTACTAAATTAGGATTAGAGATGAGTGAGAAGTTTCAAGGGCCTACAATGCTCCGAATCACAAGCAGACTATGTCATAGTAGAGGAATTGTAGAATTAAATGATAGAATAGAAGATAATGTAAAAGAATTTGATAGAAATAAAGAAAAATATTGTATGATACCTCCAGCATCGCAAGATGCACAATTTTTTATAAAAGATAGAATAAAGAAATTAGAAGAACATGCATATAATTTAGAGATAAATAGATTAGAAGAAAGAGAAAATACAGATACACTGATTATTACATCAGGATTAATGTACAACCATGTTAAGGAAATAAACCCGAATGCAAGCATATGGAAATTAGGAATGGTTTATCCAATATCAGAAAAGAAAGCAAAAGAAATAACAAATAAATACGATAAAGTATTAGTTATTGAAGAAATGACACCTTTTATAGAAAATGAGCTTAAATTAATGGGAATTCAATGTGAAGGGAAAAAATATTTTAACTTTACAGGAGAACTTGATATTTCCGACATTGAAAAAGGACTATATAAATCTGATGTATTAAAAAACAAAAAAGAATATGAAGAAAGTTCTCAAAAAACTATTGCAAGACCTCCTCTATTTTGCTCTGGATGTCCCCATAGACCAGTATTTGATATTCTTAAAAAATCTAAAACTAAAATAGTTGTAGGGGATATAGGATGCTATTCTATGGCTTCTCTTTTCCCATTTGAGCAATCAAACTCTATAATAAGTATGGGAGCTAGTATTGGAATGGCAAAAGGAATGAGAAAAGCAATGACTATGATAGCTAAGGAAGAACCTGTAGTTGCAGTTATAGGTGATGGAACTTTCTTCCATTCAGGTATTCCATCCTTTGTTAATTTACTTCATCAAAAGAAGGACAACGAAAATATCACTTATATAGTATTAGATAATAGAACCACAGCTATGACTGGCGGACAACATAATGGTAGTTCTGGAAACTTTAATGAAAGAGATGATATGCAAGTAAATATTAAGTCATTATTAAAATCTATCGGTTTTAATAGGGTTAAAGAAATCGATCAATATAATTATGATTCTACTAAAAAATTAATAGATGAAGAAATTGCATATGAAGGCCTATCTGTTATTGTTGCAAATGGTCCTTGTGCTTTAAAATATAAATTAAACAAACCACATTTTTATGTGGATCCAGAAATATGCATAGGTTGTAGAACGTGTATTAAAACTAACTGTCCACCATTAAGAATGAAAAAGTATGAAGGAATTGAAAAATTAAAGTCGTCAATAGATAAAGAAATGTGTGTTGGTTGTAGTATATGTGCTCAGGTTTGTCCTGTAAATGCTATCAAATCTTCTGCAGGTTTAAATAAGGAGGGTGAAAACATTGACAACTAATATTATGTTTGCAGGTGTAGGAGGCCAAGGTTTAATTTTAATGACAAGAATTTTTTCAGAAGTAGCAATGTTAGAAGGATATGATATTAAGAGTAATGATGTTGTAGGTTTATCTCAACGAGGTGGTATGGTTTGGGGTAATGTAAGAATAGGAGATAAAGTTTTTTCACCTAATATACCTACTGGAGAAGGAGATATATTAGTGGCAATGGAGCCGTTGGAAGGACTTAGATGGAGTAAAGATTTAAAAGAAAATGGTATAATTATTAGAAATACCAAAAGAGTTTATCCAACACTAGTTCAACAAGAAAAAGAAAAATATCCAGATGAAGATGTGGAAAATTTAAAATCTAAATATAATGTAATTGAATTAGATGCTTTTAAAAAAGCTAAAAGCTTAGGTAAAAAACAAGTAGCTAATGTAATTTTACTTGGAATATTAGCACAACACTTAGATATTAAAGTAGATACTTGGAAGAAGGTAATAAAGGAAAATGTACCACCTAAAGCAATAGATATGAACCTTGAAGCTTTTGACTTTGGATATAACTATAAGTAAAGTATAAAAAATATAGAGTAAATAGTATAATATATAACTATTTACTCTATATTTTTTAAATATTATACTTAAAGTAAACAAAATAGTGCTAAAGTATATTATAATAATATAAATAAGCATTTTTTAATAGAGTATAAGTAAAGGAGGAAAATAAGTTAAATGAATAAATTATATCGTTCAGAAACTGATAAAAAAATAGCAGGAGTGTGTGGAGGACTAGGTCAATATTTTGGAGTGGATTCAACTATAGTTAGACTTTTATGGATTGTTAGTATATTTGCTTTTGGAACAGGGTTGTTCATTTATATTATAGCTGCAATAATAATGCCTAGACAAATATAAATGTAAGGAGAGATTTTTTATGCAAAACCGCTTGTATCGTTCAGAAACTGATAATGAAATAGCAGGAGTATGTGGAGGACTAGGTGAATACTTAGGAATAGATTCAACCATAATTAGACTTATTTGGATTATTAGTGTATTTGCTTTTGGAACAGGGGTATTTATTTATATTATAGCTGCAATATTATTACCTGAAAAAGAAGAGATTATAAAAGGGGTAAATTTAGAAAAAAATGAAAATGGAATCTATGAGCAACAAAATACAAGTTCTAATAAAAACTTCAATGAAGAAAATAATAGAAAATTAACAGCATATGCACTTATGATAATTGGGTTTTTATTACTTATTAAAAGATTTGGACTATTTGTTTCATTAAATTTTAGATTTTTATTTCCATTCTTATTAATTGGAGCAGGAATAATGATTTTAGTTGATAGTGTTAAAAAGAAATAAAACCTTAATTTAAAGAAATATTATATATTAAAAGGGGTGAATATATGAATAAAAACAAAGTATCTGGAGCTATTATTTTAATTGCTATTGGTGTGTTTTTATTTCTTAAAAACTTAGGATATATTGACTTTAATATATTTGTAGGTATTTTAGATTTATGGCCTTTAATATTAATAGTAATAGGAGTTAATATGTTATTCAATAAAAAGAAAGTAGTTCCTTTTGTAACATGGATAGCATTTTTTATAATTCTAATTTTATATAGTGTTTTTTATCAAAATATAAATATATATAATTTTACTGGGAATGCTAAAGCGGAGTTGGTTCAGAAAAATATTGATATAGAAAAAGATAGTAAAACATCCTATGGAGAATTTGAACTAGATATAGGAGCATCTAAGGTAGATATAGGTTCAGAAGAAGAAAAACTTATAAGTACACATTTAAAAAGTGGAGATTTAACATATAGTGAATCATATGAAAACAACAAAGAAATAGCGATTTTAAAGTTTGAAAATAAAGATAATATAGGTATAAATTTTGGGAGACTTGATAACGATTATAACTTTAATTTAAATGAAGATATAATCTGGGATTTAGATTTTGATTTAGGTGCTATTTCTGGAAAGTTTGATCTTATAGATGTGCCAATTAGAACTTTAGATTTAGATCTAGGTGCTGCAAATTTAGACGTTATTTTAGGAAATGAACGTAAGGAATCATTTATTAATATCGACTCTGGTGCATCTAATTTAAACATTGTAATTCCTAAAGATGCAGGGATAAAAATAAAACTAGATGGTGCTTTAACTGCAACTAACATAGATGATCTTAATTTAAATAAATTAGGTGATTATTATATATCTTCTAACTATGAAGATACTAATACAAAATTAGAATTTGATATTGAAATGGGTGCAGGAAAAATAGATTTTGAAATTAGATAATAACTCTTTACATGTACATAGAATTGTTGTATAATCGTACGAGGAAAGTACGATTACGCTGATGTGGCTCAGGGGTAGAGCACTTCCTTGGTAAGGAAGAGGTCGGCAGTTCGATTCTGCTCATCAGCTCCATTAAAATGTTGAAAAATGCCGCTTCTAGATTGAGCTAGGGGTGGTGTTTTTTATGTAAAGGTAAAAGTGTGCCACTTTTTAAAAATATATAAAAAATATGTATGCATACTTTTTCTAAGAATAATATCCTTGGTTGAATAAATTATTTTTAGATCTAATACAGTTAAAAGTAGATGGTCACCCAAAGGTTATAAAAGGTACAAATAAACAAATAAAATACATTAAGGATTGCAATAAAAGAGGTGCTTTTAATCCAGCACCCTTATTAGGTATTATAGGATTTTTGAGCTCTACTATATTTCTTTTGCAGAAAAAATATATATAATTAGAAGAATTAGAAATGAAGCTAGATTAACTTACGTTATTTATAAGGTGTGTAAGATAAATATTGCTAAGTAACAGGGGGAAAAAGATATGAAAACATTGATAACTAATAGGCTAATATTAAGAGAATGGAAAGAAACTGATAGTAAAGATTTATATGAATATGCTAAAAGTGAATTAGTAGGACCTAATGCTGGGTGGCCACCACATAAAAATGAAGAAGAAAGTAAAGAAATAATAAAAATGTTTCTAAATAATAGCGATACATACGCTATTGTTTTAAAGTCAGAAAACAAGGTTATTGGTAGTATAGGACTTCACGATAGAAAACCGGATGATCGTCTTACTTAATATTAAGGCAAGCGATAGAATTAATAAAAATGAATAGCTCTTTATGGGCTCTATTTATGCTAACTTGCTTATTTATTTTAGACATTGTAATAAATAGGCATAAATTTACTTTAACAAATGTTAATGCTCAAATGGTAACATCTGTACTTACTGGTATTTTAAAAGAAAAAAATATATCCTGTGAGAAATATGAAAAAAAGATAATTTTAAATAACTATAATAATATGGAAATAAGATATGTACAATGGTTAAATTCGGTAGACATTGATTTTAATCATATAAAAAAAATTCCTTTTTTCAAAGAAATAGAAGAGGAATTAAGTAATAGAATTAAAAAGCTAGAGTTGATGATATTTCCATATTCAGGGCTTTTTTATTTAGTAGTGGGAATCATCATAATGATAGTTGTATTATAGTGATTAATAATTTACTTGGTTCAATATTGTGTTACTACAAATTTATAAGGGGACTGGAACATTGAAAAAAGTAATAGTTGTATTAATAATAATACTTTCGTTTATGTATTTTAGAAACACATTTGTAGTTATTAGAAACAATAAAATATTTAATGCAAATGTAAATTTGATTACTCAAGATGAGGTTTTTTTAAATGATATAATACCCTTTGAGTGGGATACCGTTTATACTTTTGGACCCTATACATCTAGAGAAACCATAGAAGAAGTGATTGGTATAAAAAGCAATGCTATAAAAGAAGCTTTAAGCGAAGGAATGCAGCAATTAATTTTTGTAAAAGAAGATGAAATTATTTGTAGTATTACTGGATACTACTACAGATTGGGTTATATGTTTGATTTTAAAAGTTATGAAAATGACTATGGTACACTAAACAGCACTGATAATCCACTATTTAAAACAGAAAAAAACGAGGGTTTAATAAAATTAATATATGTGGGGAATTAAAAATTATTTAGGGTTTAAAAAGATGAAAGGAGAAGATTATAGAAATGTTTAATTTGATGGGATCAATTTTTCCACTGTTTTTTATTTTGGTATTTGGAATTATATTATTTACTATTTTTAGAGGAATTAAAGAATGGAGTTTCGTGTTCCATCTAAGGAATATGGTCTCTTGGCAGAAGGGGATGCTGGTAAGCTAACGTTTCAAGGGACAAGATATCATAATTTTGACAGAAAGATATAATAGATTTTGATATACAATACTACAAAATTTGTATTTATAATATAGATTGGCCCAACTTTTTTTTAAAAATATAAGATGCTTAAATTGAATAATGAAAGATAAGTTTACATGTTAAATAAGCTATAAATAGGTGCCAAAGTCAGATAGAAAACATGCAGAGACTTTATGAACTTAAGTACACTTTACATGATTGTAAATGGGCGCTGTATAAAATATAAGAGGTGCAAAAGATGAAAAGTAAACAAGCAGCTATTTTAATAGCAATTAAAAATTATTTTGAAAAAAATCAATTCAGTCCAAGTATTAGAGAAATTGCATAATCAATAAATGTTAAATCGATAAGTACAGTTTTTCACCATTTGAAAGAGCTTGAAAGCTTAGGATATTTAGAAAGAGCACTTTCACTTCCAAGGGCTATGCGGTTTATCTAGTAAAGGATATAATATAATTAAAGTATATGAAATGATCAAGGAGGAGTAATGTGTTATACACCACAGTAAAAAGGAAAGGGGAATAAACTAGATGATTATATTGGAAAGATTCGAAGGAAATTATGCTTTTGTAGAAATAGATGGAGAAATTATTGATGTTGAAAAATATAGAGTAAGCGAATGTGTGAAAGAAGGAGATGGTTTAAAACTAGAAGACTGGATATATCATAACACCAGGAAGCTATTGAAAAGAGGAAGAAGCATATACAAGATAAGTTCAAAGGTATGTAGGAAGATTAGTAGGGGATTTAAGATCGGGGAAACTCGGTCTTTTTTAATTGTCTTTAAATTTTTATTTAAAATGACATAACTCGACAAAATATTTTCGGAATGTGTTGTATAATGTAGGTAATTTTAAGTGATTATTCTCATTGAATAATATCGAATTTAAATTTAAGGTAAATTAGAATGCGTTTAAGTGTAAGCAAAATTAAAAGATGTTAAATGGATAGTGGATGGTTAATCAAACATCTATGTAAACTAATATGCTAACTTTAAGACTAACTATATGAAGTCAAGTAAAAAATTAGATAACTAAGTTTCATAATGGATAATAAAAAAAATCATAACAAAAAAAGGTAGAGTATTCTACCAGAAATTAAAATTAGTTTTAACTTTTAGATATAAAATTGATATTGTTAGTCAGTAAATAATGGATAACCCTAATTATTTTTTAGCTACATGGGAATTTGCAACATAGTAGTGCTTTCCTTTAGCTCTTTTTTTCTGATAGTAGGTTTTAAATGTATTATCTCTCATGGAGATTAACCGTACAGCCTCTAAGAGAGCCCACTTAAGGTAAGGGGAGCCTCGCTTAACTATTCGCATGTCAGTAGCGACAAATCTACCTGATTCATAGGTAGAGGGTTCTAAACCTGCAAATGCAAGCAGCTTAGATGGAGAATCAAATTTTTTGATATCACCAATTTCGGAAAGAATAACTGATCCAAGTCCATAAGATATCCCAGGTATAGAGAGTATAGGGCTTTTCAATTCATCCATTATAACTTTAATCTCAGTGTCGATTTTAGCAATTTCTGTAGTATAGAGTTCAATAAATGAGATTGTTTGAGAAAGTTCAAAAGACAAGGCACGACTATCAGAACCTATAGAATTTACTGCAGTCTCTTTTACCAACAAAGCTTTGTCTTTACCGTACTTGCCTCTAGAATTTTTCTTTAGAATGTTCGTAAGTTTGGTCAGGTGAGCAGAAGCAATGGCTTTCTTTGAAGAAAAGGTTTTTAAGAGCGCATAAGTTGATTTTTGATTAATATAATACACTACAGAAGCCAGTTCAGGGAACATAATGTGGAGGGTTCTATTGAGAGAGATTTTGTACTTTGAAAGATTTTCTTTTATCCTAGACTTATGTCTAGTTAATGACTTTAACTCACTAAGATGGTATGATAATTCTGAGTGGGGGTTAAAGTTACCTGACTGTAGCATATGAGCAATGAGTTTAGCATCAATCTTATCCGTCTTACTTTTTCTAAGGGTTTGAGCTTTTCTGAAAAGGTTGGTTTGAAGAGGATTAAGAACAACTAGGGGTAGTTGATTATCGGTGATAAATCTCATAAGGTTCAAGCTGTAATGTCCAGTAGCTTTAATTCCCACTTTTACTTTGTTTTTAGGAATATCTGGAATAGCTGCTAACAGAGATTTAAAACCATCGATGATATTCTTGAAAGTGAAAACATTTTTGATGACTTCACCTTCAGAGGAAACAATAAAACAGTCATGCTTGTCTTTGGCAACGTCGATGCCTACGTAGATCATAAAATCACTTCCTTAATTAATAAGTAGTTGGTTGTGTACCACACTATGTTATGTATCCTTGCCCGAGATCAAACGTCAAAGCGTTATCTAACTAATAAACAAAAAAACATAGATATGTGGTTGGAGCTTTTAAGAAACAGTCAAGCTGTAGGAGGATACACCAATCCACAACACTATGTTCATTATAAAATAAAAACAACTTGAACAGTAGCTTGACTACATGTTCATTATGCAAGAGGAAATTATGGAATATAAAAAAGAGTTTATTGAAAATGGAGATAGTATGGATGGTACTGCAGGTTTAAGAACAGCAGAAACTTTTGAAGATTGGTATAATGCATTTTGTGATAATTTAAAAGAAGAAACTGTGAGGGACGGGTTAGTTCCATCAACTACATATATGGCTATTTCTGCTGATGATAGTCGTTTAATTGGTATGATTGATATTAGACATCGTTTAAATGATTATTTATTAAATTTTGGTGGACATATAGGTTACAGTGTTAGAAAATCAGAAAGACAACAAGGCTATGCAACTGAAATGCTATCACTAGGTTTAATAGAATGTAAGAAATTAAATATTAAAAAGGTTTTAATTACCTGCGATAAAAATAATGTTGGATCGGCAAAGACTATAATAAATAATGGTACAAAATTAGAAAATGAAATACCAGAGGGAAATGGAATTACCCAAAGATATTGGATATATATAGATTAATATTAAAAAGATATTATATACTTATAGATTCTAAAAAACTTATAAGTATATATAATGTTTAGTTTGTAAAGGAGTGAATAATTAATATGAATTTTAGTACAATTAGGTATACTCTTACTCTTATGTTTCTTGGAATAGTATCTTTCTTTACCGGAGAAATAGTTACTTATGCAATGTTATGTTTTGTAATAATAATATTAACAAATATACATGATGTATTAAAGAAAATATTACAAAAGTTATAAAAAATATCGTAATAAATGATAAATGAAAAGATATGAAATTTTAATTAATAGGAGGAATTGAAGTGTCTGGATTATTTCAAACCATGGGAATAATATTTATTATTGTTGGGATTGTTCAAAATAAAGAGAAAAATTATTGGAAGAAGATTTCTTTTACAATTATGATTTTATCAATTTTTTCAGCCTTATATCTTTTACCAATTATAGATAACAGTAGAGGGTATATATCTTTTGCATTATTAGAAATTCAAGCATCAAATGCTTCAACTATGTATATATCATCTCTTGTCACAGGTATGTTGTCATTTATTGTATTTTTACTTTCTGACACGAAATAAAAAACTTATATGGACAATATATATGATCTATTAAGGGTATAACGGATGTAAAATGTGGCATACGATTTAATTACTTTAAATAGATAAATAAGAATTTATAGGAGAATTTAATATGAATAAAAAGTTAAAAGTTATCTTAATTGGAGTATGTATCATTATTTTTACTATGATTAAATTTCAATTTAAAATCGTTTCTCTTGAAAATGGAGAAAGAACAGTTGTTTACAAACTACCGTTCAATAGTTATAAACCTGGCGGGTCTTCTGGTGTTGATTTAAGAGATGAACTGGCTGCTATCTACGGGAAGGATGGTATTCAAATTGAACAGTATGAAGGGCAGTGGCAAGGAAAGAATATAACCGTATACGATACATCAAAATATGAGTTTGAACATCTGGGACAGTCTATTGATGGTGGTCATTATTTTTCATGTAAGGTATTCACCATACGTTCAGTAAAATTCGATTATAAAGAAAAGATGATTGAAACAGAGCGTACACTTACGTATATTGGCTATGATGATGCTGATTTAAGTAGTGATATAAGAGCTACAATTTTATGGGGAACATTGAAAGATAAATATTCTGATGGTGAGGAATATTTTAATAGCTTTATGATTGAATCTTGATGTAATAGTGAAATCATAAGTTACAGTTATAAATAGAATTAAAATACTAATAACATTTGTTAAACATTTTCTATTAAAGGCGTAATAGATTTAAAATACGAATTACTGATACTACCAAATAAATTTATCTAAAGACCAACTAGTAATAGTCAACACAAAAATTAAAAAAACTTTTAAAATTAAACTAAATAAAAAATAGCATAGCAAACAAGCCAATTGGAAATACGAACATTAGCTTGGGCTAAAGATATTTTTAAATTTGATTTTAAGCTACTAAAGTTAAATTAGATTTATATGATATTTCATGTTCTTTAGCAGTCCGAAGGACAAATGGTTTGTTATCTCTAAGCACAGCAAAAACAATATTTGATACCTTATACATAACAGCTCCAAGGGCAACCATTTTAGGCTTAGATTCTTTCTTTTTATCATAGTAGTCTTTAATAACTGGATTATTAGCTTGACCACATTTAGAGCTTCTAACAGATACTAAAGCAACTGTAAAAAGGACTCTTCTAGCCAGTCTAGAACCACGTTTAGACATAGAGACTTTATTGCCTTTAAATTTACCAGATTCTTTTACAGCAGGATCTAGACCAAAATATGCATAAAGTTGTTTAGGTTTTTTAAAAGCTGAAAAATCACCAATCTCGCACATTAGTGTAACAGCTGAAATAAAACCAATACCTTACTATAACTTGGAAACACCATTCTAAGTTCTTTATGAAGTTTATTAACATATGCAGTCTTAGCATCAACAAGGTTATAATATTCTCTAACCAGTGATCTTAAGTTAATAACTAGATCTGAAGGCATTAAAGAAACTTTAGGATCATGGGTATAAGCAGTTTTAGCAATACGCGTAGCGTCAGATTTATCATTTTTTACTTTTCTAATACCTAAATTTTTGTTAGAATCAGTAATAAGAGGGTTAAGGACAAAAACCTCAAATCCTGATTCTTTCAGGTAGCAGAAGAGTGGGAAATGGTAGATTCCCGTAGATTCTAGAAAGGTGCGAGCTTTCATAGAATTAGACTCTTCTGCTTTTTTAATTGTCAGAACAGCTCTTCCTAGGGAATTAATATCATCGTGAATTATCTTAAATGGTTTAACAACTGGATTATGATCAGGAGTAAGTATAGAAACCCAGCTAAAATCAGCACCAACATCTATACCTACGCTGATAAAATCAAAGTGATACATTTTAGTTGCTCCTTTCAAAAGTAGTGACATAAGAGTATCCATTTTAGCAGTGAGTACACAACCTAGCATGTGACTCAGGTATACCGAAAACCGGTCCCAACCAGCCAACTCATAAATTCTTCACTGAATGGAGTAATTGTCTTTTTTGCAGGTATAGAAACCTTAAAGGCTTCGCCCTAGGAGTGATTCAATTTTCCTCTTATTCAGTAATAGAATACTTCAAGAATTGACTGGTGTCTATACCGGAAATCATTATTAAGTTGTAAAGGTGAGAATCCGAATAATCATCTAACATACAAGTTGTTTGTTCGAACGATCAACTCAATAATAAAAGAAAAGATGTAACTTTGTGTTACAAATATATTGTACTAGGAGTGATATGTTATGAGAAGTAATTACATTATTTTGGGTATTCTCTTAATTATTTGCACTAGTTTCTTTTTTGTAGGGTGTAGTAATGAAGAAAATAAGGAATTAAGCTATGAAATAATTTCCTTTGAAAATGCCCCAAAAGAAGTTCAAGATATGATGATACTATCAGAGAATCATAATAAAAATCTTAATGAAGACTATAATTCAGGTGGAGGGGTTGATTTAGGTAAGGAAAGATATGAATTTTTTATAACAAATGAAGGCGAAACACCTAAGATTCTAGAAATTTCCCCAGATAAAACTTATGGCAGAGGAATAATGATTAAATATACCATTGAAAATAAAGAAAATGCAAAATTCCCTGATACTTCAGTTATAATAAGGCTAAATGAATATTATGGCGAAATTACAAGAACTTATATAAGTCATCCATAAATTAACTCATTCAAAATATGTAGATATTATTTATATCGCATTATCTTTTAAAGATGTACCAGGTAGATTATAATAATAACATTTTATGATTATCGATGTAACTGATAAAGCTATATAGAAATTATTAATTTAAAATTAAAAAATATTAGGTAATAAATCAATTATATGTACTTAGGAGGGATTTCTTGTTGTTCAAAACTTTTTTTAGTGTAATAGGTTTTAAAATATATAATGCCCAGGAGAGATTGATATGAATGATTTGATAGTTTATGGATATATCCAATAATCTATGTTGTATTAGAATATATAAGTGTATTAATAAGTAGTGTCATTAAAAAGAACAAAAGTTTTTAATGTAATTTCAGAAGGTAATTAGGTGACTTTATACCGTTATACAGGCTTAAGGCATTATAGGGATAGTATCTTGGGGCTGCCTTAAACTCTATTTCACTTTCCCTAAACGTACATTTAGTTAATAGTTGAAGGGGTAGATGTATTAGAATTACTATTTCTAATCTAAAAAAATATATAAGTCTTCATATTAATTGGTTTAGTTTTCGAATAAAACAAGTTATGGTTTTAGATAGTTTTAGATGGAAAATATAATTCGAGAATATGGTTAATAATACAAATTAAATTAATCTTATTTATATATTTGTATGTGAATCTGTTAAGGTCTATCTATATGGTCCCAATCAGTAGGAATATAAATATTCCTTTTATTATGTGGATATGATGGACAGTCATTTACATAAATGTTTAAATAAGAATACCTAATAGTGTGCATGTAATTTTCTAGGGAGTCTGTCCACATACCCACAAAACTTACTACTACTTCTACTACTAAAGAGGGTCTATTTTAGGGTCTTTGTTGGTTCTTTTTTTCTTCCTTCCTTTTACTGGGGTATGTCTTTGGGGTCTTATCTTTAGAGTCAACAAACTTCATAATTAATTTTAATAGTTTTTTATTTTTTATAAAGTAGACCACTAGTGTTCAATAAGTGGATATAAAATCCATTGATAAAACTTAATATCCAATAATTTCATTTTTTACGTTAAATTTAGATATAAAAATAGTCAGCAACCTTTGGTTTAATATAATTACCACAACCATACCAACCAAGGGGGCTACTGACTATGGATAATTATATCAAAATCTTTGACAAATTTGTAGACATTATTAATTGGGACACATTGAAAATATCAACATATAAGTTAAATGTTGACTATTCAATCGCTGCTAATCATCTTAAGACCTTAATGTATTTTCATCTAGCGGAGCTAAATAGTTTAAGAGATATAAGCGATTTTATGGAATCTAATTCAAATTTAAAGGAAACAATTAAAGGCGTTAGCCTAGGATCTTTATCCAATTACAACAATAATATTGATTTTAATGTTTTGATTCCAACGATGCAAGATTTAATTAATCGGGCAATGATCAATTTAACTATACCTGAACGAATAAAAAGATTAGGTAATATAAAGTTAATTGATTCATCTACTATTAGCATGGCACTAACTTACTTTAAATGGGCTGAATTCAGAAGTACCAAATCTGGAATTAAATTAAATACTAAGTTTGATTTGGGTAAAGGTATCCCTGAAACAGTTATTGTATCAAATGCTAGAGTTCATGATATAGATAAACTAGACAATCTTACAGAAGATCCAAATTGTATATATGTATTTGACAAAGGTTATGTTGATTATAAAAAATTTGATACTTTTACTAATCAAAAAAAGCAATTTGTTACTAGGTTAAAAGATAATGCTGTTTTTACTAATGTTAAAAGTTTAGAGATTTCATATGCTGAAGAATCACTTTTAGATACTGATATTCAAATCATATCAGATAAAATTGTTTATCTTGGTAAGCACTATATTAACAAAACTAAAAATCAATATAGAATTGTTAATATAATTGATTCTAAAGGTAAAGAGCTAAGCTTTGTAACGAATATATTTGATCTAACTAGTGAGGAAATTGCTTGGTTATATAAAAAACGTTGGGAAATCGAATTATTTTTTAAGTGGATCAAGCAAAATTTAAAAATCAAAAAATTTATTGGCCATAGCTTAAACGCTGTAATGATTCAAATAATCACGGCTATTATTACCTTTATAGCTCTTAAATTAATTAAACGTGAAATCTCTAAGCCCTACGGGCTATTAAAAATAAAACGACTAATCAAACATTCTCTAACAGAGTTGATAGATCCTATTAAATTTAGTTGGGAAGTATGGCTTAGTGGTTAAAAAAACACTATATATAATTCCATAAAAACCCGAAAAACAAAATTAACAGTCCTAATATACACTTTTTTAATGGAATAATATTCCATATTGGAATTAAGCATATAAATTTAAATATTAATACAAACTTCAAAGAAGTCAACGTTAATATTTTTCTAAATTTTAAACACTAGTGATTAAATTTAATAGAATGTAACAGTAATTCTAATAAAATATCTGATGAAAAGAAGAGTTATATGTTAGAAGTTAGCAATATAGCTTTTCTTTTTTATTTTTTAAAATATCACAATTTAGAAGGAAATAATTTGTAAATATAGAAAATATATAATAGGAAAATAATTAGATAGAAATATTGAAAGGCATTCGGAAAATACTATACAAGAAATGATTTTGTTAAGCTGTAATTGACAAATTGTCATCAGTTCTTCAAAAAAGAGGATGTGAAGCAATTTATATTGTCCGTGATGTTCAAAATGAAAGACAAGCAAATAATTACGGGTCAAGTGAAGGTACAATTTCTTTTGATACAATGTATTTCTAAATACCAAATAAAATTAAAATAAAAGTGGGCGGATACAATATTAGTGTAAATGGGGGGTATATAAATTACAGTGATTATTGTAGTGGTGAAAATCTAGTAGAGGAATTAATACTAAACGACACTTTAGATGATAAAATAGAGTCTGTTCAAATTAGAATAAGTGGTTACCAAGAATGGACATTTTATAAAAGTAATGCATCACACTATATTGAAATTTTAAGAAATAATAGTATTATCTTTAAAAAATGTAGAAAAGATGTGGTTTACTATGTTACAGTAGTCACAAACTCTATTTTTCACATGATTTTAGATCAAGAATCAATGTTTTTAAGCGAAGATAAAGACTTATCAAATAGATTTCTTAGACACTACTCAGATGCTCAAGACCTACACTAATGGAACAAGGGATTAAAAAAATAAGTAGTTTGCCTAAGGATATTAACAATCAGATGTATTAGTTTATAATTTTTTATAATGCGAAATGCTATATCTAATCTCACATAGAACAGGAGATTGAGCTTTGGAAGAAAGTAGACAAAAAAATGCGTATCCCATTAGCATTATATTTTTCTATTGTATTGGTGGTGGAGAAATTATCGTAGAAAAAGAAGGAAAGGAGCGAATAATTATTATGAATTTTAGTGCAATCAGGTATACTCTTATTCTTATTTTTCTTGGAATAGTATCTTTCTATACTGGAGAAATAGTAACTTATGCAATGCTATGTTTTGTATTAGTAATATTAATTAACATACATAATTTATTAAACAAAATCTTAGAAAAGTTAGATAAAAAATCGTAATAATTGAGAAAATAAAAGTTTATATGTGTTTTATATTATATTTTAAATGAACAATAAATTTTGCTATGTATATTTTCACTTTAATTTTTTATTAAATCTAATATTGTATTAAGAGTAATAAGCTCAAGTAGCTTATTATTTTTATGTTTACATCGAACGTACATTCTGATAATATAACAGTAAGAACAAATGTTTGGTAGGAGGGATGGTAATATGGTAAATAACTGGTTAAAATATTCATTAATTAATTATAAAGTAATAACAATTATGTATATAAAAGGACTGGAAATAATCCAACAAAAAATACAAGTTTTAAAAATGGATAATGAATATATAAAAGTACTAGATATAGACAAGTGGGAATTTAGCACTTTTAAAATAGAGAACATATTATCGGCAATAGATGCGAAATTAATAGATGATAATGTAATAATAAAGGATAAATAAGACGCTAACTTATGAAGAAGAAGCTTTGGAAGTTATATATCACATATGAATATTCAGAACATATTTACTTCAACAGATTTTATTGACAACATAATAACAATAATATATTATTTATACGAAATAACTTATATTTCAACAAAAGCTACTTGAGTTATACAAAAAAGGAGGAGTTAGTTTTGAGTCTATTTAAGAACAAAAAGGTTTTAGGGTTAACATCAGCTTTAGTACTTGCAAGTATGTTAGTAGGCTGTGGAGGAACAACACCTAGTACTTCTACAGAAGATATAGAAAATAATACGCCAGAAGAACAAGTGTTAGAAACAGATGTAGTAGTAATTGGTGCGGGTGGAGCAGGTTTAGCTTCAGCACTTGAAGTTAGAAATGCAGGAAAAGAAGCTATAATACTTGAAAAAATGCCAGTGGTTGGAGGAAATACATTAAGAGCTACAGGTGGATTAAATGCTGCAGAAACAAGTGTACAATCTGAATTAGGTATTGAAGATAGTAAAGATAAGTTCTACGAAGATACAATGAAGGGTGGACATGATAAAAATATACCTGAATTAGTTAAGACACTAACACAAAATGCAGCTGACGCAGTAGAGTGGTTAATTGATTTAGGTGGAGATTTTACTAATGTAGGTAGATTAGGTGGAGCAAGTAATGACCGTGCTCATAGACCTGAAGGAGGAGATCCTGTAGGGCCTGAAGTAGTATCTACATTAAGAACAGTTTTAGAAGATAAAGGCATGGAAGTAATGACAAATACTACAGCAACAGAGGTATTATCTGAAGATGGAGTTGTAACTGGAGTAGTTGCAGAGGATGAAGAAGGAAATGAATTAACTATCTTAGCAGACGCAGTAATTATATCAACAGGTGGATTTGGAGCAAATTCTGAGATGCAAGTAGAATATAATAGTGAATTAGAAGGTTTTGGAACAACTAACCATCCAGGAGCAACTGGAGACGGTATCAAAATGGCTTTAGAATTAGGAGCTGGATTAACACAAATTAAAGAAATTCAAACACATCCTACAACACTTCCTAATGATGGATATATGATTACAGAAGCAGTTAGAGGAAATGGAGCGCTTTTAATTAATAGAGACGGTGAAAGATTTATAGATGAAATAGAAACGAGAGATGTTGTATCTGAAGCAATTTTATCTCAAGAAAATGGAACAGCTTTCTTATTTTTTAATCAAGAAATAGCAGATAGTTTAGGAGCAATTGATGGATATATTAAGAGAGGCTTAACAGTAGAAGGTGAAACAATTGAAGAGTTAGCAGAAACATTAGAAATTCCTGCAGATAAAATTACAGAAACGGTAGAAAAATATAATGGTTTCGTAGCTGCAGGAGAAGATACAGATTTTAATAGAGCAGATATGCCAAGATCGATCGAAGGTGGAAAATACTATGCAATTCAAGTAACTCCATCAGTTCATCATACTATGGGTGGATTAACAATTAATACAGATGCTCAAGTATTAACGGAAGATGGGGAAGTAATTGAAGGATTATTTGCGGCAGGGGAAGTTGTAGGAGGAGTACACGGTGGAAATAGATTAGGCGGAAATGCTTTAGCTGATATCGTAGTATTCGGAAGAATTGCAGGACAAAATGCAGCAAAATAATTTAATATATTAGTTAAATAAAAGGCTATCTATTATTCAATAGATAGTTTTTTATTTTGTTTAAGTGGTATTTTAAAGAATTAATATAGAAGAATAGTGTTTATAATCTGTACAGGTTAACTTTACCAGATTGTAAGTATATTTTGACAAAAGGAGAAATTTGTCGTAAAATCATATATAATATAAAATACAGTTCTATAGACGTATAAATTATAGGATTATGATTTTAAATAGTAAAAGTATATGATATTAAGACAATTTAGTAATCAATATAATGAATTTATAGTTATTGAGATACAAAAATTTAATAGAAAAAATTGTTAGGAATATAAATCTACAAATAGTAGGGGGTTTTATTATCTGGAGGGAATATATAATGAGATCAGAGGGAGCAGTACAAATTGATATTTTAATAGCTGTAAAAAATTATATTGATAAGTATAAACTTCACCCAACTATTATGGAAATTCAACAATTAACGAATATTAAATCTACTAGTGCAGTTGTTCATAATTTAAGAAAGCTTCAAAATTTAGGATTTTTAAAAAAAGAAAAAACATTTTCTATATATATTTGTTTATCAAAAAAAGGATATGAAATAGCTAAGGCATATGAAATAATTAGAAATGATAGGTTGTATCTACAAAAATCAAGTAAATAAATAAAAAATAAGTTGTATAAAAAAGATTGGGATAAACTCGAACTTTTTTATTTTTATGAAAACTACGGTATATGTTTATATTTTTAAATAGGACTAAAGTCTCATATTTGTTAATGTTGGTTGACATAAATAAAATAAGATAATATAATTTAAGGTAAATATAAACTATATGTAAAGTAGTAATATTGGGTTAATAGGGGAAGTATTATATTAATGATATAAAGTCGTAAGTATGAAAATGGCAAACTTATCAAAAGGTAAGGACGCAAAACTACGAATCTAAGGTGATAACACTATGATAGTCGGGTTGCCAGGTTATAAAAATATAATTTAAAAATAAATAGAACTATGGCTATTTGTAGTGCCATGGTTCTATTTATTTAAACGTATATTAATTTAAGAATATATGTAGAATATAGATTAATAACTTTAATAATACTATTATTTTCTAAAAGAAAGAGATGACAGCATAGTGGCAAAAATTTTAGTAGTAGATGATTCACTTTTTATGAGAAAAATGCTTACAGATATTATTGAAAAATCAGGGTATACAGTTGTTGGGGAAGCTTGTGATGGAAACGAAGCTTTGGAACAATATGTAAAGTTAAAACCTGATTTAGTTATTATGGATATAACTATGCCAAATGTAACTGGTCTTGAAGGTTTAAAAATGATTAAAATAATAGATAATAAGGCAAAAGTCATTATGTGTTCTGCTATGGGCCAAAAATCCATTATACAAGAAGCAATTTCTGAAGGAGCTTTAGATTTTATAATAAAGCCATTTCAAAAAAATAAAGTTATAGATAGTATTAATAAGTGTTTAAAAAACAAATAAAAAACTCCCCCTTTAAGTGTCAGATTTTGTTTTTTAACCTGTCTTAAGGAGGAGAATATAATATATAAAATTACTATTCTTTATTAAATTCTATATCTACTTTTTCCCCGCTTTCAAATATAAATTCCATCTCAAAATTTATAACATCTCCACGATCTGTTTCTAATGCGCCTAATACTGCTTCTACTATTTTTGTTGTATCTGCTAATGAAGCTCCAGGTATTTGATTAATTAAAGTTTCTATTTGTCTAGAAGCTTCTTCATGCTCTACTATTTCTGTCTTTCCATTAAATACGGTTTCTATTCTACTCTTTTCATTAGATATACCTTTTACATACTCCATATCTACTTTATTATTATTTGTTAAAGCAACCTCTAAATCAAATCCATGAATATGCTCAACCGTGAATTTAGTATCAGATGTTGGAGTAACAGGATTAGGTCTGTTTGGCATTGTATTATCCATAGTGCTTTTATCATTAACTTCAGCATCATTTTCAACTCTAGGTAGTCTTTTATCTGTAGGGCTATTTGTATCTGTATCATTGTTTAAATTTGAAAAATTTGTATTTGGTGCATTTTTCTGCGAAGGAGTATTATCTTGAGGATTAGGTCTTTGTGTAGAATTACAACCTGTAATAATTAACGAAAATATTAATAATACTAAAAGTAAGTTTAGTGTTTTTTTTATATTCAATTCTATACCTCCTATTTTACTAAAATTTTAAGCATATTTAATTTTAAATATCCAATAGTTATTTAAATATTTTTATGTCTTTAGATATATTATTTGACACTAAGTAAGGATATATGTATTTATAATAAATCAAATAAATATATAAGTTATGGAGGAAGGCTATATGAAACTTAAAAGAGAATTTTATAACAGATATACACTTGATGTTGCAAAAGACCTTTTAGGAAAAAAACTTTTTCACTATATAAATGGAGAAAAGCTAATCGGAAAAATAGTTGAAGTAGAGGCTTATATTGGAGAAATTGATAAAGCTGCTCATTGTTATAACAATAAAATGACGAAAAGAACTAAGGTTATGTTTGGAGAACCTGGATATTCTTATGTATATTTAATTTATGGAATGTATAATTGTATGAATATAGTTACAGAGGAAAAAGGACAAGCTGCAGCAGTCTTAATTAGGGGAATTGAACCTATAAAAGGTAAAAATATTATGGCATATAATAGGTATAATAAACCATTTAAAGACTTAACGAAAAAGCAGATAATAAATTTAGCGAATGGACCTGGAAAATTAAGTATGGCAATGAGTATAACTAAAGAAATAAATAATAACATGGATCTTTGTGGAAATATTTTATGGGTTGAAAATAGTCATGATGATGATAAATTTGAATTTGAAATTATAACAACTAAAAGGATAAATATAGACTATGCAGAAGAAGCAGTAGATTTTCCTTGGAGATTTTATATTAAAGATAATATTTTTGTTTCGAGAAAGTAGTTATAATTCGCATTATTGTAACTTTTATAAAAAGGTAGTACAATGATATAGTACGCTATAAATTATTACATGTATATTTAAATTAAATAAATTTTAAATTAAAGCGGGGGTATAAATATGGATTATTCAGAAGTTTTAAACAGAGCTAGAGAGCTTGTGAATGAAAATTGTAAGGTTTGTAAAGACTGTAACGGTATAGTTTGTAAAGGTAAAGTACCTGGAGTAGGTGGGAAAGGCTCCGGTTCTGGGTTTATTAGAAATAGAGAAAAGTTAAATGATGTAAAAGTTAATTTAGATACAATCATAGAAGAAAAGGAAATAGATACTTCTATTGAGTTGTTTGGAATGAAGTTTGAATACCCAATATTTGCAGCGCCAATTGGAGCTGTTCCTCTTAACTATAGTCCAGCTTTAGATGATTATGAATATACTGAAGCGATTATAGAAGGATGTAAAGAGGCTGGTGTAATCGGATTTACTGGAGATGGGGTTAAAGATGAATATTATGATCTGCCACTCCAGGTAGTTAAAGAACATGATGGACATGGTGTACCAACTATTAAGCCATGGGAAAAAGAAGAAATAATAGCAAAAATTAAAAAAGCTGAAAAAAGTGGAGCACCAGCCGTTGCAATGGATATTGATGCAGCTGGATTGGTTACTCTAGCTTTACTTGGAAAGCCTGTAGGTACAAAATCAGTTAAAGAATTAAAGGAAATAATTTCTTCAACTAAGCTTCCTGTAATTTTAAAAGGAATTATGACTGCAGAAGGTGCTAAAAAAGCGTTAGAGGCAGGTGCTTATGGAATTGTTGTTTCTAACCATGGAGGTAGAGTTTTAGACCATACTCCTGCTACAATAGAAGTTTTACCAGATATTGCCCAAGCTGTAAAAGGAAAGATGAAAATTTTTATTGACGGAGGATTTAGAAGTGGTTTAGATGTATTCAAAGGATTAGCTCTAGGTGCTGATGCTATACTTATTGCCCGACCTTATGTGGTATCTGCATATGGTGGCAGAGCCGAAGGAGTAAAAATCTATACAGAAAAATTAGGTAATGAGCTAAAACAAACTATGATTATGACAGGGTGTCACAATCTAAAGGATATTAACAAAAATAAGGTATTTATATAATATAATACAGTAGTGAAAAATATTTTTAGTAATTTATAAAAAGTGCTAAGGTTTTCTTAGCACTTTTTAAATTATTATTGACAATGTTCACAATATTATGATAAGCTTTGTTTTATAAACTTAATAGTAGTGTTGATAAGTAGAGGAGCATTGAAGATTAGTACATATTAGTTGTTAAGAGAAAAGCACTCGATACTGATATGAAAAGGCTGATGTGCCGAAATCATTAATTTGCTTTAGATTAATGATTGGTAGTTTGATTAATAATCAAGTTACTGTCATAGATAAAGGTCTATGGAGAGCTATTTGTTAATTGTAAGAAAACATACTATAAATAACAATATAAAATGCTAAAGATTTATGTGATTATTTTAGTCGTTTCTTCAATTATAATTAATTACTCCTAGGATCATTCTAGGAGTTTTTTAATTGTATAAAAAATATATTTTCTTATGCAATTAAAAACTTTAACTAGAGTGATAATGATTTTCTAGGGTTTTAAAGTGCTATAAAATGAATATGTAGGGAGGGTGTAATAATGGGTATAGTTGTTCAGAAATATGGAGGTTCATCTGTGGCTAATATTGAAAAAATAAAATGGGTTGCGGATAAAATTATAAGCAGATATAAACAAGGAGATAGTGTGGTGGTTATTGTATCGGCTATGGGCAATACAACTAATAATCTTCTTGCATTAGCAAAAGATATTTCTGATGATCCAGATCAAAGAGAAATGGATATGTTATTAACTACTGGAGAACAAGTTACTATTTCCCTTTTAGCTATGGCTTTAATATCTAAAGGGTATAATTCAGTATCTTTTACAGGATCTCAGCTAAATATTCAAACTACAGATATACATCAAAATGCACGGATAAAGGATATTGATGTATTGAAAATAAATAAATCCTTGGAAGAAAACAAAATAGTTGTAGTAGCAGGATTTCAAGGAATAACTAAAGATAGCGAATATACAACATTAGGAAGAGGTGGAAGTGATACTTCTGCGGTTGCATTAGCTGTTAAATTAGGAGCTAAGTGTGAAATATATACTGATGTTGATGGAATTTATACAATGGATCCTCGTAGACTTAAAAAAGCAAAAAAAATAGATATTATTGGATATGAAGAGATGATGGAAATGGCAAGTTTAGGTGCAGGAGTTATTCATCATAGGGCTGTTGAGCTAGCTTATAATTTTAAATTACCTATGTATGTAGCATCTACATTTTCAGAGAATACAGGAACAACTATTACGGATGGAGGAATGGTAGAAATGGAAGAAACAGTTATAACAGGGATGACATCTAGTCTAGATGATGTACAAATTACAGTGTTAAATTTACCATCATGCACTAAAAGTTTATATAGACTATTTGGTAATCTTGGAGAGCAAGGCGTTAACGTAGATATGATATCTCAAATGATTATAAAAAATGGTAGAATGAATGTCAGTTTTACGGTGCCTAAAGAAGATTTAAATAAAGCAGAAAAAAATATTAAAGAATGGCAAAAAGATGATGATAAAATCCAGTGGGAATCGAATGAGAGTATTGCAAAAATATCTGTAGTAGGTTCAGGAATGAGATCACATTCTGGAGTAGCAGCAAAAATTTTTGAATTAATGTCAAATAATAATATAGAAATACAAATGGTAACAACATCTGAAATTAAAATTACATGGGTTGTTGATATGAAAAATGAACAATTAGCAATAGAGTTAATAGGAGAAAATTTTGAGTTAATAAAATAAATACTTTTAATTCTTTTACTATTTCTTTAATACTTTTACAAAAAATTCATGTATAATTTAATTATAGTAAAATGTTTTTTAGCAATAAAGAATATAATTGGAGTGATATACATGAGAAAAATTAGTAAAATTGCATTTGTTGGAATAGTTTTTTTAGCTATTATGGTTGCTGCCCCTTCGATGGTAGGTGTTGCGCAGTCCTTCCTTAGTAATAATAATATAAACGAAAACGTTGAAAATATACAAGAGGAAAATCCAGATGGAAATTATATAGATCAAAATAAAGAGGTAGAAGAAGGTGCAGAGGAAACAATTTCTGAAAAAGAATCCGAAGAATCTGAAGAAGAATTTGAAGAGGAAATAAATGATAAAGTTGAAGATAACAGTGAAGAATTTGATTCTAGAAAAAAAGTATTTCTTACTTTTGATGATGGGCCATCTAGTTTAACGCCAGAAGTACTTGAAATACTGGAAAATAATAATGTAAAAGCAACATTTTTTACAATTGGAAAATCAGTAGAGCAAAAGCCTGAACTTGTAAAACAAACTTATGATGAAGGTCATATGGTTCTTCCACACACATATAGTCATAAATATTCTATATATAGTAGTTTTGAAAGTTATTATAAGGATCTAGAATTAGCAGAACAAGCTATTGAAGATGTATTAGACTTTAAGATTCCTAAAATCTTACGTTTTCCTGGTGGGTCTTCTAACCATAGTTCCTTTGAATATGGTGGAAAGCAGTTTATGCCACAGTTAACAAAGGATATTAAAAATAAGGGATATTATTATATTGATTGGAACGTATTATCAGGAGATGCTAGCTTTGATTATGACAAAAAAGATAAACTTATAAGTAATGTAATTAATGGTGCTAAAAATAAGGATTTTATTGTTATTTTATTTCACGATACGGCTCGTAACACTGCCATGGCAGAAGCATTACCAGAAATAATATCAGAACTTAAAAATCAAGAATATGCGTTTAGAACATTTAGAGACATTACAGAAGAAGAATTAGATAAAATGGTTGAACTGAAATTAGCTAATAAACCTATTATTAGATAATTTAGTTGTTAAGCTATTATAATGTTAATAAAAGGATAATTTGAAAAATATAGGATAGTATTATAAAAAGCTATATTTTATGAGTATTGAAATATAGACAAGTACTAGGGGGTATTGCTCTAGTACTTTTTTTGTGATTAAGTATATTTAGTATTACCAAAAGTTACATTGAGTCATTGTATTCCTTTTATGATAGAATTTTTAACATAAGTATATGTGAAAGGATGATAAGATGCAGATGAAGAATATTTTAAACAAACATAAGATATTAGTAATTACTAGTGGAATTTTGTTAAGTAGCCTAATATCATTTTCTTTGATAAATTCTAGCTTATTTAATGAAAATAATGTTAAAGAAGAAACTGAATCTAAAGTAGACTCTATAGCTGAAGTTAATCAAAATAAAGAAAAGCAAGTAGTAGAAGATAGAATATCTATAGAAATAAATGAAGATAATGAAAATAAGAATGAAAAGAGTTTAAGTGCTTTAGCTGATAATGAAGAATTAAGTGATGATAATATTGAAAAGACTACCAGTTCTAAAAATAATAAAGAGAATAGTAGCACCACATCTGAAACTATTACTGGAAATAAATATACAGTAAAAAAAGGAGATACTTTATTTTTAATTTCTCAGAGAGCTAATACATCTGTAAATAAATTAAAAACAGTTAATAATTTATATACAAATACGATTAGAGAAGGTCAAGTTTTATATTTAAGTAGCAATGCAAATGCTCCTACAACTGAAATACCAAACAGAGGTAGTCAAAGAGATGAAGATATTTATTGGTTAAGCAGAATAATAAATTCTGAAGCACAGGGAGAATCTTATGAAGGTAAAGTTGCAGTAGGAAACGTAATTATTAATAGAGTTAATAGTCCTAAGTTTCCAAATACAATTAAAGGTGTAGTTTTTGATAAACAAAACGGATATACTCAGTTTTCACCTGTTATAGATGGTACTATTTATAATAACCCTGATGCATATAGTATTAAAGCTGCAAAAGATGTATTAAATGGTTCTAGACCAGTTGGGGATGCATTGTATTTCTTGAACCCAAGAAAATCGACTAATTTTTGGATAGTGGAAAATAGAGAACACATAAAAACTATAGGTTTACATGATTTTTATTATTAAAGAAGATTATTAAAGTTTTTGAATTTATAGAAATTGGTTGACAATTCTAACATTACTATGATAGACTAGCATCAACATATAAATTGAATATTAAATTTAGTATTATTACTAATAAATAGAGGAGCACTGAAGATTAGTATATATCAGATGTTAAGAGAAAAGCACTCAATACTGATATAGAAAGGCTGACGTGCCGAAATTGTTAATAAGCTTTATATTAACGGTTGGTATTTTGATGAATAATCAAGGTACTGTCATAGATGAAGTTCTATGGAGAGCTGTTTATTAATTGAGAATAATATAGTATATAAATACGAAATAATAATAGGGAGTGTTTATATACTTGTGAGTGTTTTTCAATTATAATTAACTACTCCTAGAATCTGTCTAGGGGTTTTTTTATTATATAAAAACATATATTGAGAATTTTCATACTATATAAAAAAGATACTTTTGGTAATGTATTTAGTAAAGTTTATATATAAATAATATAAGATAAACTTTGCCTTAGTAATAAATAGAAATATTTTATCTAGATAAGGAGGAAAATTTAATCATGGGATTAATAGTTGGTATTGTAGGGGGTACAGGTGCAGTAGGAAGAAAGATGATAGAAGTAATTAAAGAAAGAAATGTACCTATAGAAAAATTGAGGATATTTGCTTCACAAAAATCTGCTGGAAATAAGCTGATGTTTAATGATCAAGAAGTAACAGTAGAGTTACTAACAGAAGATGTAATGAAAGAAAATTTTGATTATCTATTATTTTCTGCTGGAGGATCTGTATCTAAAAAATTTGCACCTATTGCAGCTGAAGCAGGGAATATAGTAATAGATAACTCATCTCAGTGGAGAATGACAGAAGGTATACCTTTAGTTGTACCAGAGGTTAATGGACATATTTTAAAAGGGTATCGAGGAATAATAGCTAATCCAAATTGCTCAACTACTCAAATGGTAATGGTACTTTCTCCTCTTCACAAAAGATATGAAATTAATCGTGCTGTAGTATCAACATATCAAGCTGTATCAGGAAGTGGTTATAAGGCAATTGATGAACTTGAAAAACAATTGGTAGATAAAAATTATCCAAATGAAGTATACACAAGAAGAATTGCAGGTAATTGTATTCCTCATATAGATGTATTTAATGAAAATGGATTTACAAAAGAAGAACTTAAAATGGTACATGAGACACATAAAATTTTGAATGATGATTCCATAGAGGTTAATCCCACTGCTGTTAGAGTTCCAGTGGTTTATGGTCATAGTGAGTCTTTATACCTAGAGTTTAGTAAAGAACCAGATGTAAAAGAAGTTCAAGAATTGTTAGGAAATACTGAGGGAGTAATTGTAATTGATAATCCGGAACAAAATAAGTACCCTACTGTAATTGATGCTGAAAACAATGACGATACTTATGTAGGCAGAATTCGACAGGATTTATTTAATTCAAAAGCATTATCTTTGTGGATAGTTGCAGATAACCTTAGAAAAGGTGCAGCTACTAATGCTGTTCAAATTTTAGAGATTATTGAAAATTTAAAATAAAAATAAGGAGGCAAAATTATGTTTAAAGGTGCAGGCGTTGCTATTGTAACACCGTTTAAGGAAGGTAAAGTTGATTTTGAATCATATGAAAAATTAATTGATTTTCAGTTGCAGAATAACACTCAGGCTTTAATCGTATTAGGTACAACTGGAGAAGCATCTACACAAACATTTGAAGAGAGAGAAAAAATTATTAGCTTATCTGTCAAGAAGGTTGCCGGTAAAATTCCGGTTATAATAGGTACTGGTTCCAATTCAACACAAAAATCCATAGAGCATACTAAACAGGCTGAAGATTTAGGTGCAGATGGAGTATTGCTTGTAACACCTTATTATAATAAATGTACTCAAAAAGGTTTGATTAAGCATTATACTGAAATAGCTAATTCTACATCTTTATCTGTAATTCTATACAATGTACCGTCAAGAACTGGAGTAAATATTGAACCAGAAACTGTAGCAGAGTTAAGTAAGGTTGAAAATATAGTAGCTGTTAAAGAAGCTAGCGGAAATATTTCACAAATATTAGAAATTAAAAGATTAGTTCCTGAAGACTTTAGGATTTATTCTGGAAATGATGATCAAATAGTGCCTATTTATGCTTGCGGGGGTAGTGGGGTTATTTCGGTATCTTCTAACGTTATCCCAAAACAAATGCAGCAAATGTGTGAAGCATTTATGTCTGGTAATGTGGAAAAAGCTTTGAAGATGCAAGTTTTATATAAGAAGTTTTTAAACCTTTTATTTTGTGAAGTAAATCCAATTCCAGTAAAAGCTGCTTTAAACGCCATGGGATATATTGAAAATGAATTAAGACTTCCACTAACACCTATGGAAGAAAATAATAAAAGTAAACTGATTGAAGAAATGAAAAAATTAACTATTATTTAAGTATTTAAGGAGGATTATCTATATGAATTTATTAATTTATGGAATAGGTGGTCATATAGGTAAACTAATAGAAGATTTAGCTAAAGAAGATTCTTTTTGGAATATAGTTGAAGGAGTTAACTCTAAAGAGTTTGAAGATTCAATAAGTAATAAGTATGATGTAGTAATAGATTTTTCACATCCATCTGCATTAGATAACATATTGAAACTTTGCGAGGAAAAAAATATACCTTTAGTAATTGGAACAACAGGGTATAGTGAAGAACAATTAGAACAAATAAAGCTTGCTTCCAATAAAATTCCAATATTAAAATCAACTAATATGTCTTTAGGAATGAATCTATTGTTTACCCTAGTAGAGCAAACAGCATCAATACTAAAAGATAAAGTAGATATAGAAGTAATAGAAGCTCACCATAATCATAAAAAGGATGCGCCATCAGGAAGTGCTAAGAGCATAGTAAAATCTATAGAAAAAGGTTTAGGAGAAGTTAGAAAGCACAAATATGGTAGAGTTGGAGAATGCTCTAGACAAAGAGGTGAAATTGGCATTCATGCTATTCGTGGAGGAAATATTGTTGGTGAACACGAAGTTAATTTTATAGGCGATTTAGAGGCAATAAAAATATCTCACGAAGCTTACGATAGGTCAGTATTTGCACAAGGAGCATTGGAGGCAGCCAAATTTATTTTAAATAAAGAACCTAGATTATATAGAATGAAGGATATGCTAAATTTGTAAATTAATTAGGAGGAACATAAATGGATGCAAAAGAGATAATAAAATACATTCAAGAAAGTAATAAAAAAACTCCTGTAAAGCTTTATGTAAAAGGAGATTTAAGCAGTATCAATTGGAAAAAGTGGGAGTTTAAAAGCTTTATAGAGACAAAGACAGGTACTATATTTGGAGAATGGAATATTGTAAAAGGATTTTTAGAAGAAAATAAAGAGCTTATTGAAGAATACGAAATAGAAAATGATAGACGTAACTCTGCTATACCTATGTTAGATATTAAAGATACACATGCACGAATAGAACCAGGAGCTATTATTAGAGAAAAAGTACAAATTGGTAAAAATGTTGTAATTATGATGGGAGCAGTAATTAACATTGGTGCGGTTGTAGGTGAGGGTACTATGATAGATATGAATGTAGTAATAGGTGGAAGAGGAACTATAGGCAAAAATTGTCATATAGGTGCAGGAACTGTTATAGCAGGTGTTATAGAACCACCTTCTGCTACACCTGTAATTATAGAAGATAAAGTTGTTGTTGGTGCAAATGCAGTTATTTTAGAAGGAGTTAAAGTTTCTAAAGGAGCCGTAGTAGCAGCTGGAGCTGTAGTAACTAATGATGTTCCAGAAGGAGCTGTAGTAGCAGGTACACCTGCTAAGATTATAAAATATATAGACAATAAAACTAAAGGGAAAACAGAAATAGTAAGTGCACTTAGAGATATAGATCAACAATAAAAATACTTATTTTAAAAGAGGGAGAATATGGCTAAAGATTGGATAAATTTAGATAAAGAATATATACTTCCTACTTATGAAAGATTACCTATAGTTGTAAAAAATGCAAAAGGTATGATTATAACAGATGAGGAAGATAATGAGTTTTTAGATTTGTTTTCAGGGCTAGCAGTTAATGTATTAGGACACTGTCACTCTGAAATACAAAAAGAGATACAAAAGCAGAGTAAAGATTTTTTACACATTTCCAATATATTTTATTCTAAACCAGCTATAGAATTAGCACGAAAAATTGCAAAAAACACCTATAAAGGAAAAGTCTTTTTTACAAATTCTGGTACCGAGAGTACAGAAGCAGCTATTAAATATATTCATAAGTATGGACAGTCAAATAATAAAAAAGGAATAATAGTATTAAAGAATAGTTTTCATGGCCGTAGCTTAGGCGCTATAAAACTAACTAGAATGGCTAGTATACAACAAGATTTTCCAACTATAAATATGCCTGTTTATGAATTAGAGAGAGAAGATTTAAGCAGTTTAGAAACAATTGTAGCTAAATATAATCCGGCTGCATTATTATTTGAACCGATATTAGGGTCTGGTGGAATACAAGTTATTAGTAAAGAATTTATGGAAAATGCTAAAAATCTATGTGAAAAACATAATGTTTTATATTGTCTTGATGAGATTCAATCAGGAATGGGAAGAACAGGCAAGCTATTTGCTTACCAGCATACTAATGTAACTCCGGATATACTTTTGTTTTCTAAAGGATTTGGTGGAGGCCTACCTTTAGGAGGTATATTAGTAAAAGAAGAAATTTCTAATTATTTTAAGGCTGGGGATCATGGAACTACTTTTGCACCAAATCCATTAAGTGCAGCATTAGGAAGTAAAACCATAGATATTCTATATGAAGAAATAATGGAAAATGTAGAAGAACAAAGTTTTTATTTATATAATGAGCTGTCAAAATTAAAGCAACAGTTTCCAAGTTTCATTGGAGATATTAGAGGTAAAGGCTTAATGGTAGGTATAGATTTATTAAAAGATCCTAAAAAGATGCAAAATGAATTATTTGATAATAAAATATTGGCTAATATTACTTCTGGTAATGTACTAAGACTTTTACCGCCATTAATTATAAAAAAAGATAATATAGATTACTTTATAAATGTCTTAAATAAAATTTTTAGTAAATGGGATAATAAAGTATAGTAAACTTTAAAAAACGAAAGAATTTTTTTTCTTTCGTTTTTTAAAATTAAGAAAAATCGATATTTTAAATACATTAAGAAAAATTAATGTTTTCATTGAATAAAGAAATTAAAAAGTGTATAATGGAAATAATAGGTTATAGGGTTAACCTATTAGAAATTATAATTATATATAAAAAAGAATGGAGGAGAAGAAATGAAGAAAATAGGATTACTACCAAGGCTTATAATCGGAATTATTGCAGGTATTTTAATTGGGATGACTCAAATCGAAATCCTTACAAGAATCCTAATAACATTCAGTGGAATTTTCGGCCAATTCTTGAATTACATAATTCCACTATTGATTATAGGATTTATTGTGCCAGGTATTGCAGAACTTGGTGACGAAGCAGGAAGGTTATTAGGTATTACAGCAGGATTAGCTTACTTATCTACTATAATTGCAGGTAGTTTAGCTTTCTTAGGGGCAAGAAGCATATTACCTTCACTTATTAAAACAGGAGCAGATATAGGAGCTAATGGAGTAGAGATATCACCTATATTTGAACTTCAAATTGAACCTATTATGGGTGTAATGGCAGCGTTAGTTACAGCATTTGTGCTAGGTCTAGGAATTGCTGCAATAAAAGGTAAAACAATGTTATCGTTTATGAATGAATTCCAAGGAATTATTGAAAAGGTAATTGAAAATATAATTATTCCGTTATTACCTATTTATATAGCAGGTATATTTGCAGAAATGGCATTTTCAGGGGAAGCATTCCAGACACTAGCAGTGTTTGGTAGAGTATTTATTTTAGTAATTGCAATGCATATAGGTTACATTATTTTACAGTATTTATTAGCTGGATCAGTTTCTGGAAAAAATCCATTTGCAGCTATTAAAAATATGTTACCTGCATATTTTACTGCTATAGGAACTCAATCTTCAGCAGCAACAATTCCAGTAACTCTTAAATCAACTAAGAAAAATAATGTAAGTGATGAAATAGCAGAATTTGTAATTCCACTATGTGCAACTGTTCACTTAGCTGGTAGTACTATTACACTTACTACTTGTGCTATTGCTGTAATGTTATTACAAGGTACAGTACTAACTTTTGCGCAAGTATTTCCATTTATTTTAATGCTTGGAGTAACTATGATAGCCGCTCCTGGTGTACCTGGAGGTGCAGTTATGGCTGCATTAGGGTTACTTTCTTCAATGTTAGGGTTTTCAGAAGCTAACTTAGGATTAATGATGGCATTATATATGGCACAAGATAGTTTTGGAACAGCTGCTAACATAACAGGTGATGGTGCTATTTCGATTTTAGTAGATAAAATAGCAGGAAAAAATAATAAATAAAAATTGAATTGTATCACAACTTTTAAATTTTAAATACAAAAAAATAAAGTCATCATATCACAGTGATATGATGACTTTATTTAATTTTAACACTTTATCTCCTTGTTCAATACAAAAAAGTTTTATATAATAAAGAAAGCTATATTTGAACTAAAGATTATAAATATATTAATTATAAATAAGATATAATTAGGGTAAAGAAGGTGATAAATATTAATAAACTTAATATAGAAAAAATGATAAAAAACAATGATATAGAAGATTTATTTCAGGTCGATATTTCTAAACAAAGATGGATATGGATTAATAAAGATATTTTTATAGATATTTTACAAAATGTAATAGAATATGATTCTTTCAATGAAGAAGAGTTAATTCATGAAATTAAAAATATTTCAGAAGACAGAGTTATACAAAGTTTAAATGAAAAGTTTGAAAATATAGGGTGGATGTCAGTAGATCAAAAATTATTTGAAAGTTTATGTGAAGATTTTGTTGCAACTAAAGATATTGAAACTTTTATTTATGTGGATAAAAAAGTTTATACTAAAAAAATATTAAAGAAAGTTAATGAGCTTGATTGGATTTTAAAGGCTATGGCAGTAGATACTTATCAGCATTTTGGATTAGAGAATAAGAATTTAACAGAAATTTTCAAAGAATATTTTAATGAAAATGGAATGATAATAGAAGAAATATTGCGTACTGGTGAATATAAGTTTAATGCTTTAACTTGGAAATTATATGAAGAAAGTAATTTATTAGAGTTTTATAAAATGAATCAAAGGTATAGACAGTGGGCAGAAGGAAATGCTAGGTTCATGTTTTATGAAATAAGTAAATAAAAGAAATAATATATTAATATAAACCTCCTTATATTTAATTACAGGAGGTTTATATTTAGTATGAATTTCATTTACTTATAAAAATTTACTAGTAACTCGACTCCAAAATTCATAATTTTCTAATCTAACCATGTTTATTTTGTATTTGGATAAACTTACATCTACTTGCATAATACTATTGTGTCGGTGCTCAAAACCGTCACTTACAACGATTAATGAATTTTCAAACCTATATTCAGGTTTAACTTTAATTATTGCATCTGAAGGCAAGATAATACTAGATGAAAAACAACGGTATACATTTGTATTCATAGGTGATAGTGGTGTAATTTGCAATACATTTAAGCTAGGATCAACTATGCTTCCGCCTGCTGAATAGTTATATGCTGTGCTTCCAGGTGATGTTGATATAAGTATTCCATCTCCACTAAATCGCTGTACTAAATTGTCATTAACATAAATATCTAAGTGAATTGAACGTGATTTATCACCTTTAATAACAATTTCGTTAATACCAGTAGTAGTTATTTTATTATTTCGTGTAGAAATTTTAGCTTCAATAGGTGTAATTTGCTGAAGAGTATACTTGTTGGACATGTATTTTTTAAGAAAATCATCAATTTCTTTAGGAGTAATTTCTGTAAAAAAGCCTAAATGACCTGTATTTATACCTACGATAGGAATCTTAGGAAAATTATGATTTCGCAAAGCTCTTAAAAATGTACCATCCCCACCGATACAAATAGTTAGTTCTGCTAAATCATCAAAAGTAGAGCTAACTGTATATCCTAAAGAAATCAATTTATTTTTTAAGCTATAAGCAGTTTCTACAGATAGTTTCTGGTTATTATGTATAATATTAATGATTTTAGTAGATTCCATAGACATTCTCCTTTATTATTAAAAGTATATATTTATTGTAATTCTATGGTTATTTCAAAATCCCTTTAATAAAATTTATTAAATTAATAGGAGTAGATGAAAAATGATTTTAGAGAGTAAGCAATCAGAAAAAATAATTGTATATGTTGTTGAAAGTGAAGATGATAAAAAGTTATTAAGAGAAATTTTAAAAGGAAAATTAGAACTATCAAGTAGATTATTATCAAAATTAAAAAGAGATAAAAGTGTTTTTATTAATGGAGAATACACTAGGTACCATGAAACTGTAAAAACAGGAGATGAAATTAGAGTTGTTATGAATGAAAATCCTAGTAATTTTGTTCCACAAGATATACCTTTAAAAGTTGCATATGAGGATGTAGACTTATTATTAGTTAATAAACAACCAGGTATAGTGACACATCCAACTAAAAGTCATGCAGATACTACTATCGCAAATGCGGCAGCATGGTATTTAACTAACAAAGGAATAGATTGTAAAATTAGATTTGTTAATAGATTAGATATGGATACTTCTGGATTATTAATTATTGCTAAAAATTCACATGCACATAATGCTCTTTCTCAACAAATGAAGGAAAATAATATCCAAAAAAAATATATTACTTTTGTTTGGGGAAATGTAGAAGCTGATGAGGGTAGAATTGAAGCACCAATTTATAGATGTGGTGGTGATTCTAGAAAAAGAATTGTAGATGAAAGAGGTCAAGCATCTATTACGGAATATAAAGTTTTAGAAAGATACAAAAATGCAACTATGCTTGAAGTAAAGCTATTAACTGGAAGAACTCATCAAATAAGAGTGCATATGACACATTTAGGCCATCCTTTAATAGGAGATACACTTTATGGAAAGGATGATAGTGAGTTAATAAAACGCCAAGCATTACATGCTAGATATTTACATTTTTTACAACCAAGATATAAAAATGAAGTTGAAATTGAAGCTAGTCTTCCGGAAGATTTGTTACAGTTAAGAGAAAAATTAAAATCTATATAAATTTTTAGATATAAATAAATTCCCCTAAAAATTCTTTGTTTTTAGGGGATGATTTTAAAGTGTGTTAATTTAAATTTATAATTACCATATATATGGGCCCATAAATAAAATAAATAATAATAAGAAAAAGAATAATAAGGTAGTAGGAGAATCTTTGAAAATTGGACAAGTGCAGAATAAAACAACTAAAATTAGAAAGAAAAATAATAAAATGGTTTTGTTTTCTTTGAAAAAATTGTTAGAAACATTATCATTACATAATACATTGTTATTAGGGGTAGTATAATCCAATTTAGTATCGATTGTTTTATTTATAATTGGCTTATCACAGGACTCGCTCATATAAAGCACCTCTCTTTTTAATATATTTTATGAAATGAAAAGTAAAATGTGAATACAATAAAGAGGTTAAAAATATTTACAATTCACATAATTGCACATGATTGGAGTTTGTAGATTAGTTATATTCCACATGTAGTATAGCTGAAAAGCTCTATATACTATAAGAGGTTAGTATAAAATATATTATTATTTTATTAAAATAAAGAAGGAGTTTCTAACTATTTATAGAAATATAATAATTATAATATATAAAGATATAGTGTAATATACATTATAAAAGTATATATATTAAACGGGGGGATAGGGTTGAAGTTTAAAAGGCAATTCACACAATACGAAAAAGAGATTATCGAAAAAGAATTGGAAGATTTATCTTTAACTATGTTAAAAATTTTAAAAGAAAGTAGAGACAAAGGGTTGATAGGGGAAGATGAATATAAAGCTCATATTAAAACTAAAGAGTGCTACTTAGACTTTTTACGTAAGAAAAAAAACACTTTATTTGCTATATAGAATATTGCAAATGACTTCAATTTTATAATCACTAATAAATATTTAAATTACTTAAAATTTTAAAATAAGATACTAGGAACCTAGTATCTTATTTTTGCCTGTATGTAATAAAAAAATCAAAAGCTAGGATAAATCAGGAGGATAATTATGAGAGAAGCTAACAGTCTTATTTTACATCACGTAATTGTGCATGTATTAGATAAAACAATGGATTCACCACTATTTGCGGATTATGAACAAGAAATTACGGAAGAAATTCATGATCTTTTAGAAAAGCATATAGTAAGATCTTTAAAGGATGATGATAACAGGATAGCCAAATTCATTAGTGGACCTAATGTTGTTCGTGATAACTGCGATGCTATACTATATGAAGAGGATAATTTCGTTGAAAGTTCTAAAAAAATTGCTCAACATTTATTTACTTCAATAAAAAATAATGGGAATGCATCTTCTGGCGATTTAGTTATCTGTATTTACTCTGTAGAGAATATAAAGTATGTAGCATTATTAAAAATGGATTATAGAAAATCTTATGTACATGATATTGAATATGTAGAAGATAAGTTTAAAGTATCTATTATACCTCAGGAAATAGGTCTTCCAGGAGCGGGTCAGAGATTGCAGAAATGTGCATTTATAAAATTATATGAAGCTAATGAAGAATACGATCTTGTTATATTGGATAAACAACAATCTTCAGATAAAGAAAATGAAGTTGCTAATTTTTTCGTTAAAGATTTTTTGAATAGTAATATATTAGTAGATAGTAAAGATAAAACAAAAATGTTTAAAAACATTACTGAAAAATGGGTTAGGAGTCAATTGAGACAAGATATTGATCAAGCTACAAAGGTTAGAGATGCATTATCTAACAATTTAAAAAAAGAAGAAGAAATAAATGTTAGAAATTTTGTAGAAGAGGCTATGGAAGGTAGCGAAGAAATAAAAAATGATTATATAGATCATTTAAATAATAGTGGATTTCAGGTAACAGATTTTGAAGTCAACAAACCATGGGTAGAAAAAAAGCTAAAGAAAAAATCTATTAAAACAGATACAGGATTTGATATAAAAAATGATAGAGAATGCTTTGATGATAACCTAAAATTTAAAGTAAAAAGAAATGGTGATGGAACTGTTGATCTTATAATAAAAAATGTTACATTTTTTAAAGAAAAATAGGTTAGTTAATATTTTCCATTTACATTTAAATAATATAATGATAATATATTATGTAAACCGCCCTTTACATATTAAATTTTAAATTTAGAATTTAATTACTTAAAGGGGGTTTTTTTATGCAAAAAATGATAAGTAGTAAGAAGAATATAATAATTAGTTTAGTTATAATTGTTGTTTTAATTTTTATTACTGGCTTTATTATCTACAATAATAATTTTAAAGAGCCAGTTATTGAAATTTCATACACAGAGTTTATGAAAAAAGTTGAAGATGATCAAATTAATTCTATATCCATTTCAGATTCTTCTCAATTAAAAGGAGAACTTAAAGATGGACAGCAATTTGTAACAGATAATCCAAGAATAGATGGATTTAAAGAAAATATGCTTACTAATAACATAAAAGTAGAGGAAGTAAGTGTACAATATTCAACTGGACAAATAATATTAGGAATTATATCAATCGGAGCATTTGTAGGGCTTGTAGTTTATATGTCTAAGAATAATTCTCAGCAGGTTTCCAAGGAATATAATAAAATGTCAGATATAGATACGTCTACTGAACAAGAATCAAATATTAGATTCAGCAATATTGCAGGTAATGAAGAAGCGAAAGAAAATATTATGGAACTAGTAGACTTTATAAAAAATCCTAAAAAGTATGAAAGATATGGAGCTAGAATGCCTAAAGGCATAATTCTTTACGGACCTCCAGGAACAGGTAAAACTTTAATGGCAAAGGCTTTGGCAAGTGAAGCAGGAGTAGGTTTTTTAGCAGTATCTGGTTCTGACTTTGTACAAGTATATGCAGGACTTGGCGCTGGAAGAATTAGATCTTTATTTAAAAAAGCTAAAGAAAAAGGTAAATGTGTTATATTTATAGATGAAATAGACGCTATAGGTAAGAAAAGAGATCGTGGTGGTTTGGGAGGTAGTGATGAATCTGATAGGACCTTGAATGCACTTTTGACTGAAATGTCCGGATTCAAGGGCAATGAAGGTATTATTGTTATCGCAGCTACTAATAGACTAGATATTTTAGATGAAGCTCTTTTAAGACCAGGAAGATTTGATAGACAAATAGAGGTAGGGTTACCTGATTTAAAAGCTAGATATGAAATTTTAAAACTTTATAGTAAGGATAGACCTATTAAAGCCAATCTTAGTTTAAAAGGTATAGCAGAGCAAACGGTGTATTTCAGTGGTGCTAAGCTAGAGAATTTAATGAATGAAGCTGCAATTAACGCAGCTAGAGAAAACTCAGAATCTATTTCTGAATATCATATAGATAAAGCTTTTTATACTGTAATTGCTGGAGATGAGAAAAAAGATAGAAGTAATATTAAAAATCTAGATAAAAAAATAACTGCATATCATGAAGCAGGGCATACAGTGGTTACTAAGTTACTTTGTCCTCAAAATAAGGTCACAAAAGTGACTATAATTCCTAGTACAAAAGGTGCAGGCGGATTTAGTATGAACATTCCTCCAGACAAAATGTACAATACAAAAAAAGAAATGATAAACAATATAAAGATTGCATTAGCTGGTAGAATAGTTGAAGAATTAATATTTGGTGCTGACAATGTTACAACTGGTGCAAGTAATGATATACAAAAAGCAACTGAAATATTAGTTTCAATGATTAAACATTTTGGTATGAGTGAAGAAATTGGTATGATTAATTATGATGTGCTATACGGTAGTCAAGGCAGAATAGACGGAAAGTCAGCAGAAATTACTAAAAGTGAAATGAAAAGGTTGTATGAAGAAACTAAAATTATTATAGAATATAATATTGAATTAATTGAATCAATAGCTGAATCTCTTTTAAGTAAAGAAACACTAAATGAAGAAGATATTAACTTATGTATTGACAAAATATCCAAAAAATCCTTAAATTAAAGTATTTGGGTGATATTTGATGTATTTTTTTAATTATTAAACTTTAACGGTAAAAATTTCATTTTATAAAAATTATATTTTGGTGTATAATAGATTTATAAACAATTAACAAACTGAAACAGTTAATAAATTCTGAGGTGTGCGTAAGGCTTAGCGAAATTCAACCGACAATAGACATCCGGGAGATTACGTTTTTATTTAGACGGAATGCCGCCTACGAGTGGACTTCGAAAGAATAAAATAAGTCACCCACTTACGTGAGGTAGCGGGTGTGAATTTTGCAGCTGACGGCATCTTGGAAAACATTTTAACCCCCTATTTAGGGGGTTATTTTATTTTTCTAATATTTAAAAGGAAATCACTCATTATTGTCGAAATATTATATCAATAAGCATTTTACTTCTCAAAGGAGTGTTAATATGGAACTATTAAATACAGTTACTGTACAAGAGGCAAAAAATAAAATAAAAGAAGAATTTAATGAAATTTCCTTAAAAACTGAAAAAATTAATATATTAGATGCAGTTGGAAGACATGTATCTAATAGTATAGTTGCATCAATAGATGTACCTGGGTTTAATCGATCTACAGTAGATGGCTATGCTGTTATATCTAAAGATACGTTCGGTGCTAGTGAAAGCATTCCTAGCTTTTTAAAATATAAAGGTAACATAGAAATGGGAGCAAAAGCCGAGGTGGTTTTAAAACCTGGTGAATGTTACTATGTGCCTACAGGTGGAATGTTACCTATAGGTACTGATGGAGTAGTCATGATTGAATATACAGAGACTTTAGGAAATGAGATATGTATTCAAAAGCCAACTGCCCCTGGACAAAATATATTAAAAAAAGACGAAGATTTAAAAAATGGCGAAGTTATTTTTAAAAAAGGTCATAAATTAAGACCGCAGGATATAGGAATGTTAGCTGGTATAGGCATTGGCAATATAGATGTTTATGAGAAAGTTAAGGTGAGTATAGTTTCAACTGGAGATGAATTGGTTTCTCCTACAGAAGAGCTAAAACCAGGAAAAATAAAAGATATGAATACGTATAGCTTATCTGCCGCATCTGTTGAAGATGGATGCATTGTTGTAGAAAGAGCCATAGTAAAGGACGATAGAGATTTATTAAAGGCTAAGATTGAAGAATGTGCTAATAATAGTCATGTTGTTTTAGTATCTGGTGGTAGTTCTATGGGTAACAAGGATTATACTAAAGATGTAATTAATGATATTGGATATCCAGGTGTGTTTATTCATGGAATCTCTATTAAACCAGGGAAACCAACTATAATTGGTAGAATTAATAACACGGCTGTTTTTGGATTACCTGGACAACCTGTTTCTGCTCTTGTTATATATAAGGTATTTGTAAGCTTTTTAATTAAAGAAATATATTATAATGAAAAAAGTCTTAACCAATATGTGGAAGGCGAAATTTCTTCTAATATTCCATCTGCTCCTGGAAGAGAGCATTATGTTATGGTTAACATAAAGGAAGAAAAAGGAAAGACTATTATAGAGCCTGTTTATGGAAAATCAGGAATGCTTTCTATGATGGCCAAAGCTAGAGGTAGTGTTAGGATAGATACAAATGCAGAAGGACTTGTAAAAGGAGATGTAGTTAAAGTTTCAATACTTTAATATACAATAAAAAGGGGACGGTATTATGGCTAAAAAAGATAGAGATACATATTTAAAAAGCGTTCCATTAGAAGATGCTAAGAATAAATACTTTTTTATTGTAAGTTCTCTAAACAATGTAACGGATTCAGAAGTTATACCTGTTATAAAAAGTTTAAATAGAACTACTATTAAGCCGGTTTTCGCTAAAAAATCTTCTCCAAACTATAATGCTGCTGCAATGGATGGAATAGCTGTAGTTGCGAGCTCTACATATGCTGCAGATGAAAATAATCCTATAAGTCTAAAGTTAAATGAAGATTTTGTTTATATTAATACAGGTGGATACATAGAAGAACCATATAATGCAGTAATTATGATAGAAGATGTAGTTGAAATAGACGAAAATAACATAGAGATTCGTCAGGCGGCTAGCCCTTGGCAACATATAAGACCTATAGGAGAAGATATAGTTGAAAATGAGCTAATTATAAGTGGTAATCATAAAATAAGACCTATGGACATAGGTGCATTATTATCTGGTCAGATTACTGAAATTGAAGTTTACAAAATGTCTAAAGTAGGCATTATTCCAACTGGATCGGAAATTGTGCAAGTTGAAGATAAATTATCTCCAGGTAAAATTATAGAATCAAATTCTCATATGTTTGCAGCTATGGTGGAAGAAAATAATGGTATTCCATATACTTATGGAGTTGTTCCAGATGAATATAATGCCATAAAAGACAGAGTATTACAAGTTGTAGAAGAAAATGATATTGTAATTATTAATGCTGGTTCTTCTGCTGGATCTAAAGATTATACTGTAAATGTGCTTAGAGAAATTGGAGAAGTTGTTACACATGGTGTTGCAATAAAACCAGGTAAGCCAGCTATTTTAGCAATAGTAAATAATAAACCAGTAATTGGAATACCGGGTTACCCTGTATCAGCTTATTTTGTTTTTGAATCATTTGTAAAACCCCTTTTATTTAAATATAACAGAAATATATTAGGTGAACCTGAGAAAATAGTAAGTATATTATCGAGACGTATAGTATCGTCTTTAAAACATGAGGAATTTGTAAGAATAAAATTAGGTAATGTAGACAAAAAGATTATAGCTACTCCATTAGATAGAGGTGCAGGTGTTACTATGTCTTTAGTAAAAGCTGATGGCATACTTGCAATTCCACAGAATGTAGAAGGGTATGAGGCTGGCACAAAAGTTGAAGTACAACTATTAAAATCCACTAGTCAAATTAATAATACAATAGTTTCTATTGGAAGTCATGACTTAGTAATGGATATGTTATCTAATGAGCTCCATGTTAATAAGACTGATATGTTCTTATCATCTGCTCATGTAGGGAGTTTAGGAGGAATAATGGCTATGAAAAAAAGTGAATGTCATATAGCTCCTATACATCTATTAGATGAACAAACTGGTGAATATAATAAAACTTATATTAAAAAGTATTTAAATAGTGAGGATTATGCTATAATAAAATTTGTAAAGCGTAGTCAAGGATTGATGGTGAAAAAAGGAAACCCATTACAAATTAAGTCTGTTAAAGATTTAACTCAAAAAGAGGTTCAATTTGTAAATAGGCAAAGAGGAGCAGGTACTAGAGTACTATTTGATTATTGCTTGAAAAAAAATGAAATAAACCCTGAAGATGTCAAAGGATATGAACGTGAATTTAATACTCATATGACCGTAGCTGCAGCAATATGTGGGCAATCTGCTGATTGTGGAATGGGAGTGTTATCTGCTTCAAAATCTATGGATTTAGATTTTATACCTATAGCCTGGGAAGATTATGATATATGCATTCCTAAAGAAATGTTTAAAGATGAAAAGATAATTTCTCTAATAAATACAATGAAAAGTAAGGAATTTATTAAAAAAATAGAAGAATTAGGTGGATATAGTACAGAAAATATTGGAGATGTTATTTATTTATAATTTTAAAATAAGATTTAATATTACAAGGGGGACTTTAATATGGCAAAAGTTGTTGCAATTAATATTAGTAATAAAAAAGGAATACCTAAAGAACAAATCCAAGAAGGTGTTTTTATAGAAGACTTTGGACTAGAAGGCGATGCTCATGGTGGAAAATGGCATAGACAAGTTAGTTTATTAGGTCAAGAAAGTATAAATAAGGCTATAGAAATGGGTGCAGATGGATTAGAACCAGGCAAATTTGCTGAAAATCTAACTACAGAAGGTATAACTTTATATGAGTTACCAGTAGGTACAAGGTTGAAAATAGGTGAAACTATTCAAGAAGTAACTCAAATAGGTAAAGTATGTCATGAAAAATGTGCTATTTTTTATACTGTAGGAGAATGTGTAATGCCTAAGGAAGGTATTTTCACTAAAGTTATTAAAGGTGGCAAGATTAAACCTGGAGATGATATTGAAATACTTGAATAAATATAAGAGTTTTTATAATTTGAATATAAACTTTTGTATTTTTATTAAATGTTAAAATAAAAAGAGAGAATTATTATATA
>JADWMM010000056.1 GCA_015978205.1 Alkaliphilus sp. NP8 | reverse complement strand
TTTATTATGTGTGAATTATATATATTTAAATTAAATATAACAAAATACATATAATTATTTAACATTCTATTTTATAAAAAAACTCTGTATTAAATGCATCAGTAGATTCTTCAATCACTAATAACTTAGAATTATATTCATTATACGAGTCTATATATTTTATAGCAGGCATTGATAAAGCAGTTATAACTAAAAGCATTAGTAAGCTTTTTTGCACTGTAATCTACCTCCTTAGGAAAAGTATTAAAATTCTTTTCAATTATATTTTTTGTAAACTGATTAGAAATATTACAGTACTTTATGGAAATTAATTTCTTATTCGCTAGTTAAAAGTTTTTAGATTGCATATTATTTAAGATAGAGTGAGAATTTCGCATCATTTTTTTAATATATAGATTTGATAAATATTTCTATTATTCCTATTAAAATTATATGAAAAATTCCCCAAAAAATATTAATAATTCCTTCAGACATTTTCAATTCTCTTTCTTCTCGCATAAGATCACCTATATTTGAATGATCTACTAGTTCTTTTGGCTTTTTTAACATTTTAAAACTAACAGGAATAAGAAAACTTAAAAGACCAATAGTTATAAGAATACTTCCTACAACGTAATTAGCATCCAATATTATTTTTAAAATATTACTCCCTTTTAATAAACCAAATAAACCAGCCAATATAGATGTTAAAATAATACTTTTAATAGCATAAGAAAGAATCGGTTTTATTTTTTTTGCAATATTTTCCATTAAATCACTCCTGAATAAAAAGTACATGTTTTTACTATATGCTTAAATCATTTGTATATATTTTTAATAAAGATAACAAAAACCAACTGCTTCTGGACCTAAATGAGAACCTAGAACAGGTCCTAATTCATATATATTTATATTTGCATTTGGAAAAATTTTTCTTATTCTATTTTCATATTCTAAAGCTTTATCCATAATACCTATGTGACCTATAGATATAGTATGTGCATTAGAAGGAATATCTTGAATCATTTTTTCCATTGCTTTTTTCTTTCCTCTTACTTTAGTTAAGGCTTCTAATTTTCCATCTATTAACCCAATAATAGGTTTTATATTTAGCAATGATCCGATTGCAGCTTCAGCTGTTGAAAGACGGCCTCCTTTTTTTAGATAATCTAAAGAACCTACTGTTAAGCGTATGCCCATATTTTTCTTCTGTTCTTCAATAGCGTCTAATATTTCTTTTCTAGAAGCACCTTTTTCTGCAAGTATAATTCCTTGTTTTATTAAAGAATACAAATTGGCAACAGCTGTTAAAGAATCTATAACAGATATTTTAGATGAGTTTACTAGATTAGCAGCTGTATTTGCACTATTAAATGTACCACTTAATTTTGAAGACATTGTAATAGCAATTACCTCATATCCATCTTCTAAAGCCTTCTCAAAAGCATCAACAAATCGACCAACGGGAGGCTGTGAAGTCGTTGGGAAATCTGATGATTTAGAAAGTTTATCAAAAAACACATCAAAATCTCCTGGAAAACCTTCATCTTCTATAGATCCTTCGAAATTAACGGATAGAGGAACAATATCAAGATTATTTTTTTCTATAAATGATTTATCTATATATGCAGTACTATCTGTTATAAACTTAATTTTAGACATTCAATCGACTCCTTTTTTATATTTTATATTAAGGTATTATAAGAAATATAATATCAGTTAATGATTTGAATTGTAAAGTATAATATAATACCTTGCGTTAAAACATATGTTCGAAGTATAATATAAGTAAGTAAATTTGAAAGGAAGAATAAATATGCTAGGAAGAACCCATATTGCTTTAGGCTTAATGACATCATTTTTAATAATACCTTTTTTAGGGACTTCCTTAACTATTGAAAAATTCAATTCGATAGCTATCCTAATTGCTGTAACTGGAGCACTACTGCCAGATTTAGATACAGGAACGTCTTCATTAGCAAATAAATTTGGTATAATTAAAGCTAAACATATAAAAAAAATATGGATTGGATTATTAATTTCAATGCTAATTATTACTTTTATTTTTTTAAAAGATACTCCTATATTTTATGGAATTAGTTTTATAATTTTTTTAGGATTTATATTTGCTGATAAATTTGCTAAAAAAGGTTATTATACAATTAGGAAATTTACACAATCTATAGTAGGCATATCAATTATTTTTTTTGCTTATTATTATAATCATTATAACATAGCTTTCATAGGTATTATTTTAATTTTATTATTATTTAGTAAACATAGAGGACTTTCACATTCTATTTTATTTTTACTAGGATGTACATACGCAGTTAAAAAAATAAGTTTAACCTACTTGGATATGGACTACAGTCTTATTTTTGGAATTAGTATGTTTAGTCATCTTTTAGGAGATATGCTTACCAAAGTAGGAATTAAACCATTTATACCTTTTAATGATAAACGAGTAAAATTTCCATATACTATAAAAACAGGTGGGAAAATAGAAAAGCTTATATTTATAGGATCTTTATTTGGTATTTTTAATATATTAAAAATGTTATAATGAAAAAAAGAAGCTTTTTTGTAGAAATATTGATATACTATTATAATATAAAGTTATTTGAAGGGAGCTAATTAATGTCAGATCAAACATTAGCTAAAAATAAACTAGTAAAAGAAGAATATTCGTATGTTTTAGTAAAAGATAATAATGTAATATTAACTTCTAATAAAAAAGGAATAGAATCTTTGCTTAATAATTTAATAGAAGGTAAAATGATTTTAAAAGGAACTACTGTAGCTGATAAAGTAGTTGGAAAAGCAGTAGCATTGCTTTTAACATATGGAGGAGTTAAATCAGTATATGGACATGTAATGAGTGATTGCGCTAAAGCTATATTGGATAAAAATAATGTGGAAGTAGAGTACAATCGTATAGTACCATATATTATGAACGAAGATGGGACAGATAAATGTCATATAGAGAAACTCATAGAAGATGTAGAAGAACCTATAAAAGCGTTTAGTATACTTAAACATTTTTTAAGTAATGATGCTAGTTTAACAGGGAAGTGATAAAATGGGATGTTGTAATAACACTAACATATATATAAATAATAAAAAAACATTATGTCCTCTTTGTAATAATATTGGGCAAAATGTACATTATTTAGTATTGAAAGAGACAGTAAAAGCAGACGTAATTTCTCAAGTGAACGAGGAAACCTACTTTGTATGTCGAAATAATGAATGTGATGTTGTGTTTTATAATAAATATGGAGATAGAATATTTTTAACTCAAGATATAAATATGAAATCTAATTTTACTGAAGTAACAAAAAATAAAGAAGAAGGGTGCAATTGTAAAAATGAAAGCAATTGTAATTCTTGTAAAAAAAGAGTTTAAATAAGAGAGGTGAACTGTTTGAAATTAAACATAGGTAAAACAAATAATTTAATAATATTTGATATTGACTATAAAGGAGCTTTGCTTAAAAATTCAGATGGACAAGGAAATGGAGTTATCCTTCCTATTGAAGAGCTTCCAGAAGATAAGTCAATTGGAGAATCTATAGATGTTTTTATATATAAAGATTTTAAAAATCAATTAAAAGCTACTTTGAAAAGACCATATGCTGAGGTTGGAGAACTTGCGTATTTAGAAGTTGTAAATATAACATCAATAGGCGGGTTTGTAGATTGGGGACTAGAAAAAGATCTATTTATTCCTATGAGGGAACAAATTTGTAATATTATAAAAGGAAAGAAATACTTAGTGAAAATTTATTTAGATAAGAGTCAAAGATTATGTGCAACTATGAGAGTTGATAAAGATCTTAAAACTCATCCTTCATATAAAGCAGGAGAAACTGTTGAAGGGACTGTATATGGCCATAATCCTAGATTAGGTGCTTTTATTGCCATAGATAATCAATATTATGGTTTTGTTCATAACAGTGAAATGTTTAAAAAACTATTAATAGGTGATAAATCTAGTTTTAGAGTTATTAGAATTAGAGAAGATGGAAGGGTAGATTTATCGACAAGAGATTTGGCTCATAAAGAAATGTCCAAAGATGCAGAGCAGATTTTACAACTTTTATCTGTAAGAGGAGGTTTTCTACCTATAAATGATAAAAGTTGTCCAGAAGAAATAAAATCATATTTATCTGTTAGTAAAAATGCTTTTAAAAGAGCTTTAGGAAGATTATTAAAAGATAAAAAAATAAAACAAACAGATGATGGTATTAAATTATTAGCAGATATACAAATAAAAGAAGATGACTAATTTAAAAATTAGTCATCTTTTAAAATTAGAATAAAATATATTAATTATTTGTATATTTTGATTCTTTATTTTTATTAAAATTTTGTTCAAAATCATTAGTAACATTTATAACTAAAGAAGATAATCCTAATAAAGCTATAATATTAGGTATAACCATAAGACCATTAAACATATCTGCTAATTCCCATACAAGTTCAACTTTCATTGTAGTACCTACAATAATAAAACCTAAAACTAATATTCTATAAACATTAATTGCTTTTTTACCAAATAAGTATTTGATATTGGCTTCACCAAAGAAGTACCATCCTATTATGGTAGATAATGCGAAGAAGAATAAACAAATAGCTACAAAAGCATTACCAAAATTGCCGAATCCCCTTGCAAAGCCTTCTTGAGTTAGTGCTATTCCAATATTTCCAGTGTAAATACTGTCGGTCATTAATATTATTAAAGCTGTTAATGTACAAACAATTCCAGTATCTATTACAACTCCCATGGTTGCTACTAATCCTTGTTGTGCAGGGTGTTCTACTTTAGCAACAGCATGTGCATGAGGTGTAGACCCCATTCCTGCTTCGTTAGAAAAAAGACCTCTAGCAATACCATACCGGAAAGACTCTTTTATTGTGGCACCTAGGAAACCACCAGCTGCAGCTACAGGGCTAAAAGCTCCTTTAATAATCATACTAAATGCAGGTACAATTTGATCATGGTTTGTTAAAACAATAACTAATGCACCTAAAATATATAAACCTGCCATAATAGGTACAACTTTTTCAGTAAAAGATGCTATTCTACTTACTCCTCCAATAACAATAAGACCTACTAAAAAAGCAATTACTACACCGGTTATAAGCTTATCTACTTCAAAAGCACTATATACAGCTTCAGCTATGGAATTTGATTGAACCATATTTCCCATAAAACCTAAAGCTAAAACTATTGCTATTGCAAAAAAACCTGCTAAAAATTTACTTCCTAGTCCGTTACGTATGTAGTAAGCAGGTCCCCCAGTAATTTCTCCATCGATTTTTTCAGTATGAGTTTGAGCTAATATAGCTTCTGCAAATATTGTACCCATTCCAAAAAAACCACTAATCCACATCCAAAAAACTGCACCAGGTCCTCCAGTTGCTATAGCAGTTCCTACACCTGCTAAGTTTCCAGTTCCTACTTGAGCAGCTATTGCAGTGGTTAATGCTTGGTATGATGACATACCACCTTTGTCATTATTATTACTTTTAGAGAATATCCCTCCGAAGGTTTGCTTTAAAGCAAGCTTAAATTTTCTAACTTGAATTCCTCGTAACCTAATAGTAAATAAAATTCCAGTTCCCAAAAGAAAAAATAACATAATAGGGCCCCATAAAACCTCATTAATTTTGCTAACTACTTCCATTAAACTCATTGATATACCCCCTTTGATTTAAATAAATATTATAATAGTGCCTGTTCGTATATATAATACAATATTGTTAAAAAAATATCAAATATTAAAAACTGTATATTCTTCATTTAAATAAAAATACATGGTAAAATGTATATATATCGGCTTATATTAAGTTATTATAAAATATATAATAATAAAAAAATTATGAATATATGTGGTATAATTAGAGTGACATGATAAAAAAATCTGTAAGTATATAAGTATAAAAAAATAGTTAAAAATACGTGTGTATAGGGAATGATATAAATGACTTATGAAAATATTACTGCTGTTGTGCTTGCAGGGGGTAGAAGTAGTAGAATGGGGCGTAATAAAGCTTTTTTAAAGCTAGGACATAAAACAATGATTGAAACAATCGTAGAGTCATTACAAAAAATATTTAGAAATGTTATAGTAGTAACTAATACTCCTGAAAAATATACAATGCTAAATCAAGTAGAGTTTATACAAGATATAATAGATACAAAAGAAAAAAAATCTTTAATAGGATTATATTCAGGATTAGTAGCAAGTAAAACAGATTATGTTTTTGTAACAGGTTGCGATATGCCATTTGTAAATATTGAGTTTATTAAGTATATGATTGAGTCTATAAAAGATGAAGATATTGTAGTTCCTTTTTGTTATGATCATTACGAACCTCTTTATGCTATTTATGGCAAAAGATGCATACCAGGGTTTAAAGAGCTTATAGAAAAGAATAAATTTAAAATTATAGATATTTTTAAAAATTTAAATGTAAAAGAAATACAAAAAAGTGAAATTAGAAAATTTGATAAAAACACATTATGCTTTAAAAATATTAATACATATGAACAATATATGGAAATAAAAGATTTGTTTAATTAATAATACTTAGGAGGAATATAATATGGAAATACTTTCAGAACAAGGTAAAATAAGAATTTCTAATGAGGTTGTACTTTCAATTGCTAAAAAAGCAATAGAAGAAGTTGATGGGGTTGCTTCTTTTAGTGGAAAGCTACCTAATGGAATAAAAGAATTCTTTAATAAGGATATATATAACAAAAAAGGTGTTAAGGTTGAAAAAGAAGAAGCAGAAGTTACTATAAATATTTCAGTAGTAATTAAATATGGCTTTTCTATTCCAGAAGTTATTAAATTAGTTCAAGAAAATGTAAAGAAATCTATTGAAACTATGACTGATATTGAAGTGAAAAAAGTTAATATATTTGTTCAAGATATTCAATTATAAAAATAACAGGTTCATTTAATGAACCTGTTATTTTTAGATTAATCATTATTAATATTGTGTTTGCAATAACAGTGCATCGTTTTTTGTCTATAAGCTTCTGTTTTATTCATAGCAGAAATATACATATGCATATAATACTTTTGCTCCATATCATCTAATGCTTCCTCACTACATTCTTCAGGTGGCATACAATGCATAGGATAGTTAGACCCAGGCATAGGGCAAGGCATACCGTGCATAGGATAGTTAGGTCCAGGCATAGGGCAAGGCATACCGTGCATAGGATAGTTAGGTCCAGGTATAGGGCAAGGCATACCGTGCATAGGATGGTTAGGTTCAGGCATAGGATACGGCATATTATTCATAGGATGGTTAGGTCCATGCACAGGACAAGGCATATCATGCATTGGAGGATAGTGCATCATCATATCTTCATTAGTATTATTCCATGGCATACTATGTTCAAAGTTTTCCACAAAAAAACCTCCTTAAATAAAATACAATTAATAGCTTTAGTTACAATATATGTGAAAATAGGTATTGTGTTACTTTTTTATTTTATTATAAGAAGGTACATTTTTATAAAAAATAAAAAGCAACATGTTTTTAACATGATGCTTTAAAGTTAAATATTGCAAACTTATGTAGCAAAAGCTAAATGTTTTTATTTGTTAGCTTCTACATATTCAACTATATCTCCAATGTTTTTAAATCCTTCAGCTTCTTCATCAGGAATTTCTATTCCGAAATCATCCTCAATAGCCATTACTATTTCTACTGCATCTAAAGAGTCAGCTTCAAGATCATTCATTAAAGAAGTTGTAGGAGTTATAGAATCTAAATCATCTACTCCTAATTGTTCAGCAATAAGTTCTTTTACTTTTTCTAATATCATAATATTTCCTCCTTTATTAACTTATTTATATATTATTATAATCATAAAGTTCAATTTTAGAATACCATAAAACTTTTTATTTGAAAATATTATTTATAAAAATATATATTTTTATACTAGTTATTTGGATACATTAATATTAGTTTACAAAAACAAATTATTTAACATAGATTTAACATTTCCATAACATGATGTTAACAAAACTATAATTTAAATATTTTATTATAGTAAAGTAGTATAAAATGGGTACGAATACGTAATATTAGATTTGATTGGAGGATTTACAATGGAAATATTGTTTGGATTTGTAGGAGGCTTAGGATTATTTCTATATGGAATGAATATTATGAGTACAGGCCTTCAAAAGGCAGCAGGCAATAAACTAAAGTCTATTATTAGTATGCTTACAAAAAATAGATTTATAGGTGTTGTTGTTGGAGCAATTATAACTATGATTGTACAAAGTAGTAGTGCAACTACTGTAATGGTAGTGGGATTTGTTAATGCAGGAATGATGACTCTTACTCAAGCTGTAGGAGTTATTATGGGATCTAATATTGGTACAACTATTACTGCGCAAATAATTACATTTGATATTGATCAGTATGCGCCAATTATTATAGGAATTTCTGTAGCAATTTGGTTATTTACTAGTAATAGAAGAGTTAAACAATTTGCAGAAGCCGGTATAGGTTTTGGGATTTTATTTTTAGGTATGAGCTATATGGGAGATTCACTAAAACCACTTAGAGAATTAGAATCTTTTAGAAATTTATTAGTAAGCTTTGGTGCAAATCCCGTTTTAGGAATATTAGCAGGATTTGCTATTACAGTGGCTGTACAAAGTAGTAGTGCATCTACGGGTATTTTATTAGCATTATCAAAAGAAGGACTAGTTCCACTTTTATCTGGATTACCTATTTTGTTTGGTATAAATATAGGGACAACTATAACAGCTGTACTTTCTAGTATAGGAGCTAATCGTACTGCTAAAAAATCAGCGGCTGTTCATGTTATGTTTAACTTAATAGGAACTTTAATTTTCATTGTTTTACTCCAAAAACCATTATATTGGGTTGTTACTATGATAGATCCAGGAACTACTGCACAAGCTGTTTCAAGACAAATAGCAAATGCACATACAATATTTAATATAGCTAACACACTTATTATGTTACCTTTTGCTGGATTATTAGTTAAAGCAGCTAATAAACTTTTTGCAGGGGAAGAAGATGTGAGTGAAGGAATTAAATATATTGATGATCGTATTTTAGAAACACCTTCAATTGCATTAGGCAGTACTATAAAAGAGGCTTTACACATGGGAAATACAGCTAAGGATTCTTTAGAAAATGCCTTAGATGGATTCTTTGATAGAAGTCAGAAAAAAATCGATGAAACTACGAGAATAGAGAAAGTAGTTAATGAAATGGAGAGAGAACTTTCTTCTTATTTAATAAAATTATCTAATACAAATTTATCAGCAGAAAATAGAGAAATCGTAGATGATCTTTTCAATACAATTAACGATATTGAAAGAATAGGAGATCATGCTGAAAACTTAGCAGAGCTTTCTCAGGAAGCTATAGATAATAACTTAGAATTCTCAGAAAAAGCAATAGATGAATTACGTCAAATGTCCGGATTAGTATTACAAAATTATATGGATTCTTTAACTGCATTAAAGTCCTTAGATGGAAGTTTAGCTATGAAAGTAGTTAAAACTGAAGGAAGAATAGATTATTTAGAAAAGACTTTAAGAGCAAATCATATAGGTAGATTAAATAATCAATTATGTGTTCCAGGCTCAGGAATTGTATTTCTAGATATAATTAGTAATTTAGAGCGTATTGCAGATCATTCATCTAACATAGCTATGGCTGTACTAGATAGAATTAAAGTTGAAAAATAATTTTTGTTAATTAAATAAATTGAATATAAAATTTTAGAAACTTCCCTTAAAGGTAAAAAGATTTAATGAAAATCTGTTCCTACAAAGGGAAGTTTTATATTTGTAACAAAAAAACAAAATTGTTTTTCATTATTAAAAGATGTGTAAATATATAGTAGTATTATTTTTACAATTTTGTAATTCATTTCGACAAATATTGCTTTATAATTATAATCAATCAATTAATTTGCTTACTTACACAACATAAGGAGGAAGGGCTAGATGAATCGGTCAATACTAAATATTATCATAACAGTTATTTCAAGCATATTATTAATAGGGTGTACGTCAGTTGGAGCAATTAATCTTCCAGCAAATTTAAATAATGGTGAAGAACATACGGAAGTCACTTCTCCTAATAATAGCGAAGATGAAGAAAATTTAGAAGAAATAAATAGAGATGAACATGTTGAAGAAGCTTCAAATGATGAAGCAAACAAAAATAGTAATGATAAAGACTCTAATAATAACCAATCAGATGTTGAAAAAGACTCATTAGAAACTGAGTCAGAAAAAAAAGAATATGAAAATTCCATAGTAGAAGAAGTTCATTATTTTGCAGAAAATGATAAAAAACAAGTAGCTCTGACATTTGATGATGGACCAGAGTCTAAGTATACTGCTCAAATTTTAGAAATATTAAATGAATATGATATAAAAGCAACTTTCTTTGTTATAGGTCAAGAAGCTGAAAAACATCCTGAGGTTTTAAAACAAATTCATGAAGAAGGTCATGAAATAGGTAATCATACTTGGAATCATAAGTATTTACCTAAAATATCAGAAGAGGAAGTAGACAAAGAAGTTCTTAACACAGAAAAAATAATAAAAGATATAATAGGTGAAATTGATTATGTATTTAGACCTCCATATGGTGCTATTAAAAAGCGTGAATTAAAACATATAAATTCTTTAGGATATAATGTTGTTAATTGGTCTGTAGATACTAAAGATTGGGCAGGAACATCTAAAGAAGAAATGATGGGTTATTTAAAAAAACAAATAACTCCAGGTGGTATAATTCTAATGCATAATAAAAGTAATTCTAAAAATACTGTAGAATTTTTACCAGAAGCCATAGAGTGGATTATAGAACAAGGCTATGAATTTGGTACAGCTTCGGAAGTATTAGATATTTAAAAAATTTAAATATAGAATATTAATTTTAAAAAAGTAAATCTTCATTAGAAGGTTTGCTTTTTTTGTTTATTTTTGTAAGAAATGTAGAAAACTAATTAAAAAACAATTTTAAATTATAAAAATCTAATTTATGGAGAAAATATAAATAGTTTAATTGAGAGAGGTATATTATGGATAAACAAGAAAGAATAAGGTTAATAATAATAGGTGGTGGCGAAGATAAGAAAGCCGACAAGGAAATACTTAAGGAGGTAGTTTGCTTATCTGGAGGGGATAATGCTCATATTGCAGTAGTTACTACAGCTACTAACTACCCTATAGAAGTCGGAGAAGAATATAAAAGAATATTTTATGAATTAGGTGCAGATAAAATAGAAACAATAAATATTGTGTCTAGAAAAGAGGCAAATAGAAAGCAAATTGCTAAAATTTTAGATGAATGTACTTGTGTTTTTTTTGTTGGTGGAGATCAACTTAGAATTTCTAGCATATTAGGAGGTACAAGATTTCATGATAATATAAAACAAAAGTTAGAAGATGGTGTAATTATTGCTGGAACAAGTGCAGGTGCTTCTATGATGAGTGAAGTAATGGTAGTAGAAGGTGAAGAGGAAGATGCACCAAGAAAATGTACCTTAAAAATGGCTCCGGGTATGGGATTATTAGAGGGAGTCATAATAGATCAACACTTTAATCAACGAGGTAGAATAGGAAGGTTATTAGGCGGTGTAGCTCAAAACCCTCAGACTATAGGTTTTGGTATCGATGAAGATACAGCAATTATAGTTAATAACAAAGGAAATATGAGTGTAATTGGTTCTGGAGTAGTAACTGTAATTGATGGTAAAGAAATTGGATATACGAATATTTCAGAACAGTATCCAGATGAGCCTTTAGCTATAACTAATGTTAAGATAGATATTTTACCAAATGGTTATGGATACGATCTAATAAATAAAAAGGCTATTACTAAATTAGAAACAAATAATTATATATAAAGTTAGATATTAAAATAGATATGTACCTAGATTTTTGAGGAGGACCGTAAATGAAATTACTAAATGTAAAGGTATATTCTGGTAGAAATATATATAGTCATTGGCCAGTAATTAGGGCAGATATAGATTTAGGCGAATATGTGAATATACCGACCTGTGATATAGAAAACTTTAACGATAGATTACTATCTATATTACCAGGATTAAAAAGTCATAAATGTTCTAAAGGATATATTAATGGTTTCAGTCAAAGATTAAAGGAAGGAACTTATTTAGCTCATGTAATGGAGCACATGGCTTTAGAAATCCAAAATATGTTAGGGTATGATGTAAAATTTGGAAAAGCCAGATATTTAAAAGATGATACTGTATACTTTATTGTATTGTCTTATATTAATGAAGTTGTAGGGTGTGAGTCAGTAAAACTTGCATTTAATATAATAAACAGTTTATTAAACAAAAAAGAGTTAGATATAGACAAGAAGTTACGGGAAATTGAAAAAAAATCATATGAAGATGAATTAGGACCTAGTACAGCAGCAATTGTTAAGGAAGCAGAAAAAAGAAAAATACCTACTATACGTATAGGTGAAAATAGTATAGTACAATTAGGATATGGTAAATATCATAAAAAAATTCAAGCTACCTTAACAGAACATACTAGTTGCATGTCTGTGGACATTGCATGTGATAAAGAGTTAACTAATCAGATTTTAAGAACTCATGGGTTACCAGTACCAGAAGGAGAGGTTATTACTACTATACATGAAGCGATTAATGCATCCCAAGAATTAGGATTTCCTGTAGTAATAAAACCTTATAATGGAAACCAAGGTAAAGGCGTTTCCTTGAACCTTTCTACAAAAGATGAAATAAATAAGGCTTTTAAAATAGCTAAAAAATATAGCGATAGAATTCTAATAGAGAAATTTATAGAAGGAAAGCATTACAGAATAGCTGTTGTAGGTGGGAAAACAATAGCAGCTTCAGAAAGAATAGCAGCTCACATAGTTGGTAATGGTAAAAATACTATTAAAGAGCTTATACATATGGAAAATAGTAATCCACTAAGAGGCGAAGGACATCAAAAACCTTTAACTAAAATTAAGATAGATGATGTTACATTAATGCTACTTAATCGATTTAATATGGATCTTAATAGTGTACCTAAAAAAGGACAAGTAGTATATTTAAGAGAAAATGATAATTTAAGTACTGGTGGCATAGCTATAGACGTTACTGACAATATACATCCCGATAACGTTAAATTAGCAGAAAGAGCGGCACAAATTATAGGACTTGATGTAGCTGGTGTAGATATTACTACTAAAGATATAAGTAAGTCTATTATAAAAGAAGGTGGTTCTATTATAGAAGTCAATGCCTGTCCTGGCATAAGAATGCATCATTTTCCCTCAAAAGGAAAGTCAAGGAATGTAGCAAAAGCTATAGTAGAACTTTTATTCCCAGAAGATACTCCTCACTCCGTACCAATTATATCAATTACAGGTACTAATGGGAAAACAACAATAACAAGAATGGTAAACAAAATTTTAAAAGCTAACAGTATGATTGTAGGAATGACTAGTACAGGTGGAATATATATAGATAACGAGCTAGTAATGAAAGGTGATACTACAGGGCCTCGTAGTGCAGAGCTTGTGTTAATGGATAGAAACATAGATGTAGCACTGTTAGAAACAGCTAGAGGAGGAATTGTTAATAAAGGATTAGCTTATGATTTAGCAGATGTAGGGGTAATTACTAATATAGGAGATGACCATATAGGAATAGATGGTATAAATACACTAGAAGATATGGCGTATGTTAAATCTCTTATTGTAGAGGCCGTTAAGCCAGAAGGGTACTCTGTAATAAATGCAGATGATATATATGCTGAAAAAATTGCAGAAAGAGCAAGAGGTAATATTATTTATTTTTCTAGAGATTTTGATAATAAACTAGTAAATAAAAACAAACAAAATGGTGAAAAAGCAATATATTTAAAGAGTAATACTATCTACATATTTGATGGTAAACAGGAATTACCTACAATTAATGTTGAAAATATACCTGCTACCTTTGGTGGTGCATTAGAGCATAATGTAGAAAACAGTTTATGTGCAGTGGCTACTAGTTATGGCATAGGTGTAGCTCCATCTATTATAAGTAAAGGGTTGAGTGAATTTAACACAGATAGTGAGACAAATCCAGGAAGGTTTAATCTATTTGATGTTGGGGATTTTAAAGTTGTAATAGATTATGGGCACAATATTGATGGCTATAGTAGAATAATTAAAGGATTACAAAAAATGAAAAAAAATCGTTTAATAGGAGTAATAGGTGTACCAGGAGATAGAACGGATATAAGTATATTGAAAATTGGGGAGTTGTGTGGTAAATCTTTTGATCATGTTTATATTAAAGAGGATAAAGACTTAAGAGATAGAAAACCGGGAGAAGTGGCTCAGTTATTAAAACAGGGTTGTACATTAGGTAAATTATCTGAGGCACAAATAACTATAGAGTTAAATGAAAAGCAGGCTTTAATTAAAGCAATGGAGAATGCTAAACCAGGAGATACTATAATTGTATTTTATGAAGAATATGAACATTTAGTTGATGAGATAGAAGGATACAAGAAAAAAATAAAATCTTCACAAATTTCAGAAATGCAAGCTGTAGCAGGAAAGTTATAAAAAGCATATTATAAATAGTATAGAGATGAATTTTTAAATTCATCTCTGTTTTTAATTAATTTAAAACTATTTATAAGATGTTAATTATTTGTTAGTATATATATATAAATAATTAACATATATTAATTAATATATTAAATTATTTAATAATATTAAACAGTTTAATACGCTGTGGAATGTGTATTAATAAATAAAGAGTTGGTTTGCTTATTTAATTTCTTTAAATAAAATTATATAATAATACGTAATTGATTATTTTATAAATAATTAGAATAGTTTATAATAAAAAGAAGGGGTAATGATAATATGAAAAATATAGGAGTGTTTTTCGATATTGACGGAACTTTATATAGAGACTCATTAATGGTAGAACATTTTAAAAGACTTATAAAATATGAAATAATAGATCCTGCTATATGGCATAACTCTGCTAAAGATGCTTTTCATGATTGGGATATGAGACAAGGAAATTATGATAACTATTTAAATAAGGTATCTCAAATATATCTTGATTCAATGAAAGGATTAAATAGAGACTATATGGATTTTATATCAAATCAGGTTATAAATTTAAAGGGAGATAGAGTATATCGTTTTACTAGAGATAGAATAAATTGGCATAAAAATCAAGGCCATATAGTTATTTTTATTTCAGGAAGTCCAGATTATCTTGTATCTAAAATGGCAGAAAAGTATGGAGTAACAGATTATTGTGGTACTGAGTATACAGTAGATGAAAAAAATAATTTTACTGGTGAAATTATTCAAATGTGGGATTCTAACAGTAAATATGAATCTATATTGAATTTTGTCAAAAAATATGATATAAATCTAGATGAAAGTTATGCATATGGAGATACAAATGGAGACTTTTCAATGCTAAAGCTAGTAGGTAAACCTATTGCAATAAACCCAGCAAAAGAGCTTTTACAAAACATACGAAATGATAGACAACTTAGAAAAGATACTACCATAATTGTTGAAAGAAAAGATGTAATATATAAATTAAATGCAGATATTGAGTTTTTATAAATATAAATTTTATACTATATATGAATTTTTTATACTAGATTTGTTAATATTAATTGTATAATGACTTGCATTATATGTAAAAAAGTTGTAAAATGATTTTTAGTTGTATGTTAGTGTTAACTATTAACATATAACTAATATTATTTAATTTTGTATTACTTATTGTAATTTAAGGAGGATTTTTAAAATGAAAAAGAAATTAGCATTAACATTAGTTGCTGCATTAACTATGAGTGTATTTGTAGGGTGTTCTGCACCAGCTGAAGACGACACTACACCAGAAGATAACACAAACGTAGAAGAAGAAGTAGAAGAAGTAGAAGAAAATGAAGAAGAAGATGTAGAAGACGCTACAGACGTTACATACACAGATGGTACTTATGAAGGTATCGGAGAAGGATATAAAGGCGATATTAAAGTAAGTGTAGAGGTAGCAGATGGTGCAATTACTAATGTAGAAATCTTAGAACAAGAAGAGACAGAAGGTCTTGGAGATGCAGCAACAGAAGAAGTTGCTCAAAAGATCGTTGAAGAAAACTCTACAGAAGTAGAAGTAGTATCTGGTGCAACATGGTCAAGTGAAGGTACTATGGAAGCTGTTACAAACGCTTTAGAAGGCGCAAAATAAAAAAATATTTAAAATAAATAAAAACAACCTTACCTATTTCGGTAAGGTTGTTTTTTTATAAGTATATAACAAAAACGTTTTAAAAACCAAATAAATAAAGGAATTTGATAGATATGAATAGAATATATATCTTAGTGAAATCTGACACTTTTATTATTAATATTTAACTTAAATAAAATTCTAAAAATAGGAGGATGGGAAAATGAAAAACTATGATGTAATAGTATTAGGTGCAGGTCCAGGGGGATATGTAGCAGCTATTAGAGCGGCACAACTAGGAGCTAAGGTAGCAGTAATCGATAAAGAAGTTATAGGTGGTGTTTGCTTAAATTGGGGTTGTATACCAACTAAAACACTACTAAAGAGTGCAAAAGTATACAAGAACATTTTAAATGGAGAGTTCTACGGTGTTGATGGAATAGATACAGATAAAGTTAAGCCTAATTGGCAATCTATGATGCAAAGAAAAAATGATGTAGTAAATAAATTAGTTTCAGGTATAAAAAGACTTCTCGAAAAAAATAATATAGATATATATATGGAATTTGGGGAATTTGTCGATAAGAACCGTATAAAGGTTGGAGAAGAAACTCTATATGGGGAAAAGATGATAATTGCTACAGGGACTAGTCCAAAAGCACCTAACATAGAAGGTATACAAGAGTCAATAGATGCTGGATACATGATTACAGCTAAAGGCCTACTTTCTATGGAAGAACTTCCAGAATCAATGATTATACTTGGTGGTGGAGTTATAGCAGTAGAATTTGCAACGTTAATGAGCAGTTTAGATGTGAATGTAACCCTTATTCAAAGATCTCCTAGAATACTCTCTGGTATGGACGCAGAACTAGCAGATAATTTAACCAGACAGCTAAAGAAAAGTAAAGTAAAGGTTGTAACTAATACTTCTTTAAAATCTATTGATGGAAATAAAGTAACTGTAGAAGTAAAGGGTAAGAAAGGTAAAGAAAGTAAAGAGAAAGTTTATGAAGCTAAAAAAATACTTTTATCTTTAGGAATAAAACCTAACGTGGCTGGCTTAGAAAATCTAGACCTACAAATAGATAGAGGCGGTATAGAAACAAATGAAAAAATGGAAACTAATATTGATGGAGTATATGCTATTGGAGATATAAATGGAAAATATAGTTTAGCTCATGTTGCCAGCGCAGAAGGAATAGTAGCTGCAGAAAATGCTATGGGTGAAGATTCTGTAATGAGCTACAAAGCAATTCCATCATGCGTTTATACATTCCCAGAGCTAGCATCAGTAGGTTTAACAGAAGAAGAGGCAGAAGCAAAAGATTTTGAAATTGTTGTAAGTAAGTTTCCAGTTAGTGCTAATGGGAAGGCTATGGCTGAAGGAGAGAAAGCAGGATTTGTAAAGATTATAGCAGAAAAAGAAAGTGGTAAGGTGTTAGGAGTACATATTATGACTACTACAGCTACAGATATGATATCAGAAGCTATAATGGTAATGGAGTTAGATGGAACAGCTAAGGATATTGCCAAAGCAGTTCATCCACATCCTACATTATCAGAAATGGTAATGGAGACAGCTCATGATATAGTAGGACATCCAATACATTTTTTAGGAAAAGGAAAATAATATTAAAAACTTGATATTAAAATAAAAATATATAGCTGT
>JADWMM010000019.1 GCA_015978205.1 Alkaliphilus sp. NP8 | reverse complement strand
CATCTAGCCCTAAAAATTTAACTATAATAATTCTTATACTGTATAATATTTAAATAAAAGTCTTTTCCTGTTTAATTACTAGATTCTAATGCCTTACTTAATTTTTTTATAGCTCTTTTTTCTATTCTTGAAACATAAGACCTTGAAATACCTAACATTTTAGCAATTTCTCGCTGCGTTTTGGTTCCCCCATTATAAATACCATATCTTAATTCTATTACAGTTTTTTCTCTTTCTTTTAATACATTAGCTATTTTAGAATACAGTTTCTTAATTTGCATTTTAAGTTCTACTTGGTTTAATACTTCGTCTGGATCTGTCCCTAATATATCTATTAGAGAAATTTCATTGCCTTCTTTATCTACACCTATTGGATCTTGAAGAGACACTTCAGTTTTTATCTTTTTAGTAGATCTTATTGTCATTAATATTTCATTTTCTATACACCTAGCTGCATACGTAGCCAACCTAGTTCCTTTACATTTATCAAAAGTAGTGATTCCTTTAATTAATCCAATTGTGCCTATAGAAATTAAGTCATCCATGTCTCGCCCTATATTAGAGTATTTCTTTACAATATGAGCTACAAGTCGTAAATTTCTTTCAACTAATATGTTTCTCGCCTCTTCATCCCCCTCTTCGTACTTTTTAAGATACATTGCCTCTTCTTCTGCAGTTAAAGGCTGTGGAAAGGATGTACTGCTAGAAACATAAGAAACTAAAAACAATATAGGTTTTAGTGTAACGGAAAATAAGCCTAATAGTACTGCCCACATGTAAATCATCTCCTCCTTATAAAACTCTAGTTAACTTTTATAGCATAAGAAAAATTTACTTTCATACTATTTACTTTCATACTATAAAAATTTTATATAACAGGTCACTTTAAATATTATGTTTAAGAGTCTACATATGTGCATGTACTTACATAATTGTATAAGCTATATTATATTTTTATTTAATATTTACTATTTATATCCTAAATTTGTCATTTTTTCTACTATATTTCTAAAAATTGGAACAGCTACACCACCACCTGACCTTCCTTTTTGTATGAAAACGGTAATAGCATATTTAGGGGAATTAGTAGGATAATATCCGGTAAACCAAGCATGAACTACTTCCAAACCCTTTTCTACAGATTCAGCAGACCCGGTCTTTCCAGCTGTTATATCTTTAAACTCATTTACTCGTTTACCTGTGCCTTCCTTCATCACTTTTTCCATCCAGTTCTGTAGAACTTTACTGGATTCCGAATCTATAACTTGTTCTGCATTTCCTCTAGTGGACTTCTTTAAAGTATTATAGCTACTATCTACGATATCTTCCATAATATATAGAGGCTTTTTAAGTCCATTATTAGCTATCAGTTGAGTCATTTGATTTACTTGAAGTGGAGTTACCAATATTTCTCCTTGTCCTATTGCTATATTACCATATGCAGGGCCCAATAATTCATCTCCCTTTGGTAGATTCCCACTTTTTTCTTCTTGTAAGCCTATGTCTACTATATTATTAAAACCTAATTTTTCTGCCATATTTATAATGTTATTTGCTCCCAGCATTTCTGCTAATTGAATAAATGCAGAATTACAAGATGTTGAAAAAGCCCTATCTAAAGTCAACTCTCCATGACCTCCGCTTTTATAAGATGAACACTTTATTTTTGTATTTCCAACCATTTCATATCCTTCACAATTAAATATTTCATCTTCATATGAAAAGTCTTGATTTAATGCTTCTAAAGCCACTACTATTTTAAATATAGACCCGGGAGAAACTGGCATTTGAATAGCTTTATTATATAGTTCATCTCCTTCATTATTAAGATGATAGTATATATCATTAGGATCAAAATTCGGTCTACTTACCATACCTAATATTTCTCCAGTTTCTATATTAGATACTATAACTGCTCCCTCGCTATTACTTTCATCTATTGTTTCTTCGATTATTTTCTGTATATGATAGTCTATAGTTAATCTTATATTTTGACTTTCATCTTTATCTGCAGATACAGCATATCCTTCTCCTGGCAAAAAGTTTTTTCTTCCATCTACAGTAGCTATTAAAGATCTTTTAGTATTTGCACTGAGTACTCCATCCATAACACCTTCTATACCTGACATACCTTTAAAATCAACTTCATTTATATATCCTATTACATGTGTTAACAGTCCATTATCTTCATATCGTATTTTTTTGTCAACGACAAATAATCCTCTAGTATTTATAATTCTATTATCTTCTAAATCTACATTGTTTTTTACTGAAAACTCTAAAATATTATTAGAAATTTTTATTTTATTATATAGTTTACTATATTCAATACCAGTAATTTCTTCTAGAAATAGAACATTATTTTTATTTAAGTTAAAATATTGTGGATAAATCATGGCTATTTTCTCTTCAGTTCTGTCTGTTAAAGGAATCAAGTTTCTGTCAAATATTTTTCCTCTTCCACTATCTACTGGAATACTAATCTGTCTTTGTTTTAAAACTTGTGTGCTATAAAAATCGTGATTTATAACTTGTAAATAAAATAGCCTTCCTGCCAACCCTAATAAAATTACAAAAGATACCATTTGAATAAACAATAATTTTTTTATGTTAACTTCTTTTTTTTCTTTATTCCTTTTTCTTTCTAATCTAGACATAAAAAACCCCCTATTACTTTTTAGATATTATCACCAAAGAAATAGGGAGTTATACTTTTGATTATATTTTCTTTTTTTCTTCTATTATGGACTTTATTTTAGCTACCATTATATCTACAGCTACTTGATTATATCCACCTTCTGGTATAATTATATCTGCATATTTTTTGTTAGGTTCAACAAACTGAATGTGCGCAGGTCTTACAGATGTTAAATATTGCTCTATTACAGAATCTAAAGTTCTTCCCCGCTCTTCTAAATCACGTACTATTCTTCTTATAATACGAACATCTGCATCTGTATCTACAAAAATCTTAATATCTAGCATATCTCTAAGCTCTATATCATCTAAAATCATAATACCTTCTAAAATGATTATATCTTTAGGATAAACTACTTCTGTTTCTTTTTTTCTTGTATGAAGTTCAAAATCATAGAGAGGTTTTTCTATAGATTTATTTTTTAATAACTCACTTAAATGCTTTTTTAAAAGTTCAGAATCAAAAGCTAAAGGATGATCATAATTTGTTTTTTGTCTCTCTTCTAATGTTAAATGACTTTGGTCTTTGTAGTATGAATCTTGTTCTATAATCGCTATATTTTTCTCTGGTAAGCTTTCAAATATAGCTCGAGCAACTGTACTTTTTCCAGATCCAGTTCCACCTACAATACCAATTAAAATAGGTCTATCGCTCATTTTCTTCAGCCTTTCCTTCTGTTTTTAGTTCTTTTCTTAATATATAATTTTCTTTTACAGGAACATCCATTTTTATCTTTAAAATTTGTTGTGGGTGAGGCGCCACTTCAATTGGATTCATATCTTCATCCCACATTTCTGTAACCTTCATAGTTACATCTTCTTTAGGTCCAGTAATTTCAATTTCATCACCTAAAAAGAATCTATTACGCTGTTCTACTGTTGCAATTTTAGTATCCGGGTTATAATCTTTTACAATTCCTATAAAACTATAATCTCTTACATACGATGTATTATCATAGTGATGATCTGTATGATCTGGTTTATTGAAATAAAATCCTGTTGTAAAATCTCTATGACTAGCTTTTTTTAGTTCTTTCATCCATTTAGGATCAAATTTCCAGTTTTCAGGATCTTCATAGTATTTATCTATGGCTGCTCTATAAGCTTTTACAACCATAGCAACATAATAAGTAGTTTTCATTCTACCTTCTATTTTTAAACTAGTTATGCCAGACTCAATTATTTCTGGAACATATTCAACCATACACAAATCTTTAGAATTCATAAAATAAGTTCCTTTTTCATCTTCAAATATTGGCATATATTGCCCAGGACGCTTTTCTTCAACTAAACTATATTTCCATCTACAAGGTTGAGCACACTCTCCACGGTTTGCATCCCGACCAGTCATATAATTGCTAAGTAAGCATCTACCAGAATAAGACATACACATAGCACCATGAACAAAAGCTTCAATTTCAAGATCCTCTGGTATATTCTTTCTAATTTCTCTAATTTCTTCAAATGAAAGTTCCCGAGCTGTTACTACTCTACTTGCTCCAAGTTTTCCCCAAAAATTCACAGTCCTATGATTTGTATTATTTGCTTGAGTACTAACATGAATCTCCATATTCGGAGCCGTTTCTTTTACTAAAGAAAATGTTCCTGGATCTGAAACTATTACTGCGTCCACTCCTGTTTTTTCTATTTCCTTTAAATATTCAGAGAAACCTTCGAAATCTTCATCGTGAGGAATAATATTAGCTGTAACATATACCTTTACTCCTCTTTTATGGGCATATTTTACACCTTCAGTTAAATCTTCTAAGCTGAAATTTTTAGCTGCAGCTCTTAATCCAAATATTTGCCCTCCTAGATATACAGCATCTGCACCATACATAATGGCCACTTTTAACCTTTCTAAATCTCCTGCAGGCGCTAATAGTTCTACCTTTTTCATTTAAATTCCTCCTATTTCTTATAGCTAATAGATAGTCCATCTCCTATTGGTATAATACTAGTTTCTAATTGTGGATGATTACATATATCCATTAAATATTTTCGCATTCTATTTACTATGGTTCTATTTCTACGAACTACTAATTCATCTGTAGCTATCATTCCCTTATACAAAATATTATCTGATATTAGTATTCCACCTGGCTTAAGTAAGTTAATGCAGTTGTCAAAAAACTCTTTATAATGTGCCTTAGCACCATCTAAAAATATTAGATCATATTGATCTTTTAAATCTTTTAATGCTATTTTAGCATCTCCTTCTATTAACTTAATATTTTCAGTTTTATCTGCTTTTTTTATATTTTCTTTGGCTACAGGAATTATGTTATTATTTCTTTCTATAGTAGTAACATGTCCATCTTTACCCATAGCTTCACAGAACAATATAGAAGAGTATGCTATAGCCGTTCCTACTTCTAATACACTTTTTACATTAGTAGACTTTATAAGAACTTGTAATAAAGTTGCTACTTCTTTATGGACTATAGGAACATGATTTTCTTCTGCATATATTTCCATTTCTCTTAGTAGCCCTTTGTTTTCAGGTAAAACCTTTCTTATATATTCATCTATATACGGTAATGTTATATTACTCAAAGTAAATCTCTCCTTTATTACAAATCAATTAATATTATATTATTCTAAATATGTTTTTACAAGTTTTCTTGTGTATAATATTAGTTTTTCTATATTATCTAATATAAACGTTCCAAAGCTAATTGCCGAGGAAATAGTGAAATTTCAACAATATTAGCATTTGCACAATCTATTTTGTCGACTTATAAGAAAATAGTTTGAAATTTAAAATAAATCTACGCTAACATCATAAATAAAGGTACCAAAATTGGTACGGATAAAGATAATGAAACTCCCGTAATGAAAGAAATAACTGCTGTGTTGCCATCTGTAGAGTTAGAAACTATAGGTAAAGTAGTATCCATGGATGTAGCTCCTCCTGGAGCAATACTTTCTAATTTGCCTATATATTTAGCAACCAAAGGTATAGTAATTATTGCTATAATTTCTCTACATACATTTGTAATAAAAGCTAAAGTACCAAGTTCAGCACTGTGCTTTGCCAGTTCTATAGCAGACAAACTATACCAACCAAAACCAGCACCTATTGCACCTGCCTCATTGATCGGCATCCCTAATATTATACCTCCTACCATAGAACCTACAATACTACCTACTGCTACCATTAAAGGTACTAAAATTACTTTTAATCCCATTTCCTTTATTTTATTAATTATATTTTTTTGTCTTCCTATATCTATACCTACAAAAAATAATAAAATACACAGCCCAATACTAATAAACATTTCTATGTAGTCAGTCATATTTGTAGGAAATACAAATAACCCAGATAATATACCTAATCCAACAGATAACAGTATTTTAATAGTCATATTCTTTCCTCTTTTCTTCTGTTTTTAGCACTTTGGCTGAAACCATCTTCACTCCTAGAACACTAAATACTACTGAAAATATGGATAAAACTACAGCTTTCATACCTATTGAACCGAAGGATTTTACTACTTCTTTATCTATACCTATACTTATTCCCATAATAAATAAAAGTAGCATAAGAGCAAAATTTTGAATAGAATCTAAATTTTTCATAATAGAGTTTTTTAAAATCTTTTTATTTCCTATAAATACCCCCACTAACATTATTATTAGATATAATAATATATTCATATTATCCCCCCTAAATTTAATATCAATTAGCTCGTTGCAGAACTCT
>JADWMM010000025.1 GCA_015978205.1 Alkaliphilus sp. NP8 | reverse complement strand
GATTAATTTACACTACCTTGCAAATATGTTAAATCTAATATTGACATTAACAACCTGCTATACTTTAAATCGCAACCTCCACTATCTTCTTAAGCTTCCAATTATAACAATGTATATTCTTTATAAGATTTCTTTCTCCATTTTTTATAATTTCTTTATTAACATCTTCTAATCTGTCCAATAAAGTAAAACATAAATAAAGTACATCAAATAATTGATTAGTTAAATTCTGAAATTAGTGTCTTCATTATTTCTAGGTTTTCTCTTCATCCTCTATCCTTTCAAATATCCTAAATACTCCCCTTCTTTTTTCATCTCTTTCTGTTTTTTAAGTTTTAATATATTTTTATAAAATTCATCTTTTGAAGGAAATTTATTTTCTGTCATAACCACCTCTTTATTCTTCTACAAACTCCACTATTAGTCATTTTAAAACGCTGCGCTATTTCCTCTAATGTCATATCCTCTTGGTGGAGTCTTATCATTTCTATAGCTTCAAGTTTTCTTATATCTTTAGGGGTTAGCTCCATAAGCCCATACTTTTCAAGTATTATATCTGGGAGTATTTCTTCGTCTGAAAAGATAGCTTCTAAAAAAGTCATATAGTTATAAATTAAATCATCTATAAAGATCACTCCCCTACCTTCTCCAGTCGCTTCTTCTGATTACTTAAAATCAAAGTTTCTAGTTCTTCAGCAGTGTACTTGTCCCCTCTACTTTTAGCTAAATGAAATTTAGTTTTTATCTTTTGTGGTTGATTTTGCCCTATATTTGAGATAGGTTGATTCTCTTCCTGTCTAACCTTATTTTTAAAATCACTATAGTTGATCCATTTCTGTCCCTCATCTAGCCAATCTGTATAACCGTTAGATTGGATAAGGAATTTATCTAAGATCATTTTTATATTTACAAAATCTATATCTTTCATCTCTAAATGCTTGTCCATATCTTTCTATTGCTTTTAAGATATTATCTTCCGTATCTTTTTTAAGTGCTTTATCTATAGCTTCTTTAATCTTTGTACTTATCTATCTATGGATAATAATGTTTTGATTGTTATAGGTCTGAAAAAATATATTATATTTATTACTTACATCTAAAGCAAAATAGTCTAGGCCTTGCTTTTGAGGTATTGCAATATTATCACCTCACCTTTTTTCTTTTGATTTCACTAACAATCTCTTTAGCATACTCTACTTTTCTTTCGTGGCTCATTGGCAGTTCACTAATTTTCTGTGATATAATCTCCATCCAAAACTCTGCACATTTTTGTATAAAGTAGTCCTTATCCTCTTTTGTTTCAAGTCCTTTTACTGTTACAGTTATATCAGTGCATTTTGCCATTTTGCCACCTCCAATACTAAAGCTTATGATTTATAGATTTTGTCCTATTACAAATTAAAGATATGTTCTTCAATAGTTGGAAATATACCATTTTCCTTTAATAGATCATATAAAAACAATCGTCCTTTTTGAGTCCACTTAGTATTCATCTTTATATCTAAACTTCCATCTACTCTAGGTATAGCAATAGTTTCTGAATGGGTATAACCTTTTCCATGATGAGCCCTATATAAAAGCCACTGACCACTTTATTTATGTTTTAGTCCTTTAGTTGTGTATAAAAGTTTACTTTAATAAATAGATTACTATATTAAGGAGGTGCTAAATGTGAAAATTGCCATTTACTCAAGAAAGTCCAAGTTTACTGGCAAAGGTGAAAGTATAGGAAATCAAATTGAGTTATGTAAAAACTATGCTATTTCTAGATTTGATGCAAGAGATAAGGATTTTCTTGTATACGAGGATGAAGGTTTTAGTGGTGGGAATATACAAAGGCCTCAGTTTCAGATGCTTATAAAGGATGCTAAAAGAAAGAAGTTTGACATTCTTATATGTTACAGACTGGACCGTATTAGCAGAAGTGTTATGGATTTTTCCAATACCTTTGAAACCTTAGAAAGTAACGGAATAGTATTTGTAAGTATTAAAGAACAATTTGATACTTCTAGTCCTATGGGTAAGGCTATGCTATACATATCCTCTGTTTTTGCACAGCTTGAGCGTGAAACTGCTGCTGAACGTATACGTGATAATATGCTTCAGCTTGCTAAAACTGGAAGATGGCTTGGTGGTGTAACTCCTACTGGCTATGAAAGTAAACAAGTAACTACTATAGATTCGGCAGGAAAAGAAAGAAGGCTTTTTAAGCTATCCCCTATTGAAGAGGAAGTTAATATTGTCAGACTGATATTTGATAAATATATAGAGCTAAAGTCTTTAACTAAGGTTGAACAGTATTTAGTTATGAATGATATTAAAACTAAAAATAATGTAGACTACACTAGACATTCTATTAAAGCTATTCTTGCTAACCCTGTGTATGTAGTAGCAGACAAAACTTTATACGATTATATGGTAGATGAAGGCTATGAGGTTTTTAGCCATGAAGCTGACTTTACAGGTGAGTTTGGTACTATGGTATATAACAAAACTGATCAGAGTAAAAAAGGTGCTAATAGGTTTAGAGAGGTATCTGAATGGGTAGCTGCCGTTGGAAAGCATAAAGCTATTATTGATAGCGATACATGGATTAAGGCACAAAAACTATTATATAGAAATAAATCTAAGCACTATAGAAATGTAAAGAATACACAATCCTTATTATCTGGTATCCTTTATTGTAGTTGTGGAAGTTATATGCGTCCTAAAATGGGTAGAGTTAATAAAGATGGAGAGCAAGTCTTTTACTATATGTGTGAAATGAAGGAAAAAAGTAAACGTACTAAATGTAATGTAAACAATGTAAAAGGTAATGATTTAGATAAAATAGTAGTTAAACAAATTAAAGAGCTAGCTACATCTAACTCAGACCTTAAAGACAATATTGAAAATGATCAAATTAAGATAAAAACTACTCAAAATAAACTACAGACTGATGTATCTGTATTAGAGGCTAATATTAAAAAGAATGAAGAATCTATAAAGAATATAGTAAAGTCCATAGCAGATGGCCAACCTGATTCTGTAGTTAAACATCTTCTTAAACAAATAGAGCATTTAGATAAAGAAACTGCTGAAATGAAGGAAAGGCTATTAAAACTCAAAGAATCCGTAGAAGAAAATCAAATAAAAAAAGACACCCTAGATGTTATGGGCAATATCTTAACTGTTTTTAAAGATAGTATAGATGAAGTAGATGTAGAAGCTAAAAGAACATTTATAAAAAGTATAGTAGAAAAAATTACATGGAACGGCGAGAACGCAGAGATGACTATGTTCGGAATAGATAGAGTCTGTAAATAAC
>JADWMM010000050.1 GCA_015978205.1 Alkaliphilus sp. NP8 | reverse complement strand
GAACTAAATTACTTAACATTTGATTTGAAATTAATTTTACCTAATAAATACCTACGAATAATAGCAAAATTTTGAAATAATCTTCCTCCAAATGCAAAAATTGCTGCATAATATAGAGGGACTCCTAATCTATCGCCAATATATGCTATAAAGCTAGCTAATATAGCATTTCCAAAAAAACCAGAAACAAATATTGAAGTATCGAATTTATTTTCTAGTATAGATCTTACTGCCCCAAAAACAGAATCTAAGGAAGCTAAAATAGCTACCGAAATGTAAAGCGAGTACTGAGCTGGATAGGTTATATCTAGTTTTAAACCTAAAAAAATTCCTATTAATAATCCCAATATAGCAAAAATCATTCTATTCACCTTCCTTTGGTGTTAGGTACTTCCAATTAACATTGTTGTTATATTTTGCAATTCTTACATGGTCGTCAACTTCTAATTCTACTCCTAAACCATAAACTTCTTTCAAAATATAAGCATATGAATCCGGAGATTTAATTGCTGCATTCAAGGTATCTGAATTACCTATAGCCTTTATAATAAATGGTTGCCCATACGTATGATTGTTAATAGTAATAGTGGCTCCTGCACATTGAATTTCTGATGTACTCATAACTCTTTGACCATTTATAGATAAAGCTTCTGCACCAGCAACTTTTAAATCATTTATAATGTTTAATACATCAATATCATGTACAATTAAATTGTTCGGATCTTCCCATTCATTCAACTTTCTATCACTATCACTAAGTTTAAGAATAATTCCAGGACCCTCTAAGTCAATAAATCCACTTATTTTTTTTAGCTTTTTATTTTCTTTTTCTAAAACATTTTTTATGCTTCCACCTTCTTCAAGAGCATTCTCATATTGTACCAGCTTTCTTTCACTAGAAGAAATAAGTTCTTTAATATTTAATATTTCCTCTTCTTCTTTTTTTATTGCATTCTGAAGGTCTGATATTGTATTTACCCCTACAAAATTATATTCATTTTGCAAATTTTTAAATTGAAAAGATATAAAAAAACCAAGAATACCGCATAATAAAATTATTATTATCTTATTTAAATGAATTCGCATATTTCACCTCTATTTCTTAAGAAGTGGTATCTATAGGTTTGGCATGTTCAAACTTTGTTGTTTTATTGTATCGAGGTATTATAATATTATTTTCTTTTTTTAGTGATACTTGTAAATTATATAATTCTCGCATTTCTTCAACAATTCCAAATCTCATATTAAGAGCCGCTTCTAATGATTCTGAGTCTCCAACTGCTTTTATAGTAAAAGGAGGTATAGTAGGTACGGAATTAATCAATATAGAGTTAGATGTATAATAAACTTCAGTTGTAGAAGTATATCTTTGGTCATTAATAGAAATAGCTTCTGCTCCAGCAGCATTTAATTTATTAATTGTACTTAAAAGAATATCATAATTGTACATAATTAAACTACTTTGTCCTTGATCTGGATGCTCTTTAACTGGATCAGAAATTGTAATTTCAATTCCAGGTCCTTCAACTGTTTTGTAACCAGATACTACTTGGTATTTTTCTAAATCATTTTTTAAATTTCTAATAATAAAACTTTCATCAGCCTCTGATGCTTCATATTCCTTTAATCTTTTTTCTAACTGATTCAGTTCTTCAGTTAATCCACTTTTTTCTGTTCTTAAATCTTTTAATTCTATTGCTAACTCTTGCGCTTTTTGAGCAGATAAAAATTCTCCTGTATTTCCTTTTACCACTTTGAATTGTGTGGAGATAGTTAAACCTAAAATAGCGCAAAGTACACCTAAAGCTACCTTGCCATTTAGTTCTTTCATAAACTAGTCCTCCTAATTATTTCTTTCTTTTACAGAAATATGTCCTTCATATCTCATATCGATTACAACATTTCTAATGTTTTTAGTATATAAATTAACTAAAATTTCATCTAAAGCTACCATCAAATAAGCCGGATCTTTGCCTTGTCCTAAAAGTACTTCTGCTCCATCCAAAGTAATTAAACGTATATCATTTTCATTTCTAATAGTAATCTCAGAAATCATATTGAAAATTGAAGTCATCTTTGAAGCTTCTAATAGATTCATAACAGTTTTCAATTCTTCACTGTTAGCGGCATCAATTTTCTCCCCTACTTTAAAACTATCAAATTTTACTCCTGTAATCAATATATTACCATTTGCTATATAACTATCCGATGCTCTCAAAACTATGTCATCTTCATCTATAAATATATAAGACCCCATATATGATATTATAGCATACTCTTCTCTTTCCTTCACATTAATTCTAATTGTATTAGGAAATTTACGGTTTACATTAGCATGTTTAATATATGGATGAGATTCTATGTTTTTTTCTACATCTTTTAAATTATACTTAAATATATTCCTATTAACAACCAAATTTGAAACATTAATAATTTCTTCATTTTTTAATTGTTCATTGCCTTCTAATTCTATTTTCTTTAAATTCATTAAATCTGACTGCAATACATAATATATACCCCAAAACATAAATATAACAGCAAATAATATACTAGAAATTCTCATTCTTATCATACGATTAAATTTTCTTTTTTTAGAGTACTTTTCTTTCGTATCCATTTTTATTACCTACCTTTATATCTTGTCCTTTAAGATATTAATTAAGAGCAGCTTTATAGCTGCGCTTAATTTGTATTTACATTTTTTTTATTTTAGCACCTAATAAACTTAAAATTCCATCTATATTTTCATATCCACGTTCTATATGCTTTATATTTTCTATAATCGTACTACCTTCAGCTGCTAATCCTGCTAATATTAGAGCTGCACCACCTCTTAAGTCATGTGCCATTACTGTAGCACCACTTAGTTTAGGTACTCCTTTGACTACTGCTATTCGTCCATCTACTTTAATATTAGCTCCCATTCTTACTAATTCATTTGCATGCTTATATCTATTTTCAAATATATTTTCAGTAATTATTGTTATTCCATCACTTAATGTCATTAGTGTCATCATCTGTGCTTGCATATCTGTAGGGTATCCAGGATAAGGTAATGTTCTAATAGACTCTATAGCTTTAATCTTTTTAGGCGCTATAAGTTTTAAGCTATGATTATAAGTTTGAATTATACATCCACTTTCTCTTAATTTGTATAAAATTGATTGTAAATGTTCATGTATAACATTTTTTAATACTATTTCTCCTTTTGTGATAGCAGTAGCTACTAAATATGTGCTGGCTACAATTCTATCAGGTATTATATTATGCTCTACATCATATAATTTCTCCACACCTTCAACCCGTATAGTAGCAGTACCTGCACCAGATACCCTAGCTCCCATAGCATTTAAAAAATTTTCTAAATCAATAATTTCAGGTTCTCTAGCAGCATTTCTAATAATAGTAGTTCCCTCAGCAAATACACCTGCTAACATAATATTTTCTGTAGCACCTACACTAGGAAAGTCTAGTTGAATATCGCAACCTCTAAGTTTAGTAGCTTCGCAATTTAAAAAACCGTGTTTTTCTTCTATCTTTGCCCCCATTTCTCTCAAAGATTTTAGGTGTAAATCTATTGGTCTTGGTCCAATTTCACAACCACCTGGGTAACTTACTTTAACTTTACCAAATCTAGATAGCATCGCTCCTAAAAAAATAATAGATGATCTCATTTGCCTAACTAATTCTTCTGGTATTTCGTGCTCTGTTAAATCTTTAGAATCTACCACGATTGTTCCATTTTCTCGTTTTACTGAACACCCTAATGCTGTTAAAATTTTCTCCATAATATCTACATCTAAAAGCTTAGGTATATCATGAACAACGTTAATACCACCATTTAATACAGTAGCAGCTAAAATAGGTAAGACTGAATTTTTAGCTCCGCCTACTCTAACCTCTCCACCAATTCTGTTTCCTCCATCAATAATGAGTTTACCCATTATCTAGTCACCTCCAGAACTATTAAACATTTATTTATTAAATTTCTAAAAATTGCATAGTATGTATCAAAAAATAAATATATAAACATCATATGCAAAAATTCTGAAGGTGTGCACTTTTAGTATTATTTTATAAGCTTTTTTATTTCTATATAAATTCTATCAGCAGCATTAACAATTCCAGCCTCTTTACTACAAGTTTTCATTATTTTTAACTTATTCTTATTTTTTAGTATTTCTTCAATTTTTTGTATTAATATTTCTTCATTTAGTTTATTTTCTTTAATAACTTCTGCCGCTCCTTTATCGCCCATAGCATTGGCATTATACTCTTGATGATTTTCTGCAGTGTGAGATTTAGGTATAAGTATTGCAGGCTTACCTACTGCAGTAATTTCTGCTATAGTAATTGCACCCGCACTACATATAATCAAATCACAAGCTTTTAAAGCATATGGCATGTCATTAATATAAGGTATTACTTCATGTCTATTATCTAAGTCTAACTTATTTATATTTTTAATTGTATTTTCATATAGTCTTTTTCCAGTAACTAAAATTAGCTTAAAATCTTTTGGTTTGTATTTTTTCAACATATTAACTACAGAGTCATTTATTTTAAATGCGCCACCACTGCCACCTACAACTAATACAAGTGGTAAATTAGATTCAGTTTTATATTTTTTTATAGCTTCTTCATCCGTAATCCGTAAGAAATCTTCACGTATAGGATTCCCTGTTACTACTAATTTTTGTTTGTTTTTAAAATATTTTTCTGCATCTTTAAAACTTAAAGCAACTTTATCTACATACTTATTTAAAATTCTATTAGTAAGTCCTGGAAATACATTCTGCTCATGAATAATCGTCTTTATGCCTAGTTTAGATGCCATATATACAACAGGACCACATACAAACCCACCTGTTCCTATAACAATATCCGGATTAAATTTTTTTATTATACTTCTAGCTTCTATTATTCCTTTTAAGAGCATTCCTGCACTTTTTATATTATGAAAAGAAATTTTTCTTTTTAAATAACTAACTGTAATAAATTTCATTTCATATCCAGATTTAGGTACGATATCACTTTCCATACCTTTTTCAGTTCCTATAAATAGTATTTCAGCACTTGGATTTTTTTCCTTAATTTTATTAGCAATGGCTATTGCAGGATATATATGTCCGCCAGTACCTCCTCCACTTAAAATTACTCTCATATTTTTCAACTCCTGTCTAAATTAGTGTGTTTAGATATATTTAGTACGATTCCTATGGCTGACATAAAAATAACTAAAGAACTTCCTCCATAACTTATAAAAGGAAGTGGCATTCCAGTAACAGGCATAGATGATGTAGCAACAGCAATGTTTATCATAACTTGAACAGCTATCATAGTAATAACACCTGTAGCCATAACACAACCTTGTATATCTGGTGCATTCATAGCAATTTTTATTCCTCTCCATATTAAAATCATAAATAGCAGTATAACAGTCATGCCACCAATAAAACCTAATTCTTCTGCAATAATAGCAAATATGAAATCATTTTGTGGCTCTGGTAAATAAAAATGTTTTTGTACACTTCTTCCTAGTCCTCTTCCAAAAATCCCACCTGTACCAATTGCTAGTAAAGACTGTATAACCTGAAATCCTGTATCTGATGGATCTTTCCAAGGATCCAAAAACGATGTGATTCTTTTAGCTTTATAGCCTTTACCACTAAGAAAAATAGCCACTAACATTGTGGATAACCCTGCAAAGCCAGCTCCAGCTAAGCCTATGAAATGTGAAAGTTTCATTCCACCCACAAAAACCATAGCAAAAATCATAACAACTAATACGAATGCAGTACTAAAATCTGGTTGAGCATAAATTAGTCCAAAATACAGTCCCATAATTAACAAATAAGGTAATATGCCTTGAGTAAAACTCTGCATCTTTTCCCTTTTTCGACTAATACTTGTAGATATAAATATTATGGATGCAAACTTAGCTACTTCAGAAGGCATGAAGGTTAAGGAATTGCCTATTCCTAACCATCTTGTAGCATAATTTCTTGTTATACCTAATGGTGTTAATACAGCAACCAATAATACTATACTTACGATAAAAGCAAGATTTGCATATTTAGACCAGTTCCAATAGTTAACTTTAGAGAAAAAACTCATAGCAAAGGTACCTACAGTTGCCCAAACTAAAATTCGCTTTAAATAATAGTACCCATCATTCATATTAACCAATGTATATGAATAACTAGAGCTAAAAACCATTATAATGCCAATTATGACTAGCATATATACAGAAATAAGCAAAATAAAATCTTGAGGTTGTTTTCTTGCCATACTTATTGCCTCCTTAGCTGTGCAACAATTTCTTTAAAATGTTTTCCTCTCATTTCAAAGTTTTCATACATATCCCAACTGGCACATGCAGGCGAAAATAGTACTACGTCTCCATATTCAGAAATACCATAAGCACTTTTGACTGCATCCTCTAGATTCTTTACGTTAGTAACAGAATTAAAGTTCGATTTATTCGCAGTCTTAAGTATAGTTTCTGCTGTTTCTCCATATACAAACATATGCTTAACTTTTCCATTAAATGCATTAATAAACTCACTAAAATCACTACCTTTATCATATCCCCCAGCTAGTAATAGAGTAGGACTGTCCATAGCTTCTACAGCTTTTTTAGACGCATCTGGATTAGTACCTTTAGAATCATTAATAAATTTAACTCCGTTAATAATATCTACCGATTCCATTCTATGTTCTACTCCTTTAAATGTTTTTAAAGTATAATTAATAACTTCTATATCAACATTTAAAGCAATAGCCATAGCTGTAGCAGCTAAAGCATTTTCCAAGTTATGCTTTCCAGGAATATATATATCATCTACTGATATAACTTCTTTTTTTACTCCATTTTGTATAAATACAATTTTTTGATTTTCAACAAAAACTCCTTCTTCTAACAATGTTTTTCTGCTGAAATAAATCTTATCTGATAATAAATTTTTGCTTTCTTGTCTTAATGCTAAATCATCATAATTTATTACTGATATATCATCCGATACTTGATTTTTAAATAAATTAAATTTTGCTTCTTGATAATTTTCCATAGTTTTATGGCGATTTAAATGATCTGGAGTTAAATTAAGTATGGCTCCTACCTTTGGATGAAAATCTACTACAGTTTCTAGTTGAAAGCTACTAGATTCGATTACAATTATATCATCCACTTCAGTTTCCAAAGCTTTAGATATGAAAGCTACACCTATATTTCCTACCACATGAGTAGTTCTCCCTGCATTTTTAAATATTTCTCCCACTAAAGCTGTAGTTGTTGTTTTACCATTAGTTCCTGTAATCGCTACAATATTGCCTTTAGATAATCTATATGCTAATTCTATTTCCCCAATAATCTCTATTTCTTTATTCTTTATTTTATTTACAAATGGTATATCTAAAGGAACACCTGGAGAAACCACAACTAAATCTATGCCTTCTAAAAATTCAGCATCTTTCGGATGTTTTCCTAATATATATTTCACATCTAAGCCTAACAGCTTTTTCATACTTTCTGTTAAGTCTTTTTTCTCTTTTAAATCATTAACAGTTACATTTGCACCTAGACTATGTAAAACTTTTACCAATGGAACACCAGTAACTGCTAAGCCAATTACTAGTACATTTTTATTTTTCAGCTTCATTACTTCACCTACTTTCTTAATTTAAAGCTAAAACTCCTACTAAACATAAAACAACTGTAATAATCCAAAATACAATAACTACTTTCGTTTCTGCCCAACCACTAAGCTCATAATGATGATGCAGTGGACTCATTTTAAATATACGTTTTTTAGTTAATTTATATGAGATTACTTGTATAATAACTGATAAAGATTCAGCAAAATATATACCACCTACTATTGGTATAATTAAAGCTACGTTCATAAGTATAGCAAGAGCTGATATAGCTCCTCCTAACGCTAAAGAACCTGTATCACCCATGAATACTTGAGCTGGATGAGAATTAAATCTTAAAAATCCTAAACATGCTCCTGTTATTGAAGCAGCAAAAATAGCTAGACTCGTATAACCCCAGCTCATAGCTAATATACTAAAAAACGCTGCAATAATAAGAGTAACCCCTGAAGCTAATCCATCTAATCCATCAGTTAAGTTAACACTATTTACAGTAGCTACTACAACAAATATTACAAAAGGAATATATAGAATTCCCAAATCTAAATATTGAGGAATAGTCAAGCTTCCTATAGTAAGACTTCCTTTAATAAATGGAATTATTACTTTTGTTCCCATAACTGAAATGTTAGACTGATATATTGCTAAAAAAATAGCAACTATAATTTGAAGACCTAATTTTTGATATGCTCTTAATCCTAATGATCTTTTTAATACTACTTTTATAAAGTCATCAATGAACCCAATCATTCCAAAAGCTAAAGTGGCGACTAATGCAACTAATAGATCTCTATTCATTAGCCCTGATGTAAAAGAAGTAATTAATATAGATATAATAATTATTATTCCACCAATTGTTGGAGTTCCTGTTTTTTGTAGATGGCTTTCTGGCCCTTCTTCTCTTACCGTTTGACCTACCTTAAGTTTTCTTAAAAAAGGGATCGTTAATGGCCCTATGATTAATGTAATAAAAAATCCTATTATAATAGTGTATATAATCTGTGTATGTTCTATAATCATTGTATTATCTCCTCTCTTGTAAAAAATTAACAATTTCCTCCATTGCCATGCTTCTAGAGCCCTTTACTAAAACAGCGTCATTTTCTTTTATATGCTTATTTAAAATGTCAATAGCTTCTTCATTATTTGACACTGAAAAAATAGTTTCTGTGTCAAATCCTTTTTCTTTAGCCTCTAGTCCTATCCATTTACCCATATCTCCAACTGTAATTAGCATATCTACTTTATTATTACATATATATTCACCAACACTTCTATGCCCTTCTTCTGCAAAACCACCCATTTCAAACATATTACCTAATACTGCAATTTTTCTATCTGATTTCACTTTTTCCAAAACATCTAAAGCTGCCTTCATAGAATCTGGACTAGCATTATAAGCATCATTAATGATTTTCATATTATTTTTTTCAATTATTTCTAGTCTCATTTTAGATGGTTTAAAATTTTTTAAACCTTTCTGTATTTCTTCAATAGTCATATTATATTTAAGTCCAATCCATACTGCAGCTAATCCATTGTACACATTATGTAAACCTAGTTGTTTAATTTTAAACTCTACATCTTCGCCTTTAATATGTACAGTAAATCTACTTCCTTTTTCCCCTAAGTCTTCCACTTTAGTAGGATAAAAGTCATTATGAGATGACAAACCATACAATATAACTTTATAGTCTTTATCATCCCTACCTATCTTCTTTAAATATTCATCATCCCCATTAACTAATAAATAATCGCCCTTACTTAAGTTAGCTGCTATTTCCATTTTTGCTTTCAATATATTTTCTCTACTACCGAAGTTTTCTATATGTGATACACCAATATTTGTTATTACTCCTATTTCAGGATGTACAATATTTACTAAATCTGATATTTCCCCATAGGTAGACATGCCCATTTCCAACACAGAAAATCTATGTTTTTTTTCTAAATTTAAAAGGGTGATGGGCAAACCAATTTGATTGTTAAAATTGCCTAAGTTTTTATGTACATTGTATTTACCCGATAAAACTCCACTTATTAAATCCTTAGTAGTTGTTTTTCCTACACTACCTGTAACTCCTATAAAAGGAATATCAAATAAATTACGATAGTATTGAGATATTTCTTTTAAAGCTTTCAAGGTATCTTCTACTTTTATAACAGTTATATCTTTAGGTATTGCTATATTTCTACAATTATCCTTTTGTATTAGTACGGAGTTAGCACCTTTATTTATGGCATCTTCAATAAATATATGTCCGTCAAAATTTTCGCCTATTAAAGGAATAAACATACTATTTTTCTCAATTGTACGAGTATCTGTAGATATTTTATTAATTGATTTTGCTTTTCCTGTATTAGTAATAATACCTTTACATGCTTTTGCAATACATTCTATACTTTGTTCGATCATACTAGTCCTTCCCTTCTTGCTATTTCTAATGCAACCTTACTATCATCAAAAGGAATCACATCTTTACCTATAGTTTGGGTAACTTCATGTCCTTTACCTGCAATAATAATTATATCATCTTCTTCTGCCATTTTTATAGCAGATTCTATAGCACATCTTCTATCTTCAATTATTTCATATTGATCTGTTACTTGCTTTATTCCCGCTTCAATCATATTTATTATATCTAATGGATTTTCTCCTCTTGGGTTATCAGAAGTTATAATACTATAATCACTAAGCTCACCACAAATTTGTCCCATTATAAGTCTTTTAGTTTTATCTCTGTCACCACCACACCCAAAAATCGTTATAATTTTATTTTTCTTAAATTCATTAGTACTCTTAAGGATGTTTTCGAGAGCATCTGGAGTATGGGCATAATCAATAATCACAGAAAACTTTTTTATTTCATCAATAATTTGAAACCTACCTGGTACACCTTTTACATGGTTTAATGCTACACCTATTTCATCTAAGCTAAGTCCAAGTACATAACAAACAATAACTGATGCCATAACATTATATATGGTAAATATTCCAGGTATGTTAACATTAAGTCTCTTTTTACCAATCGGTGTATTTAAATCAAATGTTACTCCTTTTACATCCATACTTATATTAGTAGCAGAAATATCAGCTTTTTCATTGATCCCATAGGTAAGTAAAGGTACTTTAAGCTCTTTTATTTCCTCTACTATTTTTCTTCCATGAAAATCATCAACATTAATAATATTACATAATATTGTCTTATAAAACAACTTTTTCTTTGCATTTCTATAATTATCTATATTATTATGAAAATCTAAATGGTCAGAAGTTAAATTAGTAAATACACCTATGCTATAAGTACACTCTTCTACTCTTTCTAATGCTAAAGCATGAGAAGAAACTTCCATTACACACGCTTCTGCCTTTTCTTTTACCATTTTAGATAATATTTTTTGTAAGTCTAAGGCTTCTGGTGTAGTTCTACTAGATTTTATTTCTTTATGTCCAATCCAGTTAGATATAGTACCTATTAAACCAATATTTTTTCCATGATACTCTAAAATACTTTTTATCATATACGTAATAGAAGTTTTTCCATTTGTGCCAGTTACACCTATTAATGGTAATTGTTTAGTAGGATTTCCATAAAACCTATTTGCAATTTGAGCCATTATTTTTCTAGTATTTTTAACTCGAATAACAACAACATCGTCTATTTCAATATTTTTTTCTGTTATTATTGCTATAGCACCTTTGTTTATTGCATCACTTATATAAATGTGTCCAGTAGTTCTAAATCCATCTACAGCAATAAATAGACTTTTCTGCTTTATTAATCGGGAGTCAAAATGAACATGGTTAATCTCTATTTCAGTATTCCCCTTAATGCTATCAATTTCAATCTCTTTCAAAAGTTCATTTAAAAGCATTTAAACATCCCCCTAGTACTATTAAATATTATTAACTATTATATAACTTTTTAAAAGGCAACTAAAAATTAAAGTTGCATCTTTAACTTTAGTTGCCTATTTTTAAAATATTATTCTATGATATATAATGCTATTGAGATTGTTGAGGTTCAAACTCCACACTTACTATTGTACCAGTATCTACTACTGTTCCTGCCTCAGGATATTGAGTGGATGCTAACCCACTTCCTCTTATTTTAAGTTTTAGGCCTAAATTATTTAAAATTAAGTTCACTTCTTTTATAGTTTTACCACTTAAATCTGGAGTTTCAACACTAGAAGGAATATCTTCATTTGGTTCTGTGTAAAGCAATATAATAGATTTTTCTGGTACTTCTGCTCCTGGCTTAGGAAACATATCAACAATCATAGCATTTTTATCTGCATAGTATTCTGGTTCTGTATTAAATTGAAGATTATTTTGAATTAATATCTCTCCGGCTTCTTTTACAGTCATATTCCTAACTTCAGGTATTGTTACATTTAATCTTTGAAATTTTTCTTCTTCTTCTTCAGTGTAACTTGGTTTAATATCTAAATATCTTAAACTTTCCTCTAATATTTCTTTAGCTATTGGAGCTGCTACTAAACTTCCATAAGTACTATGACCTTGGGGTTCATCTACTATTGCTAGTACTGCTATTTGCGGGTCATCAGCTGGTGCTATACCAATAAACGAAGATACATATACACCTTTAGCATATCTGCCGTCAATAACTTTCTGTGCAGTACCAGTCTTACCACCTACTCTGTATCCAGGTATATAAGCACGACTTCCTCCACCTTCTGAAACAACAGATTCCATTATTTCAGTTACAGTCTTAGCAGTTTCTTTTGAAATAACCTGTCTAACCATTTTTTCTTCAAAACGCTGAACTACATTTCCTTCATCATCAGTTAACTCTTTAACTATTCGCGGTTCCATTAATTCGCCATCATTTGCAATAGCAGATACGGCAGTAATTAGTTGCATTGGTGTTACTGATATACTTTGACCAAAAGACATAGTTGCAAGTTCTACTGGTCCTACATTATTTATGTTATACATAATTGAACTTCTCTCTCCAGGAAGATTAATTCCAGTAACATCCGTTATTCCAAATGCATCTAAATAATGATAAAAAGTTTCTACTCCCATTTCCTGTGCTAATTCAACAAATACCGGGTTAATAGAATTTTGAACCGCTTTTTTAAATGTTATATCTCCGTATGGATTATACCATCTCCAGTTTTTTATTCTTTGACCTGCTACTATTATATATCCTTTATCATAAAACGAACTTTCTGGTGTAACTATGCCTTCCTCTAATGCCGCTGAAGTAGTTATTAATTTAAAAGTCGATCCAGGCTCATAAGTATCATTTATTAATGGATTTCTCCACATAGCATTCCATGCTTCTATCTGCTCACTTTGATCCATTAATTCTACTTGTTTTTTCAACTCTTCATCTAAAGGTACTCTAGGTTGATTAGGATCATAATCTGGCTTAGTCGTCATAGCTAATATTTCACCAGTTTCTACATCCATTACAATTACAGATGCTTTTTTTGCTTTATTTATTTTCAAACCATTTTGAACAGCTTTTTCTGCAAAATGCTGTATAACCTCATCTATAGTTAGAACTACATTAAGACCATTTTCAGCTTGATGATATCTTTCTGAACTAAAAGATAATTGTCTACCTGCTCCATCAGTATTCTTAATCCATCTACCTGGTATTCCACTTAAATATTTTTCATATTCTAATTCAATTCCAGAAATTCCTCTGTTATCAACTGTTGTATGACCAAGAACATGAGATGCAAAGTTCCCATAAGGATAAAATCTTTTGTTGTCTTCAGAAACAGAAATACCTTTTAACCTTTTTTCTCTAACAGATTTAGCAAGATCATCATTTACATTTGAAGCTATTTTCACTATATATTGATTAGTTTTTATTTTATTCAAGACATTTTCTTTTTCTAAATCTAAAATTTGTGATAATATTTCAGCTGTACTTTCAGGTTCTTCTACCTCATTAGTATGTACCCATACTGTATTTGTTGTAGCACTTATAGCTAGTTCTTTTCCATTTCTATCATAAATAGTTCCTCTTTTTGCAGGTATAGGTATGTCTCTAGTTTGATAACTATCTGCTATTTCCTTATATTTTTCTCCTCTTACTATTTGTATCCACCCTAGTCTTAGTATAAGCCCAAACAAAACCAAAGATGTTACTAAGAAAATAAATAAAAGTCTTTTTTTACTAGAAATACTAGGTTGTGACACATAAAATTCCCCCTTTAGCTTCTTATAGAATCAACTAAGTTTGAAAAAAAACTGTAGAAAACATTAAGTTTTTGTTGATTGAAATCATCATTATTTTTATTTTTAAATTTGTTATTAATTGCTGCAACTTTAGTAGGATCAATATTAATATATATCATCTGATTTTGAGATGGATAATCCATATCTAATTTAGCCTTAGCTTCTTCTTCAACCCATCTTGATTTTGAAACCTTTTCAACTTCTATTTTTAGTTTTTCTTTTTCAAGTTTTAAATCTTCTATTTGATATTGCAAACTATTAACTCTATATTTTACTTCTGTTATAGCTAGAAACCTTGTTAATACTAATACACTAAATATAAATATAGTAACTAGAGAAATAATAAGTACAGCTTTCTCTACTTTGTAGCTCTTTTTTGGTTTTTTATTTCTGTTTTTCTTAACTTTAGGTTGTTGTTTTTCTTTAATTTGTTCATATGAATAAACAGATTTTTTTTCAGCTAATACCAATTTTATTCATCCCTTCCCCCATTTAGAACTGGACTATATTTTTTCAATTACACGTAATTTAGCACTCCTAGACCTTGGATTTACATCAATTTCTTCATCTGTAGGTAATATTGGTTTTCGTGTAATTATTTCAACCATAGGTTTTTTACCACATTTACAGATTGGAAACTCTGGAGGACAAGTGCATGGATTTTTAAGTTTTTTAAACGTATTTTTTACAATTCTATCCTCTAAAGAATGAAATGTAATAATACAAATTCGTCCACCTGTATTTAATTTTTGGGTTGCATCTTCTATAGTCTCCTTGATAATATTCAACTCATTATTCACTTCTATTCTTATAGCTTGAAACGTTCTCTTAGCAGGATGAGGTCCATTTATACGAGCTCCTTTCGGAATAGCTTTTTTTATAATATCTACTAATTGATGAGTAGTAGATATTTCAGTATCATCCCTAAAATCCACTATAAATTTAGCTATACGCTTTGCCCACTTTTCTTCCCCATACATTTTGATTATATCTTCAAGCTCTTTTTCTGAATATCTATTTACTACTTCTTTAGCTGTTAAAGATTTACGATTATCCATTCGCATATCTAATTCAGCATCCTGCATATAAGAAAATCCTCTTTCAGCTTCATCTAGTTGATGAGAAGAAACTCCTAAGTCTAACAGTAATCCATCAAAACCTGAAATTTCAAGATCTTCTAATATATTATTTATATTGCTAAAATTATCCCTTACTAACTTAACTCTATCTGCCATAGATGAAAGTTTTTCTGAAGCTGCTTTAATAGCATTTTCATCCTGATCTATACCAATTAATAAACCATTTTCTGATAAATGTTTTACAATTTCACTAGAATGGCCTGCACCTCCTAATGTTCCATCTACATAAACGCCATTATCTTTTATATTTAAGTTTTTAATGCATTCTTCTAATAGTACCGACACATGTTTAAAATTCATTTAATCACCTTCATTTTTTATATTAAATGCCTAATTCCTCCATCTTGCTTGCTATTTCATCATAGCTTAAATTATCATCATTATTATATTCTTGCCATTCCTTATTACTCCAAATTTCTATTCTAGTACCTACACCTATAATTGTTGCTTCTTTTTCTAAAGTAGCATGTTCTCTTAAATTAGTGGGGATCCTTATTCTTCCCTGACTATCTAATCCACATTCAGTAGCGCCAGAGAAAAAGAATCTTACAAAAGCTCTGGCATCTCTATTAGTTAATGGTAATTGTTTGAGTTTTGATTCCAATATTTTCCATTCATCCATAGAATAAATAAATAAACAATTATCCAACCCTTTAGTAAGGATGAAACTATCACCAAGTTCTTCTCTAAATTTTGCTGGAACACTCACTCTTCCTTTAGTATCAACAGAATGACTATATTCCCCTATAAACATTTTCATCCCACCTTTATGGGTTTTTAACCCACTACGTACCACTTTGTACCACTTTTACATACTAATTCTATCATTTTTATTAAAATCCTTCTTAATTTTAAATTTAATTACAAAAAATAAAAAATAGTACAGAAAGAATGCTTTCTTGTACTATTTTTTATAGTTATTGTACTAGTTATCTAATAAATTAGTATAACTAGTACAAAAATTTGAAGTTTTGTAATTAACTATCTAACTTGTAGTATAGCTAATTCAGTATTAAAACTAATTTCAATCTAACTAGTTGTCCTGCAGCTTAATTAGATCTTAATTTAATATATTTATAGTAACTCACTATTAATTCATCTAATTGAGTACTTAAATCATATATTAAGTTATTATCCCCTTTGTTAGAAATTATTTCATTTAATTTCCCCTGTAATTTTTTAATCTCATTTTCCAACATATTTTCACCCCAATTTCCCTTTTCTCATGTTTAATTATGTCATTAAATTATTAGTGATGATTAAATACTATTTAAATAATCAAAATATGTCAAATAATTTTATTGTAGTTTATGCAGTTATTCTTATTATTTTCTGTTTTTTTCTTCGAATTCCTCGTTCAAACAATATAAATCAGTTTTTGTAAATAAATATGTATAATTATATATATTTAAAATAAAAACTTAAAATACATATAAAAAAACCTCGAATTATACGAGGTTTAAAAATTGATGTTTTAAATATATTAAAAAATTTTATTTTGTTTTTTTCTTAAAATCTGACCTATAATAATCGTTCCTATAATAATTGCTATACTTATTAACTGTGCAACTCTAAATGAACCAAACATTAGACTGTCAGTTCTTAACCCTTCTATAAAGAACCTAGCAATAGAATATAAAATTAAATAAAGTACAAATATATGACCGTTATATTTTTTCTTTTTAGAATAAAACAGCAAAAATATAAACACACCAAAATTCCAAAGAGATTCGTATAAAAAAGTAGGATGTACTTTAACTCCATCAACCATAATTCCCCAAGGCAAGTTTGTAGGGCCGCCATGTGCTTCTTGATTTATAAAGTTACCCCATCTTCCAATTGCTTGACCTAATATAATACTTGGTGCAACTATATCAGCAAGTTTCCAAAATTTTATGTTTTTATATTTACAAAATAAGTAACCCGCTAATACACCAAATATTATACCTCCATGTATAGCTAAACCTCCTTGTCTTATATTTAAAATTTGATCTGGATTTTGACTATAATAATCCCAACTAAATATAACATAATAAGCTCTAGCACCAATAATTGCCATAGGGATAGCTACTAAAGACATATCTACTATTACGTCATTATATAGTCCTTCTTGTCTTGCCCTATAGGTTGCAACCATAATTCCAAATAATATACCCAAAGAAATTAAAATTCCATACCAAGCAACATCTACTCCAAAAATTGAAAAAGCTATTGGATCCATTTTAACACCTCTCCTATAAAAATTGTTTTATCATTTTAAAATATATATATCAAATTATATTATATTTGATTAATATTGAAAAGCTAATAAGTAATATTTTAAATTTTACATAAATAACTAACATTCATTTCAACAGTTTTATAGGAAGAAACAAATGTTATTTAAGCCATATTAATTTTAATATCATTTTATTATAGACAAAACTTGTTTTTCACCTTTAAAACTATTTTTAAATCTTTTTTCTACTTTTTCAAATGTTATATTATTTAAAACATCTATATATTCAAGAAAATTGATATCTTTAAATAAATAAGATATAAAAGAACTTCCAACAAACTCTATAGAATCTAACTGATTAAGACATTGTCCTATTTGTTTTTTTTGTATGCGTTCAAAGTTCTCTTTCATAAGTCCAGTTTCTAATTTTCTATCTATATAATCATTAATAATGTTTAATACTGTTTTTGGTTCTTTTGATTTCCCTCCAATAATACAATGTCCATAGTTTATACCTCCTGAATATTCTCCACCAAATGAGTCATCTACCAAACCTTTATTGTATAAAATTTCGAACAACTCCGAACTTTTTCCAAACAATATGTCTAAGAGTAATCTCAATTCTATTTCCTTCCCCAACAATTTGTTTCCTGTTAACTTTAAATCAGTATCTTTATATCCAACATAAAACAGAGGTGAAGATACAGACATTGATTCTTCTATTATATTTTTGTTTATAGATTCACTTTCATCTGGATAATATTTTTCAATAATAATTGAATCTTGATTTTTTGAAATACTTTTAAAAGCATCTTCAATAGTTTTAAAAATCTTATCTTTATCTAAGTTACCTACTATAAATACTGCCATATTGCTAGGATTATAAAAAGTATTATAACAATTATATAAATCATCTTTTGTAATTTTATTTATACTTTCTACGGTTCCTGCAATTTCATTTTTTACAGTATGGTCGTTATACATAGCTTTAAGTAAATTAAAATATACTTTCCAGTCTGGGTTATCATCATACATTTTTATTTCTTGAGCTATAATTCCTTTTTCTTTTTCAACATTTTCTTCTGTAAAATACGGAGATTGAACAAAATTTATTAGATCGGTTAAATTTTCATAAAAACTATCTGTAGAAGTAAAGTAATATGCAGTAGTATTAAAATTTGTATATGCATTCACATTAGCTCCTCTATTTGCAAATCTATCAAATGAGTTGCCTTCAGGCTCTTCAAACATTTTATGTTCTAAAAAATGGGCTGCTCCTTTAGGTGTATTATACATAGTATTTGAACTATTAGATTTGAATTTTAAATCATTAGAACCATAATTAGTCGCAAACATAGCATACTGTTTTGTATATCCTTGTTTTGGCATATAGAATATTTTAAGACCATTACTTAATTTTTTTTCATAAACTCTTTCATTAATTAATTTATTTTCATATTCAATTATGTCCACAATACTCTCCTCCTTATCTTTTGTTTGTAATAAAATAGATAGTATCGAGTTTTATATTCTTAGAAACTTCTATAACTTGTTCTGTTTTAATTGACTCTATTTTATCAATTAATTTTTCTAAGGGTTCAATGCTTTTGCTTATTATTTGCCCATATATATATTCAGCTAAATCATGTGGAGTATCCTTTAATTGTTTTATAGAATTAACAATATTTTTTTTAGCATAGTCCATCTCTTTATCTGTTATATTTCCTTTTTCAATCTCTATTAATTGCTTTTTTATTACATCTTTGGCTTTGTTAAAATTTTCTATCTCAATTCCACTACTTATTAACATTAAAGATTTATATTTTTCAAGCCTTGAAAAAATATAATAGCAAAGGCTATATTCTTCTCTAACTTTTCTAAATAATTTACAATTAGCACCTCCACCTAAAACATTAGAGTATACCATTAAGGCAGGATAAAGATTATCATAATAAGGTATATTAGTTCTATAACCTAGTGTTAATTTACCTTGATTAACTTCCATTTCATCCTCTACTTCTTTTATTTTAGTAGGAATTACCTCTTCTATCCTATATTCAGTAGAAGTAGGATTACTAATGTTTATATCTAATATTTCTAGTAAAATTTCTTTTATCTTATCATGGTCTGTATTCCCTACAACTACAACATCTAACTCACTATTATTTATTACTTTTCTATAATGATTATATAGACTTTCAGAAGTTATTTTTTGTAAATCATGTATATTTCCGTATTCATAAATACCATAGTTTTCGTTTTCACACATAATTTCTACACATTTGTCTACTGCGTATTTCATTTTGTCATTGCTACGACCTTTTATTTTGTTTTTTAAATTCTCTTTTTCTTGATTAACATAATCATTTAAAAATACTCCATTATTTAAAATAGGATTAGTTATAATGTCATTAAGCAGTTCTAACCCTTCATACAAAACATTACTATCATCTACATAATTTTCATTAGCTATAGACATTGAAAATCTTATAATCTGTCTTTCACCTTTTTTAGTTACGCCTCCTGATATATGAGCCCCATATAAATGTTCCAGTTTTTTTACCAAATCCTTAGATGTTTTATAAACATTAGTACCTCTTTGCAAAACCATAGGTAAAATTGCATTATAAGTAACTTCCTCTTTATTTAATGGTCTTTTAAAATAAAAATTAATTAAATTAGTTTTAAACTTATTTTCTTTGAATGTATGTAAAAATATATTTTTTGTGATTTCTTCACTTTTTAATTTATTCATTTGTATTCCTCCTAAATATACTTATTTAACACTTTTATACTTTACAAGTTCTATGCTTTTTAATAGTTCTGTTATTAAGTATTCACTTGGATTCCAACCATATACTTGAGTAAATTTTATTCCTTGGGGAGCATCTAATGACTCTACTAAATTCTCTACCGTATACAAAGAAGAATTTTTTTGTGCTTCATTTGAAACATGTACTATTATAATCTCACCGACACCATATTCCATTAATTTTTTTATCTCTTCATTTACTTGATCTTCATCTAAAAAACTTAATCTAACTTTATTATTATCATAACCATCTTTCTTTAATAAATTGCTTACTTTTTTTCTAAATAAAATATCTTGTTTTATATAAGGATTGTCTTCTGTTTTTTTATTAAGTTTTTCACCTACTAATATTATTCCAGTTCTGCTTTTATCTATAGCTTTCGAATTTAAATTAATTTTATGTATATAAGATTGTGCTATTAATTCACTATTCCATAAATAATCTGTAGATTTAAACTCAACATTTTCAACATTAAATCTAACTTCTTGAATTTTGTCATGATGTGATTCTATTGCTTCTGTACCTACTAAAGATATAGGTACTATAATGACTTCTTTGCTACCATCAGCTATAGCTTCTTGTATAGACTCTTCTATGTAAGGAGATTGATTCACATAGCTACCATATATTATAGAACTTTCTCCCAATTTATTTTGTAGTTGTTCCAATATAGATTGACTATAGTACATATTCATATTCTCTCCATACTTACTTATAGTAATTTTTTGTCTATATAGATTAATAGGTAACTTGTACATATTAAATAGAGAATTAGAATCTTTAAAGTTTTTAATTAAAAACGCCGGATTGTAATTATTTAAATCCATATCAAACAATAAAATAATAGCTGTTCTATTTTCTGTAACACCTAAGTTTTTGCGTACATTATATGTAGTTTTATATTCATTATTTATAAGTATTATATTTGCCACTAAATATCCTATAATTAAGCCAGTTATAACTTTTTTATAATCTTTAAATTTACTGTTCTTTTCTTTAATAATTATTGTGTATAATAATATTCCCGAAATCATATACAATATTATTTCATATGTACTGTTAGAAAGAAGATTTAATATAAAAGTAAAAATAAATAAAAAAGATATTATAAGAATAGACATTTTCAAACCCCCTTTAAACCAAAATGATAATTTAAACATAAAATTATCTATGTAATATAAGTATATGTATTCAAAAACTAATAAAGACGAAGATATCTTCGTCTTTATTAATTATATGTTATGCACCTGGTGTTATTCTTCTAATTATTTCTTCTATCTCTTGTCCAAATCCACTTAATGGACGTCCTTCTCCTATATCTTTAGCCATATTCTCTATTCTAGTAAATATATCTGGGTCTGCAGTTACAGAAACTCTATCTATTTCTTTATCAGCCTTTTCAACAGCATCCTCTACCTGTTTCTTAATATCTGCACTTAACTCTCCTTTTGTTTCTGATGTCATATCTATTCCAACTAATGCAGTGTTTTCAGTAATAACTACTGTTGCATCATCAACTTCTTTTAATTTAGAAACCTGGTTTGCTATTTTTTCTGCTCTGTCTGTTAGATCTCCATTTTCAGCATCATCCATATCTCTTTGATTATATCTTGGCATATTATTGTCATTATCCAACATATTATCATCAGTTGTTCTTCTATTCATTTCTAAATTACGTTCATCGATTGTTTCTCTATTTCTGTTAATGTTTTGATCGTTTGGAGTAGTTTCTGGAACTGGTCTTTCTGCTGGTGCACATCCTATTGCAATCATTGATATAAGAAGCGTAAAACAAATTACAATTAAAATATTTTTGTTTTTCAAAATATCACCTCCTATATATATTGTTGCTCTTAATCACTTTTTTATTTAACTACTTTTTTCACTATCTTCTATTCATTTACATGGTTATTTTTTCTTTTTTTTGATAAAGTAATTTTATGCTTGTTGCTAACGAATATATAATAATGTATAATTTAATTTGTGTGTATTTTTTATTCATGATTGACTTTAATTTTATATTTTATATAGAGAGGAAGATTTAAATGAAACTAGGCATTGTTGGACTGCCTAACGTAGGAAAAAGTACATTGTTTAATGCTATTACACAAGCTGGTGCAGAATCTGCTAACTATCCATTTTGTACTATAGAACCCAACGTTGGAGTCGTATCTGTACCTGATTATAGACTTAAAGTACTTAAAGATATGAATAGCTCTGAAAAAGTTTTACCAGCTGCAATTGAATTTTATGACATAGCTGGTCTTGTAAGAGGTGCTAGTAAAGGTGAAGGTTTAGGAAATAAATTTTTATCTCACATACGCGAAGTAGAAGCTATACTTCATGTAGTTAGATGCTTTGAAGATTCTAACATTACTCATGTTGACGGTAATGTAGATCCTTTAAGAGACATTGAAACAATTAACCTTGAACTTGTTTTTTCAGATTTAGAAATGGTAGAGAAAAAAGTTCAAAAAACAGAAAAACTTATAAAAGGTGATAAAAGTTTAATACCAGAACTAGAGCTATTAAAAAAATTAAAAAGTGCTTTGGAAGAAGGAAAATCTGCTAGAGCTTTAGAATATACCGATGATGAAAAAGAAATTTTGAAAACTTTAAACTTATTATCTACTAAACCAATTATTTATGTATCAAATGTTTCTGAAGATGAAGTTGCAGAAAATGGAAAAAACAATCCACATGTACAAAAACTAAGAAAGTTTGCTAAAACTGAAGGTTCTGAAGTAGTTGTTATTTGTGCTAAAATTGAATCTGAAATAGCAGAACTTGAAGAAGATGAAAAAGAAATGTTCTTAGAAGAACTAGGATTAGAACAGTCAGGTTTAGACCGTTTAGTACAAGCTTCTTATTCTCTTTTAGGTCTTATAAGTTATTTAACAGCTGGACCAAAAGAAGTTAGAGCTTGGACTATTAAAAAAGGTACTAAAGCACCTGGAGCAGCCGGAAAAATTCATACAGACTTTGAAAAAGGATTTATCCGTGCAGAAGTAGTAGCTTTTAAAGACTTAGAAGAATGCGGAAGCCAAGCTGTAGCTAAAGAAAAAGGACTTGTTCGTCTTGAAGGTAAAGAATATGTAGTTAAAGATGGAGACGTTATACTATTTAGATTTAACGTTTAACAGAACAAAAGCAAGAAAGCTATAAAAGCACCTCTGAAACTTAAGTTTAGAGGTGCTTTTATTCTACCCTTATATTCTTATTAATATTTTGCTAAATCAGATCCCATTTTATATGCTTTTTTAAGTAAATCTTTAGAATCCCCTACAAATACTTCATCTGTATTATCTACAAGCATATTATATACATATTCTGTATTAATTGCTTTAAAAAACAAATCTATAACTACTGTAGCACCAACAAAACCTTCTTCTGGTTGTTTTGCTCCTCCTACACATACAAACATACCTTTTCTTTTTTTATTTTTATCTATAGATGGCTTATTTAATATGTATTTACTAGACCAAAAAGCTTGGCATCTATCTATCATAGTTTTTGTTATAGCTGTTACAGAGTTGAAATACATTGGTGAACCTACAACTATAATATCAGAAGTATCAAATTTATCATATATACTTGTTAAATCATCTTTTTTATAGCATTGTCCTGTCTGACCGCAAGCATTACAGGAAATACAAGGATCAAATTTTAATTTACCTAATTCTATTTTTTCTACCTCTACATTTTTTGCTTCTAAACCTTTAATTACTTGCTCTAATAGTATATCAGTATTCATATTAGTTCTTGGACTACCTAAAATAACTAAAGCCTTCATATGTTACCTCCACCTTTATATTTTATACTACCTATATTAGTTATAAATATTTTTAAAAATTAGACTCCTTAGAATCCTCCAGCTCCGCCTCCGCCGATACCACCTCCACCACCAGCAGTAAAGTTTCCACTGCCTCCTACTGATGTGGTACCAGTATTAAAAGAGTTATTTATGCTTTGATTAAATGAATTATTACTATTATTATTTAAAAGGAAATACCAATACATCCATCCATATCCATGTTGAAATCCACCTTCGGTATTAGTGTTTCTGATATTAAAATTATTTAATATATCATTATTAATTCCCAATGCCAAACCATATATTAACGTAATATCTTTTGGATATGCTTTAAAATTATCCTTAAAATCATCGTTTTTAAGTTTTTTCATATGTTTTTTAAACTCTGTCCACTTTTTATATTCTATATATCCATAATCAGATTTTCTAGCGATTAATATAATACCTTGAATCAATATTAAAATTGATGTAAACATTAAAAATAATCCTAAAATATTTTCATATGATAAAGCTATTATAGATATTATCAAACTAATAGGAAAAAGTATTACTAATGGCACTCCATATTTCCTACTGCTTTTATCAAAATAACCTTTGTTAATAGCATCCTTTTTTATTAATTGTATCCATTTATTATAATGCTCTGTAAACAAGGCTCTTTTATTTTTACTATAATTTTCTATATCCTTCGTAGTTACAGCTCCTCCATCGCCCATTTCATCTATTAACCAACTAATAAAATGATTTTCATGATTTAAAAGATTATCATCTGTACCTTTAATTTTAGTTATAGTAAAGTTATTTAATGTATCCTCTTTATTTTTTAATTTTTCTTCACTGTCTACCTTTAAATATCCTTTTCTATAAAGATCAAGTATTGTAGCAATTATAGTGTTATTACTAATTGCTGCACTTGAAATATAACTTACTACTGCTGGAGTATTATCATCCGGTATTTCTTTAGACTTGGTTTTATAATATATATCTTTTGATCTACGATATTTAATAATAAAGAAAATAAATATAAATACTTGAACTATTGCAATTATAACTGAAATATTTCCAAATAAACTTTTTCTAGTTTGTATCTTAGCTAAATCTTCTTCTATTTTTTCCTGTAGTTCAGCCTCTTCATTCATAATATCTGAATAAGCGTCTGTATTTATAGTATTTTGTGAATCAGGTATAAATTCTGTCGGAAAAAGAATTCTACTTTCTACAAATGTATTTTCAGGCACATCTTCTACTCGTAAGTTAATAGTATCCTCTGACACTTTATGTATTTTCCCATTTAAGGGACCATGAGCAAAAAACTTTACCTCATTTCTTATATCTTTTTCTGATAACGTTATGTTTACAGAAAAAACATCAATATGAGTATCGTTTTCACTACCCAAAAATTTATAATAGACTTCTCCTATATCATTATATTTCTTTGCTACATTTTTAACAGTATACATTAACCTAAAAGTTTTTTCTTCATTATTAGCTGGAGAAAATATTTGTACTGTTACTCCACTATTTTCTTTATTAGCTACAAAAACATTATTATCGCCCTTTTTAGCATTTTCTACATGCTCATATTCTAAAGTTTTATCTTTACTATTTTCTGTTACCCTTATTCCATTAATGTTTTCTGTATTTTCCAAAATTATTTCTCTAAAGACTCCATTATATCTTTTATTAAACTTAAAGGTAATATCCTCTACTATTTCAAGATCTCCATTATTTAAAAGACTAGATTCTACCATCCATCTAGTAATACTTAAATCTTCTTCTGCACTAGATGTTATTGTCACGCTTATAAACATTATTGAAGCAATAGTTAATAATAATATAATTCTCAAATATTTTTTGATTATAAACACCTTCCTAATAATAGTATTATTTAGTTTATTCAAATCATAATATTATGTACTTTTATTAAATATGAAAATTCACTATTTACATTTTTATTATATGTTAGTTTTTACATTAACTCAAATTATTATAAAATAAAAAAAGATCCTATTGTAATAATAGACTACAATAGGACCTCTACATATGTCTTTAATATCCTTCTGTATTACTCTTTTGATTCTTTACAATACTTACAGATGCACTTGCTCCAATTCTTGTTGCTCCAGCTTCAATCATAGCTAAGGCAGTTTCTAAATCCCTTACACCACCTGATGCCTTTACTCCCATATCTGGTCCTACAGTTTTTCTCATAAGCTTTACATCTTCAATAGTTGCTCCGCCTGTACTAAAACCTGTAGATGTCTTAACAAAATGAGCTCCTGCTTTTTTAGATAATTCACAGGCTAATATTTTTTCATCTTTACTTAATAAACAAGTTTCAATAATAACTTTAACTACAGCTTTACTTCCAGCAGCATCAACTACAGCTTTTATGTCATTTAAAACTTCTTCTTTATTACCTTCTTTAAGTGCCCCAATATTAATTACCATATCTATTTCTTTAGCACCATTGTCAATAACATTTTTAGTTTCAAAAGCTTTAGCTTCCGAAGTCATAGCTCCTAAAGGAAACCCTACTACAGCAGCTACTTTAACTTCACTTCCCTTTAATTCATCATAAGCAAATGCAACATTATTACCATTTACACATACAGAATAAAATTTATGTTCTTTTGCTTCTGCACATATTTCTTTTACTTTTTCTTTAGTAGTGTCAGGCTTTAATATTGTATGATCTATATATTTTGCTATATTCATTGTATACCTCCAACTTAATCTAAAATTAATTCTACCATATCACCATTTTTAAGACCTGCTGCATTCCCTTCATCTACATCTACATGCATTTCAAGAGCATAAGAATCTTTAGATCTTACTAATACATTTTCAAAGACAATAGATCTTTCACCAGTTGTTCTAACTTTTACTCTTTGATTATCTTCTACACCAAATTCTTTTGCATTGTCTGGGTGCATATGAATATGTCTAGCTGCAGCTATTACACCTTCGTTTAGCTCTACTTCTCCCTTTGGTCCTACTATTTTAACACCTGGGCTACCTGCTATATCTCCAGAATCTCTTACTGGAGGTTTAACACCTAAAACAAAACCATCTGCTAACGATACTTCAATCTGTGTTTTTGGTCTAGCTGGACCTAATACTCTAACACCATTAATGCTTTTCTTTGGACCTATTAAGTCCACCTTCTCTTCACATGCATACTGTCCTGGCTGTGATAAGTCCTTTTTTCTTGTTAATTCATATCCTTCTCCAAATAAAGTTTCAATATCCTCTTTACTTAAGTGAATATGCCTATTTGATAATGCAGCTGGTAACATTTTCTTACTCATTATTATTCCTCCTTAGTAATTTAAAATTCTATTAAATTAATAAAATATGTAATTATACTATAGATATTTTATTATAGTATTTAATATAAAGATTAATATTTTCATTAACTATATTAAATCAACATCAAATCTTGTATACAATATTATTATAAGTGGTTTTAGACTTAAAATCAAATACTGTTTATCTAAATAATTTAAATATTCAATAAAAGTTACCAAACTATAATATTTAAAACATATGTACCATTATATAGGGTCAATAGTTTACATAATATATTTATGGTGTATTATTTTGTAATTTCCTTTAAAGTTTTTTCGAATTCTGGAAAAGATATATGTATAGATTCTGAATCTAAAACTTTAGTATGCCCTTCTGCAACCATTCCAGCAATAACCATAGCCATTGCTATCCTATGGTCCCCATTACTTTCAACTGTAGTACCTATAAGTTTAGTAGGTCCTTCTATTATCATTCCATCTTTTGTTTCTTCAATTTTTGATCCCATCTTTTTCAGTTCATTTACCATACTTTTTATTCTATTTGACTCTTTAACTTTTAGTTCTTCTGCATTCTTTATAATAGTTTTTCCTTCTGCTATTGTAGCTGCTACAGCTAAAATAGGAATTTCATCTATTAGTCTTGGAATCATATTTCCTTCTATAGTTGTTCCCTGTAATTTGCTGCTTTTAACAAGAATATCTCCATATTTTTCACCATTAGCTATTTTTTCTGAAATTACTTTAATATTAGCTCCCATAGTGATTAGAGCATCTATAATTCCTGTTCTAGTAGGGTTAAGTCCAACATTTTCAATTAAAAGTTCTGATTCAGGTACAATTAAAGCTAAAACTATAAAAAAAGAAGCTGATGAAATATCTCCCGGAATAAAAACTTCATCACCTATTAACGATTGTTCTCCCTTTACATTGATACAGTTGCCTATTTTTTTAACATTACCACCAAAATAATTTATCATTATTTCTGTATGATCTCTGCTTATTTTAGGTTCTTCTATTACAGTAGTTCCTTGAGCTTGTAAGCCTGCTAAAATAATAGCAGATTTAACCTGAGCACTTGCTACAGGAAGTCTATAAGTAATTCCTTTTAAATTTCCTCCCTTAATTGCAATAGGAAGTAAATTTTCATTATCTAAAAATTTTATATCTGCTCCCATTTTTATTAATGGATCAGTTACTCTTTTCATTGGTCTATTCTTCAATGAACTATCCCCAGTAAAACAATAACCATTATTACTGCCACTAATTAATCCTAATAATAATCTGGCTGTAGTACCTGAATTACCTGCATCTAACTTTTTATTGTAAATTTTAAATTTTTTAGGGCTTAAACCTTTAACTATTGTATAATTATTTTTCCTTTCTATAAATACACCTAAATTTTCAAAACAATTTATAGTACTTTTAACATCATCAGATAATAATAGATTGTTTATATAAGTTTCACCTTTTGATATAGATCCAATCATAATACTTCTATGAGAAATAGATTTATCTCCAGGTACTTTTGTCTTTCCTAAAACTTTATGTACCTTATTTACAACTATATTCATTGTTAGCCTCCAAAATAGTGTTTTTAATGGTTTCAATAGAAATATTATTGCATACTTTTGTTTTTTCTTTGCCTAATGGTAATATAAAAGTAATATCATTACATTTATTTTTTTTATCCATAACCATAGCATTTACTAGTTCATCAGTATTAATTGAAACTGGAAATATATTATTAAAATATTTCTTTATTAACTTATGTATAAATTTATAATAATCCTCTGTTATTAACTTAAGATTAAAAGAGAGCTTGCTAACAATCAATAAACCTAAAGCTACAGCTTCTCCATGGAAAAGCTTACTAAATTCGGTAGTAGATTCAATTCCATGAGCAAATGTATGACCCAGATTTAATATTTTTCTCACTCCTAAATCTGTTTCATCTCTCATTACTATTTCTTCTTTAATTTGTATACATTTTAAAATTATATTATCTAAATTTATAGATCTACTTATATATTCTTCAAAGTTTTTCTCTAAATCTAATAATATAGTATAATCAGCTAACATACCATATTTTATAATTTCTCCAAAGGCAGCTTTATATTCTCTATTAGGTAATGTATTTAATGTATTTGTATCTATAACTACAAATTTTGGATGATAAAAAGTTCCAATTAAATTTTTAAATCTACTATAGTTTATTCCCGTTTTTCCTCCAATACTGCTATCTACTTGAGCTAAAAGAGTAGTGGGTATATGAATTATATCTATACCTCTCATATATGTAGAAGCTACAAAACCTGCCATATCACCAACTACTCCACCACCAATAGCAATAATAACAGAATTTCTATTATATTTATTATCTATTAGTTTTTCCATAATACTTTGGTATGTTTTAATAGACTTATTTTTCTCTCCAGATTGAACTATATAATAACTCAACTTACTTGTGTTATTTTTCAAAGGTTTTATTATTTTTTCTTCATAATAATTCAGTACATTTTCATCAATAATTACAAAAACCGATTTTTCACTAATATGTGAACTTAATAATGAATCTATATCTTCTAATAAATTTGTTCCTATGTATAGTGAGTATGGCTCTTTGCCTATACTTATTTTCACCTCTTTCATATTATCTCTCCCTTAAATAATTCATATAACTTTTATAATTCAACATCATTTCTTCTATGCTATCTCCACCAAACTTGTCTACCATTTCTTTAGCAATAATAAAAGCACATATTCCCTCTGCAACGATTGATGCTGAAGGTACTGCGCAATTATCACTTCTTTCCACTACTGCTTCTTTTTCTTCCTTAGTAAACATATTCACTGTTTTAAGAGGTTGAGTAAGAGTAGGTATTGGCTTCATATGTCCTTTTATAATAATATTTTCCCCATTACTGACACCAGCTTCAATTCCACCTGCCATGTTTGTATTTCTATAATACCCTTTTTCTATAGAATATTGAATTTCATCATGAAATTTTGATCCTGGATTAGTAATACCATCTATTCCTTCGCCTATCTCTACGGCTTTAATACCTTGAAGACTCATAATTCCTTGAGCTAAGGTTCCATCTAATTTTCTATCAAAGTGAGAATAGCTTCCCAAACCTACAGGTACTCCTTTAACAATAACTTCAAAAGATCCTCCTAAGGAATCTCCTTTTCTTTTGGCTTCATTTATTTCATCTATCATTTCTTTTTCAACATTTGTATCTATACATCTAAGGCAAGATTCTTCTATTAGATTTTTAAATTTAAATATATCCTTATCTGTAAATTTATATTTAACTTCTCCTATGGATAAAACATGACTTATAATTTGTATATTAAATTTTGATAAAAGTTGTTTAGCTATACTACCAACTGCTGTACGTATAGCAGTTTCTCGTGCACTAGTTCTTTCTATTACATTTCGTATATCTTTATGATTATATTTTAATGCTCCTACTAAATCTCCATGGCCTGGACGTGGCTCTAAAATTTTCTTTTGTTGATTTTCCAGTTTCTCTATTCCCATAACATTTGTCCAGTTTTTATAATCAATATTTTTAATTACAATAGTTAAAGGTGTTCCTAGAGTTTTACCATCTCTTACTCCAGTAATTATTTCTACTTTATCTTTTTCAATTTTCATTCGATTGCCTCTACCATAGCCTTGCTGTCTTTTTTTTAAATCTTCATTTATCCTGTTTATATCAATCGGTATGTTAGAAGGCATTCCTTCAACAATCGCCACCAATCCTTTTCCATGAGATTCACCAGCACATAAATAACGAAGCATAAAGTCCTCCCCCTTAATCTTCTACATATCATTCAATAGCTCTTCAAGATTAGTTTCCTGTTTTTCTTCTATAGTATTTTTTCTGAATATATTAAATAAAAAATTAATTAATGTTAGCGCTAAAATAAAGCTAGATATTATCATGTAATATACTGTATACTGTGTATACCAAGCTGCTATAGCAAGATAAATACTTAATACTATATATTTTTTTATGTTATTTTTAGATAAAGCAGATTGCTTATACTTAGCCCATATTTTTTCTTTTTTACTTATCTTATTTTCGATCATTTCATCAATTTCCTCAGCATTAGGAAATAGACCATTATCTTCAATTATTCTAAGTAATTTATCTTTATTAATTAACAATATTGACGAATCTTTATCTATATGGTTATAGCTATCATTTGTAAAATCAGAAGTTGTTATTAAAATTCCCTTTTTAGCCTTATTCTCTACTATCATATTATTAAACTCTTTTACTTCTTTTAATTCTACATCAAAATCATTTTTATACATATTAAATAATATCATAATCTTCTCTTCTTTGTACATAGTACTTAAAACTATACTTCTTTCATGGCTTTGTTCCAAATTAAAATCTTTAAATCCCATACTACTAAATAAATCTTCAATATAATCTTTCATTTCATACACTGTTTTATTCATTATTTCACTATAAACTCTTTGACTTGCTATATGTCTCCTTTTTTGATTTTTCATTGAATTAAACTTTCGCTTTCTACCTGTTATAGCTAGTCCATGTATTATAGTAAAACTTACAGTGGCTAAAATAATTGACAAGAATAATCTCCTAGTATTTAAATATATGTATAAAAAAATTATAAAGAATGTTACGATCCTCCAAATGCAATAGTCAAATATTTTAGCAATATGACTTCTTTTATCTTCCTTAACACTTGTATAATAGTTTCTAAACCTTAAACTATTTCCTCTATCTTTATTATATCCCTTTATTTGTTTGCTTAAGAATCTAAAAAAATCGTCTATTTTTTTCATATTATCCTCCTATATATGTTATCTTTTCCTTTAAATTAATAAAAATTAAAATAATATAAATAAAGATTTATATTATTTTAATTTTACCAATAATAGTAAGTTTATACTAATAAAGAAGAATAAAACAGGCAAATTATACACAAGAAAAGACTCTCTTGTATTAAAGAGAGTCTTTATTATTTATGTTTTTACTTCTATGCCATAGCCTTTTCCAATTTTTCTAAATGTTGTAGGGGAAAATGTCTTAATAATTCTTTAAACTGTTCAACACTTAGACCTGAAGTAGTTGTATAGATATCAATCTTTGTATCTACATCTGCTTCAATAAATTCTTTTTTTATTTCTTCAAAATCTACTGCTGTATTCATTATTAACCCTCCTTGAATAAACTTTAGTTATAGTATTATTAAATATTATAATTATTATTCAAGGTATTGGAAATTTAATATTATATTACTCTTTTATTGATGCTATATAAGGTAAATTTCTATACTTTTCAGCGTAATCAATTCCATAGCCTACAATAAATCTATCTGGTATTTCAAATCCTATATAGTCAATATCTAAATCACACTTTCTTCTTTTTGGTTTATCTAATAGTGTGCATATTTTTAAACCTTTAATTTTTCTTGATTTCAAATTATTCGTTAGATATTTTAAAGTTAATCCAGTATCTATAATATCTTCTACTATTAAAATATGCTTTCCTTCTATTTCTAAATCTAAGTCCTTTATTATTTTAACTGTTCCAGAACTTTGTGTAGAATTTCCATAACTTGAAACAGCCATAAAGTCAATATTAACAGACATATCTATCTCACGTATTAAATCTGCCATAAATATGCTAGCACCTTTAAGTATACCTATTATAACTAATTCATCATTTTCATTATAATCTTTAGATATTTGTTTCCCTAATTCTTTTACTTTCTGAGAAATTTCTTCCTTAGAAAATAATACTGCATCAATATTTTTATCCATGTAAACACCCTTTCAATTCTCAGTTATAAATTAAAATATAAAATTAAACTTATATACAACTTAAGTCTAAAAAAAATGAGGAAATTATATAATAATAACTTCCTCAATTATAACATAATATATTCAATTTCTGAACTTTTTTCGAAAAGCTTTTTAAAATATTCGTTTTTATTCCTCCGCAGGTTTTAAGTTTTCAGTAAAGTGA
>JADWMM010000079.1 GCA_015978205.1 Alkaliphilus sp. NP8 | reverse complement strand
GGAATAAAGTCTCTGATATTAATAAATTGATTTAATAAAGAAAGTAAATTACTTTGATTTTGATTATAGAACTTATCAAAATCAGTAGAAACATCACAAAGGTTTAATTGGTTAGCTGAAATTGGCATAAGTTTCTCCTTTCTTTTCTTTTCTTTTGTTTTTAGTTTTGAGTTATACACATCTAGTCAATGTATATATACCCAAAATTGGGGGAAACTTATCCATTTCAATATATTTAAATGCAGTATTTATGCGAGTTGTAGAGTTCTGCAACGAGCTATTACATAATATTATAAAGGGGGAAAAATAATGATAAAAAGAATGAAACTTATTAATGTCTTAGTGGTTTTATCAGCAGTATCTATGTTATTAATTGGATGTAATACTAATGAAATGAAGGTTTTTAATGGGTTGATTAATCTAAATAACATGACATCTTATGAAAGTGATACAAGTATAAATGCGAATGTTAATGTAACAGGCTTATCTGAAGAAGAGGAGCTGGAAGTACAACAGCTGTTATATATGATTAATAATTCAGGAATTGAGATTCATGAAAAAATGGAACGTAATGAAGATCAGACAAAAGTTAAGGCTGAAATGGATTTAGATATGAATTTTGCTGGTATGGCTATGGATACAAGTGTATGGGTTGATGGTGATTTTACAGGAGATGAAATAGTTATAAAAGAAATTTTTCAATTACCTGCTGTAATGAAGATGGGAATGCCAGAATCATATAGAAACAAAGAATATTTTGTAATTGATCTTTCAGATATAAACGAGAGTATGGAAGAAGAAGTAATATCTAAAGAAATTTTAAAAGAATCTATAGAGCTAAGTAAAGAATTCCAGCCAATAGTAGAAGAATTTTTAAAAGGATATGCTAAAGATTTTAATTTTAAAAAGGATATAATTTCATATGAAGGTGAAGAAAAAATAGATGGCGAGACTGTAAAAGTTTATCAGATGAAATTTGATGATGAAACTTTTAAAGACTTTTTACAGTATGCAGCACATACATTTGTAGAAAGTGATTCAACAGAAAATTTCATAAGAGAGTATTTCGGAATCATTACCAAACTTGTAGAGAGTATGGATATTCAAAATGAAATAGAAAAAGAAGAAATGACTCAAGCATTAGATGAAATGCTATACATTTTCTCAGAGGATTCTAGAGAAGATGTATTGAATAGTATTGATACATTTTTTGATACAATAGAGGATTTTAATATTATTGGTGAAGAAGGATTAGTTGTTAATTATAAAATAGATACAAATGATAATATTGTAAATACAAATGGAGTAGTACATTTAAGTATTAGTCAAAATGATATTATGAACATTCAAATGCAACAATACTATACTGAAGAGGAACTAGCTTTTGCTCCAGAAGTTTCTGAAGCAGAAGAGGAAACTTCAATGGAAGATGTGATTATTGATATTAAATTAGAATTTAATCAAGATATTTATAATATTAATGAAGATATTGATATTCAGCTACCTGAATTAACAGAAGAAAATTCTATTAATTATATGGATATTTTTAAAATACAACAAGAAATGATGAATACTCAAGACGTATACAATATTGATTCTACTGACGTATATAATATTGATTCTACTTTAAATTTTTAAAAATAGAATTTATCTATATAGTGATGTGATATAATAAATAAAAAACAAATAATAATTAATTAGGCTCTTTGTCAACTGGTGTTGGTGAAGAAAAATGGAAAAAATGAAACAACTGAATAAATAATGACAAAACATAACCTAAGGC